>CAZYYD010000017.1:0-85954 GCA_964651225.1 uncultured Ignavibacteriaceae bacterium
ATAACAATTTTACCGCTAAAAGGGTGGTACCTTTTTATTTGTCACTCAACCACTAGGAGATAAACACTTTTGCTACCTCCATCAGCATCGACGGTTGATTCCATAATGCCGAACGGAAAATACCTCCCAGAGTTCGTTTTTCCTCCGGGAGTTTGAGAGCACTGTCAGCGATGTTGTTCAGTGTCTCATCCGAAAAACCTGATATCGCTTCCTTGATATTATAAAACACCTCATGCCGCCATCCAAGTCGTTTCTGCCACCGTTTCTCGTATTCCGTTAAATACGAAAGATCGTTCATGGTTAGAGCTTCAGCAGCGATTTGTCCGGCGATCATCCCGCCGATCATTCCGCTGATGATGCCGCCGCCGGAGACCGGATTGACCTGATGGCCGGCATCGCCAACCAGCATAACATTGTTCTTGACCAGTGTATCGCACGTCTTTGCACAGGGAACACCGCCGGCAATGTGGGTGAGCACTGCGGCATGCGGGAATTTACGATCAATAAATTCCTGCAAATAGCGTATAGCGGATTTCTTTTTTGCTTCTTCGACATTGATCCCGATACCGACATTCGCTGTTCCCTTTCCTTTGGGAAACACCCACAGATAACCGCTGGGAGATGTTGCGTCGCCAAAATAAAATTCGAGACAGTCCTGCTCCATTTCAATTCCGGCAATCGTCATCTGTGCGCAACTTTCCATGTCATGGATATGGCAGGTTGTATCGATGCCTGCCCACTTGCCGACACGCGATTCAACTCCATCAGCACCAATAACAATGGTAGAACGTATCTCAGCCGGTTTATCTTTGATGAGTGCCTTCACACCCACGGTTTTTCCGTTGTCATCTTTCAGGAGATCATAGACATACGCTTTGGTAACGACCTCCGCACCTTCATAGGCCGCCAGCTTAGCGATCTCATAGTCAAACAAACGCCGCTCGAGTACATAGCCGGCACCGTCAAGCCGTGGGACGACGGATTTCCCGTTGGGAGCTACAAGCCGAAACCTGGTGACCGTCGCCGCGATCCATTTCGGGTCCGGCTGGATAAACTGAACCACTCCTTCATGACTGACTGCTTCGCCGCAGCGAACCGGATAACCGACATCGCGGTCCTTTTCCAGCATCAAGACGGAAGCACCTCCAGCAGCGGCAAATCGCGCCGTTGTCGAACCGGCCGGACCTGCGCCAACCACGATGATATCATATTGTTCTTTCATTGTTCCTGCTCATTCAAATACATGGGTTGAATTGTTGCCAGCTGTTCCACTCCCTCTCGATGAAACTGGATCACTTCCCATGGGCATGCCCAAACGCATTTGCAGCAATTTGTGCATCGTTCGTCGATAATGGAAATGCGTGATTCCATCAATTCAATGGCATCTTCCGGACACACTCCAACGCAGCAGCCGCAGTAGTCGCATTTGCCTGGCACGATGTGAATCATTAATGGGGTTTTTCTCTGCATATTCTTTTTTCCATATTTAGGTTCTCATGACATCGAGTTGTTTTAACATCTGCAGTAATTCCTGCTGCCGCAGGAGAAAAGGGGTCGCATCCATCCGCTGCATACTTGCTTCTTTCAATGCCTTTTGATTTTCTTCCATGTCTTTTTGTATCGCCTTGCGCCGGATTGTGATGACAGCATCGCGAGCGATCATCATCGGGTCTGGTTCATCGATCTCTTTCTCCATATCCTGCCATCCATGACTCAACTCGTAACGGCTTAAGACAAGATCGCTCATGAGATCTTTCAAATCCGGTTCAGTCAGATCACTGATAATTGCCGGTGCGTCGATTATACCGCGTTCATCGTAGACATCCAGGATGTATTGCGCCAACCTCTTCATGCGTTCATCAGTGAATTGGAGAAGCGAAATATGTGAAAGAATATAACGAATTACGTCGGTATTTCCATCAAGGATCAATTTCAGGATATCGCGTTCTTCTGGAGGGCTTGATTTCTTTTCAGATCCAGCGGGTTTCTCTGCTGCGGGTTTGTATGTGGGGGAGGGTTTTGTAAAAACCTCGGATCGAGTCGTACGTTTTTCTTGTGCTATTGTCTGCTCGAGTTCACGGAAGAGAAGACTTTCGTACACATCGTACTTCTCTGCGACATCCTTGACGTAGAAATTTCGTTTTAATTCATCCTTCATTCTGGCGATGGATTGAACGATCGAGCGTACTGCGTGAGTTTTGCCTTCCACAGTGGCAAAGGCTCCTGCTCTCTGGAATTGTTTGGCTTTGAAATCAATAAAGGAAACAGCCTGAGAAAGCCGTTCTCGGAATCCGCTGCCGCCATGGTTCACTATAAAAGAGTCCGGATCTTCCCCCTCCGGTAATTCAACGATTCGGACATTCAGATCGCGTTCCAACGCGAGGTCGATACCGCGTACGGTAGCGCTGGAACCGGCAGTATCAGCATCATAGACGAGTGTCAGGTTCTTGGAATAACGGTTGATGAGTACGAGTTGTTCTTCTGTCAGAGCAGTACCGCTTGATGCCACCACGTTATGAATTCCTGCTTGATACAGCGAGATCAGATCCGCATATCCTTCGACCATCAGAACATCATCTTCCTGGCGGATGAATTCTTTTGAATGAAAGAGCCCGTAGAGCACACGGCTTTTATTGTAGATGGGGGTCTCAGGTGAATTGATATACTTGCCGGCGATGGGATCGTCTTCCCGCATCTTGCGTGCGCCGAAGCCGATGACACGGCCCTGGGTGGAAAAAATCGGGAACATCGCGCGTCCGCGAAAATAGTCATACAGCGAACCATCTTCCCGAACCCGGGCTAGACCGATCTTTGCGATATCCTCGGCTTTAAATCCTTCGGCCTGAGCCCTGGTGACAAAATCATCCCATGAGTTCAATGAATAGCCGAGGCCAAACGTGCGGATGGTTTCATCTGTAAATCCGCGCTTGTAAAAGTACTTGAGTGCATCTTTCCCTTCCTCTGACTCTGTAAGGTTTCGAAAGAAGTGCATGCCGGCAAAACGGCAGATTGCATAGTAATTCTCAAATTCGGTCTGCTCTTCCGTTATGGGCTTGCTCTCTTCCGGAAGGAGAATACCGGCTTTCAATGCAAGGGAACGAACCGCCTCAACAAACGAGATTTTATCTATCTCCATTAAAAACGTGAAGATATTCCCCCCCTTGCCGCAGCCAAAGCAGTGATACATCTGTTTTTCGGCACTGACGGTGAATGAGGGAGTTTTCTCGGTATGGAATGGACAAAGACCGAGATAATTTTTTCCGCGTTTCTTCAGCCGTACATATGCGGCAATGACATCGACAATATCATTGGCATTTCGGACTTCATCAATTTTGTCGTCAGCGATACGCATTTCTGATAAAATCTACCCAAATTCGAGAGGACAAGCAAGAAGTGAGAAAACAAACAACATCCTGGAAAAACATTGATCACCTTATTGCCTCCGTCCTTTCCATCCCGTACATTGGGAATAATAAATAGCACTCAATCCAATTGAGATGGTAACTCATCATGTCCCATATCTATCAAGGTGAAATCATGCATCCTTTTGCAAAATTCGCTGTGCCGCTTCTTGGACTGGCACTCTCATTCCCCGACACCGCTGTCGCACAGGAGCGAGACCGATCAAAAAATTCCGGACCAATACAAATGGAACCTTGCCGACATCTATCCCTCCGATGCGGCATGGAAAGATGCTAAACAAAGACTGACAGACGCCAATCCGGCGTCTGAAAGAAGTATGACAATTCCTGCACTGGGGAAATATAAGGGAACACTCGGATCATCTGCTCAGCAGATGTTAGGGTGTCTCGATCTTGTCACAGAACTGAATAAGGAATTTTCGCGTCTGTATTCCTATGCCAGCATGAGTCTGGATCAAGACACGAAAGTACAATCGTACTTAGGAATGCAGCAGGAAATGAGCCAACTTGGTGCGGCGTTCAACGCAACGGCAGCATTTATTGAACCGGAAATTTTAAAGATCGATCCCGCAACAGTCCAATCGTTTCTGAAAACGGAGAAGAAACTCGAAATTTATCGACATTATTTAGATGATATCCTTCGCAGAAAGGCACATACCGGCAGTGAGGGGGAAGAGAAGATTATTGCGGACGCCGGTTTGATGTCGGATGCTGCTTCCAGTATCCGTGGGATTTTCGCCAATGCCGACTTCCCATATCCCGAGGTCACACTCGCGGACGGAAAAGTCGTAAAGCTGGATGCTTCCGGATTTGCGCTGCAGCGCACTTCTGCAAACCGCGAAGATCGTAAGAAGGTCTTTGCAGCATTTATGGGCAAGCTGAATGATTATCGGAGGACTTTCGGGACGCAATTGAACGCACAAGTGAAGAAAGATTTGTTTTACAAGAACGCGCGCAAGTATAATTCTTGCCTGGAAAGTGCGCTTGATGCGAATAATGTACCCGTGCAGGTATATAGCAGTCTCATCGATAACGTGAACAAGAACCTGAGCACGTTCCACCGGTATTTGAAACTCCGGCAGCGTATTCTTGGCGTGGATCAGCTGCACTATTACGATCTCTATGCCCCGCTCCTCGCCAATGTCGATTTGAAGTACACGTTTGAGGAATCGCAGAAAAATATTCTTGCAGCATTAAAGCCGTTAGGCAGTGACTATGTTGCGACCGTCAGTAAAGCCTTCAGCAGCCGATGGATGGATGTCTATCCGACTGAAGGAAAACGCTCCGGTGCATACTCCAACGGTTCTGCATACGATGTACATCCATATATCTTGCTTAACTATAACGGAAAATACGATGATATGAGCACAGTGGCGCATGAGCTCGGCCATACGATGCACAGCTATTTTTCCAACACGAATCAACCGTATGCAACTTCCGATTATCCCATATTTGTGGCAGAAGTTGCATCAACCTTCAATGAAGCGCTTCTCATCGATTACATGTTGAAACAGATCAAAGATGATAATGTCCGGCTTTCTTTGCTTGGCAGCTATCTTGAGGGCATCAAAGGGACCGTCTTCCGGCAGACGCAGTTTGCGGAATATGAATTACGTATCCACGAAATGGCAGAAAAAGGGGAACCATTAACAGGCGATGTATTGAATAAGGTCTATGAAGAGATTGTGAAAAAATATTACGGCCACGATCAGGAAATCTGCATTGTGGACGATGAGATCAAAGCAGAATGGATGTATATTCCTCATTTCTATTATAATTTTTATGTCTACCAGTACGCAACAGCGTATACTGCATCAGCAGCATTATCTGAATGGACTTTAGGGGGCAACAAAGAATCGACAAAGAAATATATTAAATTCCTTTCTTCCGGCGGATCGGACTATCCTATCAACCTGCTGAAGACGGCCGGTGTTGATATGACAACCTCTGAACCGTTCGAGCTGACCATGAAAAAAATGAATCGTGTTATGGATGACATGGAAAAAATCCTCACAAGGATGAAGAAGTAAACGTCCAGACCTCTCTTTTCCCTTACCCTCCTTTTCTGCGGAGGGTAAGGAAGAGGTCCTCCTTCTCGTACCTATGTCCTCAGTGCCTCATATTGCAATTGTTCTTCTTGCCGCTGGCGCTTCGACAAGACTTGGACGACCGAAACAATTATTATCTCTGAATGGAGTTACCCTTCTCCGAAAAACTGCTGAGATGGCATCGAAGTCTATTGCTGAAACGGTTCATGTTGTCCTCGGGTATGAATCGGAACGCATGAAGGCCGAGTTGATAAATCTTCCTGTCCGTATTATTGAAAATCATCAATGGCAGGAAGGACTAAGCACTTCTCTTTGTGCTGGGGTGAAATCATTGAGCGAGAGAACCGAAGCAGCGGTTATTCTTCTTTGCGATCAGCCAAAATTATCGACCGTCTTTATAAACAAGATTATCGAAACTTATATTGACACTCGAGCACCTCTTGTAACAAGCAGGTATGCCGGAACCGTCGGAGTGCCTTCCTTGTTCGACCGGCAGATCTTTCCGGAGTTGCTATCACTGAACGGCGATCAGGGTGCAAAATCCATTATTGAACGGTATTCGAAGACAAGAATGGAGATCGATTTTCCAGGCGGGAACGATGACATCGATTCTGCCGGGGATGAAAAGGAAATGAATCTGGAGTGACAACTCAATCGGAGAGACTATGTTCATCGGTCATTATGCGATTGCCCTTGGGGCAAAGAAAGCCGCCCGTGAAGTAAATCTCGGAACACTCTTTTTTGCATCTCAATTCCTTGATCTTCTCTGGCCTCTTTTTCTGCTCCTGGGCCTTGAACATGCCCGAATCGTTCCGGGAGATACCGCGTTTACTCCATTCGATTTTTACGACTATCCCATCTCACACAGTATGCTGACGAGTCTTGGATGGTCATTCATAATAGCTGGAATCTATTTTGTTGTAAAACGCAACTGGCGCAATGCTTGTATTGTCGGTTCTGTTGTTTTCAGCCATTGGTTCCTCGATTTTTTATCGCATAGGCCCGATCTTCCGATTGCACCAGGTATCAATACTGTTGTAGGACTTGGTTTGTGGAATTCGATTATCGGAACAATCTGCGTTGAAGGTTCTCTTTTTATTGCCGCTATATATTTCTACTTGAGAACAACAAAGGCGGTCGATCGTATCGGGAATTATGCATTTTGGAGTTTGATCGTTCTCTTCCTAGTTTCATATATCGGCAATATTACATCACCCCCGCCGCCGAACATGAACATTGTAGCGATCACCGGATTTGCTCAGTGGCTTTTTATCGTGTGGGCTTATTGGATTGAGCGACACAGAAAGCTGAGAGAAGAAAACACATAGGACTAATTTATTATTCAAGAGGCTAAACCATGTATCACACTATTAAAGATTTTCTCAATGACTGGACATATGAGAACGAGTCAACAATGAAAGTCTTCCGCACTCTCATCGACACCTCTCTCGGTCAAAAAATTACTCCCGAGGGACGTTCACTTGGATTTCTTGCATGGCATATCGTTCTCACCCTCGGTGAAATGGGAGCCAAAGCCGGATTGAATATTACCGCACCCCCGGAAGATACCGTTGTTCCCGAGCACACTGCAGATATTGTATCCGCATATGAAAAAGCCGGTGCTTCGGTCGCAGCAGAGGTGAAGAGAACTTGGACAGATGCGATGCTTTCAGAACTCATTGATATGTATGGTGAACAATGGACACGTGCCGCAGCGCTTGCTTCGCTTGTGAAACACCAAATACATCATCGCTCACAAATGACAGTGCTGATGCGTCAAGCAGGGCTGAAAGTACCGGGAATCTATGGCCCATCACTCGAGGAATGGTCGCAATTTGGCATGAAAGCGCCTGAATGAAGATGAAGGAATACAAATGTTTGAATTGATGGAGTGATTATGAAAAAACAGATCATTGTTGTCTTACTTGTTTCGTTGGTTGTCTTCAGTACTTTTGGCTGCTTTCCTCAAAGTGGAAATAGCACCAAAGGTATTCCTGCTGGATTCTTGATGGGGATTTGGCATGGTTGGATCGCACCGCTGTCGCTTATTGTCAGTATCTTCAACCCTTCGGTTCGAATCTATGAAACAAACAATACTGGTTGGTGGTATGATTTCGGATTCTATATTGCGGTGATCGCTGGATTTGGCGGTCTGGCTCTCTTTCGCAAAAAGAAGAGTGAAAAACACTGATTTCTAAGAGATTCGAAAGAGTAATTTCCGCTCTTTCTCGCTGCTTGCCGAGATACTTCCCCCGCTCGCCGAAATCTCCGTAACAATCCTCCAATTTTCAGGTATCATAGCATAGAACAAAATCAACTGAGGAGGGTTTTATGGAACACAACAATCAACGGATGTATGGACAGCTCGGAGTCGGACTCTTTATCCTCGCTGCCGGTGTTGCTTTGATGCTCGATAAATTCGATATTCTCAACACCGGACCTGTATGGCATTACTGGCCTCTTATTGTTATTGCAATTGGTCTTGGCCGTTTGATGGATGCTCAATTTGCCTGGGAATACCGCAAAGCATTCTGGCTGCTGTTCATAGGATCATGGCTGTTTGTTTCAGAGTTGCACATTTTTGGCCTTCGGTATTATAATTCATGGCCGATTCTGCTCATTGGAGTTGGTATAGGTATGCTTTGGAAATCTGCTTATCCTTCACATGATCGGATCTTAAAGGATCATTGCCATGGAAACTAGACACAATTCATTTTTCGCTCCCAGACTTATTCTGGGTTTAGGGATCATCCTTATTGGCATTCTCTTCCTTCTGGGCAATTTGGATATCATCGATCCCCATGAATATTTACGCCTGTGGCCCGGTCTCCTGATCGTTATCGGTCTCGCCTATCTTCTTCAATCTCAAAATGCATCCGGGCGCATCTGGGGAATCATTTTGATGTTTGTCGGTACCGCATGGCTTCTGGATCGGCTCTACTTTTTTCATTTTAACCTCTGGGATTACTGGCCGCTCATTCTTGTCTTTGTTGGAGGGATGATGATCTGGAAAAGTACATTATTCCATAGAGAAATAGCCTTTTCTGCTCATCATGGTGAAGGGGCTGACATGAATGCGTATATCAAAGCTATCGCTATTATGGGTGGATTCCGGCGCACCAATAATTCGCAAGAATTTAAAGGCGGAGAGCTCACCGCAATCATGGGCGGCCTCGAAGTCGATCTGCGAGATGCCTCTATAAAAGGGGAGGCCGTTATCGATGTCTTTGCATTGATGGGGGGTGTCGAAATGCGTGTACCGGAAGATTGGCTGGTGATCATTGAGGGCGTACCATTTATGGGAGGATATGAAGATAAAACACGTCCTCCGAAGGAAGTTACCAAGCGGCTTATTGTCAAAGGAACCGCAATGATGGGCGGCGTTGAGATCAAGAACTAGGCGTGCATCCGATTCTTTCAAATAGGCGAACGCTCTCCCTCTATCTTGTTGTCTGGTTGTTCATCGGATTGCTGATTGAGATTCCATTTATTTTCCCTTATTCGAATCAGTGGGGAGCGTTCCTGTTGTCTGATATTCCTCTCAATCTTTTCTTTGCTTTCATGTGTCTTTCTTCGTATTACCTGTGCCGTATTTTTCCTATTAAAACCACTGCGTGGTACAATCTTCTCTCATTGTTTGTTGTCGCTGCATGCATTGCTGCCGGAGTCGAACTTGCTCTGGGATACAGCTGGATACAGGTGATCGATTCCTTGCATATTGCTTCCTCCATCGCACCGCTCTATGAACCATGGATAGCAGGAATTTTTAGCGTCCTTGTATTGATCTTTCTTCTTGTCGCTTCCATGCATTATGTTATCATTGGATTTGAACACTCGCGTGAAGCAGAGAATCAGACATTCGAATTAAAATTGTTAACGCAAGATGCAGAACTCCGTGCTTTACGGGCGCAAATCGACCCGCATTTTCTCTTCAACAGCCTGAATTCCATCAGTGCGTTGACGGGGAGTGATCCCTCGAAAGCCAGAACGATGACACTGCTGCTGGCAGATTTTTTTCGAAAAAGCCTGGAACTGGGGTCTCGCAGCCACATTTCGCTCAGTGATGAACTGGCACTTATTTCAGATTTCCTTACTATTGAACAAGTCCGCTTCGGGACCAGACTTATTGTGGAACACCATGTGCAGGGGGAATGCGGGAAAACTTCAGTTCCCCCGCTCATTCTGCAGCCGCTTGTGGAAAATGCAGTCCGTCATGGAATTGCACATCTTGTTGGAGGCGGAATAATTCGGATTCACTGTGAAAGGTGTTTCGAAAAGTTGATGATCAAGGTCGAAAATCCGGTCGATCCAGACCGGCCAAAACGGAAGGGGATAGGACTGGGACTCAAAAATGTCCGCACACGTCTCGAAACACTCTACGGAAATGATGCACGAGTGGATGTTGAGGAAAGCAATGAGTACTTTCGAGTAACGCTCTCTTTTCCCGTTCATAGAAAATAACCTATGTCTTCAAAACATATCATCCGCACTATCATCGTTGATGACGAAGAACCGGCAAGGCTCGTCCTGCGTGAATTTCTCACAGAACACAAAGAAATAGAGATTCTTGCCGATTGCGCTAACGGTTTTGATGCCGTTAAAGCAATAAGTGATTTACATCCCGATCTCGTTATTCTTGACATTCAAATGCCCAAATTGAATGGTTTTGAGGTCTTGGAACTTCTTGAACATCCCCCGGCAATTATTTTTGCCACCGCATACAATCAATACGCAGTAAAAGCATTCGAAGTCCATGCGGTCGATTATCTGCTCAAACCATTTAGTAAGGATCGTCTCAGCGAAGCGCTGGAACATGCAGAAGGACATTTGCGAAAGAGGAAATCTGTGCCCGTGCAGGAACTTGTCTCAGCCGCTGGAATGAAAGTGTCCCCCCTGGAACGAATTCTTGTAAAAGACGGATCGAAAGTACATATTATTCCTGTTGATAAGATTGATTACATCGAAGCACAAGATGATTATGTAGCAATAAAATCAGAGAGCAAGTCCCATTTAAAACAGGAACGAATCTCAAATCTGGAGAAGAATCTGGATTCCACGAAATTTGTACGGGTCCATCGCTCGTACATTATCAACATCGAAAGGATCGCACGCATCGAGCTCTATGCCAAAGACAGCAGGATGGCGATTCTCAAGGACGGCACCAAACTCCTTATCAGCCGTGTGGGGTATAATAAACTCAAAGGACTGTTGTAGCATCGGCCGATTCTTCATGAATAATCATTGAATCGAACGAATAGAGCTATTCACATGCTGATCTTTTAATGGCTACGTTTATGAAAAGCATACACGCGCGGGGATTTCTATTCTCACTTATCTTTATAGGAATTGGGATAAAACAACTCCATCCACAAGAGAAACCTGATGAAGCCGCAGTCCTCATGCAACTCGACCGCGAATTTGATAGAGCAACTGCCGAGAAGGGAGCTGATGGCTGGGTCGCATACTTCGCCCCGAATGGATCTATACTGGGTGACACGACGCAACCTACAACCGGACTTGCAGCAATTCGTGCCGAGATGGAACCGGTCTTCGAAGATTCGAATTTTACATTGCGCTGGCATCCTGTGAAGGCCGAAATGATGATTCCCGGCGTTGTGGGTTATACGGTCGGACGATGGGAACGTATATGGAAAACGAAGGAAGGCACCGTAATAAAGAAAACTGGCACATATACATCCATTTGGAAAAAACAACCGGATGGCTCATGGAAAATTGTGCTCGATACCGGCAATCCTGATGGGCTACCCGTGGAAGTGAAATAATATTTGATACCGCAAGGTACATGCCGATGATGAACAACGATCAAACTGTGGGTGGAATGGACCCTGAGGAATTTAGGAAAGCCGGCAAAGAACTGGTTGACTGGATTGCCGATTATCTGAAGGATGCGGAAAAATATTCCGTCCTTTCTTCGGTAAAACCCGGCAGTATCAAGCAACAGTTACCATCCAGTCCGCCGAAATCACCGGAGAAGATGGAAGCAATTCTATCGGATTTTAACAATATCATTCTTCCGGGAATTACTCATTGGAATCACCCCGGCTTCTTTGCATACTTTGCGAACAGTGCTTCCGCTCCTGGAATTCTTGGCGAGATGCTTGCCACCGCATTGAATGTCAATGGAATGTTGTGGCGGACTTCCCCTTCCGCAACAGAGCTCGAAGAAGTAGTAACCGATTGGCTGCGACAGATGCTTGGCTTACCTCCTGTATTTCATGGTGTTATTACTGACACTGCCTCTGTTTCCACACTTGTCGCATTAACAGCTGCACGAGAATCTCTCCACCAGCGCATTAGAGAACATGGATTATCGGGAAGAACCGATCTGCCGCGGCTGCGTCTCTTTTGTTCCGAGCACGCACACTCATCTATCGATAAAGCCGCCATTGTTCTTGGTACAGGTCAGGAATCTGTACGAAAGATTCCGGCTGATGCAGAATTCCGAATGAAACCTGAATTGCTCGCCTCTGCCATCAAGGAGGATAAAAAGGACGGATGGCTTCCATTCGCTGCCGTCGCAACAATCGGTACAACGTCATCCACCAGCATCGATCCTGTGCCGGCAATTGCGGATATTTGCCAAAAAGAAAATATCTGGCTTCATGTCGATGCTGCCTATGGCGGAGTTGCAGCAATCGTTCCCGAAATGCAATATGTGCTTGAGGGCTGCGGCCGGGCAGATTCTTTCGTTACGAATCCGCACAAATGGTTATTCACTCCTATGGACTGCAGTGTGCTTCTGACGCGTCACGTTGAAATACTGAAACAGGCTTTTAGTCTTGTTCCGGAATACCTCAAGACATCCGACAGCACTGTGAATAATTATATGGATTGGGGTGTACAATTAGGCCGCCGATTCCGGGCATTGAAACTCTGGTTCATCATCCGTTCCTTTGGTGTCGAAGGACTTGTTGTGCGGCTTCGGGAACATTGCCGGCTCGCACAAGAGTTTGCCTCCTGGGTTGATGCCGAGAAGAACTTTGAACGACTTGCACCGGTTCCTTTCAGTGTTGTCTGTTTCCGGTTCCATCCAGACAACATCTCGGAGGAAGGAACACTAGAGCAACTCAATACAAAAATTCTCGATCGTCTCAATGCAACAGGAGAAGCCTTTCTTTCTCATACCAAACTCAATGGAAAATATACAATCCGACTTGCGATCGGTAATCTTGCAACCACAGAACGTCATATTACTCGAACCTGGGAGTTGGTAAAGCAAATAGCATCCGATCAACCACACTGAATGTGTTTTCATTTTCATGTAAACGGATTAAGCAACATTTTAAAATAATCGTTTCATTATTCAGCAAGTATCCCCCGCGGAAAAAATATTCTTTCCTAATTTCACCAACACGATATTTTTCATTGATTGATTGGGAAAAAATATTTAGTGTTGGTAGAATTTAATTGCGTTTCCCATGTTCGTTGAACAATTACGCTAGTCCTCGTTTCCTTTTCGGCGTTGTCTCGAAAACGATCTTTTGAAAGGAGGTGACTCCAATCTTGAGAAGATCACTATTGTTCTTCAAGTATCGTTAAAATCTCCTGTTGGCAAGTCCGTTTTCCACTGGAATATGTTTTTGGAATATGAAAGGGTCACTCTATGTCGCTCAATCACGGATTCTCTCGAAGGGATTTCATTCGTTGGGCAGTTGCTGCACCAGCTGCCATGAGTTTCACAGAAGAATTCATTCCAAAGCTCGCAAGCGCTCTAGAAGAAGCAGTGAAAGAATATCCCATTATCTGGCTTCAGGCTTCCACGTGCAGCGGATGTTCAGTTTCTGTTATCAATACTATCCATCCCAGTATCAAAAATATAATTCTTGAACAAGTTCTTCCCGGGCATCAGCTCAAACTCATGTATCACGGCACACTGATGGCTGCCACCGGTTCACTTTCCACCGACACAGCACGTGAAACTGCAGAAAAATTCAAGGGGAAATACATTCTCGTCGTTGAAGGCGCAATTCCAACAAAGGAAAAAGGCATCTATGGATGGATCGGCGAAAAGGAAGGAAAACCCATGACGATGTTCGATTGGATAGATCTCCTTGGCCGCAATGCCATGGCAACACTCACCGTCGGAACTTGTGCTGCATATGGTGGATTACCCTCTGCCGCTCCTAATCCAAGCGGCAGCATGGGTGTTACCGATGTTTATAAAACGCTGAATATCGCTACACCTGTTATCAATATTCCGGGATGCCCTTGTCATCCGGATTGGTTTATTGGTACGGTAGCAAAAATTCTTCTTTATGGTATGCCGCAGGCGAAGGAGCTCGATGAATACGGCCGGCTTAAACTTTTCTTCGCGCGTTCCATCCACAACCACTGCATCAATCGCGATTATATGGACGATGGTATCTTTGCTTCAAAGTTTGGCGATGAAGGCTGTTTACTAGAACTTGGCTGCAAGGGCCCATTTACGTACGGCGACTGCCCGATCCGGTTATGGAATGGCAGTACAAACTGGTGCGTTGCAGCTGGAGGTCCTTGCATCGGGTGCACGGAAAAGGGATTCCCTGATGCTCATTCACCAATTTATCAGAGGAGGTGAGAGCCATGGATACTATTAGAACCAAAATCAATATCGATCCGATGACTCGAATCGAAGGACATCTCAAAATCGAAGTAGTCGTTGAGAACAAAAAGGTGGTTGAGGCAAAAGTCGGTGGCACATTGTACCGCGGTTTTGAACAAATCCTCATCAACCGAAATCCGGTAGATGCAATTCAAATCACGCAGCGTTTTTGCGGCGTGTGTCCGACTCCTCATGCCATCGCTTCATCGCAGGCATTAGAAAATGCATTTGGAATTATGCCGCCAGCGAACGGCAGGATAATACGGAACATCATGCAAGGTGCTAATAGCATTCAATCACACATCCTGCACTTTTATCATCTTGCTTCACTCGACTTTTTCCGTGGACCTGATGTTCCACCATTTATTCCGCGTTATGAAGCCGACTACCGTGTTCCAACACAAGTGCATGAAGCCCTCATCAATCATTACGTCCAGGCATATCAGATGCGGTTGAAGGCGCATGAATTGTGCGCGATCTGGTCCGGAAAAATGCCCCACATGGCATCCATCGTTCCCGGCGGGGTGTCGATTCGCCCACGTATTGATAATATCACCACATCCCTCTGGCGTCTGAAGGAACTCCGGGAGTTTATCGATACGGTTTATCTGCCGGATGTCATCACGATTGGCGAAATCTACCGGGATTACTTTCAAATTGGCATGGGAGGCAAACGGTTTCTTACCTTTGGATTATTTGATCTTGACAATGAGCCGGATGTCACAAAACGCAAACGTTTCATCCCGATGGGAAGAATAATAGACGGAAAAGCTGAATCCGTCGATACGAAGAAGATCACCGAAGACGTGATGTCATCCTGGTATGATTCATCAAGTCATCTCCATCCGAGCAAAGGCGAAACTCTCCCCAATCCGGATAAATCGAATGCTTATAGTTGGCTTAAGGCGCCGCGCTACGATAGCAAAGCGTACGAAGTGGGTCCGCTGGCACGCATCGCGTTAGCGTATCAGACGAAGTCGAATCCAAAGATCGTCCAACTTGTCGATGATGCACTGGCGAGGCTCCAGGTTGGTCCGGAGGCTCTCTATTCGGTGATGGGCAGGCATCTGAGCAGGGTGATTGAATGCAAAGTCATCGCAGACGAACTCGAACAAATGATTATGCAGATCAAGTTGGAAGAGCCAGTCTGCACCGACCATAAAATTCCCGAAACGGCTGAAGGTATGGGATTGTGGTCCGCGGCACGAGGAGCGCTCAGTCATTGGATCAGTATAAAGAATGGCAAGATCGCTCGGTATCAAGCCGTCGTTCCGACAACATGGAATGCTTCACCGCAAGACGATAAAGGACAGCCGGGCCCCATGGAGCTTGCTATGATGGGTACGGTAGTAGAGGATTCAGAAAATCCTTTTGCTCTTGCGCGCATTGTTCGGTCATTCGATCCGTGCATCGCCTGTGCCATCCATATTCTCGAACCGGGTAAGTCAGTAAAAGAATTCCGGATTCTGTAAATTGTCATCGCAGAGGTGGGCATTCGCCTGTAGATCTTGAACCCCACCTCTGCAGGTTCTTCGTATGGATGATCATTCCTGTCTTATTCTCGGCGTTGGTAACCTTTTACTTGGTGATGAAGGCGTAGGCATCCATGTGGTGCACCGTTTGCAGAAGATGCATCTTCCTCCCCATGTGGAGGTCATCGATGGAGGAACCGGAGGCTTCGAACTCGTCTCCCTTTGCCGCAACAAGAAGAAAATCATTATCATCGACGCAATGCTTGCTGATACTCAACCGGGAAGTGTCGTCCGTGCTACACCTCAAGAACTTCAACTACAATGGAAAGCACCTCTCTCCGCACATCATGCCGGCCTGCGCGAATTGCTGGATGTCCTCCAGATTCAGACACCTACACCGGTGATAAGTATTTTAGGAATAGTTCCCGCCGTAATTAACCAGCCGTCAATGGAACTCAGTCCTCGACTCTTATCAAAGTTAGAATCCATCCTTGCACTTGTGCTTAAAGAAGTCGATCAGTAAATTCGACTAATCTCAAGCGCTACCGTGTATTTTCAAGTAGTAGGGAATCGAAGATATGATCAAGCATATCGTATTCTGGAAATTGAAAGACTTCGCTGAAGGAGTCACCAAGGAGCAAAACGTTCTGAAGGTCAAAGCAATGCTGGAAGATATGAGGGGAAAGATACCCGGGATGGTGACGCTGGAGGTCGGATTGAATTTCGAAACAAGCGACGCAGCCTCGGATATTTCCCTTTATACCGAATTCTCTTCTCGCGAGTCCCTGGAAGTGTATCAGAATCACCCGCTTCATAGAAAAGTAAAAGAATTCCTCCAAAATGTGCGTACCGAACGACGGGTTGTTGATTATGAAGTCTGACTGAAGAAGAATTCTTCTTAAAATTCCTTTATCATTGTTTCTTTTTTTGCTTCTCCTCACATTTCTTAGTATCATTTCACCACTAAAAATATTTCTTCGATCGTTTGAAGTACACGCCACAATGAGGCTTAGCTATGAATAGCCAGTATGCTCTCACCAATCCGCTCTCATTACTGCTCAACAAACCGCGAGAAGAATTTTGCCGCGAAGATCTTATTAAAGTTATCGAGGCAAAACACATTGAGCGGATTACGTTTCATTATACTGCCCTAGATGGCAAGTATAAGGAATTGAAAATTCCTATTGCTAATCGCAAACAGGCAGAACGGGTTCTCGCAGATGGTGAACGGGTAGACGGTTCATCGCTCTTCAGTGGAATGATCGATACAGCACTCTCAGATCTCTACGTTGTGCCCGTGTATAAGTCAGCATTTCTGAATCCTTTTGATGAGGGTAGCCTCGATTTTACGTGTCGTTATCTCGTCCGTGACGGAACCCTCGCACCCTTTGCACTCGACACAATTTTACACAAAGCAAGTGCGCTCTTTCGAAAGAGCACTGGGGCAGATCTCTATGCGATGGGCGAATTAGAGTTTTTTCTTCTGAGCGAACCCACGTCGCGCATTTTCCTTTCCAAGAAACAACGCGGTTACCATTCCTCCGGACCATTTCTCAAAAGCGGTCTCGTTCTTGATGAGATGGTACGCTACATCGCACAGATCACCGGTTCCATAAAATATGCTCATGGGGAAGTGGGATATGTGCCAAGTGTCCGTAGCGATCTTGATGAAATCAAAGACAAGCAGGCAGAGCAATTGGAGATCGAATTTCTTCCAGCACCCGTTGAAGATATGGGAGATTATCTTGTTCTTGCACGCTGGTTAATCCGCAATGTGGCCTTCCGCCATGGCAATGTTGCCACGTTTACACCGAAACTTGAAGAAGGAGTTGCAGGGAATGGCTTCCATGTGCATGTGGAGGTGATGAAAGACGGTAAGAACATGATGACCGATCCAAACGGTAAACTTTCCAGGACAGCGAAACAGGTGATTGGCGGGTTGTGCGCCTATGCAGATTCACTCACAGCATTTGGCAACACTGTTTCCTCGGCGTACCTACGTTTGGTGCCCAATCAAGAAGCCCCAACGCGCGTCTGCTGGAGTGATATGAATCGAAGCGCAATGATCCGTGTGCCGCTCGGCTGGTCCAATTTGAATAATCTCGCTCAACGTCTTAATCCGCAGGAAACATCGCAATTATCACAGGATGAAGGACGACAGACAGTTGAACTGCGCAGTCCCGATGGGAGCGCTATTGTCCATCTTCTGCTGGCCGGTATTACAATGGCTGCAGAGTGGGGAATGACCCATGAGGAGTCGGTGGCAGCCGCAGAAAAAGTGTATGTCTCAGGAAACATTTTTAAAGACGGGAAGCTCTTAAACTCACTGGTTGCGTTGCCCACAAGCTGTGTAGAATCTTCCCGGTTAATTGTGGAAAAACGCAGTTTGTACGAGCGAAGCGGTATTTTCCCAACGAGTATTATTGAATATGTTGCGAGTATCCTGGCACAGGAACATGACGAAAATATGAACCGTACGCTCATCGATCTTCCGGCAGATGACCGTCTCCATGAGACACGGAAGATCATGCATAAAGACTTGCATAAACACTAGCGACTCATTTTCACACTGAAAATCCAAAGACAGGAATCTTTTCGCGTCTCTTTGGGTGCTTTGCGGATCGAATCTAACCTCAAATATTGCCAAGGAGCGCCAAGTTGTTTTTGAATCAGGGAAAAGCAGAAGTTGTGGCGTATTAAATTATATGGTGGCTGATTGAACGAAATCTAAGCTCTGAGATTCGCGAAGCTGTTTAGGAATTGGGTATGGCGGCTCTCACCGTCTCTTCACATTCTCTACAGAAGTTTTTTTCCTTCACATCAATTTCTTCAGCAGATGTCGATGAGTGCATGACGCATTGCTGTATATGGCAATGGATAAGGCCGAACGTGTGGCCGAGTTCGTGGATGGCTTCCTTCAATAATCGAACCTGCTCTAATTTCGGATTCGGTTCCAAGCCATATAATTCCTCTCTCAATCTATAGATCGACAGTACGGAAGCCTGTCCGTCTAATTGTGCTTCTCCGAAAACGTATGTCAGTACTGGTACAAAGAGATCAACGGCTGTGATACCGATGATTTTCCCGGGGTGCGAGGAGAATCGATCGATCAGATTGGAAATGATTGCTGTAGAGTTGAATTGGTTGCGGTATGTATCGAACGCGAACGAGGGGTCGAGGTAGTTCGATTCTTCAATAGAAACAGGAAGATCGAACGCGTTCGAGAGCGGTTGAACAAGCGCCGTCAATTCTGCATGATCGACCGGTCGTATCGGGACGATGAGAATGGAGGACATGCTTACGGTCTCTTGAGGCCGTACTTCGCAATTTTATTATAGAGAGTAACTCGATCGATGTCGAGAATATCCGCTGACCGGGAAATATTCCAGCCGGTCCGATGGAGGATCATTTCCACGTGTGCCCGTTCGATCGCTGCAAGCGAATCTGCCTGCAGGCCATGCGCTTTTGATGCAAGCTGGAACGGCAGGTCTGTGTGCTGAATGGCCGGCGGCGAGGCGAGCACCATCGCGCGTTCCATCACGTTTTCCAGCTCACGCACGTTGCCCGGCCAATCGTACTGGACCATAATATCCAGCGCGCTGGGGGTGATCTCGGTGACAGCTCTGTGCATAATATTTGCATACTTCTGGCGGAAATATTCTGCCAGAAGGGGGATGTCCGAACGACGTTCGCGTAAGGGGGGAATAGAGACCGTGAAGACATTCAGGCGATAGTACAAATCCTCGCGGAACGATCCTTCCTTCACCGCAGCCTCAAGATCGCGATTCGTAGCGCATATAACACGGAAATCGCTTGAAATAACCTCATTCCCGCCCACACGGGTAAATTGCTTGGTTTCGATGACGCGCAACAGCTGAACCTGCATTTTCTGGCTGATCGTACCAATTTCGTCAAGGAAAATTGTTCCGCCATCAGCTAATTCGAATTTTCCCTTCCGTCGAAATTGTGCACCGGTAAAGGCGCCTTTTTCATGGCCAAAGAGTTCGCTTTCCAAGAGACTCTCTGCCATTGCACCGCAATTGACGGCTATGATGGGGAAATAGCGGCGATGGCTGTTCGCGTGAAGTGCTCTTGCGACAAGCTCCTTTCCTGTCCCGCTCTCACCTCGAAGCATTACGGTCGTATCTGTCTGGGCGACAGTCTTTGCCAGCTCAACAACTTTTTGTATCTGCTGACTTTCACCGACGATCTCATTTGTTTTCGCTATATCGGAAATCTGTTCCCGCAGAAGAACATTTTCCTCCACGAGATTTTTGTGCTTCAAGGCATTGGCAACAAGGTGGGAGAGATGATCCGGATCAATGGGCTTTGTCACGTAGTCGAACGCACCTTCTTTGAGCGCTTGCACGGCGCTTTCAACGGAAGCGAAAGCGGTGATCATAATGACCGAGGTGTTCTTATCGATTTCCTTCAATCGCTTTTGAAGTTCAAGTCCGCTCATACCGGGCATCTTGATGTCAAGCAGCGCCAGATCCCATGGACCATCGCTCATGAGCTTTATTGCATGATTCGCATCTTCTGCTGATTCAACGCGGTAACCGTCCTGGCGGAACCATTTCGTGAGTGATTCGCGTACAATGAGTTCGTCATCGACAACGAGGATGCTCTGGGGTGCAGATTTCTTTTCAGCCATACAATATGCCTCTGCTTAGTCTTGATGAAATAAGAAATATCAAAGTCCAAAATCCAAACAACTATCGATCTCTAGAGAATAATATCATATCTGTTTGTCAACTGGAATTTGGAGTTTATTGGGACTATAATTTTTGGGAATTTCCGTTTCATTGTATCATGCTTGTTTCTTGGGCAATGCCTGACGCGGAAGAGTAATGATAAATGTTGTTCCCCTTCCGGGTTTCGAGTCCACAGCAATGGATCCACCGTGACGCTCAATGATGCCGTAGACAACCGAAAGACCGAGTCCGGTTCCTTTACCGTCTTTTTTTGTTGTATAGAATGGTTCAAAGATGTGGGGCATATCTTCTTCTTTAATGCCGGTACCTGTGTCACTGATAGCGATCTGGACGTCGTTCAGATTATCAAGTTCTTTTACAGCGATCCGGAAAGAACCGCCTCCCGGCATAGCTTCCACCGCATTGATCTCTAGTGCGAGTAAGGCTTCTTCGAGTTGATGTGCATCGCAATAAAGAATAACAGCCTCTTCTCTCATATCGACAGACGTTGTAATGTTGTGCATTTTTAGATGATGATCGATAAGCTTCAGACTTCGATCGACAATAAAATGCAGATCGGAATCTTTGTACTCCCCCACCTTTTCCCGCGAGAAGAGCAGGAGGTTTTTAACGATATTTCCGCACCGGGCCGTTTCATCGGCGATCAAGTTCAGTTCACTGACCATTTCCTGAGAGGCTTCCGTGGAGGGAATACCACGTTCTAACTTCTTCCGCAAGAGCTTTGCGTATGTGAGGATACCTTCCAGGGGATTGTTCAACTCATGTGCAACAGTGGCTGCAAGTGTGCCCAGTGAAACCATTTTTTCGATTTGCACCATATGTTTTTGCGCGCGGCGAAGTTCTTCCGTTTTCTCAGCTACTCGCTGTTCGAGTGTTTGCGTCCAAGCGGTGAGTTCTTGCCTCGCACGCTTCAACTCCTGAGTCATTTGATTGAACGATGTTGCAAGCGAACCAAT
This sequence comes from uncultured Ignavibacteriaceae bacterium, assembly GCA_964651225.1. Taxonomy (GTDB): domain Bacteria; phylum Bacteroidota; class Ignavibacteria; order UBA10030; family UBA10030; genus Fen-1298. The sequence goes on from CAZYYD010000017.1 coordinate 21,216, forward strand.
TTCATCGCTGGTCTGAACGTCAATCTGGTGATCAAGGTTGCCCTTCACGACTTCCTCAGTGCCAATAGCGAGTTTTTTCACCGGGATATTTACCATCCGCCAAATAAAGATGGTAACAAATCCCGTAAGGACAACAACCAAAGCAAGCGAGCCATAGGTTTGAGTCTGTTCAAACTGTGCGATGTTCTGATCGACATCCTGAAGCGGAATCATCACATCCAATATTCCCAACACTGTTTGGGAGGAGCTGTGGGCGTGGCAATCGACAGTAGAACACTTTGGATCGTTTCGTATGGGGGTGATGATACCAATGACTCGGTAACCTTTCGCCGATTCGAAGATACGGGTGAGCGTCGGGTCGTTTTCGGGAACCACTGGCTTTCCTGTATTGTGGCAGCCGATGCAGGCTTCGGCGGTCATATCAATACTCTTTCCGACCTCAGATTCCTGTGTCGAAAAGGTAACGACCCCTTTCTTATTAATGATGCGAATCCGTTCAATTCGCGGTTCGTTCCCGATGGTATTTATAATTTCGTAAATATCTTCACGACGATTGAGCAGCATGCTGTAGCGTGTGGAGCGGCTGATGATATCACTTATATTTGTCGCAGACTGTTTGGCAGAAGCCACATATTTTCCGGATTGCCAATCGACAAGCAGCATAGTAAAGAGAGTCGTGCCAACCAGCACAATAACGGCGATACCAACGAATAATCGGAATCCAAGTAGATGGAAGAATTTCATAGGCTAAGTTGAAATAATATACATCTTTTTTGGCAAGATTTGTGCCAATTAATAACACTAGAGAGGAGTTGATTTATTCAACAATCAGGGGGAGAAAGGTGGCTCAAGTCTCAATAAAGAGAAAGCCCCTCCTAAAAAAGACAATTATGAGGGGCTTGGAGAATAGAAAAAAGGATTTATGCCGGCAGGTGCAGTATCCGATTCACCACTCCCAAATAGACTTTTGATCCGAGAATACTCTCAACATTGTCCAAACCGATGCCGCCATCGAAAAGAGTCGTTCCTGCAGTGGGATGCAAATGCCGGAAAGCTTGTGTAAACGAATGTTCGACATTGTGGAGCATGCGTTCCATAAGTTGACGCGAATCGACCGATGAAATAAACCCATTGAGACCCTTTGATTTTGCCGAGACCTCCATGATCCACCCCTCTTCGAACGGGGAAGTACTCAGCAAGTTCGGTTTCTGATGCAGCGCCGGGTTGAATCTGGAAATGATTGCATCGAGCGGTGAACGCAGTGTTATTGCACCGCTTGGCAAGATAATCCAACAGAATGGATCGTGTTTATGTATGTTTATCGGAGCTTTTGAGATAACGATGTTGAGTATGGGGCGAAAGAAATTTGCAATGATATGATTAATACCGATTCGATACTCACCCGCCTCATTTTGTTTGATCCAAAAATGGCTGCGAGTAAACATCCGATCATGAGGAACTTCGAATGAGCGCAATCCGTCTAGATTATTTTTCAACGTACGTCTGAAAAGTCCCTCCGCAGTTATAGCTTTATTGTTCGAGAGAGGTTCCCGGTCTTCTTGAGAGAGAGAAAGAGTCTTCTCGGTTTGCTGCTGGGTAACACTCTTGTTGAATTCACAAGAGTCGCAGCGAAATTCTTGATCGCATAGTTTGAAACCGGCGATACCTGCATCCATCCAGACACACCGCAATTCGCCTGAGGGGATGACACTGTATGATACTTGATTTTCCATGATGAACCCTTAGGGGTCTACTGCAAAGAGTACGGTTTAGCGAGCCGTAACATCTACAAAAGTAACAACATCGTGAGCTGCATGCTTCTTTTCCTCTTCGTGAAGTTCTGGCAAAATCGGTAAATATTTGACTGCTAGCCGGAAGATTGCAAATCCCAGTGCAACAATCATCAGCGTGATCGACACCTCTGTCAGTGAAGGGAAATAATTGACTCCTGAACTGCGTTCTACTGCAGTAATAGCAATATTGAGTCGATTGAAAACAAATCCCATAACCACAAGAAGTGCCGAAATAAACAATCCCTTGGTGCTTGTCCGGACGCGCCTGTTCACAAGCAAACCCGCCGGAAGAATCACACCCATGCCAATCTCTGCCCAATACATCATCCCTTCGAAATTCGGCGTAAAGACATAGTGCCAAAGTTTCATGCTATTAATATCTTCTATCTTCAATACGAGATACACCGCAAGCGCGACAACGGTGACTTTCGCGATTTGAGATAAAATATGTACCTCAATTTCCCGATGGAAGGCACGGGAACTGAGAAAAGATTCGATGATTACCATTGCCGGTCCTACTGCCACAGCAGAGGTAAAAAAGAGATACGGCAAGTTGGATGAATACCACAGCGGATAAATTTTTTCCGGGATGATCAAGAAGAGTGATCCGAGCGATGACTGATGCAGGGTTGAAAGTATAACGCCGAGAATCACAAGCGGGATCGTGATGGTATGCAGAATTTTTTGTGGACGCTCAAAGTTGAGTTTCTCGAATACAATTGGGCTGAACTCAAGTGCAAGGACAGTGGAATAGAGTATGACGCACCAGCCGACTTCAAACATCACAGAATGCGGGTTCCACATAATGATCACATGCCAAATATTCCAAGGTCTCCCAAGATCGAACATCAACCCGAACATCACAAGGATGTACCCGAGAAATGCGGTGAGAATTGCCGGGCGGAGGACAGGACGATAGCGTTCAAGATTGAACAGATAAACAGAAGCAGCGACAACGAACCCGCCGGCAGCTAATCCAACCCCGCAGACAACATCAAATGCAACCCATAATCCCCATGGGGCTTGGTCGCTTAAGTGTGTTGATGCTCCAAGTCCCCATCCAAAACGTATGACCGTAGACACAAGACCAGCTGCTATGATTATCCAAAATACTGTTGTCCAAAATGTGATCTTTGAAAATACTTTCGAAATCATAATGTTCTCCATCTTCTACTTGTGATTGCCAGAATTTCCATGATCATCGCGAGATTCCATCTCCTTCATTTTCAATTCGAAGGCCTGGACCTCTTTTCGCCTGTTGGTGATCCACCAAACACCGGAGAGGAGCGTACTGCCCCAGAACACATAGTTGGGAATCTTCGATAGAATTTCCCACGTCAAATTCGGCATGGGATGGTTCGGTAAGTTGGTTTTTAACCCAAGTTTTTCGAATGACTTATCAGAAATATAGAGAATCGACGTACCGCCAGCTTCCCGTACTCCATAGATTGATGGATAATATTTTCCTGGATTTTCGTACATCCTTTTTTGTGCTTCCTGGATGAGTTCGTCCACTTTGCCGAACATACGTGCGCTGGTCGGGCATGCTTCGACGCATGCCGGTTTGTCGCCTTTTTCAACACGTTCATGACACATGTCGCACTTTGTCACTTTTGGATTCACGCTCTCCCATTGATACTTTGGAACATCAAACGGACATGCCTGCATGCAGTAGCGGCAGCCCATGCACTTATCGGCATCATAGACCACAGCCCCCATCGCCGTTTTCTCAAAGGCGCCCACAGGGCAAACCGACGCACACGTGGGTTCTGCGCAATGCATGCACATCCGTGGCACGTTCGTCTCGTCGACCTGCAGGACAGCTGTGTTTTGGACCGATGAAAGGATGTGATTTTCAGATACCGGATTACCCCAGCGTTCGGCATCGGCGACTTCACAGGCGTAGCAGCCGATGCACAGCGTCGTATCTATTAATATTCCATAACCGGACATATGTTCTTCTCCAGAATTATTCTTTGAGTCGTTTGTCTGTTTGCAAGCATCAAAGTTATTCGGCTTTCAAGAATTCTTCCTGGAAAGCGTTCCATGTCTTTTCATTGAATTGCTCCAACACACCATGTAACGGTGCACCACCATCCAGCATCGTCACACCGGCGGGAACGGGGACACCGATCTGAACCTGCTCTTTAATGAAGTCGCGGAAGCGGTTCACTTCTTTTCGAAGCCACTGGGCCGCATCATCGGCGATAGTAAGAAGGCGCAAGTCTGCAGAAATATTCTTCGGTGCAACTACGGCAACCCATCCGGCAATATACGGATCTTGATGAAGGAGATTGGGTGAGGCAAGTAATGTATCGTTGACAGTCATCACTGTTCCGGAAACAGGCGCCGGGATCGAAAGCAATCGATTGCCATGACGGACAGTCAGGAGTGTATCTCCTTTTTTTATTTCCGATCCAAGCGGAGCAACTTCAATTCTTTCAATTGTTCCGATGATTTTTTGCGCGAAATCATCAACACCGATTCGTGCTTCACCGGCAAACGTGAGTTCTACCCACGTATGTGCTTTGCTGAAGAAATATCCTTTCGGCAGCAGAAATCTTTCTGCAGAGGCGCGCGCTGGAACTTGCACAGCTTTCTTTTGTTTGACTCTATCTCTCAGCAATTCTATGCTGACGCAAAAAAGGATTGTGGCGATAACGAAGAGGGCTACCATGACTATATCTCCTTATTGATGAATTCTCAACACTTTCTCTTGAATTTTTTACGCTCGTTTCGATCTTTTCTGTCGAGCTTTACACCATTACTCTTCCAATATCTATGCCAAGTAATCTAGTGATAATTATTGACACCTAAGTGGCGATATTTTTCTAATTTCAAAGGTTTGCGGGCGATTTAAATTAATGATGTGAAATAGAGTGATGAACATGTTTACAGTCGGTGTTGAGATTCTAACATCGTACCAATCCGATCCCAGGCTGCACCTTTCCGATCCCTTTGAAGGGGTCGGATTGGTATTTCAATCTAAAACCGATGCAAGCAACGCCATTCTCACGAGCACACCATTCTTTGTCTGGCGGAAGTAGGCAGAGCGAGGGTCGGAATCAATAGCCGGGGATATTTCGTTTAATCGGGGTAATGGGTGTAAAAGAATTGCACTTGGGCGTAAAAATTTTAATGAGTCTTCATCAATAAAATATCTTGTAAATGGAGCCTCAATAGAGGCTGCGGGAAGTTTTTCCTCTTCCATGCGGGTCATATACACAACGTCTACCTCAGGAAGAATCTTCGTAAGATCACTTTCGAGCGTATACCAGACGTCATGACGCTCCAGGTAGTCAAGCATATCCTGTTTCATCTGAAGAGTGGGGGGGGCGACAAAGTAAATTTTGACTCGCTCAAATTTTCCAAGCAAATACGCAAGCGAACGGACAGTGCGTCCATCGAACAAGTTACCAACCAGCGCAACTTTGACTCCGTTGATCGTTTTGATTTCCTTATAGATTGTGTAAAGATCCAAGAGTGCCTGCGTTGGATGCTGACCGCCTTTACCATCGCCGGCATTGATAACGGGAATAGATGAAAGTGCAGCCGCACGTTTTGCGCCGCCGATTTGGTTATGTCTCAAGACGATCACATCGGCATAATTCCCAACAACACGGATCGTATCTTCCAGTGATTCGCCGTAGGAGACGGAGGAAAAGTCCTGAGCTCGTTCTGTAGACATAATTTTACCCCCCAGGCGTAGCATCGCGGATTCAAAGGAGAATCGTGTACGGGTGGAGGGTTCGTAAAAGAGTGATGCCATAATCCGTTGTTGATAGTCCAGAGTCCCGCCGCGCTCCACAATGTGCTCCATCTGATCGGCGAGATCGAATAATTCTTTCAACATCGGCAATGTGAATTGCTGGGATTCGATAACATGTTGTAGCTTCATGGCTTTTCTCCGGTAGATGTCTGACATCTACGCAATGTATTGCACGGAAAGATGTCAGACATCTGATTCTCTGTTATTTTGTTATTCTTGTTCCCGCCTCACCATCAAGCGCGGCAATGATGTGTTCGGGATCTGTAATCGTCACCATCTGTCCGCCGGAGTTCAGAAATTCGAGAGCAGCTTCAATTTTGGGTTTCATGCTGCCTTCGCTGAATTGTCCGTCGGTAAGATGCTTCCTTACTTCTGAAACGGATATATCGCGAAGTATCTGCTGATTGGGTTTCTTGTAATGAATATATACTTCAGGAACTTCTGTGGAGATGATGAAGTGTTCGATACCAAGCTTTGCAGCGAGTAAAGCCGACGCGCGGTCTTTATCGATCACTGCTTCGATGCCTTTCAGTTCACCATTTTCCATAATCACGGGAATCCCTCCGCCGCCAACTGCAATGACAACGACATCACGTTCGAGACAATCCTGAATAACTTCCATCTCGATAATGTCTTTAGGGAGAGGTGACGCAACCACGCGCCGGTATCCTCGTGAGGCATCTTCCACAATACTCCAATTCAAATCCTTCCGTTTCCGATCGGCCACTTCCTTTGAATAAAAAGGACCGATCGGTTTTGTCGGGCGTTGGAAAGCAGGATCATTTTTGTCTACCAAAACTTGTGTGACCACTGTAACCACCGGACGTTTGATATTGTATTTCCGGAAGGTCATCTGCATCGAGTTTTGCATAGCAAATCCGATTTCACCCTGCGTCATTGCAACGCAGACATCGAGCGGAAGCGTGTACGTTTGAGATGAACCCGCTTCGGAGCGCAATAATTGTGCACCAACCTGTGGGCCGTTCCCGTGCGTTACAACGAGACTATAACCTCGCTTGACGATCCCTGCAATGCATTCAGCAGTCAGTCTAGCGTTTTCGAGCTGTTCGGCGGTTGTTCCGCGCTGCCCCGCCCGAATGAGCGAGTTTCCGCCGACTGCTACCAGTATTGAGTTTTTCACGACCTTGTCCCTTTAACAACGTGTAGAGAATTGCTTTCTGCGTGTGGAGACGGTTTTCTGCCTCATCGAACACTACAGATTGCGGGGAATCCATCACCTCATCTGTTACTTCTTCGCCTCGATGCGCCGGCAGGCAGTGCATGAAGATTGCGGAGGTCTTTGCTTTCTTCATCAATTCAGCATTAACCTGGAATCCTGCAAAGGCCTTCATTTTGCTTTCGCGATCGCCTTCTTGTCCCATACTCACCCACACATCTGTGTAGATGACATCGGCATCGCGGACACCTTCGAATGGATTATTCGAGAGTTCAATGACTGCACCGGTGGAGGATGCAAGTTCTTTTGCTTTTGCAACCACAGTTGCGTCAGGCAGTAACCCGGCAGGAGTGACTGCAACGAAATTCATACCAACTTTTGCAGCAAAGAGCATGAGTGAATGACAGACGTTGTTGCCGTCGCCGACCCATGCAAACTTCTTTCCTTTGAAGAAACCAAGATGCTCCCGAATTGTTAAAAAATCTCCGACGGCCTGGCATGGATGTTCAAAATCGGTCAGCGCGTTGACGATGCTGACCTTCGCATATTTTGCGAGGTCTTCGACATTTTTTTGTGCAAAGGTACGGATTACGACGGCATCCACCCAGCGCTCGAGATTCTTTGCGACGTCATAAATGGATTCACGTTTGCCGAGACTGATGTCGGCATTGGTGAGATAGACCGTGTTGGCACCGAGCTGCTTAATGCCGACTTCAAAGGTCACGTGCGTACGAAGCGATTGTTTCTCAAAAATCATTGCAACAGATTTGCCGTCAAGCGATTCTGCAAATTTCTTTGGCTGGGCTTTCATCTTCTTTGAGAGGTCGAGGATTTGCAGCAACTCTTTTCCCGACCAATCGGCGATACCTAAAAAATCTCGTTTCATAGTTTGTTCTCCTCAAAAATATCCCGGAAGAGCGAAATTGCTTCGCCCTACCAACGAATGTTATTATTTACTGTGTTTCTTTAAGAAGCCGGAGAGGATTTCGTTCAAGTCCGGTTTTGCGACCTCTTCCAAATCATAATATATACGTGTGCTTGGCTTGTTGATCTTGATGATGCGGCGAAGATCGATCGGTGTACCGATGACCACAGCATCGCAATCTACGCGATTGATCGTCTCTTCCAGATCCTTGATCTGCTCCCCGCCGTACCCCATCGCCGGCAGTAATGTTCCGATATGAGGATATTTCTTGAACGTCTCAGCGATGGATTTGACCACCCATGGCCGCGGGTCGATGATCTCTTTTGCACCGTACTTCCTGGCAGCCACGTGACCGGCACCGTAGGTCATATCGCCGTGGGTCAGAGTTGGGCCGTCTTCGACGACGAGAATGCGTTTATTACGGATCACAGATTCATCTTCTACCGTAATCGGTGATGCCGCTTCGATAATCGTCGCTTTTGGATTGACGCTGAGAATGTTTTTCCGAACGAGGTCGATACTTGCCCGCGCCGCTGTGTCTATTTTATTAATGATGACGACATCCGCGAGCTGAATATTGACGGCGCCGGGATAATACGATAGTTCATGACCCGGCCGGTGCGGATCGGCGACGCAAATTGTGAGATCCGGCTGATAGAACGACATATCGTTGTTCCCGCCATCCCACACAATAACATCGGCTTCCTTTTCCGCTTCGCGAAGAATTGCTTCATAATCAACACCGGAGTAGATGATCGTGCCATTCACGATATGCGGTTCATACTCTTCCATCTCTTCCACAGTACAATCGTGCTTTTTCAGATCTTCCAGTGACGAGTACCGCTGGACTTTTTGCTTTACCAAATCACCGTATGGCATCGGATGCCGTACAGCGACGACTTTTTTCCCGGCTGTGCGGAGTACCTTGCACACCTTGCGGGAGGTCTGGCTTTTCCCTGCCCCAGTGCGTACTGCAACGACAGCGATGACAGGGACTTTGCTTTTCAGCATGGTTGGACCCGCACCGAGCACTTTGAAATGTGCACCGCACGCCATGACGAGTGCTGCTTGAGTCATAACATAATTGAATGACACGTCTGAATATGCAAAGATCACCTCATCGGGTTTCAATTCTTTGATGAGGCGGGGCAATTCCGATTCAGGAAAAATAGGAATGCCGTTTGGATAGAGTGTGCCTGCTAGTTCTGCAGGGTACTTACGCTCTTCGATGTTGGGAATTTGCGTAGCCGTAAAGGCGACGACTTCGTAGCGATCGTCTGTGCGAAAGACTGTGTTGAAGTTATGGAAATCCCGTCCCGCAGCGCCCATGATGATCACTCTGGTTCGTCTCATAATGACACCTATGTAATTTGTGTTGAACGATAACTGCCGCCGTTAATGTCGGTGTTAACAGCTGGACAGTCCCCAAAGCAGAGACTTCGAGGAAAAGCAAAAAGCAGATGTATAGAAAAGCACTCGTAATATCGGAAAGATTTTTTGAGAAGTCAACGTCCTTGAATCCCCTTCCTTGCATCTCCCGCCACTGCTCCGTATATTGACACACGATTTGACAGTTCCAGGAGTGAAAAAACAACGCTTGCAGAATATTCTCGTCGTTCGGACAGACCGTATTGGGGATGTGATTCTCACTCTTCCGACGATCGAGGCATTGAAATCAAGCTTCCCGTCCGCACATGTGACAATGTTGGTTTGTTCGTATACCAGCGGACTTGTTGAAGGTTTTGCAGACGTTATTCTCTATGATAAAGCAGGGACGCCAAAGCCGTTTTTTGAAATGTTGTCTGGACTGCGTCGTGGAAGGTTTGATGCAGTTATTGTAGCGTATCCCCGTTTCCGGATTGCATTCTTGTTGTGGCTTGCGGGGATTCCGATCCGTGTGGGAACCGGGTACCGATGGTATTCGTTCCTTTTTAATAGAAGAGTCTTTGAGCACCGAAAAACTGTCGAAAAACATGAAGCGGAATATAATCTTTCGCTCTTGAAAGTGCTTGGCTGCACTATTCCCTCAAAACCTGAAGTTCGTTTCGTGATTTCAGAGCTTGAGAGGGCAGCTGCCTTACAAGTTCGTCGAAATTTAGGTATTTTGGATAACGATCGTCTCGTGCTTCTCCATCCGGGCAGCGGTGGTTCAGCACATAATTGGAAAACGGAACATTTTTCTCAACTTGCCGCTGAATTATCGAAGTGCGGATTCCGTGTCGTCATTACAGGCGGAACGGCGGAATCGGATCTTGTTCAAAAGGTTGCACAAGAAGCCGGAAACAATGTTGAACCCTTTGTGAGTACGTTGAGTCTGAAAGAGTTTGCAGCATTTATTCAAACAGCTCACTTGTTTGTAGCGAATTCTACCGGCCCGCTGCACATGGCAGCAGCTGTCGGAATCCCCGTCATAGGGTTCTATCCACCGATAAAGGTGATGAGCCCGCAGCGCTGGGGTCCATTGAGCGACAAGAAGATTATTTTTGTTCCCGATCCGTCCAAATGTCCTAGGTGTCATGGACGTGCATGCCAGGGGAGCGACTGCATGGAACAAATTGACGTATCCCGGGTGGTTCAAGCAGCACGCACACTGGCAGGTTGAGCGTGTCTCGAGAAAATTCATTATGACGAAAATGCAAAAAGTTTTTTTGAGCATACTGCTGAGCAGTTCGATAAATATAATCGAAGCTCAGGATACTATACATGCCCCGCAGACGGATACTCTTCGTAATCTCAATCAATCGGCTTTTTCTCTCGGAGAACGGTTAGTGTACGATGTTGGATACAGCTTTATCACTGCAGGTGAAGCGGTGTTTTCTATTCCATCGATGGAGACAATCAATGGAAGAGAATGCTATCAGGTGCTCTTCTCTGTTGCATCGACACCCACATTTTCTTTCTTTCATAAGGTTGATGATCGTTACGAGACCATGCTGGACAAGAAGGGCATTTTCCCATGGCGATTCACACAGCGTATTCGCGAAGGAAAATACAGCTACGACTTTGCTGCAGAGTTCGACCAGCTTCACAATATTGCCGTGACAAAAGAGGGGCGCTATCCGATTCCTCCCTATGTCCATGATGTTGTCTCGGCGATGTTTTATGCACGAACATTGGACTATTCCAAGAGCCGACCCGGCGAAAAGATTTTTCTTCAAAATTTCTATAAAGATACCACCTACCAGTTGGCAGTAAAGTTTCTTGGGTACCAGCAAATTTCCGTCGATGCCGGGACGTTTAATTGTGTGCTCGTGGAGCCGCTGATCATGGAAGGCGGATTATTTAAAAGTGAAGGGCGAATTATTATTTGGATGACAAACGACCAGAGGAAAATTCCAATAAAAGTCAGTACCAAAGTGGTCATTGGATCGATTGATTCAGAGTTGCGCGAATACTCCGGGATCAACGGACCGATTACCGCAAAAGTCGAATAACGGTGACAGCCATGTCAAAATTTCAGCAGATCGATCTCCGTGGAGTGAAAACAACTTCCATCAAAGGACGCAAGAGCAAGGTAACGCCAAAAGACTTTGCCAGACCGCTCAATGCATCGACGGCCAGTTTCAACGATTTTGCCGAATCCCTGCCGCGGATCCTTATGGTGAATGAACTCCGCGACCTTGTTCATGATATTATCCACGCACATGCCAAGAAAAAACCTGTCATCCTCATGATGGGTGCGCATGTCATCAAAGTTGGACTATCGCCCCTCATTGTGGATTTACTCACGAATGGTATTCTTACCCATGTGGCCATGAACAGCGCGGCGTCCATCCATGATGTAGAAACCGCCATGTGGGGACATACGTCAGAGGATGTGGCTGCGAATTTGATGGATGGATCGTTCGGGATGTCGAGAGAGACCGGAGAGTTTATCAATACCGCTCTTGTGCAGGGTATGAAAGAAACGGCGGAGGGGTACGGTGAAACTCTTGCAAAGAAAATTCTTCGTGAACAGGGCCGGCATCGCAGCATCAGCATTCTTGCCCGTTGCTATGAATGCGGTATTCCCGTGACGGTGCATGCGGCCATTGGAACCGATATCATTCATCAACATCCCACGATGGATGGTGCTGCAACAGGCGAGCTCAGTTTTCGAGATTTCAAAGTCTTTGTGAATTCTGTGAAAAACCTCATCGGTGGCGGTGTAGTGCTCAACATTGGATCAGCAGTGATCATGCCGGAGGTTTTTCTGAAAGCACTGACGGTAGCCCGCAACCTTGGTTTTAAGGCAAAGGGATTTTCTACTGCGAATTTTGATATGATCAGACACTATCGCCCGCAAGTGAATGTGGTCGAGCGGCCCACACAGAAGTACGGGCGCGGTTATCACTTTACCGGGCACCATGAATTCATGATTCCCCTGCTTACTGCTCTCATCAAGTCCCAAATAGCTTCATCATGACCGAACAACACGGGCACATTCCTGAAGTGGAGGATCGCGAGAACCAACCTGCCGAAGAACTATCGTTTGTCGATCGGCATGCCATTCACCCGCTCCTTTTTGCTCTTACGTCGTTGTTCTTTGTCTTTCTTCTCTATCAGCTTGGCGGCGGTGTGTTGACATTTCTTGTCGCCGGAGCAACGTCGGTGACACGCGATAATGTTTCCGTGATGCGGTGGATGACTGTCGCCGGGCAGATAGGATTCATCTTCATTCCAACAATACTGCTGGCACGGTTGTTTGCTGTACACCTGCATGAAGTATTTCAATTCAGAATCCCCGGTCTTCGGGAGTCTACGTTTGCACTCTTTGCTCTCTTTTCACTCCAGCGGGTCTTGGAATCGTATATGTATTTTCAAGAGCGTATTCCGATACCGGAATTGCTGCGCAATGTCGCCGAACCACTCAAGAAGCTGTTTGAGGAGTTGACAAAAATATTACTCCGAGCTGATTCTCCGATAGAATTACTAGCAGTTGTCATCGTCGTAGCTGTCGTACCATCGATTGTGGAAGAACTGCTCTTCCGCGGCCTTATTCAAAAAATCTTCGAACGCCTGATGACACCGCTGGTTGCCGCGGTCTTCGCAGGAACAGTTTTTGGTCTGTATCATTTGAATCCGTTCGAAATTGTTCCCTTGATCAGTCTGGGAGTTTTTTTCGGCTTACTGCGTTATCGTTCACAAAGCCTCATCCTGCCTATGGCGGCTCACTTCTTTAACAACTTTATGGCTGTGCTTGCGTCGTTCTACGGCTTGCAGGATGAAAATCTTCTAACCGCTACACAGACTGATGCGAATGCATTGACTATGTTCTTTGAGTTGATCGTTTTTTCGGCACTCTTCTTCCTGGTGTTTGTCGCCTATCTCCGTATCACTCATGACACTGCCCGTCGAATTCCCTGAGCCATCCCATGAACATCTGTACAACATGTGCAGCGCAGCTCGAACCACTTTGGAGTTTTTGTTATTCCTGCGGAGTCATCGTCCCCAGGGCCGAACAACCGGACATCGAGTGCGGAAAGCACCCGGGGAGCAAGGCTGTCGGGTTCTGTGTTGTGTGCAGCACGCCCGTGTGTGATGAGTGCAAAGAACTTATGAACGGAAAAATCCTCTGTTCCGATCCGGCACATCGCAACATTCTTCAAGAATGGCAGATACTCAGCCGTCCTGAGTCAGAATTTGAAGCGGATTCACTCGTACACAATCTTCTCCTCTCCAGGGCGGGATTGCGGCAACGACCTTTTCATTACATGATCATGTAGAATCGAGGTGGATGAGTGAAAAACGGGTACTGCTGTTTGTAAAAGGATCGGAATTGATGAATGCAACAATACTTTTACAGGAATTAGGTCTTCTTGACACCGAATAACCCTGCGTCACATCTCCATCCGCGAGAGCGGATCGCAACCTTTACCTATCACTTTTTGGGATTATTGAATTATGTCTAAGTTTGAAAGTCTCTTCACCCGTGTTCTCGTTGCCCTCGTTGCCATTCCGCTTATCCTCTGGCTGACGATGGCAGGCGGTTATTTCTTTTTCTTCCTTGTGACCGTCATTTCTTCACTCGCGTTATATGAATTCTATAGACTTGCTGAAGCCAAAGGTGCTGCGCCGCTGAAGACTCTCGGTTTGATTGCCGGAGTATTCATCAATGGTGTCTTTGTCTACGAACGCCTTCAAGTCGATATCTATCAGTTCTTTCTTGACCATTTCGGCGTCCACCTCTCGATGTTTTCGCAACACCAACTTCTCGTAGTGCTGCTGCTGAAATTCCTGCTGTTGGTCTTGCTCGTAGAATTATTCCGCACCAAAGGATCACCTATGGTCAATGCTGCGACGACGATTCTTGGCGTGCTTGTTATCTCGCTGTGTTTCGGTACTCTGATCTTTCTGCGGGAATTGTTCCCTTATGGATTTCCCGCCTATAAATTCTTTACTGCCGGTCTCGCAGACGATCAACAGCTGGCACAAATCAATCAATGGGGCGGTTACACGGTGATCGCAGTTTTTATTTCGATCTGGATGTGCGATACCGCCGCCTACTTCGGCGGCTCTGTATTTGGCAAGCACCGGCTGTTCGAACGTGTCAGTCCCAAGAAATCGTGGGAGGGGGCGCTTTTTGGATTTATTTTTTCTGTGCTCACGATGATGGCTGCGAAAGCACTTGTGCTCGGATACCTTCCTTACCGGCATGCTCTTGTCCTTGGTGCTCTCATTGGAGTTTTCGGTCAGCTGGGCGATCTCATTGAATCCCGTTTTAAGCGGGATGCGGGTGTGAAAGACTCCTCGGCTCTCATTCCCGGTCATGGCGGAGTGTATGACCGATTCGACAGTTTGGTTTATATCTCTCCGATTGTGTATCTTTATATTGACTTCGTCGTGTTATCATAGCACGTTCGATAGAGAGAGTTGTGTGACAGAAAAATCAAGGGTTCATATCGTTACCCTCGGATGTCCGAAGAATCTTGTGGATTCGGAATACCTCCTCGGCCAGTTGAACCAGAACGGTGTGTGCCTGGTTGACCATGCGGCCGATGCCGATACAGTGATTATCAATACATGCGGGTTCATACAAGATGCAAAAAAAGAATCTCTTGACACCATCATGGAGGCGGTCGGGAAAAAGAACCGTGGTGAGCTCAAGAGAATAGTGGTCATGGGATGTCTATCCGAGCGTTTTAAGAAAGAACTCTCCGCTGAGATCCCAGAGGTTGATTCATTCTTTGGCACCCATGAGATACCCGATGTGGTGCGTGCCCTGGGTATGAATTATCGAACCGAATTACTCGGCGAGCGCCTCCTGACGACCCCGTCACATTTTGCCTACTTGAAAATTTCCGAAGGATGTGATCATCCTTGTTCGTTCTGCGCTATCCCGCTGATGCGGGGTGTCCATCGCAGCAAACCTATGGAACATCTGATCCGCGAGGCACGAATGCTGGCGGAGAAAGGTGTGCGTGAACTTATTCTCATTGCACAGGACACAACCTCCTATGGAATGGATCTATTCGGTGAACGCCGGCTTGCATCCTTGCTCGGAGAACTTCATCGCCTTGACGGAATCGAGTGGATTCGCTTGATGTACGCGTACCCCGCACAATTTCCTGTCGATGTGATCGAGGCATTCCAAAAATTTCCAAAATTGTGTCATTATATCGATATTCCGATACAGCATATTGCAGATCCGGTTCTGAAATCTATGCGCCGCGGCATGACACAGCGCGGGACAAGAGAATTGTTGACGAGCCTTAAATCCGAAATACCAAATCTCGCCCTTCGCACGACACTCATCGTCGGTTATCCGGAAGAAACAGAAGACCATTTTCAAGAGTTGTGCGGTTTTGTGGAAGAAATGCAGTTCCATCGGCTCGGCGTATTTCCCTATTCACAGGAAGAGGGTACCGGTGCCTACGACATGGGCGACCCTGTTCCAGCGGAAGTCAAACAAGAGCGTCAGGCAAGAGTGATGGAAATCCAGAAAGCTATTTCAGAGCAGCAGAACGAAACGATGATTGGAAAGACACTGAAGGTGCTGGTCGATACTCATGATCACGATGTCTACGTCGGAAGAACCGAGTGGGATGCCCCGGAAATCGATCAGGAAGTATTTATCCACGCGAGTCGACCCCTTGAGGTAGGTTTATTTCAATCTGTCACGATTACTGATGCGGCAGAATATGATTTATTCGCATTGGCGTGATGAACGCGATTTGGTGGAGATAATGCCATGGTACAAAAACAAATGAGTTGGAAACGATGGTGTCTGCACGCACTTCTTTCCTTTTGGTTCCTGGCTCCAGAAATTCATGCTCAGGTGGAAAACCAGGAAAAGTCGGCAGAATATAATCCCCAGGTGTTTGCTGAAGCATTCACATTCGCATCCGAACAACCCGGGAAGAGTCGAATTGATATATATGTTCAGGTGCCGTATCCGGAAATTACCTTCATCAAGGAAAATGAACAATATACAGGTCGTCTGGAAATCACTTTTGTTGTCAATACACCGGAAAAAATACAGCTCTGGCAGAAGAGTGAAATGGTGGAATTGCACGTGAAAGAATTTTCGCAAACCCTTTCGCGTACACACTCCAGTCTCAAACAATTCTCGACAGATCTTACTCCCGGGAACTACGATATCCAGCTGCGCGTTACCGATCAAGAATCAAAGAAGGTTGCTTCACTGCAAAAGTCGATGGCCGTCAGGGATATGCAAAGAGATTCACTTGCCGTCAGCGATCTCATGCTGGTTCATCGGGTGAGTACCGAGGGGAGTCGAAAGCATATTGTCCCGAATCTTACGGGAACTATGGAGCAGGATCCGGGTGCAACGTACCTTTTTTTCGAGATCTATAACAAAATTCAAATTGATTCCGTGCTGATGGTCTGTAAGTTTTTGAATGTCAAGAAAGAGGTTGTTGCACACTATACGAAACATCAAGAGCTTTCAGACAGACGAACACAAGTCGTATGGCAAATAGACTCACCGGCTCTTGCTCCTGACCGCTATACTCTTGCTGTGGATATCGAAGGCATTATCAGCGATCACTCCGGGAAATACTATCGGTCTTCAGTGTCGCGGGAATGTCTCGTGCAGATGAAAAATTTACCTCCGACGATCACGGATCTTGATAAAGCAATAGATCAACTAATCTATATCGCAAAAGGGAGTGAGATGGACGTGCTTCGTGAGGCTCAGACTCCTGCCGATAAGCTCAAACAATTCCTGGATTTCTGGGCCAAGCATGACCCGGATCCTAAAACACAGCGCAACGAGCTCATGGAGGAGTACTATGCACGTGTTGCCTATGCGAATAGGAATTTTGGCAGTTATATGGAGGGATGGAAAACCGATCGGGGAAGGGTACTGATTCAGTTTGGTCCGCCGCAGAATGTGGAACGCCACCCCTTTGATTCTGAAAGCAAGCCGTACGAAATTTGGTATTATTATGATCAGAATCGACAATTTGTTTTTGTCGATGACAGCGGGTTTGGCGACTATCGGCAAAGATATCCCGAGACCGACTTGTGGGGAAGGATACGTTGAGGCGGCAGTGCCATCGCAGATCAGGAACAATCCGAATGAACGTTCTTCCTTTCTATTGTTTTTTATCAGCGAGCTTTCTGCTCTCTCCTGCATCTCTCGCGCGGGAACAAAAGACATTGGCAGTACGCTCGGTAACATTTTACGGTAACCAGGTGTTCTCAGCCAACCAGCTCGCCGCAGTGCTCGTCACCGCAAAGGGAAAACCGCTGGCGGAATCTGTACTGCCCACAGACCTTGGCCGTTTGCTCGAGTTCTATACTCAACGGTCGTTTCTTCACGCGCAGATAGATTCTGTCCAGATACGCCGCGATACAATCCACCTGGAGGCAGAAGTACATTTCTTTCTCCATGAAGGAAAGCCGTCGGTTGTGCGCAGGATTGAATTTGTTGGTTGTCGGAGTCTTTCTTCTCCAGAACTCCGGAAGACTATGAGCCTCCAGGAAGGTGATTCATTCATTCCTTCGCTCCTAGAGCGGGATATCCAGGCAATATTGAAACAGTACGAACTCCGGGGGTACCCGCTTGCAAAAGCCGATATACAGAATGTCGCGTTTACTGATTCTGCCGGAGAAATGTCTGTTGCGGTACGTATTCATCTTGATGAAGGCAAAATATTACACATTGTGGAAATGCGTACTGAGGGAAACAGGACAACAAAAGAATATGTTCTGACGCGTGAGGCACGATTGAGGGAGAATGCCTTTTTTACAGGCGATCTGCCTGAACGCGTCAAACGCCGAATTGATCACCTGCAGCTTTTTTCATCAGTTGGATTACCGGAGCTCTATTTGACAGAAGCACAACAAGGCGGGTTGCTACTCAGGGTCGTCGAAGGGAATCAAAACAGTTTTGATGGTGTGCTCGGATATGTACCCGCCGCACGTCCCGGGGAAAGCGGATCGGTCACCGGCCTGGTCAACGTTTCGCTCAGGAACCTCTTCGGTACCGGCCGAAAACTCTCTGCGCGGTGGTACCAGGAGAATAAAAGTTCTCAGGAAACGGAACTTCACTATTTTGAACCTTGGGTGGCGTCCTATCCGGTCAATCTCCAGGTCGGATTCTTTCAAAGGAAACAGGATTCAACATATGTACGGATGCAATACGATCTTGCCGCCGAGGTCATGCTGACGGAGGAATTTTCTCTTGGTGCCACGTTTTCCCAAAGCGGTGTGTACCCTACTGAAGGATATGGGCGTGGAATCGTTGCAGAAAGCAAATCGACCGGCTTTGGTGTTTCAATCCGGTATGATTCGCGGGACAATCCCACGACACCGGCACAGGGGGTATTCTATTCCACGGAATATCTCACGGGTTCAAAACAGACAACGCTTTCCGGTCCTTTCCCCGTAGAATCGCACAGTACGACGCGGCGTCTCGTGTTCGATCTCTCCTATTATCTTTCACTATTTCTTCGTCAGGTTCTTGCATCAGAATTGCATTTCCGGGATTTCAGCAGCAGCGCAATTGACCTCAGTGATATGTTCAGACTGGGCGGGGCTTCTACGCTGCGTGGATATCGTGAAGGGCAGTTCCTTGGTTCGCGATTAGTATGGACGAACCTCGAGTACCGATTTCTTGTTGCACCGCGATCGTACTTCTATGGCTTTATAGATATCGGCTATATTGTCCAACCCGGAATAGCTTCCCTCGGTATGACTGCGGCGGAGCAGAGTAAAATAGGATACGGGATCGGAGTGAGGATGGATTCCTCGCTCGGACTCATCGGCGTGAGTTTCGCCTTTGGAGAAGGTGATACATTCAGTACTTCAAAAATCCACATTCGTTTGATCAATGAGTTCTAATACATTCCAAGCATATCTTCAGTTAAGCCGTCCCGTCAATGTGTTCATCACACTGGTGTCCATCCCTCTTGCATGCTGGATTGCCGGGGGAACAGCGGATGGCTGGATGAATATTCTTCTGGCTGCACTGACCGGAGCGCTCGTCACGATAGGTGCAAATGCGATCAACGATTCTTTCGACATCGACATCGATCGGATTAATCGTCCTGATCGCCCCTTGCCGCGCGGCGCATTGACGGTACGCGATGCCCAAAGGATGTGGTTCATCGCATCCCTGATTGCTCTCGGTCTGAATGTTTTCATGAATTATCTTGCATTCCTGATCGTTGTGCTTGCAGTCTTCCTTCTCTACTATTACTCCGCACGTTTGAAAAGGACAGTCCTTGCCGGCAACATGGTTGTCGGACTGATGACCGGCATGGCTTTTATATACGGAGGGATCGTCGTCGGGAATATCGACCGGGCTATCGTACCGGCATTGTTTGCCTTTCTTGCGAACCTCGCACGCGAGCTCGTCAAAGACATTGAAGATGTCGAAGGAGACCGACAACAGCGGGCGGCCACCTTGCCCGTCATATACGGTGTGAGACCGGCAGTGATTGCGGCAACTGTTTCACTTTTGCTTCTGATCGGCACAACACTGCTTTCAGTTCGTTTTTCGGTCTACAAGATTTCGTTCCTCTATATTGTATCCCTTGCAGATGTTTTTTTGGTTGCTTCTCTTATGATGATGTGGTATGATTTTTCACGCCGCCAGATGAAACGGGTAAGCACTCTTTTGAAAATTAGCATGGTCATTGGTCTAACGGCCATTCTTGTTGGTTCGATCTGAGCGATGAAACATTCTGAGGTCAATCTTGATTTTGAACGCACGCTCTGGACGCAAGGGTTCGGGTGCGTAGCCGGTGTCGATGAAGCCGGACGCGGTCCTCTCGCGGGACCGGTCGTTGCTGCGGCAGTCATATTCCCACAGGAGCTTTTTCTCGCGGGAGTGGATGACTCCAAGAAGCTTTCTGCAGCGAAACGGGAAAATTTATTTGCATCGATTTCTGAGAAAGCCTCCAGTATCGGTGTCGGGATCGTTGAACACGAGATTATTGACCGTATCAACATTCTGCAAGCCACTATCCTTGCCATGCGGAAGGCACTGGAGGCTCTTTCTTTTATTCCGGAGTATGCCCTCATTGACGGAAAGTCATTCAGGCATGAGACGCTGCGGTTCCAGACGATCGTCGACGGGGATGCGAAATCGTTCACCATCGCTGCTGCATCCATTATTGCCAAAGTGACACGCGACCGGATGATGTGCGAACTGGATATGTGCTTCCCGCAGTACGGGTTTGCCCAGCATAAGGGCTATGGGACGCGGAAGCACATCGATGCCATCCGGAAGTATGGACCGTGTGCAATCCATCGTAAATCGTTCCATCCAGTCATCCTTCAAGAGGGGTATGGACTATGAACGTCCGTCTCGAGCTCCCTATGGTGTGGGTTCGAACAATCCCCCTTCCAACAATACAACAGCAGAGGGACGGGCAAACCATCGATGCAGCGAGTTCAGAAAAAGCCCATAACTGTTAAAACCTTTTTCGCAGACAGTGTGTTGTTTCTAAGGAAGGCAAAGCCTGAACACAGTTTTTGACTAGCGTTCCAAAAGCAGATTTCATGGATTTCATATGTCGAGTATCAATCGTCGCAGACAGGGGCAGCTTGGAGAAGATCTGGCAGCGCAGTATCTTGAACAACAAGGGTTCAGGATTCTCGAGCGTAACTATAGATTCGAACGGGGAGAAATTGATATCATAGCAGAAGAAGGGAATGAACTCGTGTTTGTGGAAGTGAAAGCGCGCCGGTCCACAGTTTTTGGTGCTCCGGAAGATGCAGTCACTGAAGAGAAGCAGGAACAAGTGTATGCCGTTGCCGATGGTTACCTCTTTGAACATGACATCGACAATCGCCCATGCCGGTTTGATGTGGTGGCGATTGAATACCATGAAAAGAGTCCTGACATTCGCCATATTCGGGATGTATTTTAAGTATTTGTGGTTCATAAGTTTACCATGATTCTTTTCATTTTTCTTTTACCGGCGAACATTGGTTTTTTCGACGAGATGAAAGACTTACAGAACAGTTGAACGTGGGAAATTTGTCATAGAAGCATGTCACGAGCTAAGGTATGGAATGTGATCCCTCTGATCTCCTCAACAGGAGTGAAGGAAAGGAGACAATGATCAGACATTATTTTCGCGATAATATTTTAGGATCCACCGGTCTAACAAAATAATAACTCGAGAGCAGATACTATGTTCAATGCCGCAGTATTCGGAATTCTGGGGGCTGTTTGGTTTATCGTCATGTATAAATGGTACGGTGGTATCATCGAGCGGAGACTTATCTCCGCTGATGATACACTATCAACACCTGCAGAAGCTCAACGCGATAATGTCGATTATGTTCCATCCAACCCTGCTATATTATTCGGCCATCACTTCTCATCTATTGCTGGAGCCGGACCTATTGTTGGACCGATGTTAGCGTATTCACTTTTTGGATGGCTGCCGGCGATCCTGTGGGTGCTCTTAGGTTCTGTTTTCATCGGTGCAGTACATGACTATGTTTCGTTGATGGTCTCCGTGAGAAACAGAGGTGTCTCTATTGCTGTGCTTGCCCAGACATATGTTTCCAAGAGAGCCCGCTGGATTTTCTCCATTTTCCTCTGGCTGGCGCTCGTGCTGGTGATCGCTGTTTTTTCCGTGCTTACGGCTCAGACGCTGGTCGAAAAACCGGCAATCGTTCTTCCTACGTTTGGACTGATCGTACTCGCGTTGATTTTCGGGTTTCTGGTGTTCCGCCGGAATCTCAATCTTTGGGTTGGGACGATAAGTGCGATCATTGTAATTATTGGATTGATCATTCTCGGCAGTTACTTTCCCATTCAAGCAAGTTTCGAGTTTTGGCTGATCGTCGTCTTACTCTATTCTTTCGTTGCCTCGACGATCCCGGTATGGATGTTGCTGCAGCCGCGAGATTATCTCTCGATGTACATCCTGATAAGCGGATTGGCCTTAGCATTCGTGTCGCTCCTGGTCCTGCAGCCTTCAATAAACGGTCCGGCATTTCTCAGTGAAACAAGCAGCCATGTGCCTCTCTGGCCGATGCTCTTTATTACCGTTGCATGCGGAGCAGTATCGGGTTTCCACTCGGTGGTAGCGAGCGGAACTTCCGCCAAACAATTGCGGCGCGAATCGGATGGAAGAATCGTGGCATTCGGAGGAATGTTGACAGAAGCATTCCTTGCGATGGTGGTGATTTTACTTATCTCCAGCGTTTTGTTCTGGAGAGAGGCACCACTTCCCGAACTTGCCGGTTATATCTATGGTGACCTGCTTCGACAACAGGGAGTCAACATTACCTTTGGAACAGCATTAGGGAAAGCGATGGAGAGTATCGGCGTCCCAATTCAATATGGCATTGCCTTTGGAGTGCTTATGCTGAATGCATTTATCCTCACAACGCTCGATACATGTTCGCGACTTTCCCGGTACGTCCTTTCAGAAACAATTGGACAAAAGGTACCGTTTCTCAAGAATATGTACCTATCAACTGGAGCCGGCCTCGTGATTGCGTATTTCCTGACCATGGGCAATAGTTGGCGTATCCTTTGGCCAGTCTTCGGTGCAGCGAATCAATTGATCGCAGCTCTCTCCCTCCTGGTTGTTTCCGCATATGTTTTTGGATATAAAAAAAGCACGCGATACACACTTATCCCTGGTGTTTTTATGCTTGTGACGACGGAGGGGGCGCTCATCTACCAATTGCTCTGGCAGTATATTCCGGAAGGGAATATGATACTATCCATTCTCACAGCTGTGCTCATGGTGCTGGGAATTATTATTGCCATAGAAGTGTACCAGCGAATGCGAAAAGAGATCATGAGAGATGGTGCACCAATATCACGAGTGCATGAAGCTTCCCCTCCGGAAAATACTGGATGAAGGATTATCTTGTTCGGTAATCCTTATAATGCAGACAAGCGAGACACTCATACAGGAAAGTATGATTGTCGTGATGACTGACGCTGTACCAAAGTAGCAAGCAGGGGGATAGGTGAGAGGATGACCTTGTTAGCGGGTACCTGTAATATAATTTTCCAGTTGTTTGATGGTAAATTCATGCTCGGCGATGATTGCTTTCACCACGTCTCCAATGGAAATCATACCAAGTAGTTTCTCATGGTCTAAAACCGGCAAATGGCGTACATGTTTGCTTGTCATAAGAGCCATACACTCATCAATGGATTGCTCGGGACGTATGGAGACAACGATCGATGTCATAACATCTTTTATAGCAGTCGTCTGGGAGGATTCTCCTTTCAAAACGATTTTCCTCGCGTAATCCCGCTCCGAGAAAATTCCTGCAAGGGTGCTTCCTTCCATCACGAGGAGAGCACCGACATTCTTTTCGGCCATCAGTCTGAGAGCATCAATCACCATCGCTTTGGATGCAATAGAATAGATTTCATGCCCTTTTATCTGTAAGACACTTTCTACCGTTGTCATCTCGCTGTTCCTTTTTCAATAGATATTAAAACCTATGTCTAAGATGCAAAAGTCTGGACTGAAAATCAATGAAATCATTAACCTTATTCAGAATCGAACAGAGACGATTATTTTGGCAATCGTCCAGATTACACCTCACAGAGGTGTTTTACCCGTTAATATACCTGTAGATTACTGTTTCTTTCTTGCTTACATAAGCAAGTGTGATTACATTGTGTCGGTCTTTTTTCGTATATAGAAGTCGGAGTAAAAGGTCGAAAGATCCAACTATTCCATAGGAGCAGTCCTAACATCATGGTACGATCGTCGGTTTTTATTTTTCTTATTCCCTTAACACTTATCGTCATAGCAGAGACGAGCTTGGCTCAGGCAACAAAAAGCTTGAATGTCTCTCCAAACGTCCTATCGGAAGCGGAAGTCAAGCAAGGCTGGAAACTCCTTTTTGACGGAAGAACGATGAACGGCTGGCGCGGAGCATACATGGATTCACTTCCTGCACAAGGATGGAAGGTCCAGGATGGGATGCTGATCGTTCAAGCATTCGGTGGAGGGGAATCCGCCGCCGGCGGTGATATTGTCACGAGAGAAGAATACTCGAATTTTGATG
Organism: uncultured Ignavibacteriaceae bacterium; assembly: GCA_964651225.1. Classification (GTDB taxonomy): domain Bacteria; phylum Bacteroidota; class Ignavibacteria; order UBA10030; family UBA10030; genus Fen-1298. The sequence goes on from CAZYYD010000017.1 coordinate 45,335, forward strand.
TCCGTGTCGATTTTAAGGTCACGGTCAATGCTAATAGCGGTATCAAATATTTTGTGATAGAGCACCAGCCGAGAACTCCCGGTTCTGCAAAAGGACTTGAGTATCAAATTCTTGACGATTCGACCCACCCTGATGCAAAGTTAGGGATCAATGGAAACCGCGCACTGGCCTCTCTCTATGATTTGATCCCTGCGACGAATAAGCATGTCAATCCTGTAGGTGAATGGAACACAGCACGTATTGTTGTCCTTGGGAAACACGTCGAGCATTGGTTGAACGGTGAAAAGGTTCTTGAGTATGAGCTCGGGAGTAAAGAATTTCTTGAGCATAAAGAAGAGAGTAAATTCAAAGACCTTCCATGGTTTGGTGCTCTCGAACGAGGGCATATCCTTTTACAGGAACATGGCAGCGTGGTCTACTATCGCAACTTGAAAATCAAACAATTATAAATCTCTTACGGGGAAAAACATTATGAATGAATCCAGACGTGACTTTATAAAAGCGGCAGGCTTCGCAGCTGTAGCGAGCACTCTCCCATCGTCGGCCGCTCATTCGGCGATTGAATCACAAAAAAAAGAGAGAACGGCGGTCCCCTTTAATCTCGGAATCGCTTCCTATACATTTCGAGCCTTTTCACTCGATCAAACGATCGAAATGACGAAGCGTCTCGGGATCAAAAAACTCACACTCAAGGATGTCCATTTGCCTCTCAAGAGCACGGAGAAGGAAATCAACGCTTCTCTTGAGAAGATCAACAATGCCGGATTGCAACTTGATTCGGTGGGAGTTGTTTATATGAAGACCGAAGAGGAAATTAAGCAAGCATTTGCATATGCGAAGTTGGCAGGATTGAAGATGATTGTTGGAGCGCCGGATCAATCACTCATCGATGTTGCAGAGCGTGTCGTCAAGGAGACGGATATTACATTGGCGATTCACAATCATGGTCCGACGGATGAACGGTACCCAAGCCCGGAAAGTGCCTATAACCTCATCGCGAAGATGGATAAGCGCATGGGATTATGCATCGACATGGGTCATACTCAACGGCTGGGACTTGATCCTTCAGTTGAGGTGGAACGATTTTTCGATCGGGTTTTTGACATTCATATAAAAGATGTCGATTATGCCGAAGCAAAAGGGAAGACCGTTGAGATAGGTCGTGGAGTGATCGATATTCCAAAGTTCCTGCGGACCGTTGTTAAGTTACAGTACGCTCATACGCTTCATTTCGAATTTGAAAAGGACCCGAAAGATCCTTTACCCGGTGTAGCAGAATCGGTCGGCTACGTCCGTGGTGTCCTTGCAGCATGATCACTCACAGAATGGATGACGAATGAAATCACGGCGCGAATTTTTAAAAACCATGGCACTGGGTTCTGCCGGCCTGTCGATGGGAATGAATGCAAAAAGTTATTCCCGTATCCTGGGATCTAATGACCGGCTGAATTTTGCAGTTCTTGGGTTGAATGGACGTGCAAACGCTCATTTAGCAAGTATCCGAGCAGTCAAAGGCGCATCGATATCGCACGTTTGTGATGTCGACAGCAAAATCATGAATAAGTTTGCCTTAAAAGTGAAAAAATCGTTCAATCAGGATCCTGTGCAGGAGAAAGATTTTAGGAAGCTTCTTGAATTGAAAGAGGTAGACGCGATTACCATCGCTACACCGGAACATTGGCATGCCCCCATGGCCATTATGGGACTCCAAGCCGGCAAGCATGTCTATGTAGAAAAGCCGTGCAGCCATAATCCGCATGAAGGAGAATTGCTGGTCTTGGCTCAAAAAAAATACGGTAAGCTCGTGCAGATGGGAAATCAGCAGCGCTCATCAGCACATACAATCGACATTATCAAGAAGATTAAAGAAGGACTAATCGGCAGACCGTATTTTGGGAAAGCGTGGTACAGCAACACGAGAAAATCTATCGGTGTCGGCACAATCGTTCCTGTTCCTGAACATCTTGATTGGGAATTATGGCAGGGCCCGGCACCGAGAAGGCCCTATAAAGATAATGTTCACCCCTACAACTGGCATTGGTTCTGGAATTGGGGGACTGGCGAGACCCTGAATAACGGCACTCATGAAGTGGACATCTGCAGGTGGGCGCTTGGTGTCGATTTCCCCAACCGGGTGACAGCCTCGGGGGGACGATATCATTTTAAAGATGATTGGGAGTTTTACGATACGCTGGTGACAAGTTTTGAGTACGATGATTCCATGATCACATGGGAGGGCATGAGTTGCCAGGGAAAAGAGTATTATGGAAGGGGCCGAGGTTCAACGATCCACGGGACCAAAGGTACCGTTTTAATCGATCGAGATGGGTATCAGGTATTTAGCCTGAATGATAAACTGATCAACGAATACTCTATAGGGAATAAAAATACTTCACAGGATCTTCTGAGTATGGATTCTATGACTGACGAACATTTCCGGAATTTTGCAAACGCAATCCGGGAAGGTGAGAAACTACGTTCTCCTGTAGAAGAGGGAAATATCAGCGTGACCATGCTGCATCTTTCCAATATAGCCTGGAAATTCAATCGCACTTTGAATTTGGACAAGAAGAACGGGCACATTCTTGATGATCCAAAAGCAATGGAATGCTGGACACGCGAATATGAAAAAGGGTGGGAAATAAAAATCTAATTCCATGCCGAGGACGGAATCCTTCGGTAAAAAGAATTTCACTGTCCAGTACTATGATCCCTAGAGAACGGGGATTCCGTTTTTTTGTTTTGTGAATTGACGGCATATCAAGAATTCTATATTGCTTGGTATCCTTTGCATCAGGGGAAGTATTGCTCATAGCAACCGGATCATCTCGTTCTTCATGAATACCAATCCTCCCAAGACACAAACTATTGTTCGCATTTCCTCTCAAGTTCTGGAAAACGAATTTTCTCGGGTTCTCCTGAAATTAGGATTCGATTCCGGGAAGGCAAAATTGTGTGCGCAAGTATTTACCGAGAACAGCCTCGACGGCGTGTATACCCATGGTGTGAATCGGTTTCCGCGATTTGTTCGGTACATTAAAAAAGGTGTCATTGATGTCCATGCAGAACCGGAATTGAAGCATCGAACACATGCTCTGGAACAATGGGATGGGCATTTGGGTCCTGGAATTCTGAATGCCCTCTTCAGCACCGATCGTGCGGTTGTGCTTTCCAGAGAATCAGGTATCGGATGTGTTGCTCTTGCTCATACCAACCATTGGATGCGAGGTGGCACTTATGCATGGAGAGCTGCAAAAGCGGGATGCATCTTTCTTGGTTGGACGAACACCATGGCGAACATGCCTGCCTGGGGTGCACAAGATTGTCATCTTGGAAATAATCCTTTTGTTGTTGGTGTGCCGTACAAGGGAGAAGCGATCGTGCTTGATATGGCGATGTCTCAGTTCTCCTATGGAACGATGGAGTTATACCAATTGCGGGGAAAGCAGCTTCCTGTACCAGGGGGATATGACAGTACCGGTCAATTAACGAAGGACCCATCGGCGATCCTGGAGTCAACGCGCGCCCTGCCAATGGGATTCTGGAAAGGATCCGGATTGGCGTTGTTATTGGACATTCTATCGACAGTGTTGTCTGGCGGCACTTCTACGGCAGAAGTTCTTAAACATGGAATGGAGTCCTCTCTCTCTCAAGTATTTATTGCCATAGATGTTTCCCGGCTCAGTAACCATCAACGTATTGCACACGTTGTGAATTCGATTATTGAAGATCTTCATCGCTCGGTTCCCGCATCAGAAGGAGAAAAGATCCTTTACCCCGGAGAAAGAGTACTGTTGACGAGAAAGGAAAATCTGGAACTTGGCATTCCGATCGATAAGGTGATCTGGGAAGAAATTCAAGCTCTTTAAGAAACGAGAAAAGCGATGAAAACGATTCGTTGGGGTATAATTGGATGCGGCGATGTTACCGAAGTGAAAAGCGGTCCGGGATTTCAGAAAGCACGAGGATCGGAACTCGCAGCAGTCATGCGGCGGAACGGCGATCTCGCAAAGGACTATGCGCTTCGGCATCACGTGCCCGTATGGTACGATGACGCAGAAGCCCTTATTCATGACACTCACGTCGATGCTGTCTATATTGCAACACCCCCTTCATCGCATAAAGAATATACGTTAGATGCGGCTAAGGCAAAAAAACCGGTTTACGTCGAAAAACCGATGGCTATGAGCTATGCCGAATGCTGCGAGATGATCGAGGTATGCAAGCAGGCCTCCGTTCCTCTCTTCGTCGCCTATTATAGAAGAGCTCAGCCCCGTTTTTTGAAAATACGATCACTTCTGGAAGAAGAAGTCCTCGGAGATATCCGGCGTGTACACGTTCGCTACGAGCGTCCTCCGCTGCCGGAAGATGTTGAGGGCAACCAGCATTGGCGGACGAATCCAGCGATTGCCGGTGCGGGGTATTTCTTCGATATGGGTTCTCATATGATTGACCTGCTGAACTATTTTTTGGGTCCGATGAAATCGGCTCAGGGATATTCTGCAAACCAAGGCAAGCTGTATGCAGCAGAAGATAGTGTCTCCGCATTGATGCAATTTGATCAAGGAGTTCATGGATCGGGGGTCTGGGATTTTTGCGCCGCTGAACCTTTCGATCAAACAGAAATCGTCGGCACAAAAGGAACGATCTTGTATTCAACCTTTTCAGATAGTCTCATTCGGATTAAGGTTGGCAGTGCAATGGAAGAAATCTCGATTCCCAATCCGGAGCATGTTCAGCAGCCTCTGATCCAAACCGTCGTCGATGAACTTTTAGGAAAAGGTAAATGTCCGAGTACGGGGGAAACCGGCGCGATGGCAAGCTGGGCAATGGATAAAATTCTTGGGAGAATATAACATGGTGCCCCTTTTATGACAATAGTACATCGGTTCATTCTCTTTTCTTTGATCCTGTTGTTTTCCGGCGAAGGTATGCGACAGATAACGCATGCCCAAGACAGCACTTCTCGACAATCATCGGTTCGTTTTCAATCTGAAATTGATGCGTTTCTCAAGGAGGATTCACTTACTCCGCCGCCACAGGGAGCCATTCTGTTTATCGGAAGCAGTATCTTCAGATTATGGACCCATCTCAAAGAACAGATGGCACCTTTACCTGTATTTAATAGAGCCTTTGGAGGATCCAGGACGGCTGATGTTCTCAACTCCATGGACAAAATTGTTCTTCCGTACAAACCAAGAATTATTGTTTATTATTGCGGGAGCAATGATATTAAGGCTTCGGAAAAACCCCAGGACATATTCCACCGGTTCAAGCTGTTTTGTGACAGAGTCGGTGATTCTTTGCCTTCCACACAAATATTTTATGTTTCTATAAACCGTGCCCCGCAAAAGAAGGCAAAGTGGAATTTCGTCGATTCGACGAATGCTCTTGTCAAAGAATACTGTGAGCAGATCAAGAACCGAAATTTTATTGAGGTGAATCCAATTCTTTTTGACAAGAACGGGGAACCGCGGTATGAGCTCTATAAAGAAGATCAACTGCATTTCAGGGAACCGGCATATGCGGAGTTTACTGCTCTTATAAAACCGGTGGTCGAGAAAGCGTGGACTATGCAAGGGAAATAGATCCGGATTTTATCAGAGGAGTAGTGTAGGGGAAAAGGGATTGTCAGTTATGACAGTCCCTTTTTTGATGTCTCGTTGTTATGAATATGATGAGCAGCTGAACAGGTAGGGGAAATCGTCTGCGGACTATTTTTTCTTGTATTCTTGCGACGATCCGCCTTGTTCCAGGTGATACTCTTTGATTTTAGAAAAAAGAAGGCGCCGGTGAATGTGCAGCAATTCAGCTGTTTTTGTCCGGTTCCAGCGGGTTTGATTGAGTGCACGGAGGATGAGATGTTTTTCTACATCTTCGATAATCTTTTTGAAAGGAACACCCTCCTGCCATAAAAGTTCTTTGGGAAGTAAATCAGCTTCCGCTCGCAGCGAAAGAGGCAGATGATCGAGGGTGATAATATCACCTTCAGAAATGACAATTGCCCGCTGAATAACATTTTCCAGTTCCCGGACATTCCCGGGCCACGAATAATATCTGAATTTTTCCATGACCTTCGGCGAAACGACGACAGATTTTCCGAGACTATGTCTCCTGATGAAATGCTCAACCATGACGGGAATATCTTGAGGACGTTCCCGCAGCGGCGGGATTTTCATATGGATGACGTTTAACCGGTAGAGAAGATCGTCACGGAAATGTCCTGCCTTAATCTCGCGGGCCAGGTCTTTGTTCGAGGCTGCAATGACGCGCACATCGACGGTGATGGTTTGTTTCCCTCCCACGCGTTCGAAGGTTTTATGCTGCAAGACGCGGAGGAGTTTCATTTGCAGGGATGGCGGCATGTTGTTGATTTCGTCGAGGAAAATTGTCCCCCCATCGGCGAGTTCAAATCTTCCCGGGCGCTGAGAGATTGCTCCGGTAAATGAGCCTTTTTCGTGACCGAAGATTTCACTTTCGAGCAGCGTTTCCGTCAATGCCCCGCAATTCACTTTGATAAACGGTGCATCCTTGCGTTTTGAATGGCGCTGGATGGCATCTGCGATCAGCTCTTTACCCGTGCCGCTTTCCCCTTCGATCAAGACGGGTGTGTCCGTGGGTGCGACGCGTCCGATCATTTTGAAGATCTCCTGCATTGCAGGGTTTGCCCCGATGAGCTCCTCATGAGGTGATGAGGCGGTCTTGTGCGACACTTGCGAGCGGAGTTCCTGTAATTCAATGAGGAGATCGTTATGACTGAATGCGCGCCGGATAATAATCAGGAGTTCATCAAGGTCAAAAGGTTTCTCGAGATAGTCAAACGCTCCGATCTTCATCGCTTCAATAGCCCGTTCACTGGTACCATAGGCAGTGAACATGATGACAGATATCTGCGGAGCCTCTTTCTTAATCTCGCGGAGTGCGGACAGCCCGTCGAGGACAGGCATATTGATATCCAGCAGCATAACAGGGGGGATAAGCGTGCATGCTTTTGTTACTGCGTCTCTGCCATCGGTGGCTTCGACCAACTGGAAGCCTTCTTCCGAGAGAACCTCTTTCAGGTTCTTCCGCATGATCGCTTCGTCGTCGGCAATGAGAATCGTTTTATTCTTCATTCTTGGGTTTCCCTTTTTGGTTCAGGGGGAGGATTATCCGGCAGAGGGCACCACCGCTGTCAGAGCGTCCAAACTCGATGATGCCGCCGTGGGCGCGCACAATTTCATACGAGATAGAAAGACCCAATCCGGATCCCTGTTCTTTTGTTGTGAAAAATGGCTCAAAGATTTTTTCGAGCATATCTTGGGGAATCCCCGGACCTGAATCCTCCACCGTGATAACGACTGCTGGTTGATCTTTCTGCAGCGATGTGCGGACAACAATTGTTCCGTCTTCAGGTGTTGCTTCCAGAGCGTTCATATGGATGTTGAGGACTACCTGCTCCATGGCCTGCACGTCCAACTTCACGGAAGGAAGTGCATCCTCTAAGATCGTTTTTACTTTTATTCTTTTGACTTCAGCATCCGGTTGAAGAATAGAGAGTCCATGGAGGAGAAGTCCATTTATATCTGCAGGCTGACGGCGTCCTGTCACCGGTTTGGAAAAGACGAGCAGTCGTTTCACGAGGTCGGATAACCGATCGATCTCATCCACAACGATATTCATGGATTCTTCGGAGATAGCTCCAGCGGTGTCGTTGTCAGAAGACATCTTCCGTCTGCGGCGCTGCCACATCTGAATGCGGGTCTTCATATTCGCGAGAGGTGTTTTCACTTCATGGGCCACACCTGCGACTAGCCTTCCTAATGTGGCCAGCTTATCCTGTTGATGAAGGTCGCGCTCGAGCTGTTCTCGGCGTTCCTGTTCGCGGAGTTGGACTTCCACCAATGAATTAATGGAACTGCTGATGTCTCCAAAAATTCCTTTTTGAACAGGAAGCCGGAAGAATGTATCCTTGTGTAGATGATCAAGTCCTCGACGTATTTCCGCGACACGGATACGCATACGGAGTGACATAAAGAACACAATCAGCAAGACAAGAAATATAACTCCCACAGCAACACTCAGCCATCGTGCGATACGACTGGAAGGTAATTCGCGTTCTACATGGATGCGTGCCCATACTGCACCAACGGTGGTGCCATGTAAATTCACGGGTTCAAGTGCGAGAGGAAATGTGGCGACGTCAAATTGGTGCAATTCCAGCAAGGGACGATTCTCCCGCACTGTACGTTCGGCCTGTCTCAAGATGATATTGTATGAACGGGGTGCCGGACCATAAGCAGGGGGCGGGGGCGGGCACGTGGGCCATGAATAGCCCACTAATTCCTTAAGATGAGAAAGGTAAAACCCTCCTTCCATACCAATAATTGTTATCGCCTGAGGAGCAACAAGTTTTGAAAGAAGTGAATCGAGATCCTTTATTTCCCGGCTGCTGAAAGACTTCTTGAGAAAGAAGCCGGCTTGCCAAAGACTGTCTAAAGTGTGTTCTGAGGTCAGCGTAAGGTTATGGACAGTTATCTTTGTCATGTCCGCATTAGTAGCGACGATTTCTTGAGTCCATCGATCAAGCATGTAACTAGTAATAATAGAGGCGAGACCAATAATGGCTGCAATAATAATGACCGCAGCCGTCGTTTTTGAACGAAGAGAAGACCTCACTTGTTCACTTTCCCATTTTCGATGTTTTCGCGATTCATAACCTAAGTATACTATGGTAAGGATAATACCGAGAATTGCACATACCTGCAAAAGCGAAACTCGTACCATCGAATACACCTATAAAATAGCGAAAAACGATGAAATCCAGACATGGTGGGCTGATTAGTCACAAAAGATCTCGTGCGTTTTTAACTCAAGTATAATAAAATTCCCTGAAATAGACAGAGAATGGAGGAAATATTCAGGCATAAATATTGAGAAGGTAGAATGGGGTCTTTCTGTACAATAATTCATCAAAGGCACGAGAATTTCATTGAGAGAATCATAAAGGAAGATCTGTGGGAAGATTGATAACACTTTTCAAAGCTATCGTTTTGATATCTGCGTTGTCTTTCTCACAGTCCTTACCTATCCGGGTTGCTGTCTATGACGATAATGGCGGCAGTGACCAGGGTCCGGCCAATGTCGAAATGTCTCTCGCTGATACATTGCAGTTCACGACGACACGGGTGAATGCGAAAGATATACGCGACGGCAGCCTGAATAAGTTCGATGTTGTTGTGCAGCCGGGCGGAAGCGGATCCAAACAGGCGAAGAACCTCGAACCGAGTGGAGTCGATTCCATCCGACAATTTGTGCGGCGGGGAGGCGGCTATCTCGGGATCTGTGCCGGTGCTTATCTCGCCACTGCAGAGTATGATTGGTCGCTCCATATCCTGAATTCAAAAGTGATCGACCGCGCGCACTGGAACCGGGGCAAAGGAGATGTCGTGATTCGTTTCACGGAACAAGGAAAGAAATTCTTTGGTCTCACAACGGACACCCTGACACTCAATTATGCACAAGGACCTCTGATGGCAGCGGCAGGTGTCGATTCACTCCCGCCTTACGTCGAATTGGCAACCTTCGACACGGAGATTGCAAAAAATAATGCACCGTTTGGAATTATGTTCGGGAAAACCGCAATCGCACAGGTGGAGTACGGCAACGGACGCGTCTTTGCGCTGAGTCCTCATCCCGAAAAATCTGAACACCTGCGCGGGATGGTTGCTCGATCCGTTCAATGGCTTGCGAAGCGGTACTAAGAATTTTACACACCATCAGCGATTGAGAATAACGTATTATGAACAGTTGTTTCTCTCTTTTGCTTCTGATTCTTCTCTCTACAGATTTCACACGATTGGCTGCTTCCCAGCCTCAGACAGCTGCGTGCACTGCAAACGAAAAAGGTCGGCCGGCATTTGTTGCGGGGCAAACCTACTTCGGCACGTCGGACTATATCGAATATCTTGCAGGAGATCTTCCGGTCGTTATTTCGGTGCCGCATGGCGGACACCTGGAACCCTCGGAAATTCCGGACCGTGAACTGGGCACCCACGGAAGATATGATGTACTCTCGCAGGAACTTGCCCGGGATATCATCGACGCGTTTCGCCGCAAGAGCGGAAGAACTCCCCATGTCATTATCAACCGTCTTCATCGAAACAAGCTTGATGCCAATCGTGAACCGTCAGATGCCGCGGGGGATGATCTCCATGCTTTGCAGTCATGGGAAGAATTTCATCAATTCATTGAGGACGCCTCGAAAGAGGTCACAGCAACATACGGCAGGGGGCTGTACATCGACTTGCACGGACACAGGCACAATCAACAATTCACTGAACTTGGTTATCTCCTGGTTGCCGGACAGCTCTTCCTCTCCGATCAACGGCTCGATAGCACCGTCCAGCCTTCTGAGACGAGTGTCGGTCAGCTGATCGATAAGGGAACAGCATCTCTTTCTGCATGCATTCGGGGGAATGAAAGTTTTGGTGCATTGCTCGAAAAGCATGGGTACGCTTCAGTGCCGAGCAACTGCAGGCCGGCGCCCACCGGGAAACAATATTTCAGCGGTGGATACAATTTGGAACGCCATAGTTCGTTTTCCGGCGGTAGGATGTGCGGCATACAGGTAGAAACGCCGATGAGCGTGCGGGAAACCGCTGAACAGAGGAAAAAGTTTGCAGAAGCTTTCGAAGACGTTGTTATGGAATTTCTGAAGAACTATGGGTTCGTTCACCCATAAGATGTGACGCGCCGGCAATTTCAGCCGAGGGAATTGTCTTACGGCAAACGTAGAAGTTCTTATGCAAAGCACTGTGATATACACTTCATTTTTCAAAGAGGATAAATGAACATGAAAAATCTTGGGACCTTGTTTTTCGTTACAGCAACTCTCTGTATCCTGACCGTGAGTTCCTTCAGTCAACTCACCACAACCGGTTCGGGGAATTGGAGTTCCACGTCAACCTGGATTGGCGGTGTACTTCCAACAGCTGCCGATGATGTTCTTATCGGTGCCGGACATGTTATCACCATTGACGATGCCAAGGCGGTCTGTAATAATATTTCATTCGGAGATGCGGCGGCGCAATTAGCCATGGGTTCTGCGTCGAGCGTGTTGAGTGTGAACGGCGATTTCACAAACTTTTCCGTATCGCATGTTCCGTTCTCTGCCTGGCCTGCAGGAGCAAAGCTCAAGTTTACCGGTTCTGCACCGATACAGACTTTAAGTGGATGGGCCTCGGTTTCACCCTATGTCGCCGTGTTTATGGAGGTGCAAGTCGATAAAAGCGCCGGGAAAGTGAAGACTTCCCGCAATAATATGAAATTCATTCTTGGTACAAGTCTCGAGATTATTAACGGTACCTTTCAAATTGACAGCACCGATGATGTCTTTTGCCGGGATCTGGCGGGAACAGCAACAACACCGACCATTACTGTTCAGAGCGGAGGAACTTTGAGTATCGTTGCCGGAGCTACCCAGATCAACTCGGGCACAACGAATCCACAAGCTTCCTATAATGCTATTGGAAAAATGACTGTCTATGGAACTGCTGAGATTGTCACAACGAGCACTTCAAAAATCAATCTCGGAGGAGTTGATGTTGAAAACGGTGGAACCTTGCGGTTGATGTCGGGGTGGGGAACGAATACTTCTAATTATTATTTTGCATCCGGAGTCGTGACGATTAAGAGCGGTGGAACACTTCGATATTCCTCAACTGGTACAAGGATCTGGGACAATGCAAATGCGAGTCTGGTCCTGGAAGCCGGAGGTTTCGTGAATATTACAACAGGTTCCCCGATCACATTCCCAACGAATTTCACTGATAATGGCGGAACCGTTAGATATTCGTATTCCTTACCGCAAACCGGAATTGTGTCGAGAACGTATCAAAACCTGGAATTATCAGGGGGTGGAACAAAAACTTTAGGAGGAGCCATAACAGTCAACGGAACACTGTCTATTCTTGACAGCGCCAGTTTAGCATTAGATATCTACACGTTCACATATGGACCATCTGCATCGCTCCAATACGGTACCTCGGGCCAGACAATAGCACAGACTACAACAGATGCAGAATGGCCATCATCGGGGGGGCCGCTGAATGTTACCGTGTACAACGGGGCCGGTGTAACGCTGCATGAGAATAGAACCATTGAAGGGATATTAACGCTGACATTAGGCAGTTTTGATAACAATGGTTCTTCTGATGATAAAATGTTAACATTAGCAAACGGTGCGACAATTTCACGAGCACGCGGTACGTTGAGCGCAGCACCAGCCTTTGCCGGGATGGTCAATCTTAAATACACATCGAATGTGGTGATGGACATAACGGATAATGAAGTCCCATCGTCAACGACGGCGATTGGAACGTTTACCATGTCGACTCCCATGGGTGTGACACTCTCTAAAGATATTACGATTAATACAGCGCTGGAACTTTCACGGGGCGCATTATATTTAGGGAATAATTCTCTCAAGCTTGCGGGCGGGGCAACTGTCACCGGCATACCTGCTGATACTGCACTCGTAGTAACGAATGGGACCGGAGAATTCAAGAAAGCATTTTCTGCGGCAGGAACATTTTCCTTTCCCGTGGGCGATTCGACCGGTGGCCTTGACCTTACCCCTGCATTGTTGACATTGACTGGCGGTACATATTCCGATGGTGTGATCGGTGTGCGGGTAGTGGACACCAAACATTCTTCAAATCAGAGTGCACAGAATTTCCTCAAACGTTACTGGACGATTTCTGTGTCGGGAATTTCTGGTTATTCTTGCACAGCAGAATTCTCCTATAAAGCATCAGATGTCCAGGGCACTGAGACGAATTTAGTCGGCGGAGGTTGGGACGGTGCAACGTGGACGAAATATTCTGCGGTCAACGCGGCAAACCATACTTTTTCTCTTTCCACATCATCTCTTGCAACATATACTGCCGGCGAATCTGCCGCATTAGCCGTTGCTGCTCCAGGTTCTCAGCTCCCGGCAAAAAATTCTCTTAGCCAAAATTATCCCAATCCGTTCAATCCGGCAACAACGTTGAAATTTGAGATTAGAGATTTGGGATTTGTGACTCTCAAGGTGTTTGATCTCCTCGGCCGTGAAATTACAATGCTGGTCAATGAGACGCTGGCACCCGGCGCCTATCAGGTGCAATGGGATGCAGCATCATTGCCAAGCGGCATATATTTCTACACAATTCACGCAGGATCGTTTGTGGAGACACGGCGGATGATTTTAATGAAATAAAAAAAGCAACATCTCCTTCACCTGCAGGCTTACTGTTATCCGCATGAGGAACACGGCAGCGGCCAGCCGGCAGGATGTATTGTTTCTCTCACACTCAATCGCAGGACGGTCGCATGAAGCATCCAAACAGTTTTTTCCCAACGCGATGGTTATCGCTGGCACTCCTGATAGTTCTCTCCGCACCCCTGTTCGCAGGTACGACAGGCAAGATTGTGGGTAAGGCAGTCGATAAACAATCCGGAGAACCCATACCGGGAGTTAACATTCTTTTAGAAGGGACATCCATCGGCGGTGCGACGGATTTTGAGGGTCGCATCACACTTATCAGTGTACCGCCCGGGACGTATCAGGTTCGCGCATCCATCGTTGGTTTCTCACCGTACATTATAACATCGGTGGTTGTGCAGGCAGACTTAACAACCAACCTGAAATTCGAAATGACAGAAGTAGCAGTGATGGGCCAGGAGGTCGTGGTCGTGGCGGAACGCCCGATGATCAACAAAGATGAAACCTCGAAAATGACTGTCATTTCTGCAGAAACATTCTCTGATCTTCCTGTTGTCAGTTTCCAGCAGGTGGTCGGTTTACAGGCAGGATTTGTAACTGATGCAAGCGGGGAAATGCATGCACGCGGTGGCCGCAGCGGAGAAGTCGTGTACCTGGTGGATGGAGTTCCCACACGAGAACCGCTGGGTGGAGGCATGGGGACCCAGCTTGACAAGTACGCAATCCAGGAATTGCAGGTTCTGACCGGCGGGTTTAGTGCGGAGTATGGTCAGGCGCTTTCCGGTGTTGTCAACATCGTGACGAAAGAGGGGGGATCCAAATATGCAGGGCGTATCGAATTTGAATCCGGGCAATTGAATGCATCGCCATATCATACTGTCGATGCACTGGCAGTTGATTATATGGGGATTGATGCGAACGGAGTCCACAAGCCGCGTATCGATGACAAGGGACGATTGATCCTGGATATTCCCTCAGCATATCAAAAGGAATCGCTTGACTCAACAGAGATTGATGATTTGAATTTTCGCGGTGAACTGTTTGTCAACTTCAGCGGTCCGATGCCGTTCCTTTCCAATCTGAAATTCTTTCTCGCGGGGCGAGTTGAAAATGCGCTGAGTCAGATGCCGTGGGGGTATAATAGGGAACGTGAAACAAACGCAAAACTAACGTATGCAACAGGCAATTGGAAATTCAGTCTCGCCGATCGTCGATTCCAGCGTGCATATAAACTGTATTCCCATGCATGGAAATATCTTCCCGAGGGATATCCAAGCCGAGAAGAAAAAACATATCGCGATAATCTTTCGATCAATTTTTTCCCCACCACAGAAACGGTGTTTACATTAAATACTGTCTATAATTATCGGCATTTCAGACTGTTTACTCCGGGCCGGGATGCCATATTCCAAAATGATTCTCTGATTTGGACGAACTATGTAAAGAACTCCGGAAATCAATTTATTCAGGGGGGAGATTTAGGGGACTACACGGAGAATAAGGTCGGCACACTCATCACGAAACTGGACATTACTCAACAGGTCGATCGTTATAATCTTGTCAAACTTGGGGGGGAACTCACGACCTATGATATCAAGCGCCTCAGTTATCAGGAACCGTGGAGCGGGGGGTTTTGGGCGTATGAGAATTTCGAACGTTATCCTCTTGAGGTTGCTCTCTATCTGCAGGATAAACTTGAATTCAGTTCATTTCTTATCAATGCAGGCGTGCGCGTCGACTATTTGGATGTCAAAGATTCAAAATGGAAAGACGTCACTACTCCAGCCGGATATCAGGATGATGTAACCAAGCGGTGGATCATAACTCAAGAAGTGCCTACAGATCCGGTTGTCCAGGTTAGTCCGCGATTGGGTATTGCATTCCCCATTACAGATCGAACCGTATTTTACAGTTCTTACGGACACTTTTTCCAGCGGGCAGATTATCTACAGATGTATTCATTGCGGGATCCAACCGTCAACGCTGCCCTCGTTGGCAACCCGGGAATTGAACCGCAAAGAACCGTGGCGTTTGAATTTGGAGTCAAGCAGCAAGTGAGCGACGATTATTCTCTCGAAATCGGCGCCTACATGAAAGATATCACGAACTTAGTGGGCAGTACGTATCATGTCATCTTTCCTTTCCAGTATACCATATACGATAATTCGAACTATGGCAAAGTCAACGGAGTGGATGTCACCCTGCGGAAGCGGATGAGCAGTTACTTTAGCGGCAGCATCACGTATACGTACTCGATCGCCAAAGGAAACGAATCGGATCCGACGGAAGGATATGCTGATTTCCGCGGGTCGAATGCAATCCTGCGTCCCAAACGTGTCTTCTATCTGGACTTCGACCGGCGGCATGTGATGTCGGGTCTTCTCAATATTTCATTTCCGGAAAAATTCGGTCCCCTTCTCTTTGGGTTCTATCCTCTCGAACGGTTCAACGCCAATTTCGTTGTGCAAATGGCGAGCGGCTTGCCGTACACTCCCGTAACAACAGAAGAAGGAGATCAATTAGTCGTGGAAAAGAACTCCGGGCGCAAAGGAGGTACTTCACAGGTCGATATGCGTCTTGAACGGATATTCAAGGTTTCCTCTGTCCGATTCTCCTTTTTCCTGAAAGTGACAAACCTGTTCGATGCTATCAATCCGCAATTAGTTTGGACGGCAACAGGTGATCCGTGGGACGGCGGGCCGGTAACTCAAAATACACCCGATCGTCAGAGAAATCCCGGGAATATTGATCTTCGCCGGAGAGTTCAAGTTGGTATGCGAATTGACTTATAATCATCAGACGCTTGAGGAGAACAGAATGACAAAATCATTAAGTAGAGCAATCCTCGTAGGACTTTTTATCGCAGTTCCCTTCGTCGTCACCATCGCTCAGGAAAAAATATCAAAGGATACGACACGCCTGAATAGAGTTGCGCGGAGTATCGAAGACACCTGGGGAATTCTCGATAAAGGCGAACTCATCAATGTTTGCAGCAATACCGGTGGCATCATTACGGATAGCTACGAGCGGTCAACTATGTACGTTTTCCGGTGGCCGAAAAGCAAAGGACTCGCGAGTAATACGGGCGATGTCAATGCCGTCAACAGACAAGGGGTGATGTTTGGCTGTAAAGGGAATGTCATCGACTCCTACAGCAATCGATTTAATGAAGACTGGCAGGGAGTCCTGGCAGGTGCGGGTAAGTATTATGCTGATGATCAGTCCACAGACCTGCGAGCGCCAGACGGGGCGCCTCGCATGGCACACAGCGATATACCCAAAACCTGGCCTGCAGGATATTTTGACTCTTTGAAAGTATGGAATCCAAGCCCGGTTGGTGATTTGAATACCCTCTCTGCTGCCGACCAGACTATTGTTACCAGCAAAGGGGCATGGTACGATGAAGAGAAAAACATCTGGCGCTTTTGGCCGGGGCGATTCCGGATTGATATGGATACGACTTCAGCGACATACCAAAAGCAGATAATCGGAGAATTTGCTGCAGACCGTGAAGTGTACACGATCATCAGTGACCGGAATACACAGACTCCGGATATCCCTCTCGGTATTGTTCTTGAAATGCAAGCCTATTGCTGGGGAAGCCGGTTCGGTCAGGATATTCAGTTCTATGATTTTACCATTACCAATACGAGCAGTGTTGTGCTTGATTCCTGCACATGGGGCTACCTCTTAGATTTTCGATATGGTGATGCCAATCAGGAGGGATATTTTACATTCAACTCAGGGATCAATTCTGCCGGATACGATAATGTCTTTATCAATTGGGATTATAACGGAGCAACCGACCCCATCCGGGGAATCAACAATGGATATTTCGGCAGTGCCATTTTTGCAACACCGAAAGATTTAGGAGTGACGGACGGACACTTTTTCCGAATGAACACCACCTATATGCCCAAAAAATCAAACAGGACCATTTGGCCTGTGATGATCAGCAACCCGAGTGATCCTGCATTTCAGTCGGTGACTAACGGGGCATCGAACTTTTTTCACGGCGGCGCCAACACGCATTTCGATGTGTTTGACTCAACCTACCTTGTTCCTTCGCGGTGGGATTTCACACAATTTGCAGGAGTCTTTGCCACCAGTCTCTTTACGCTGAACCCGGGAGAGTCGGTGCGGGGGTGTATCGCTTATACCGCTGCATCGACCGTTGATCAATTCAAACGCAATATAGCCATAGCGCAGAAACTTTTCCTTGCGGAATTCAACGGGCCTTCTGTTCCGCCTTCACCAAAATTATTCGGCACAGCGGGCGACCGAAGAAACACGCTCTATTGGTCCGACGACCCGGAACACGCTCGCGATATTCTGTCAAAGAAACTTGATTTTCAGGGATATAAAATTTATCGGAGTGAAGATCAAGGAGCAACCTGGGGCAAAGCTATGGTTGATAATCAGGGGCGTGTGATTGGATATATTCCTGTGGCACAGTTCGATAAAAATGATGATATCTCGGGGACCGATCCTCTGTCCAGTTTTAACTATCTCGGATCGAACACAGGACTCCAGCATATGTGGGTGGATTCGTCGGTGACGAATGGGACTGAATATTCATACACCATCACTTCATACGACGCTGGAGATCCGGCATCGTTACTTGAATCCTATGAGTCTTCCAGAGGGACAACGGCGGCAGACTACAATTTGGTCGATCTCACTCCGAGGTCGGATGCTGCCGGATATCAGTCGCCGTTCTATACTCTGTCAAAGTCGGCAACTGTGGGAAAGGCGACTGTGAAGGTGTCCATAGCTGATCCGAATAAGGTAAGTACGAACCCCTATAAGATCGGTTTTAATAAGGCGATTGCAGATACATTTTATCTCTACTCTCAAAATGATTCTCTCCTTGCCACAGTCCCGATGACGTCTGATGAAATGAAGGTGATCGACGGTATCCGGCTCCGCCTGGAAACCGATGCACAAATCGGCGGCATCAAGAAAATCTCGGATGAAGCTGGAAAAACAGTTTCCAGCTCTACATCCAAGAACTCAGCGAACTACTGGTTTGTGACGTTGAAAAACAATTATGGTTCAGCAGCAGATACGACAGCGCGCGGCAGTGATTATGAGTTCCGCTTCACGCAGCGCGGTTCGTACGTCGACACCAGTGTTGTGAATAACCAAAAGATGACAGCCAGGATCAATGTTCCGTTCGAACTCTGGAATGTGACCAACCCGGATGCACCGCAGCAGATCAACGCTGTGCTGGAAGATGCAAACGGCAATGCAGCCCTCAACCTTGGCGAAGGGATCCGCATCGTCAATCTTCCCTATCTCAATCCGAACGGCATTGGCGATAGCCTGGGTGTGTATGCAACATCGAAAGTCCCGTACTCCTTCAAGATTGATACGCTTTCACAGGACTCTCTGTATGGTGCGAAACTGCCGGTGATAGGACAATCCTTCAAGGTCGCTACCTATAGTGCCGTGACGCAAAGAGATACATTCTACCTACAGATGACGAAAGCGTCTTTGACAACACCCGGTGCTACACCTCAGCAGCTGCTTAGTAGAATCCGTGTTGTTCCGAATCCGTATATCGGCGCAGCAAAATGGGAACAGGTCCAAAATACACGGAAACTGCAATTCTCGTTCCTGCCTCCGGTTTGCACGATATCCATCTTCACGATTCGTGGAGAATTAGTGAATCGTCTGCAGCATACAAATCTGACGGGAACCGAAGAGTGGAATCTCACAAATCGATCGGGTGTGGAAGTAGCCTTCGGTCTTTACATCTATATCGTAGAGCTTCCGGACGGCAACAAATCAACCGGCAAACTTGCGATCATAAAATAGGCGGAGATCAACAATGAAAAAAATACTTATCGGAGTTCTGGTGATGACGCTCCTTCCGTATACTCTTTCCGCCCAAGATGATTCTAAGGCGGGAACCTCAGCAGCCCAGTTCTTAAAAATCCCCGTAGGGGCAAAAGCCGCTGCGATGGCCAATGCGTTCTCGGCTGTTGCAGACAATGCCACTGCACTGTATTGGAATCCCGCTGGAATCGCATCTCTCGAAAGGATGGAGGGAAGCCTTACGCACGTGTCGTGGATAGCAGGGTTAACTCATGATTTCATCGGCGCCGTTGTTCCAGTTGGTGAGCGAAGTGCTTTTGGTATCAGCGCGACCATCCTGCAGTCGGAAAAGATCGAACAAACCTCGATTGAATTTCCAGAAGGAACCGGACGCTATTTTGATGCCTTTGATATGGCGCTCGGCATCAGTTATGCCCGGGCGATGACAGACTTTGTCGACATTGGCGCGACTGTGAAGTACATCAATCAGCGTATCTGGAGCGAGTCGGCACAAACCTTTGGGTTCGATTTCGGTGCGCTTCTGAGAACAGGGTTCAAAGATCTCAAGCTGGGTCTCTCATTCCAGAACTTCGGGCCGGGCCTCAGGATGTCGGGGCGGGAACTCATTCGTCAGCTCGATCAGGATCCGAACAGCACATCGAATCCGTACATCCAGACAAATATCGAGACACAGGAGTGGGATCTTCCGACTTCATACCGTATGTCGACGTCGATTTCGCTGGTTGGATCTCAAGGGATAGTACACAGTGAAACCTCCCATCTCCTGATCGCTTTGGATGCCATTCATCCGACGGACAATCCCGAACATTACAGCATCGGCGGTGAGTATGAATTTGACGGAACATTTGCTGTTCGGGGCGGGTACATATTCCAGACAGATGAAGAAGGATTGACCTTAGGCGCCGGATTGAAAATACCTCTCGGCGGATCTGTGTTTTCATTCGATTATGCATATGCCGCGTTCGGTTTGCTTGGTTCAGTTCAGTATTTCACACTGAATGCAGCTTTCTAATTCACACCAAAAGAAATAAGAGAGTACCCCATGGTGTTGCGGTACGATCCAAAATAGACAATTGCTTGGATCGTACCTCTGGAGGGGTCTTCAACTTCATAATGGCCGAATGTGTTTTGATGAAAATACCTGGATTTGTTATTTTTCTGATCGTTAACCTAAGCTTTTTTCCCATGCTTTTCGCAGCGGGAAATTGTGATCTTGCCTCTGCGCTTCCGGACTCACTGAGAAATAAACAAAACATATCGATACTGGTTATCGATTCCGGTCTCGGTGGCCTTTCCGTGTGCGCCGACATAGAAGCAAGAGCGAAACTGGGAAGCCCTTTTCAGAAAGTGAACATGGTTTTTTGCAATGCCCTGCCTGAGTCAAACTACGGGTATAATGATATGGCGAGTATGGGAGAAAAAGCGCAGGTGTTCTCCGATGCGCTGAAGGGAATGGTGGGAAAATTTAAACCGGATGTGATTCTCATTGCGTGCAACACTCTTTCGGTCGTCTATCCTCACACAGAGTTTTCTCAATCCACGCATCTTCCTGTCTTCGAAATTATCAGCATCGCAGCGGAAATGATCGCACAGCGCATGCAAGCACTCCCCGATGCCGCAGTTCTGTTGTTCGGCACAGAAACAACGATCGCTTCGGATGCCCACCGTACACAATTGATGGCGCTGGGGATTGACGGGAAACGCATTCTGACGCAGGCTTGTCCAAAACTGGAAACGGAAATCCAGATCGATCCGAAGAGTGATCTTGTGCATTCCTACGTGGAAATGTATATCGAAGAAGCAGTGCAAAGGCTGCCGCGTACAGATGTCCCGGTCATCGCGGCACTGTGCTGTACACATTACGGATATGTGAGTGATCTCTTTCAGCATGCGATGTCCCTATCTGGGATTGTGCATAGAGAAATTCTTAATCCAAATTCTCGAATGGCCCAACTCGTCTTCCCGGATCAGCAACAAGGAAAGTCAAAGAACACTGAAATCGCTGTTCATGTCTCATCGAGGGTAGCATTTTCCAAAGAAGAAATTCAATCCATTGTCGGTCTCCTTCAGAAACAGGCGCGCTCAACGGCACGGGCATTAGAAATGTACGAGTTAGACAATAACCTCTTTTCCTTCGAACGGACACATCCATGAAGTGTTTTTGCTCGAATGCAAGAGAGAACTTATTAATGAATACATCCCTGCGATCTTTCGCCTTTCTGGGTTCTGTCCTAACGCTTCTCCTGATGGATTTCCAGCAAGGCGTTGCTCAGTCCGGAGAATTCAGGCAAACCTCTGTGCAAAGAGGGAACAGTCTCACTTCCGCCAGCACCAACACCGGGGATGACTCCATGGAGGAATGCACCATTGGAGTTGCCACCGGCATGGCGACGAAGGATGGAAGGCCGATGGTCTGGAAAACACGCGATTCTTCTCCAAGGAAAAATGCACTCTACTACAATACCACATCGCGCTATCGCTTTATTGCAGTGATCGATGGGGGAAGTCCTTCGAGCAGCTGGATGAGTGTCAATGAGAAGGGATTCGCGATCGTCAATTCTACTTCGGAGGATCTCAAGACAACAGCAACCGGACCAGGGAATGGATCGTTGATGACTCTGGCCGTTGGAACGTGTGCGACCATTGCGGAATTCCAACATCTTCTCGACAGTACCAATGTCACCCAGCGTCAAACGAGGGCAAATTTTGCAGTGATCGATTCGACCGGAGCTGCGGCGATTTTTGAGACTGGTGGAACATCTTACTCGAAATATGATGCGGCATCGACTCCATCAGGTTATGTTCTGCGCACAAACTTCGCGTTCAGTGGCGGCGGCGGAAAAGGACTGAGACGATTCCAGAGAACAACGGCGCTGTTCCAGACATATACGGCTGGCGATTCTTTGCTTCCAAGGACTCTGCTGCGTTATCAGATGAGGGATTTTTCTGACGCATCGGGAATTCCCTATGCGATTCCTTTTTCCGGTTCCGTGAGTCCTGGTGTTCCTGCAGGCTATATCCAGACCGATTCAACGATCTGCCGCTACATTTCTGTCAGTGCAGCGGTGATTCATGGTGTCAAGAACGGAGAACCTGCTGCGAGTTCGACCATGTGGACTATTCTCGGTCAACCTGCGACAGGAATCGCAGTACCTTATTGGCCGATTGGACAACCTCCGGATATTGCACGAGATCTTCCCACAGCCCTGTTGAATGACGAAGCAACCGCACTCTTTACCAATCTTTGGAATAGTGCGAGTTATCCATCCTATGTCAGGACAGCCGGTTTGCGAACGACGACAGGAGGCGGGATATGGAGTATCCTGTTTCCAACCGAGGATCAATTGTTTGCGGCAGCTGATACACTCCTCACCAGCTGGAGATCTGGGAAACTTTCCCCCGCAGCTGTTCTTTCAGCCGAGGCGTCGTATGCTGCGCTTGCTCTCAGCTCATTGCAGTCAGCCAAGATGATGTTGACATCCATCGCACAGGAATCGGAAACAGCTGTCCCGTCAACGTTTCAATTGTCTCAGAATTATCCCAATCCGTTCAATCCATCAACGGTCATTCAGTTCCAACTCACAGAAGCCGGCCCCGTGGAATTGAAGGTCTTTGATATGCTGGGACGACTTGTGGCAACGCTGGTCGATAAAGAGATGTCTGTTGGAACTCATCTTGCTTCTTGGGATGCCGCGAGGTTTGCCAGCGGTGTGTATATCTATTCGTTGAAAACGAAGTTGTTCTCTGCAACGAAAAGAATGGTTCTGATTCGATAACGATCTGTAATATCAAAAAGAGGCTTTGCGTGCAAAGAGTAGAAAAGAATAAATCGTTTGATTCTCGGACAATCGCCTCAATAGAAAATCAGCGCAGACTTATTCAGAGTGCGACTGCTCGAAAACAACTCCAATGGCTGTGCTGGTTTTTCCGATGCGCATCAATCCTCTTATGCTTTTCTGTCGGGTTCGGTCAGACCGCTGCTCAGGGTGATATTGTTGCGTTTCTTGAAACCATTGTCAATGCCATGCCGGACGCGGGATCCAATAAGTTTGTGATTCCGCAAAACAGCGATCTCACTTATTTTCAGACGGTGTTTACAAGTCTCAAATCGAAAAATTATAGTTCCATTGTTGCCCAAGCTGCTTCATACAATTATACCTTCTACCAATATGCAGATTCTTCATCAAACGATACGTTGTACGTCTTAAAAGAAGATATCCCGGTTCAACGGGGATGGGGGACGTATATTTTCAACCCGCATGGGACGAATGAGATCATGATCGAATGTCCTCATCCGATATATGATACCCGCTCCTGGAAATTAGGCATTAAAGTATTTCTCCGGCTGGATGCGAATTGGTTTGCGATGGCGGGCACGAATCGGAATGCGAACACCGACCAGTCCTCCGATATGGCCCACGTCACACAGGCAGTATTTCATACAGCACATACGACGATTGCGGCACCGACAGCAATCCAGATCCATGGATTTGCAAAATCGAATCATCCCGGCTATCCGGATGTCGTCATCAGCAACGGTACGCTGTATCCGCCTCCGATTCTTTACACGCTCGAAACAAACTACGAAGAACAATCGTTTACTGCGGGTGTCTATAGCTTGTCGACGTGGTCAAGCCTTATGGATTTAGGCGCTACGAGTAACACTCAGGGCCAGTGGTCGAATGCAAACGGTAAGACCTTTGTCCATATTGAACATGATACCCCCCTTCGCACAGATAATGTAAAGCTTGCAAAAGTTGTTGAAGCGCTCTATAACACATTTACTCCACCGACATTTGTATCTACAAACGGTTTTGTGCACCTGTCGGATTTTCGATTGGAACAAAACTATCCTAATCCGTTTAATCCGGAAACAGTGATTCGTTATGAGTTACCAGTTACGAGTTCAGTAAAACTTGCTGTGTTTGACCTTCTCGGCCGCGAGGTGGGGGTGCTGGTGAACGAATACACGTTGGCAGGAACACATACGGTGAAGTGGGATGCGAAAGGAATGTCCAGCGGCCCGTATTTCTATACACTCACAACTGCAGGACAAATGCAAACAAAAATGATGCTGCTCATAAAGTGAATATCCAATAAACTCAATAAGTGAGATCCATTATGAATAAAACAAAATATCTGGCTGGACTTTGTGCTGTCATCCTCGGCATTGCTTTGTCCATCTTCTTCTTCTCTTCGTGTGACATCGCCGCATTGGACAGCGCCAATGGAGGCGGGATCACGTCCAGCAGAGGCTATTTCTATCTGCTCGACAGGGCAACCATTTCTCTCGTTCAGCTTGATGCTCAATTGCACGAACTGAAACGATGGCCGCTCTATCCTATTACCGGGGACAGCAGCGCACAGGGTATAACGTTTGACGGAAGCAAGCTCTGGATTTCTGCCGCGGGGAATGTTGACCGAATCTTTAAAATTGACGCGAGCGGGGACAATCTTGTTGTCCTGGACACCATCGCTGCACCGCCGACGAAGCATGGCACCATCCGGGATCTTGCCTGGGACGGAACAAACCTCTGGGTGCTGAACAGCGGTTCGACAACCTATTTTGAACCTGCGACTCTCTATAAGCTGAATCCATTGACCCATGGAACCATTGCCACGTATACGATTCCTTCACCCGAACCTCGTGGTTTGACCTTTGTACACTCGTGGACCACAGCATACGGTACCACCTACGATCCTGCTTTGTTTTATACTGATGTCACAAAGAATATGATCTATCAGTTCCGTATCGATCGGCCGGTGTTCGATACAGCATTCACTTCACCTGCACCGCCGCGGGGAATAACCTATGTCTATCCGGTTGGTATCACGTTCGATGGTATGAATTTCTGGATCGTCAACAGCAGCGGTACCTCCGACCACGTATTCCGTGTCGATTCCAAGGGAAAAGTACAGGAGCGGTACGAATTGCCGTATGCACAGCCGGGACCGATTGTGTGGGCATCGTTTGATGCGCGTACACCGGAACCGATTTCGGTATCGTCTGTTTCTCCTCCGTCAGGAATTCCCGGTTCAGCGTTCTCTGCGGAAGTATATGGGACCGGTTTCATACCAGGATCCGGACTTTCTGTCGATTTCGGCGCAGGTATTTCGGTCGATACACCGTTATTTGTAAACAATTCGTATTTGAAAGTGAATATCAGTATCGGAACGACAGCAGCAATCGGGAAACGGAATGTGAAAGTCACAAATCCTGATGGACAATTTGCCGTCGGCGATTCATTGTTTGAAGTGACGTCGGTTCTGCAGATTCCCTATCTCTGGCTGGCTGATCAAGCATCCGGGCAATATGCTGTTCATAAAATTCGTGTCACCGACACAACACTGGTGCGATCATGGTCCACAACTGCAATTCTTTCAGCCAGCGGTCCTCAGGGATTGGCATTTGATGGAACAGATTTGTGGATGAGTACGTCGGGTACGGACAGAAAAATTTACAAGATCGATACCACTGATGCCGCATTAGCATCACTCTCATCGATTCCCGCTCCCGCGGTTGGAGGGACGGTACGTGGAATTACATTCGATGCCAGCGGAAATCTTTGGGTCTCGGTCAGTGCGGTGACCGCCGGCGGAGGAAGAATATTTAAAATGAACGTAGCTTCCGGAGCGATATTGGATACGATCGCGACACCGGGACAGAATCCGCGCGGAATTACATTTGCCAACAATATCCTCTATTGTAACGATACGGATCTTGATTCCATCTACAGCTACGACGGCAGTAATTGGAGTTCAAAATTTCAGACGCCGACGACCGGCGGTGCGGGCAGATTCGCCACAGGATTAACGTGGGATGGAACGAGTTTCTGGATCGCAAACAGCACGACGGCATCCGATTATCTATTCAAAGTCTCTGCAACAGGAACGGTGCTGCAGATCTTTCATCCATCCGTGAGCGGCGACCCGCAATATACCGGTTTAGTCTATGTCGCAAAATAAGGATCAGAACATGAAGAATAAAATATTTTCATTGCTTGCAGGATTCGCACTGGCGCTCCTATCATCATATCATGCGAACGCTCAATTTACTGTCGATGGTGATTTCCGTACCCGATGGTATTCGGACAGCTTCGATGGAGCCCGCGATAATCGGGGGACAGAAAATTATATGCGGTATCTCGGAAGGATCCGCGGGAAAGCAAAAGTCGGACGCAGCACCTCGTTCTTTACAGAGGTGATTACGCTGATCGACAATCCGGGTGCACCCGTACGGAATATCGCCGGCACGGGTTCGATGCGGTGGGGAGTCAGTCAAGTCTATGCAGAAATGACGGAACCGAATTTCCTCGTCTTCGATCTTGTTCGCCTTCGCCTAGGCCGTCAGCAGTTTCCCCTCGGGGAAGGTTTGACACTGGGAGAGTCTTACTATTTTATCGATAAGTTCGACGGCTGCCGTATTGATCTCGCATATCATCCCTTTACATTGTCGCTGTTTGGTGCTATTACAGGGCAAAATCTGAGCGCCAGCGGTCTCTATCCCGATCCAGGGAGCGACCAGCTCTATGTTGCCCGTCTCGGTGCAAGTCTCGGCAAACAAAATGTGATGACATACTGCGTCCTTCAGCGTTTACGCGGTCTCTATAATGATAACGAGACATTTGGTGCCGGTGCTTCCGGAGAACTCCTTGTGAGAGATCTCGTGTATTCAGCCGAGGCGGCGTATCAAAATTTTGCGACGGTGTCAGGACTTCCCAAGAAGGCAGGTATCGGGTATTTGGGAGGTATCAGTTATCGGTTTGGGTTGGGTCCGTTCCGTTCCATCAAAGTTGAAACGCGATATGCTGCGTACGAAGGGGACGATGCAAAGACCATCGGAACGGTCGAGCAATTCTCGCCTCCTTATCCGAGTTTCTTCTGGGGATCACGTGCTGGATATGTGAACGGCGATATCGGGGGCGACTTCCCGAGGAATGGACAAAATCTGGAAGGGAGCAGAATTTGGTACACGCGATGCTATGTTATTCCGAGTGTGCTGCCGAAATTGAGGATCCAGGTGCAATATATCAAAGTGAAAGAATATATCGATAATGACGGGTACAATTGGATGGACGATGAATTTTCGGCCCGATTGTATTACACGCTCTCATCCCAATCCCAGTTGCAATTACGGTATACAAAAGTCATTCCAAACGGCGACGATAAAGATGTCGATGGGAATGGAAATATTTCCTATTACGAAGATCGGTTGTATGTCAGGGGTTTAATGCTGGAATGGCAGATACAGTTTTAAAATATGATAATGTTCAATACGATGGATCAAACAGCAGGTGTGCGGGGGGAAGGGCAGGCTGTCGCTGCCGACCTAAGCACGAACGTATATTTGGTTCGGCTCGAGCACAATGGTGCAAGCGTTATACAAAGAATTGTTTTATGAAATAGATACGGCGTCAATAGCATATTTTTTCAACACTCATAGGAGGATGTATGAGATGTTCAATTATTTGGTTGCTCTGCACGATGTTCCTTGTATTGCCGAATATTGCTTTTGCAGCAACAATTACAACAGCCAGTTCGGGGATGTGGAGTTCCACATCAACATGGACTGGCGGTGTATTTCCAACAGCTACAGATGATGTTGTTGTTGGAGTCGGGCATACAGTAACAGTCGATGATGCAACGGCACAATGCAATAGCATTTCATTTGGAGATGCGACAGCACACTTATCGATGGGTTCTGAATCGAGTGTGCTGAGTGTGTATGGAAACATTACCTTAGCTTCACTCCTCGGTTCCGGTGCGACTGCCACAGCCGTTACAGATGGAAATACGATAACGGCCATCAATGTGACTGCCGGAGGTTCAGGATATGTAGCAGTTGTGGTCGCTTTTTCAGGTGGCGGAGGATCAGGTCTTTCTGCTTCCGCTACAGTTGTGGGAGGGGTTGTTACTGCTATAACAGTTAATAATGGAGGATCTGGATATACCTCAGCGCCTACTGTAAATATTTTTCCAACCCATACAATTTTCACAGCATGGCCAGCAGGCGCGAAGATTAAATTTACTGGGACGACTGCAACTCAAACAATGAGTGGTTGGAGCCCGAGCGCATTTTCCACCTCATTTGATGAGATCATAATTGACAAATCAAGCGGGATTGTAACAACTGGAGCGACAAATATGCGCTTTGGGATTGGCACGAGCCTGAATATAGTCGCTGGCACATTCCAACTTGGAAGTACAGATGATATTGAAGGTCGCACTTCTGACGGAACAGCAAGTTCTCCAACAATAGCAATTCAGGCGGGTTCTGTTTTTAATATGGTGGGAGGCGCGTCACACATTCGCAGAGCAAGTAATACCGGCGATGAATCGTCTAAAATTGGGAAAATGACTGTCTATGGTACAGCAAGTATTGCTGCAGGCAGTACCAATAGAATCAATCTTGAGAGTATCGATATCGAAGATGGTGGCCTTGTTGAATTCCCCACTGGAAGGAGTACGGTGTCAAATTCTTTCAATCCCGGCACCATCACAGTTAAAAGTGGTGGTACCTTCAAGAACAGTCTGTCGACAACGGCTTTTTGGTATAATAACACAACTTCACCGCCGACGGTTATTCTGAATGCGGGCGGAGAATATGAAGCGGCTGCAACATCAACGACGATACCACAAGGCGGGATTACTCAAAATAGCGGCAGTTCATTCCGTTTTTCAAGTGGAAGTGCAACAACTCTTCCGGCGGGTATCACAAGTTACAAAACGCTCATTCTTTCAGGTGCTGGTTCGAAAACGTTAAGTGTAAATACGACAATTGATGAAGCACTTCAATTATCAGGTTCATTCACCACATTGTCATTAAGCACTTTTACATTGACATACAATGCAAGTGCTGTACTTCGCTATGGTGCATCGGGACAGACAACAGCACAAATAACAAAGGATGCTGAATGGCCTGCATCGAACGGGCCACAAAATGTTCAAATTTACAACTCAGGCGGAGTGACTCTCCATGATAATAGAACAGTGCCGGGAACATTGACATTAACATTGGGTACGTTTGATAATAATGGTTCTGCAGACGATAAAGTGTTGATCTTAGCAGATGGAGCAACGATTTCGCGTGCAACTGGAACAATCTCCAATGCACCGACATTTTCTGGAAATCATACCGTTCGCTATACCAGTACCGCCACCAGTGTTACTACCGGTCCGGAACTTCCTTCATCAGTGTCGAATCTTTATATGGGTTCAACACAAACAGTTACTCTTGGTGGAAATACAACTGTGACAGGAACCCTTACTCTTGCCAGCGGTACATTGGCATTAAATGGTACAACATCAAGTTTTGCTACGATCATAGGTGCTGGCGGTGCGCTGGCTGAAACGCAATCACTCAATACTCCATCATCAGCCGATGTGGGCAATTTGGGAGCGCTGATAACATCTGCCTCCGACCTCGGATCCACTATTGTGAAACGGGGATACAATGCCCTGTCAGGTAACAGCAACAACGGCATCCTTCGATGGTACGAAATTACACCGACCAACAATACAGGTCTCAATGCAACGCTCGTCTTTCCCTACAGCGAAGGGACAGAGCTGAATGGTATAGCAGAAGCTGATTTGCGTTTATTCAAATCAACAGACAGCGGAACGACGTGGACATTGGAAGGCGGAACAGTTGACGAGGGTGCAAACACTGTTACAATAACTGGTGTCGATGGATTCTCACTCTGGACGCTTGGCAGTGTCAGTGCTTCTCTTCCCGTGGAGATGGCCTCGTTTACAGCCTCTGTGCAGAATGCAAGCAATGCAATATTAAGGTGGTCAACAGCAACGGAAGTTAATAACAACGGATTTGAAGTTGAACGTCGGGCGGAAAACTCTTCAACATGGGTAAAACTTGGTTTTATCACCGGTGCGGGGACGAGCACATCACCGAGAGAATATTCGTATCAGGACGTCAATCTTGCCCCTGGCGTGTATGTCTATCGTCTCAAACAGATCGATAACAGCGGGGCATATAAGTACTTTGCCACAACCCAGGTTGATGCAGGTGTAGCGAAAGGATTCGAACTTCTAGGCAATTATCCGAATCCGTTTAATCCGGAAACGAATATCCGCTTCTCGGTACCGGAAAATGGATTTGCGTCATTAAAGGTGTTTGACATGTTAGGCCAGGAAGTTGCGACGTTGTTCAGCGGCATGGCACAGGCCGGTCATTACATTCCTGCGACATTCAATGCAGGGAAGTTGGCATCCGGGATCTATTTCTCCCGCTTGGAGTACAACGGGAAGAGCATTGTGCAGAGAATGGTACTCACGAAGTAAAAGCTTAGAACCCCCCATTTCGAGGGGTTCCAAATGTATGATCCTTAACTCTCCAGGACCTTGAAGGTTCTGAAGGATTCTTCAAAAAGAAGAATATTTCGGTGTGAGGAAATAATGCGGCAAAGAATGATTAGCTTCACCCTGTTCACGCTCGTTGTCTCAGCGAGTATACCGCTCCATGGACAAACGCCCCGGACCGGAAATATCTTTACCTTCGTTGATAGTCTCAGCGATGTGATTCCGACAACGAATGGGGGAGACGAATATGTTGCACCGACCGGAACCCAATTGAACTCATGGGGGACTATTGTCGGGAACCTCTGCGATGGAAATTATAGCCTTGCGAGTACGAATGCCGGGTCGATCGGATACCAGCTCATCCAATTCACCGACAATTCTTCCAGCCCCAACAAAACATATTACATCCTGGAGAAACAAGCATCAGGGACAAACTATTGGGGGACATTCTTCTACAACCCGGCACCCCATCGTGCCCGTCTCTTTATACAATCGCCGCACTCAAGAGCCGATGTGAACACAGAGAAACAGGGCGTGAAGATTTTCGGGACAGCCCAGGCACGCGCCTTCTACTTCGCTGGAGCTCATCGCTGCAACAGCTCGTACGATTCTCCATGCGGCGGAACGAACGCTTCGTGCGGAGCGAACAAACTTTCCGATCAGGCGCACAACGTCGACGCAACACTGCAGCGTGCGACAGAAATAGTCAATACCCGTTTTCCCGGGATCATCGTCATACAAAATCACGGCTATACAAAAGATAGCACAGATGTAGAAATGAGCAATGGAACAACATCTGCTCCTTCAGGGCCGGATTACCTGCTTCCCATCCGCGACAGTTTACAGGTGATCGACAACTCGCTTGTTCTCCGGGTCTCCTATATTCCTCCCGGGGTAGCACTAACAGCAACAAATACCGTAGAGGGGCGTTATATCAACGGCAGCTCCAATCCGTGCAATACTTCGGTCAGCACAGCGAATGGACGATTCATTCACATCGAACAGGCACTTCCCAAGTTGCGTGATACAGATGCCAACCGACAAAAACTTGCCGATGCGGTTGCGCGGGCGATCCTCGAAGACAGGCTTACGATCACGATACCTAACGGGGGAGAAGTATGGCCGAGCGGATCATCCCAGACTATCGTCTGGTCCTCTGCAGGAACAATAGAAAATGTGAAGATAGAATCGAGCAAAGATAACGGGGCAACCTGGAATCTCATCACGGCCAGCACACCAAACGATGGTTCCTATACCTGGACGATCCCGGGTGTTGGTTCGAAACAGATGCGGATTCGCATCACCGATGCGCTGAACCCGGTGATAGGCGACACCAGTGCCGGAGTATTTGAGATCGATGTAACCGTCTGGCCGATAACAGGTACGGCTACTCCAGACCCAATTGCATCAACTTTTGGCCCCCGATTACTTTCAGGAGTGTATGATTTCCATTATGGCCTCGATCTTCCCAATGTGCTGAACACTCCGATCCATCCGGTAAAACCGGGAGTCGTAGTCCGATTTGAAGATACCGCACAGACGATTGGCACAGCACGTGAGCGCTATGGAAATTGGATTCTCGTTCGTCATGATTCAGTCGGTGGTCAGCCGGTCCATACTGCTTATTTACATCTTCGTGCTTTCCATGGATATCAGGTTGGTGATACGGTTACTACCGATGACACGATTGCGTTTATGGGAAAATCTGGTGTAGGGATCAATACAATCCATGTTCATCTGCAATATTTTAAGAATTTATCGGGAACTTCTGTTCTCAATGATCGTACATGGAATCCTCTGCTTATTCTGCCCTACACAAATAGTAATTCGTATATGCTCTCGTTTTTGAAGAGTGCAGATTCTTCGGGGGTCCAAATTGAAGTGCCTGAAACGGAATTAGATTTTGACGGAGTTGTACTTTATGGTTCCCTTGCGACACGAACGATCCGCTTCAGTACTCGGACAGGCATCGATCCGGCGAACAATGATAATCCACGCTATAATAATGTCTTCATCGATCCAGACCAGTTCACGATTGATTCCACCGTATTGCGGATGCAATTCTGGGTTAAAGATTCTGAAATTGGAGCACTTGACTCAGTGAGACTTTATGATATTCAAGGATACTCGAGGTCTACGTCCAATTCCATCGGTACTCGTTATGCAGTGGCATCCGGAGATTGGACTGGTTCGATTTGGGCATTGACTTCGGGCGGTGCAGCCGGATCGGCAACGCCGCCAACGGCATTTACTGATATTGTTGTCAGTACCGCTGTCACCGTTACCGTGAATACATCTACTGCAGAGTGCAAGTCGATATCATTCGGAAGTGCAACAGCGAAGCTGGCGATGGGATCGGGGAGTATCTTGTCAGTGTATGGCGATTTTGCACCGTACTCGACAACGCACTCGGCATTTTCTTCCTGGGCTAATGGCGCCAAATTCCGGTTTGCCGGTACGGCAACGCAGACAATTTCCGGATATGGAGATTTTAACGCCGCAACGACATCCTCGTTTAAAGAATTACAGATCAACAAGATTGGCGGACAGGTGCAGACACCCGGTGCTGCGTCTGGAAATGGAATGAGCATCAGTATTGTCGATACGCTCGAAATAATCAATGGAACGCTCTATCTCAGTTCGCGCGATGATATACAAGGCAGGAGTCTGACAGGATCAACGGCGACAACTCCGGCTATCATTATTCGTCAGGGGGGCATTTTCTCGATGGCAGGATCGGCGTCGCATATTCGCAGCGGCAATGTTTCTGCCTCGAAAACTCCGATCGGGAACATGACGGTGTATGGAACTGCAATTCTCGCCACATCAAGCACGAATGGAATCAATTTCTCCGGCATCGACGTAGAAAATGGAGGGCATCTGGTTCTCGAAAGCTTCAGTGCATCTGCCCCTAATAATTTTAAGCCAGGTACGATCACTGTGAACGCTGGTGCAGACATTGCGAACAACAGCATTGTCAACTTTTGGAATAATACCGGTTCTGCCATCGTGAATCTCCAATCCGGTGCGACCTACATTGTTGGTGATTCAGTCACATTCTTGCCTCCAGTATTTAACAATAGCGGTCTCGTTCGCTACGACTGGAATGCACAGGGAGGAACACAGGTGATTGCTGATACCAATTATGCATCTCTCGCTATTGCAAACAACGGATCAAAGCTGTGGACACTTTCTGCGAACCGATCGATTTCCGACAGCCTTTGGATGATGGGGAACGCCACCCTGACTCTTACTTCATCATCACCGAGAGTGCTTACGGTGAATACGGCGATGAAACTGGATTCAGGTTCGATTGTCACAAATACTAATACACTTGTGCTTGGAACGTCAACCTCAAATGTCGGTAGACTATCGAAGGACGCCGGAAGAATCAAAGGAACATTCAAGAGGTGGATTGCGTCTTCTCTGGCATCAAGTATTGAATTTCCGCTTGCTCAGAGCATGAACAATCGAACTGCAGTTCTCAGCTTCACGACAGCTCCCGCTACTGGCGGCACATTGACATCCTCATTTACTGCAGGCGATCCCGGATTATCAGGACTTCCCCTCGATGACGGAGGAACAACCATTGTCAACCTCGGAACCGCTGGATATTGGACTTTGACATCAGCCGATGGATTGAGCGGCGGTACATATTCGCTTGACCTGACCGCTCAAGGATTCAGCGGTGTAGTGTCTGCTGCCGGACTTCGAATTTTAAAGCGATCGACAGGAGGGGCTTGGACGCTCGATGGAATACACGCCGCCGGAACCGGTACTCCCTCCACGCCGGTTGCCCATCGCACGGCGATGTCAGGTTTCTCGGAATATGGAATTGGCGGCGCGGCGGATAACCCATTGCAAATTGAAATCATCGAGACTGAAAATGAAGTAGGTCTCGCCCCGCGCGAATTGCGGTTAGAACAGAATTTTCCTAACCCGTTCAATCCCAGTACACATATTCGTTTTACAGTCCCGAACAACGAGTACACAAAAGTGACCGTGTTCAATACCTTGGGCCAGGTCGTACGTGTGTTATGGAATGGACAGGCGCAAGTCGGGCGATATTATGACGTTGTGTTTGATGCTGTTGGATTGAGTACGAGCATGTATCTTGTCCGGCTTGAACAGAACAACAAAAGTGTCATCCAGAAAATTGTTTTTATGAAATAGCTGTAACATTAATTACATCATTCTCAACCAAACTTCATAGGAGGATATATGAGAACATTTACACGATTGTTTGCAATGTGCGCTATGCTCGCACTGCTGAGTCCAGCGATATGGGGACAGGTGACTCTGCCGCATTATGATGGTTTTGACTATCCAGCTCTTTCGATGCTGGGAGGACAGGGGGGTTGGCTTGGCATCAACTCGGGAGATACCGTATGGATCGCAGAAGGGAATCTCAGTTTTCCTGGGTTCCCTGCCTCAACCGGCAACAAGATTACCTTCGACGGGGCAGGACAGGATCAGGTATTGCGGTTTGATTCGACAGCAACGGGCATCGTATATTTTTCATTTCTTGTAAAAGTGACTGATGTTGGTGGATTGACGACGACCGGCGGATATTTTGTTGGATTCTATCAGACTTCAACTTCGGCAACCACAGGGGCACCGGTATATATAAGAACGGATGGTTCCGATATTGACTTCGGCATAGCTGGACGATTGACTGCCCCCATCTCGTGGTCCACTATAAAATCTGTTGGCACAACATATCTCCTTGTCGGCGCATACCAATTTGTTGATGGTACGACGAACGATTCTGTGAAACTGTGGATCGATCCGGATGCTTTAACTTTCGGCGGAGTAGAGCCCGAACCCACATTGACTGCTGTGAACACTCTTACCGATATGACAAGTGTTGTCCGATTTATGATCAGGCAGGACGCGGCAACATTGACACCCTTCATTGAGCTGGATGAACTCAGGCTTGGCACGACATGGGCAGATGTGACATCGGGAAGTGGATCGACGGGAGTGAAGGATAACAAAGCGGCGCTGGTCCCACGCGAATTGCGCCTGGAACAAAATTATCCAAACCCGTTCAATCCCAGCACCAGAATCGATTTCACTGTTGCTAAAGATGGCTTTGCCAGTCTCAAAGTGTTTAATATGATAGGTCAAGAAGTGGCGACATTGTTTAACGGTGTAGCAAAAGCTGGTACGTTGAACACGACAACATTCAATGCCGCGAACCTGCCCTCCGGAGTATATTACTCTGTACTGTTGTCGGATGGTCAGAGGATGGTTAAAAAGCTTCTATTAGTGAAGTGATTTAGTAAAACCATAATTGTGTAAGAGAGCAATCATATCTCTCCGACTTGCTCCGACGAGCGGGGCGAGGCGAGCCGCTTGCAGCGATCGGAGAGGTTTCAAAGAATACTTCTCTTTATGAAATAGCATTTGTGGGGCGGAAAGTCGTACGCCGCACGAGGAATAAGAACGAACACAATGATAAAGCACATATTGTTGAGCATTCT
The DNA here is from genome assembly GCA_964651225.1 of uncultured Ignavibacteriaceae bacterium. GTDB lineage: Bacteria > Bacteroidota > Ignavibacteria > UBA10030 > UBA10030 > Fen-1298. The sequence continues at coordinate 81,224 of CAZYYD010000017.1, forward strand.
TGTCTGCCCGCTTGTTCTCGGGCAGACGGGAGATTCTCTTTCTGGCAGTAAAAGCATCGTCTGGGGATCAAATCATTTTATCGAATATCACCCGGGCGATCTCCCAATTATTATTTCTGTTCCGCACGACGGGTATTTGAAACCGGATCTTATTGCGGACAGGACGAAAGGTGTATACTATAGAGACTCATACACACAGGATATTGCAAAACAAATGTCGGATGCATTGTACATCAGGACGGGTAAGCGTCCGTATATCATTTTGAATAATCTCCATCGGAAAAAACTGGATCCCAATCGCGAAATGAGCGAGGCAGCGCAGGGACATCCGATTGCTGAGACTGCATGGACAGAATATCATGCATTCATTGATACGGCAGAATCCATAGTACAGGAAAAATTTGGGAGAGGAATCTATATCGATCTGCATGGTCATGCAAATGAAATTCAGCGCATTGAACTCGGGTATGGATTCAATTCTGAGCAGCTGGATACCGAGAATGCTGATCTGGATCAGTCACCGTACACAGAAATGTCGACGCTGACGAACCTCTTAAAGAATTCCACCTATACAAATTCTCAACTGCTCCGGGATACGATGAGCTTCGGCGCGATGCTCGAGAAATGTTCAATCCGGGTTTGCCCGTCGCCACAGGACCCGAAACCACGCGCCGAAAGTTTTTACAGCGGAGGATACAGTGTCATCCGGCATGCTCGGGATAGCGAGTATGGAATATTTGGATTTCAAATCGAGATGCCTCTCTCACTTCGATCAAACGATGGGAACATGCTTCGCAATGCATCGCTCATGGTCGATGCCTTAATTGGATATCTGAATGTGCAGTGGAAATCGCACGAATGGATGAACCATGAAGTCCTCAAGGTGGGAAAATAGGGTCACCGTGGATGGAATAATTGAAGTTGGGTTGATGGGTGTTTACGGTCGGGCGGGATATTCCGTGCTATGAAGTACTCTTTGTCAAAGGTTGAAAAACAGAATGTCGAGTGATTTGATCATATTGCTTTCCATGCTGGTTGTTTTTGCCGCAAGCGTTTTCTGGTTTAAGCTCCCCTCCGGTGTCGCGCTGGGATTTGCAGCCGTGGTAGGGGCGCTGGTGGGTGGTTATGGTCTGCCTGTGCGCCATTTGGTGGAAGGCACGTTCGGGTATCTCGACGCCGTATTGATCATTGCTGCCGCCATGATTTTCATGAAAGTCGTTGAGGCAACCGGAGCGCTAGGGACCATCAGTGCTGCCATGATTCGTTCACTCTACAAATCGCCGACCGTACTCATGATTGTTGTCATGCTTTTTGTCATGTTTCCCGGCATGCTGACAGGACTTTCTTCTGCATGCATTTTAACCACGGGTGCCCTCGTGGCACCCGCATTGGTTGCGATGGGCATCCCTGCGGCAGTGGTCGGTTCATTTATTGCGATGGGAGCTGTCTTCGGCATGATTGCGCCTCCGATCAATATTCCGGTGATGATCATCGGAGGCGGCGTGGATATGCCGTATGTGGGATTCGACATTCCTCTCCTGGTGACAACGATACCCGTGGCAGTTCTCACAGCCCTCTATTTCCGGTTCCGGTATCTTTCGGTGATTCATATCGAAGAGGTGCTCTCCAAACTTCCGCCATCGCTTTATCCGAAACATGGGTTTAAACTTTTTATTCCTCTGTTCGTTGTCGTCGGATTCATGATTGCGATTCGCGTCGTTCCCCAATGGGTGCCGGATATCGGCGTACCACTTATTTTTGTCCTGGGGATCGTGACAGCATATGGTACCGGAGAAAAATTTAAGGTGTTCGAACTTGCACAGATCGGCATTCGCGGTGCACTCCCAGTGATGAGCATCCTGATCGGTGTCGGCATGTTTGTTCAGATCATGACACTCACGGGTGTGCGAGGGTATATCGCTCTTGCCGCATTGAAACTTCCGCCGGAATTGCTCTACCCGGGGATCGCACTCATTATGCCGGCATTCGGTTCCGCTTATGCTGCGGCTTCCGTGATTGGCGTCCCGCTGGTCTTTGTTTTCCTTGGACGAAATGAAATTATTGTTACCTCCGGTTTATCCCTTATTGCCGGGATTGCGGATTTGATGCCGCCGCCGTCGCTCTTGTGCGTCTTCGCGGCTCAGCTGGTGGGAGTAAAGAACCATTTTCAGATTCTCAAAGAAAGTATCATCCCGATTGTTCTCTCGCTTCTCGCCGGTATCGGTGTGATCGTTTTTGCGTCACAGCTTGGATCGTGGTTGTAAAAAAAAGGATGAGTGTATGCTGCATTGGTGCTATATAGGTATTGCGGTTCTTCTTGCGGGAATCATCGTAAGAGAGATAGTTCAAGAGAGGAAATGGCAAAATCAGCTTGCGCTGGTCTTGATTCTGTTGCCTCTGGTGCTTCGGATTCTCCACATCAAATAAAGAACTATGATCCAGCGTCATCATAGTATAGCGATAGTATTGTTGATTCTTACAGCCATTGTGGGCGCAATCGCTGGGAGAGAATTTCTCCGCATGCATCTGCCGGATACGTTGTACCCGGGTTCCACATTAACTTCCGCGCGATTGTTGAGCGACTATCATGCAAAACTCGCACACACAAACGGAAATACAGCGGTCTATATCTTCGACAGCCACCGGCCGGGAGGTACGTTGCTTGTTCTCGGCGGAACGCACCCGAATGAACCGGCAGCATTTATCACAGCAGTTGTACTCCTGGAACATGCTGTTGTATCCACTGGCCGCATGATCGTTATTCCGCAGGCATCGCTCAGCGGATTTTCATGTACGGATCCTTTGGAAGGATATCCGCAGTCGTTCACACTGCAGACTCCGTCGGGGAAGAGGTCGTTTCGATTCGGTTCTCGCGGCATGAACCCGGTGGATCAGTGGCCGGATCCGCTCGTCTATCTTCAGTATCCTTCCGGTCAGAAGTTGTCGGGAGTCGAAACACGAAATCTGAATCGGTCGTATCCCGGACGCCCGGATGGTTCGCTAACGGAACAGGTAGGATATGCTATTATGCAATTGCTTGTGAAGGAACATGTAGACATCGCATTCGATCTCCATGAAGCAGCACCGGAGATTCCCATTATCAATGCAATCATCGTTCATGAGAAAGCGAAAGATATCGGTGCGGAAGCCGTCCTGAATCTCCAGTTAGAGAACCTGGAATATGCCCTCGAATTGTCGCCAAGCAATTTCCACGGACTCAGCCACAGGGAATGGGGAGATCGGACGAATGTCATTCCCGTTTTAATGGAAACGAGTAATCCTATCCAAGGCCGCCTGCGGGGTCGGACGTCGGAAGAACTGCTCGTGAATGGTGTCGATGAATGGTACCGGCAGGCGGCGCAGCTGGGGACAGTTCGGATTACTTATAATCTTGACGGTCAGCCGATGTCGCAGCGGGTGGCACGCCACATCACCGGCCTGCTCGCTGTGCTCAGTGTCTACAACGACCGTTTTCCGGAGAAAAAAATTTTATTGGAAAATCTTCCAGGGTACGAAGACATTCTTACGCAAGGAGTCGGAAGCTTTCTCCATTGACTCTATGACCGATTCGTCAAATTATTCATCTATGAACCAATAACTGGAGCATCTTATGAAATCGATAATATCATTCATCGTTCTGACTCTCATCCTTTTTGTCAGTACATCATCGCTACAGGCACAAACACCGCCGAAATTTCAGATGCCGATTCTGATTTCGTCGGCAGGGCAGAGTGCAGATGTCACGATGGCTGCCATGCTGTGTAAGAAACAGAATCTGAATGCAAAAGTCGTTGCCATTGCAAAACCGTCTGACCTCGACGGCTTCAAAACACTTCTCCTGGTTCCCGGGTTTAGCTCCAAAGGTCTTGGTGCTGCCGGAACAAGCCGAGAAGATGAAATGGCGCGAACTAAAAAACTTCTCGCAGCGGCTAAGGAAAAAAATATCATGGTTCTTACTATGCATCTTGGCGGGAAACCGCGCCGTGGACAACAATCGGATGACTTTAACAAAATTGCCGCCGAAGCAGCCAGTTACTTGATTGTTGTAAAACAGGGGGATGAAGATCAGTTTTTCTCGAAACTTGCAGCGGACAACAAGATCCCGATCGAAGTGGTCGCAAAGATCGCGGATGTGATGAAACCGCTCGCTGCAGCATTTAAATGATCGCTCGTCACTGCTCAGCGTAGATGGTTTTCAATGGTGAAACTCCTCTTACGTCTGTAAGTATTTTGGTTTTTTAGATAACGGTGAACGTACAATTCCTGAGGGATTGAAACGAAAAAGAGCAATGTCTTTCATTGCTCCAGAGAAGTTGACTATATGTTGTGGTAAGCTCATGGGGGATACGGAACTCCGTGAGGAGTTCAGCAATAATGGACAAGAACATCATCGCGATTCAAGGACTATAAATAGTAGATAACGGACACTTGTATTTGTCGGAGACTTTTGTATGAAACACATTATGGAAGTGCAGCAAAAAATTACCGTCATCGTTTTGGTCCTCTTGAGCTTGGTCATTGTGACTTGCGGCGCTCAAACGCTAAATATAAGCTCGAAGGGGAAAGCAGCCATCGGAAAAGAAGCCATGGCGACGACCGCTCATCCTCTCGCCTCGAAAGCAGCAATCGAAATTCTGGAAAAAGGGGGCAATGCGGTTGATGCGGCATGTGCGGCTGCGTTTGCTATCGGTGTTGTTGAGCCGGACGGCTCCGGTCTTGGGGGCGGCGGCG
>CAZYYD010000018.1:0-85541 GCA_964651225.1 uncultured Ignavibacteriaceae bacterium
GGGCTGTTTATCTTATTTTCTTGGCACCTAACCTTGGTATCACTTGATACTATTTCATCAGAAGTAATTTCTTCACCTGAGTTCGCAGACCACTTTTTAATTGATACAACTTTACACCGGAAGTGTATCCACCTTGTAAGTCGAAGGCTCATCAGCCTTTAACTGAGGCGGACATTCCGGAAGAAAAAATGTCCGCAAATCCAGACACCCGATGGAAACATCTACTCGTTGAATACTAAACGAAAATCGTTGATGTGTTCTTCCTGCATTCTGTACACCATGTAAAATCGTTAAGAATATGTCGATATGCGGCATGGCATTTCTTGCTGCACATTACCGACATATCTGATTTTAATAGTAAAAGAACGGCTTTACGAGAGCGGCGGAGCGCGAAGAAAACGGAAAATAATATCAAGCAGAACTGTTCATCTGATGACAATCTTCGGAAAGAAGAATTAAGTATCTCTGCGGAGCATATTGTGTCCGCTGATGGAGAAGAATGAGATCGAGCGAGAGAGATTGAGAAGAAGCCGGAATATGCTTATGCTGAGTCCAGAATACTTGGGAGGTTTGCTTGAAGGGAAGAGAAGTTTTCTTGATTAGGTGAATTGCATGTGTGCGGTAGAGCAACGATAGGGAATCCAGATGGCCGGCGACTCCTACCAGCAGGTACACGGCGAGAACGAACGTACGTATTGCCTGGCAGTATGATCGGTTCTTCGGCATAGGATTATCGGAAACGTATGCAGAATTTCAACTATTCACAAGAAGAAATAAGAAAAATATGGTTGTACTGAAGCTCGCTTTGCAATAAAGGCGTCCAGATACAGAGGCATGGTTGTTCCCTGACAGGCGGGAACAGGTCAGATCCTTCTTCGTCCTTTATTCGTATACTGGGAGTGCACTAGAAAAGACTCTGTCAAAAGCCAAAAAAGAGTGAATTTCGAGTAATGCTGAGTTTGTCGATAGCTTCTCCAGTTCGTCCACACAAACTTCTCCGGGGAACTTCGTCATAAAGAGAAGAAGCTCCCGACCCAATATTGGTTTCCAGGTCTCAAATTTGTATAAATATTCACCAGAGGTGCATCCTTTCACGCTTAGCGGTGAGATGATCTTTTCCACTTCGCAAAGGGATATTTTTTTAGTCTTATTGCATCTTGATAAACCGCTTAGTAGATTTCAAGTGAAGCGAGGTTTTGTTTAAGGGTTATTCCACCACAGTTGTTGCGACGTTTTAGATCGTCGCCCTACGAAATATTATACACCTACTATCTGTGAACAATCCCCCGGGGCGGGAATTGCGTGCAGACGGATTATACAGGAGAATGTTCCTTGTCCAGCAGCGAGACAGAAGGGCCGACAAAGACTTCAAGAGAAATATTAAAGCAGGTCGATCAACTCGTTAAGACCAACAACCTTGAACGGGCGCTTCAAGAGGTTAAAAAAGCTCGCGACCTGGATCCTAAGAATATCTATACGTTTGCGTACGAAGAACGCATCCAAGAGTTGTTTACTAAACGTCAGGTTCAGCAAGCAGTTCAATATATTCCGCCAAGCGGGTCAACGGTAATTTCCGAACCTGTACCACCACTGTCTCCCGGGCCCCTTTCCACGTTGGATAGAAACGGTTCAGAAGCAAAGGTTCAGAGACTCCATGAAGAATTTCAGAAAGCAGGGCTCCAGGGATTCAAACAGGTGAGTACACCCAAACCAAAACTTGTCACTAAGGAAGCATTGGAAACCTATAAACAGGCTCTGCTCCTTGCCTGGTCGGATGGACAGAAAAGTCAGGAAGATGATCAGGAGCTTCTTGACTTGCGTAAATCTCTTCTCGTTTCAGACGAAGAACACGAGATGCTGAACCGGCAGGCAAAATTGGAATGCTACATTTTTCTCCTCAAGCATTTGCTGCACTCCTCAGCATCAAAATCCGAAGTGGAGGCAACCCTTGCTGTCCTGCGCAAAGAATTCGATGTTTCTACTACTGAACATATCCACATCGAAGCAAATATTTCGAATCAGCCGGAAGCACAAGGACGGAAACGATGCATCGTTGTGATTGACGACGAAAAGCAGATCCTTGCGGTGATGAAAGAATTTCTGACGCTCGCACACTACGATGTACGGGATTTTCAGACATCGGACGAGGCACTGGAGTTTTTGTATACGAATACTGTCGATTTGATCCTCTGCGATATCAGCCTTGATACTTCTACCATGAATGGATTCTTGTTTTTAGAAAGCATCCGCCGGTTGAATCACTTGAGTCAAGTACCCTTTATTTTCATTACGGGATTGAACGATGGGCTGCTGATCCGTGCCGGAAAAGAAATGGGTGTCGATGATTTTCTCATCAAACCCATCCATCGGAATAATTTGCTTGCTGCGGTGCGGGGAAAATTAAAACGGTATGACCAGCTCAAAATCTTATCCGGATTGTCTCAACAATAGTCTGCGGCGTTCGTACTGCGGGATTTGTCTAACAAAGCCTGCCCTTCATCTTTCTTGAGCGCTTTCTTTATCGTTTCACTCAGGGCGCTTTTCCTGAACGGTTTTAGCAGCACTGCCTGAATACCGAGGGCTTCCATCTTTTCCGGATCCTCTAATTGGTCATATCCGGTAATCAAGACGATCGGAATATTCTTCCGTATTTGTGTGACCCGGTGCGCCAATGCCACACCCGTCATGTGCGGCATGGTTTGATCGGTGAGAATAAGGTCGAACCCATGAGGATCCTTTTCAAACGCCTGCATGGCCTCCTCGGAACTCGTGAACGCAGAGGGACGATAGCCGAGCTTTTGCAGTAACTCGACAAGAGCATCCAATAAGGGTTTTTCATCATCGACCACAAGTATGCGCTCTTCACCGCCGTTGGCTTCCTGCCTCAACCCTGCAGGGAGGTTGTCTTCTTCTCCTAAGAATATGGGAAGATAGACTTCGACCTCCGTTCCTTTCCCCAGCTCGCTTTTCACTAAGACCGCGCCGCCATGGTTTTTCATGATGGATTGCACAATCGACAATCCCAGACCCGTACCTTTACCGGGTTCTTTTGTGGTAAAAAACGGTTCAAAGATTCTCTTTAACGTGAATCCGTCCATCCCATGGCCGTTATCCTGAACGGTGAACATGACATATTGCCCTTTGTGCAGATCAGGATGAAAGAGCACTGCACGGTCGTCAAACTCTACCACCTTTTGCCGTATGGTCAACTTGCCGTTCCGTCCCTGCATGGCAGAGGCAGAATTCGTGCAGAGATTCATCAACACCTGGTGCATCTGCGTGGCATCCGCCAACACCAGGGGGCCGGAGGAAGGAAGGTCAAGCTTGATGTGAACAGTAGAAGGAAGAGACGCCCGGAGCAACTTCATCCCTTCCCCCAGAACGTTATTCAGGCGAACCGGTCGAAGCTTGGCTTCCTGTTTTCTGCTGAAGGTAAGTATCTGTTGCACGAGTTCCTGTGCACGTTCGGAACTATTCAGCAATTCATCAATATTCTTTTCTGCGGGATGGCCCGGGTCTACTTTGAGTTTTACCAATTCTGCATTGCCAATAATAATGGAAAGAATATTATTGAAATCATGAGCAATACCGCCGGCCAGAGCTCCCACAGCTTCCATTTTTTGAGACTGCAGCAGCTGCGCCTGTAATTCCCTTTGCCGTTCCTCTGACCTCAGGCGTGCGGTGATATCACGGAGCACCAGCGTATACATAAAATTATACCCGACCTTTACTTTGGTCATTGATGCTTCGATAGGAAATTGTTCGCCATTGACTCTTATACCATTGATCGTTTGGACTTTTCCTTCTAATGACTCTATCGGGGAGCTCTGACGCCGACCTGTGTCCTGCCCATTGCCGTTCATCGGCTGTGTAAATGAGACAAATCGACTGATGGATTGGCCGATTGCTTCATGCGAATGACAGCGAAACATTGCTTCTGCAGCCGGATTAAATGATCGAACGATATACCGTTCATCTAATGTCAATATTCCCTCTAAGACAGAGGTGATGATGCTCTGGAGACGATTCTCGCTTTCCTGAATTTCTTCCTCTGCATGATGAAGGTTGCTTACATCACTAATGAGACATAAAACCGCAGGCCCACCGTCAAAATGGATCATCTTTGTTATATAGAAATATGGTATGCGATCCCCTCCTTTGTCCAGAAACGCACACTCAAAGGGATCGATTTTTTCCCCTTTCATAAGTCGGTGATTTTTTTCTTTAACCATGCTTCGGTCTTCAGGAGCGATCATCGTCAGCACATTAAAATCAGGACGGCACAACTCTTCCCTGGTGAATCCGACAAATTCCCGGCATTGTTCATTGGCATACACGATCTTTTCATTCTTTAAAATGTAAACCATGTTGGGGAGTTCTTCAGTCAGCGTACGGAACTTTTCCTCCGACTCTTTAATTACCACCCCCTGTTGATGAATTTCCTGCTCACTGTTCTTCGCTTCGCGGGTGCTTCGTACAATGGTTTTTACGAGAGTTCTTATTGCGATTGCTGTAGCTGTCAGAATGACCGTAATATCGACAATGTCGAGATACGACGTAAATTGACTTAAAGGATGGACAAACCTACCTGAAACCTCTAATCCGCCTATCACCGCAATGGAAAGCACCGTCAAGATGGTAAAGACATAAAAATACTGTGCCCGTAATACAATCCCCGCAAAAACAAGGAGGATGGGAACGCCAAGCAGCGCATTATTATGAAGTCCAGTGGAGTGAACCATGAGATAGATGATGGAGGCCAGCAGGGTCCATAAAAGATTTTTTTCAGCCCAGAGAACTTTCCCTTGTCTTAAAAAAACCACGGCGAGAAATACAAGCACACCAGCGGCGAGAATTTCTTCATACAGCTGTAAATGGCCGAGCACAGCACGCGGCAGGAACAACACCACAAAACCTACTAAAATGCATTGAGCAACGACATTGAGAATTCCGGTAAAACGCGTACGTTCTTCCTGATCAAAATCCGAGAACGAGAAGAACGCTGGAATATGTTTTATCCTGTTCACTGTCGTGTATCTGCATTTTGAAAGGAATCCTTCTGAGGGCGTCGTCCGATTTCATTCGTACACATGCCATCAGAATGGGAAAATAATATACACATACACCTTTAGGAATTCAAGGAAAAGATTGGATTTTACTCAGCAAAGCACGAAATCTCTTTATCTTCAGCAAGAAACTGCAAAGCATTTTTTGTTTACAGAAGATGTCAACTTCCTGACTCGTAGACCTTTTCGAGAGAAGGTTCAAGTACTACATGAAACTACCTTTCTTTGATACCCAACAGCAATAAGTATCAAAAGATTACGTAGGATTTGTGAAATATCTGATCTGCATATTTTGGAACTGCCTTCGGTGTTTATTAAAGGACGAATAGAATATTTTTTCTTTCGGGAACTTGACATATGCTTTACCGCGTTGTATCTTATGATAGCAATGACCATGAACAATCATTGCACGGATTACAGAAAATAACGATATAATCCGAAAATACGCCTCTTATAGAGAAAGGCTGAGGGAACAGGCCCGTTGAAGCCTTAGCAACCGGTTCCGATCTCGATCGGAATGCTGGTGCTAAAACCTGCCCGCGACAAGTTAGTCGTCGAGGGAACGATAAGAGAAGATGCTCACAAGCCTCTTCAGGAAATCTTCCCGGTGAGGCTTTTTCGTTTTATAGGCGTTCATATTAAAAAACCCTGTAATAAAGGAGCATCGCATGCCGCAAGTACCGAAGTATCATTTCGAGACCCTTCAACTCCACGCCGGTCAGCACGTCGATCCTGCGACCAAATCACGCGCGGTTCCCATTTACCAGACCTCATCGTACGTCTTTGACGATGCCGACCACGCTGCACGATTGTTCGGGCTGCAGGAATTCGGCAATATCTACAGCCGTATTATGAATCCGACCGTTGCCGTATTTGAGGAACGCATCACGGCCCTCGAAGGAGGCGTCGGCGCACTTGCAGCCTCCTCCGGACACGCGGCGCAATTTCTTGCACTCACAACTCTCCTCCAGACCGGCGAAAACATTGTTTCATCAAGCCGTCTCTATGGCGGGACGTACAACCAATTCAAGGTCACATTCAAGAGGTTAGGTATCGATACACATTTTGTGGACAGCAATGATCCCGAGGATTTTAAAAAACCGATTAATAAGAAAACGAAGGCTTTATATGTCGAGACGATTGGCAACCCCGGTCTTGATGTTCCGGACTTCGAAAAGTTGGCAGCAATCGCGCATGATCATGGAATTCCACTGGTTGTCGACAACACATTCGGTATGGGCGGATATGTCTGCAGACCAATCGATTTCGGTGCGGATATTGTGCTTCATTCAGCCACCAAGTGGATCGGCGGTCATGGAACATCGATCGGCGGTGTGATTGTGGATGCCGGGACATTCCCATGGAACAACGGCCGTTTCCCGATCTTCACCGAGCCAAGTCCTGGTTATCATGGATTGAAATTCTGGGATGTCTTCGGAGCACAAAGCCAATTCGGGAATATCGCATTTATTATCCGGGCACGGGTGGAACAGCTTCGTGATATCGGTGCAGCGCTGTCACCATTCAATGCATTCTTATTCCTGCAGGGATTGGAGACTCTCTCCCTTCGGGCTGAACGTCACTGCCAGAATTCTCTCGCCTTCGCTCAATGGTTATCGAAGTCGCCGTATGTCAGCTGGGTGACGTACCCAGGGTTAGAGAATCATCCTGCCCATGCCAACGCAAAGAAATACCTGCGAACCGGTAGTTTCGGCGGTATGGTCACGTTTGGCATCAAAGGTGGTATCGAAGCGGGGAAAAAACTCATTAACAGTCTTCAGCTGACGAGCTTGCTTGCGAATGTGGGCGATGCAAAAACACTGATCATTCATCCGGCATCAACGACGCATTCGCAGCTTTCGCAGGACGAGCAGCGTTCTGCGGGTGTTGCACCGGAAATGCTGCGTGTCTCTGTCGGGATCGAGCACATCGAAGATATCATTACCGACTTTTCTCAGGCATTCCAAACGGCATGACACTAGGAGTTGTTCATCAGACAGCGATCACAAAAGGTACTTGGGAGAGAGAAACCGGTTCTTCTCACTTCCTGATCTTTGAACAATACAATGTTGGGGAAAAATTGTTATGAAAGTATTGAAATTCGGCGGCTCATCAATCGGCAGTGTTGGACGGATTAAAGAGGTCGTCGAAATTATTAAGCAATCGAAACAAAAGAACAGCAACATTGCTGTTGTTGCTTCGGCCATGCAGGGTGTTACCAATAAACTGGTTGATGCGGGCAATCAGGCATTCCTGGGAAATCAGGACTATATCGCTGTATTACAGGAATTGGAGACCCTTCATCTGACGGTGGCAGACGAACTCCTGGGAGCAAAACGCGAATCACGGTCTCACAAGTTTATCGTACAGGCCTTCCAGGCACTGCGGGAGTTTGTTCAAGGCATTTGGATCCTGGGAGAAATTACCAGCCGTACGCTTGACTATGTCATGAGCTATGGTGAACAGCTCTCGTGCACTCTTATTGCAGAAGCCTTGAATTCTTCTGGTACTCCTGCAGAATATGTGGATAGCCGTACCCTGATCCGCACGGACTTAACCTATGGTTCCGCCATAGTCAATTTCGATCTGACAAACTGGAACATTCTCAATCATTTCAAAGCCTGTACAGGAATACAGGTGATAACCGGATTTGTTGCCTGCGGTCCGAACAATGAGACGACCACACTCGGACGCGGCGGCTCAGACTTTACAGCATCGATCCTGGGTGCTGCTCTCGATGCCCGGGAGATCGAAATCTGGACCGATGTCGACGGTGTGATGACAGCCGACCCGCAGAAGGTTTCTTCCGCCCTCTCCCTGGAAACCCTGACGTTTGAAGAAGCTATGGAGCTGTCGCATTTCGGTGCAAAGGTCATTCACCCGCCGACCATGCTGCCGGCATTGGAAAAACGAATTCCAATCCGGATCCGAAATACATTTCATCCTGCATTCGGAGGCACGTTGATCTCCGATCGATCTGCCTCTTCTCAGAGAAGTTCCGTGAAAGGAATCGCATGTCTCGACCGGATGAGTTTGTTGAAAGTGACCGGTGAGGGAATATTACGCACCGTTGGAATCGCCTCGCGCATTTTTTCAGCGTTGGCCAAGAAAGATATTGAAGTAACGCTGATCACGCAATCATCATCCGAGCACAGTATCTGCCTTGCGATCACATCCGAACACATCCGCACAGCCCGCGAGGTGTTGGAACTTGAATTCCGTGTAGAAATCCACCACAGGCAGATCTCTTCCATTCTTGTGGAAAACGATTGTTCTATCATCGCTGTCGTGGGTGAACAGGTGCACAATATTCCCGGTGTGACCGGGGCAGTCTTTGAAACCTTGGGCCGCAACGGGATCAAGCCAAGAGCCATTGCCTATGGATCATCGGAACGTAATCTCACCCTTGTTGTACGGCAAAGCGACCTGCAAAAGGCGATGAACGCGCTTCATGACAACCTGTTTCTGTCTCAGCAAAAAACCCTTAACCTTTTCCTCATCGGCCCCGGTCTCGTGGGATCTGCACTGCTTGAACTCCTACAGGATCAGGAGGAATATGCGCGTACTGCCTTGCGCACCCGTTTCAAGGTTATGGGAATTGCCAACAGTAAAAGGATGCTTTTCGATGGACAGGGCATTGATCTCTCGAACTGGCGCGAGCTTCTCGTAAAAAGTACGCTGGCTTCCACTCCGGAGGAATTCGCCAAAAGAGTCCGGCAGTGCAATGTAGCGAACTCCATTGTTCTCGATTGCACAGGTGTAGAGAGTGCTGTTCAGCAATATCTTTCGCTCTTGAGTGCCAGTGTTTCCATCATTACCTCTAGCAAGGTCGCGAATACGCTGTCATATAAGTTTTATCGGAAGCTTCGCACTGCTGCCGATGAGCATGGTGCACAATTCCGCTACAGCACAAATGTGGGAGCTGCACTGCCCATTATTGATTCCATCAAGAGCATTATCCAAAACGGCGATTCTATAGAGCGAATCGAAGCGGTTCTTTCCGGAACGTTAAGCTTCATTTTCAACAATGTGAACACCGGCAAGAAATTCAGTGAATCCGTGCTGGAGGCTCAGAAGCGCGGCTACACCGAACCTGATCCGCGCATCGATCTGAGCGGAACGGATGTTTCCCGAAAACTGCTTATTTTAATCCGGGAAGCTGGTTTCGCTTTGGAATTGAGTGATATTGTCATGGAACCTTATATACCGGAAAAAGTGTTCCAAGGAACGAATTTTGAAGCCGCCCTTCGCGAGGCAGATGAAGTCCTGAAGAAACGAAAGGCAGAAGCGCAGGACCATGGATGTGCGCTGATGTTTATCGCACGGTTCGATGGTAGACTGGCACATATCGGAGTCGAAGAAATCGCCCCGGATCATCCCTTCTATCATCTTTCCGGAAACGACAATATTGTTTCGCTGACGACACGAAGTCTCTATCGTCAGCCGCTGGTGGTACGCGGAGGCGGTGCAGGTGCAAAGCTCACTGCTTCAGGTATTTTCAACGACATTGTCAACGTGTCACATTCTATGAATTAACAGGATCTCCTATGAGCGTTATACTTCCCAATGAATACAAACACCGGAGTGAACTTGAAGAGCGTGGTATTCTCTGTGTGTCGGAAGAAGAAGCAAACCGTGCAGACATACGGCCGCTCCGCGTCGGTGTGTTGAACATCATGCCCAAAGGAGAGGTGTACGAGCCGCTGCTGCTATATCCTCTCAGCCGGACGATTATTCAGGTTGAACCGGTATGGCTCCGTCTTCATTCGCATCAATATAAGAGCACGGACCAGAATCACCTTGAGCTGTACTATGATTACTTCGAGAATGCAATCTCAAAATCACCGCTCGACGGCCTTGTCCTCACAGGCGCCCCCGTTGAAGAAATGCGGTACGAAGATGTCCATTATTGGGACGAGATCACCACGATCCTCACATTTGCCCGGCAGAACATCACGTCATCGCTCGGGATTTGCTGGGGGGGGTTAGCGCTTGCTAAGATGCTGGATATTGAAAAAGAAATGTACAAGCAGAAACTGTTTGGTGTCTTCGAGACACGCAACCTTGACCGCTCGCACCCGATCACCGGCGACTTAGACGATGTGTTCTGGTGTGCACAAAGTCGTCATTCGGGAATTTCCGACCGCGACCTGGAAACAATGCGTGAAAAAGGTCAAGTGAATCTTTTAGCTCATTCGGAAAACGGCGGCTACACCATTTTCGAAAGTGCCGACCATCGTTTCTTGATGCACCTCGGACATCCGGAATATGAAGC
Organism: uncultured Ignavibacteriaceae bacterium; assembly: GCA_964651225.1. Taxonomy (GTDB): domain Bacteria; phylum Bacteroidota; class Ignavibacteria; order UBA10030; family UBA10030; genus Fen-1298. The sequence goes on from CAZYYD010000018.1 coordinate 10,342, forward strand.
ACAGCGTCTGGTGGATGAATACAAACGTGATGCTGCACTAGGCCGTTTGGATGTCCTCCCTCCTGCCAATCTTGATGTTCATGCCCCGGTCAATCGGTGGCGCAGTCACGGGTTGGAATTCTTCGCGCAGTGGATGCGGTTCATTTACGAACCGACGAAGTGGGAAACGAAGTAACCAGGGGTTTCTTGCAATTCGAGTAAAATATCCTTGACACACAAGGGTGCATTATTCATATCGCAGGGATTCAACCGGGTCCACGCTTGCCGCCTTGCGTGCCGGGAATACACCGGCAACGAATCCGATAGCAGAAAGGATCCCTACCGTAATAAGCACCAGCGAAAGAGAGAGAACCGGACGGCCGACAAATTGCATTGCTCCTTCTTCCGCTGGAATCATACGGACTACGGAAACGACCGCATAGCAGAAGAGAATTCCTATCGCTCCCCCCGAGAGTGCAAGCAGAAGCGATTCAAAGATGAATTGCGCTAAAATGTAACTCCGCTTTGCCCCGACCGCCATCTTGATGCCGATCTCTTTTGTTCGCTCTTTCACCACAACATACATTACATTCGCAACCCCTACGCCGGCAATCAGCAGTGTCAGGAATCCGATCGAGAAGAGAAATATCGAGACGCCGAGGCCGACTTTTCTACTGATTTTTTCCGCCTCAATGAAATCCCAAAAACCGAGAGCGCGCTCATCCTTGGGATCGAATCGATATTTTCGGCCGAGAATTTCATAGATGGAACTCTTGATGATCTCCTGCCTGCTCGGATCTGTGGGCTGGATGACAATCGTGTTGACGTATCTGTTTCCGTACGATGTTTTGAAAGTCGTATAGGGAATAATGGCGCGGCGCGTGTCGGGACCATTGTTCATTGCTGTCTGCACTTTTTTTTGAATGATCCCGATCATCGTATAGGGAACACCATCGAGTAAGAGGGTCTTCCCAATCGGATCCTCGCTCTTAAAAATATCCTTTGCAATAGTGGAACCAAGCACGAGAACGCGACGCTGCTGTTCGACATCGACCTCATTGAGAAATCTGCCTCCTCCTGCGGGGTACATTCGCCGCATTTCTTCAAAGCCAGGATTGACACCTTCACATTCTGCTGTTGTCGTAAACTTGCCATAGCTAAGCGAGACGTTTTTGCGGTACTGAGGCGACATCATGCCGATTCCCATCACTGTTCTACGGATCAGTTCGATATCCTCCTCGACCGGCCGGATTCTTCTCCCCTTCGGTAATCCCTGATAGATAAGCCCCGTCTCCCCCCCATACATGATAATGATTCGATTACCGGCGTTCATCATCCCTTTCAACATTTGATTCCCCAAACCTTCACCAAACGAGAGGAGAAGAACCACGGCGATCGTTCCCCAGGTAATCGCAATCAACGTAAGAGTTGCACGGGTACGATGTACGCGAAGGTCGGAAAGAAAATCTCTAAAAAGTTCGAGAAACATAATGATAAATGATCCGCTTGTTCAGTGATGCTGGAAGTTATGTCCGGAGACATTCAACAACGTCGAGATTGGACGCACGACGCGCCGGCATAAGACCTGAAAGCACTCCGACCGTGATGAGAACGAACACTGTGATACCGACAACTTCCAGAGACATGACAGGTGTTCCAACATATTCTTTGATGGGCAATAACCCAAGAAGAACGATGATCCCATAGGAGAGAAGGAACCCTATGACCGAACCGGTAAAGACTATAAAGAACGTTTCGGAAAAAAACTGGAAGAGAATATTCACTTTCGTCGCACCCACGGCCCGCTTCACACCGATTTCTTTAATGCGTTCCTGGACTACGATGAACATAATATTCGCAACACCAAGTCCCGCGACGCCCAATGTAAAACTGCCAATGAGTCCTAGGAAGATGTTAATCCCCAGAAACATATAAAATGCAACACGATCAAATTCCGTGGTATCCCATATCCAAACGGCATCTTCATCTGTTGGATCGAATTTATACCGTGTGGCAAGAGCCGCACGGACTGCTTTCTCTGTCTCCTCGCCAATTCTGGAGTCTTTGATCTGGTAAATGATGTTATTCAAATGTATGGCCCCGAAGACTGAGGTATAAGTGGAAAGAGGAATGAAGATACGGTCCTGATCGCGGCTGTTGTACGACGAAGGCTGGGTTTTCTTTTGCATCACGCCGATGACGATAAAGGGAACCTGACCGATGAAGACGGTCTTCCCAACAGCATGATCTTCGTTAAAGAGAAATTCTTTTACCTTATTGCCGATAACCGCGACCCTCCGCCGTTCTCGAATATCGGGTGCGTTGATAAATCTCCCCCCCTCCTCCGGAATAATATTCCGCATGTCGCTGTAGATTTCGTTCACACCCGAAACCAGCGGATTCAGGATGTTTTCTCCAACTCGCGCAACAGTCCGACGGCCATATTCAGGGCTGATAGCCGTGACATTCGGTACCCGCGAGGCGATGAGCTTTGTGTCTTCTTCAACGAAAGACATCGACCTTCCGATACCGAATCCCGCCCACGGCTTTGTCGTCTTGCCGGGGAACATAATGGCAATCCCTTCACCGATTCCGTGCATACTTGCTGCGGTCTGCTTTCTAAATCCGATACCAAACGCTACGAGCACGACAATAGCAACAGTCCCCCAGATAATACCAAACATCGTCAGAAATGCCCTGAGCTTCTGTGCCCGCAAGTCGATAATGAATTCTGATATGATCGTGCGCATTGTATCCATGATATCTTCGCAGAGATTCCTGTGTTAGTCGATCTTCTTCACCGGCTTCTCGAGTACTTCATCGCCTTCTTTCAGGTTGGAAACGACTTCAATATTGATTGCATCGCTCAGTCCGGTTTTAATATATCTTTTTTCGTCTTTGTCCTGCCCAAGAGCGACTTTAACAAACGCGGAATCATTACTAAATGTAACTACCCGCTCCGGAATCGTCAGCACATTCATTTTTTTCTGTATGATGATATTTGCATTTGCCGAGTATCCGGCACGGAGAACGGTATTCTTCGTACTGGGGATGAGGATCTCAATCGGGAATACCGTTGCATTATCTTTTTTCTCAGCTTTCAACCAGATTTTTCGGAGAATCCCCCGCACAGTATCACTGGGCAGCGCCCCGACTTTGATCTCCACATCCATGCCCTCATTCATCTTACCGACATCGATTTCGTCTACTGTTCCTTTGAAGAGGAGCCGTTCCATATTTGCCATCTTCATCAGAACCGTTCCTTCCTGGTATGATGTCAATGGCGTTACCGGGTCACCGACTTCAATGGTCCGATTCAACACGAATCCTGAAATCGGGGCTTTGATAATGGACTCAATTTCTGTCTCTCCAATTTTGATCTTTCCGCTTTCCATCAATGCGAGTCTTTCAGATGCCATTTTCAACCGGAGCACTGATTCTTCATAAAGCTTCTGGAAATCTTCGTATTCCTTATCGGAGATCAGTTTCCTTTTAATCATACTTTCTTGGCGCACCTGCTGTTTCTTGAGATTATCCAGATCCACTTGACTGAGCTGCACTTGTCGTTTTGCGTCAGCGAGCTCGAGCGGCGTTGGATCGGGGCGCACTTCAAGCAACGGTTGGCCCATTCTCACGTACGCGCCGACGTCCGTGAAGATTCGGCTGACTACTCCCGAGACCTTCGATTTTACTGAAATTTCAATTTCCGGTTCAATCGTCCCGACAGCCAGCGCTTTATCGACGATAGTTCCTTTCGTTACTTTCACTTTGGGCAATTCGCTCCCGCTGGACGATTTATTGCTCCCAAAGAAAAGAATCGATGCACCGCCGATGACAATGACGGCTGCAGAGGAGAGTACTATTTTCTTTTTCATAGTCATGGATTGAAAAGTTTAGTGGGTCAGTTGTTCTGGTCTGCCATCTCTGTATATAAGACTTGAGACCTACTCCAAATACGAGATGAATCCCTTGAAGTTACAAGTCTATGGCAGTATCTACACGATTTGGAGAAAAAAAGGAACTATTCAAGCAACAGGTAGGAAGAGCCTATTGAACAGAATCAAGTTCTATCGATGCACGCTCATTTTCCCCTTGCTCATCCTTCTTCTGTGGGAAAATCCTGTACAATGCACTTTTTTCACGGCACATTTTTCCATCGATATGAATATCTCCATCGGCTCCATAGAGAATTTCGATGTATCGATTTCTCCTTTTCAAATCTATTGTGTACCGTTCCCGTAGCGCTTTGTTCGTTTCAGATCTTCCTCTGAGGCGGGTCTCAAACTCACTGCTGCTCCGCCGCCGGCTGCAAGCTGTACGTGCAGATTTGTGTGAGCGTTTACTAGATAGGATGTAATGGTGTACGCCATCGGGTTCTTTTTCCAATCAGCATCTGGTGCATCACAATAGCATGTCGCAACATACTCCTTAGCCGGCTCCAAAAAGGAGAGCGATATGGACGATATCCTTGCTTGCTCGTCGGTAATGGCACCAATAAACCACTCGCTGCGGTTTTTTACTTTTCTCGCAATAGTGAGAAAGTCTCCAGGTTCAGCTTCGATGATCTTCGTGTCATCCCAATCCACCGCAACATCTTTGATGAATTGGAATGCATCCATGAAGCGCTCATAGGTTTCCGGAAGATCTGCTGCCATTTGAAGCGGGCTGTACATCGTAACGTAGAGAGCAAGCTGCTTCGCTAGTGTCGTATGAACGCGCTCTTTCTTCCCGGGAATGAAGTAGTCAAGCGTGAGTTGAAAGATCCCCGGTGTATAATCCATCGGTCCGCCCATAAGGCGTGTGAAGGGAAGAATCGTTTCGTGATCCGGAGGATTCCCGACACTCCAGGCATTAAATTCGTTCCCTCTTGCGGCTTCGCACGCCAGCCAATTTGGATAGGTACGCTGGAGACCTGTCGGACGAACCGGTTCGTGCGCATCCAGCATGATTTTGTACTCAGCCGTCTTCCTGGCAACCCGCTCATAGTGATTCACCATCCATTGCCCATCGTGATGTTCACCACGAGGGATAATCCTGCCGACATATCCCGTCTTCACAGCATCGTATCCATGGTCTTTCATAAATCGGTAAGCTTCATCCATTCTACGCTCATAGTTCGTCACGGAAGCCGACGTCTCATGATGCATGAGCAGCTTAACTCCTTTTGATTCTGCATAGTTCTGAAGCTCTGCAACATGGAAATCAGGATACGGGGTCACAAAATCGAAGACTTCTTCTTTCCATGCACCGAACCAATCTTCCCAGCCGGTATTCCATCCTTCCACGAGAACAGCATCGATGCCATTGGCCGCGGCAAAATCGATATACCGCTTCGTGCGGACAGTGGTGGCACCATGTTTCCCGCCCGGTTTCACAGATGTCCAATCCATCCCCTCGAGTTTCACGTTCTTGTCATCAGAATAGCTCCACGTGGATATGCCTACATGCATCTCCCACCAGATCCCGATGAACTTCTGCGGTTTGATCCAGCTGACATCCTTTAGACGGCAGGGTTCGTTTAAATTAAGAATGAGCTTCGATGCAAGGATATCGGACGCCTGTTTGCTGACAATGATCGTTCTCCATGGTGTGTGGCAGGGAGTTTGAAGATATGCTTTATTCCCGACCGCATCCGGTACAAGATGCGACGTCAACGTATTCCGAGAAGAATCAATGAGAAGATCCATCGCAGGATAGTCCCTAAGCGCCGCTTCATGGATATTGATATAAAGTCCATCCACCGACTTCAGCATCAGTGGAGTCTGGACCGCGTTGCGCCCGATGATGCTGCGAGTTGAAATCTCATGAGCTTCGTTCCCCGTCGCTGCATCAACCTCACTGAGCTTTGATTTCGTGTAACGGTACTCGTTGGAATCATAGTCACCGGGAATCCAGAAAGCGGTATGATCTCCAGTCAAGCGGAATTCTGTCCGCTCGTCGGAGACGATGAAGGCATGCAGATTTTCCTGCATGGGAAACTCATAACGAAACCCGAGACCATCATCAAAGAGCCGGAAAACCAGTACAAGGGTCCGATTCCCGGCTTTCGGTTGCCGCAGTATCACGGTCATTTGACGAAAGTGATTGCGTATTCGCTTTACTTCTCCCCAGACAGGTTCCCAGGTATCATCGATGATAGTGGAATCGACACTTTCAATCACAAATTCTTTTTCCAGGGACACCTGATCTTTTAGCGTGATCCCAAGTTTGCTCTGCAGTATAACTTGTTTACACCCTAGCGAAAGTACATAGGTGGGAGTTCCTTCCCCAGTCAACTGAAACTTAAAAGAGAGCACACCGGCAGGAGAAGAAATCGTCTGAGCAACCAGGAAATTATTGATCAGGAGACAGAGCACAAAAAGCAGTGTTCGCATAACATTCTTTCGAAGAGAAGTATAAACCATAATGCACCCTGAATTTTTCACCTGAGGAATATACCACACACTTCCATCGTATTCAATTGCCGAAAAGGAAGAACAAAAAAAGGGGATGACCATTGCCCGTCATCCCCTCTGGGTGAACCGTTATGGAACAATGCTAGATCAAGCGTGGACACTGCTCTCCTGAAGATGCTTCTTGCCGTATTCGAGACCTTTCATAAATGCCTTCAGATTCAGATCCTCGGTTCCTTTGGGAACAGAGACCTTCACCGCTTCGATCATCGCATGTTCATGGACTACCTGGGAGATCGCCGTTGTGAAACCCATCATGACGATATTAAGTACCATTTTTTTACCGAGCTCTTCGGCAAAACGGGTCGCAGGAATAGAATAGTGCTGAACATCCTTGCGAAGGTTGGTTGGTGTTACGAGTTCTTCCTCGGTGATTAAGATGCCTCCGGCAACAAGTTCCGTTGAAAATTTTGCGTATGCTTCCTGCGACATGAGTACCATCAGATTCGGGGCTGTAATATAGGGATATGTCACGACTTCGTCGGAAACGATCAGTTGAGCACTGGTGGAACTACCCCGCGCTTCCGGACCAAAGGCCTGGATCATGGTTGCATATTTATTATCGTAGATCGATGCAGCGCGGCCGATGATATAACCGCTAAGAATAACACCCTGTCCGCCAAATCCGCCGATCTTAATTTCCGTTCTTGCCATAAACATTCCTCATTTCTGTGGAAGGAACATATTCATCACCGATTTTTTTCTTGAAATGATCATACATCGCTTCCTGATAACTTGGCCGCTCGATATCGACAAATTTTCCAACCGTGATCTTTCCCTGGAAATCCAGCGCGACAGTTTTCGTGTCTGCGCCGTTCTTAATTTCACTGTTATCCCGGAAAAAAGTCATCTGGTCGAGACCATCACCCAGCTTATTACGCCGACTGTAGAGTGTCGGGCAAGGTGCAAGGATCTCAACAAAGGAAAATCCTTTCTTCCCCAGGGCTTCTTTAATGGATTTTGTTGCATGGCGAACATGGAATGAAGTCCAACGCGCTACATACACAGCCCCGCATGACTCTGCCAGAAACGGCAGATTAAAGGTCTGCTCAAAATTTCCATGCGGTGCCGTTGATGCTGTAGCAGAGATCGGTGTTGTCGGGGCGACCTGTCCGCCGGTCATTCCATAGATCATATTATTGATCAGGATGACGGTCATATCGACGTTGCGGCGTGCAGCATGAATAAGGTGATTGCCGCCGATGGCTGTCAGGTCACCATCGCCGCTGTACACGATGACTTTCAGCTCAGGATTTGCAAGTTTCAAACCTGTGGCAAAAGGAATAGCCCTCCCATGCGTTGTGTGGAACGAGTCCAGCTTCATATATCCGGCGACACGTCCTGTACACCCGATACCGGAGACAACAGCAACTTTTTGGAGATCCAACCCGCTCGTTTGCAGAGCTCGGACGAAACAGTTCACCGTTGTTCCTATGCCGCACCCCGGACACCAGATGTGCGGGATACGGTCCATCCTCAGAAGTTCCTCAACCGGGTTGGGTGGAATTGATTTTTCAATATCATAAAGTGCATCTTCTACCATCGGTCTTATCCTTTCACCGAATCTTTGATCGCGGCATAAATATCTTTAGGGTTATGCACTGTGCCGCCTGCATGTGGAACATGGACGACACGCGCTTTTCCACTGGCCAGACGCTCAACTTCATACACCATTTGTCCCAGATTGATTTCGGGAACGACAAAAGCCTTGACCTTTGGTGCGAGTTCGCGTATTCGTTTTTCGGGAAACGGCCATGCCGTTATGAGACGCATATGACCAACTTTCATTCCCTCTTTCCTTGCTTGTTCAATGGCCGGGATTGCGGTCCGTGACGTAATCCCGTAGGTCACAACCACTATTTCTGCACCTTCAACATGTTCATCACGATAATCAATAATTTTATCGGCATTGACGTGCAGTTTATCAATTAATCGTCTGATGAGTTTCGCCTGCGTCGGTACCGTCATGTTTGGATACCCTTTTTCGTCATGGGTCAAACCGGTTACGTGAATCTCGTAACCATCACCTGCCTTGATCATCGGCGGCACAAGATCTTTGTCTGCCTTGTAGGGAAGGAAATCCTTCTTCTCACCATGATAATAACGACGCTTCAACACATGAATCTCGGTCGCCGGCGGAATAATGACACGTTCAATCATATGGCCGACACATTCATCCATCATCAAGAGAACGGGGACGCGGAATTGCTCTGCAAGATTGAATGCCCGGATTGTCAGATCAAAGCATTCCTGCGGAGAATTCGGACAGAGAGCGATCACACCATAGTCGCCATGCGAACCCCATCGAGCCTGCATCATATCCCCCTGTGCCGGCATCGTGGGTAATCCGGTGGACGGCCCTGCACGCTGCACATTGACAAAAACGCAAGGTGTTTCCGTCATTGCCGCATATCCGATATGTTCCATCATAAGCGAGAAGCCCGGACCGGAAGTCACGGTCATCGCTTTCTTCCCTGCCCACACAGCTCCCTGAATAGCGATGGAAGAGGCAATCTCATCTTCCATTTGAATGAACACACCGCCGACAAATGGAAACCGCTCAGCTATCCGTTCTACCACTTCCGTGGAAGGGGTGATGGGATACCCGGCAACGAACCGACAGCCTGCGGCGATCGCTCCTTCGCTGCACGCATGATCGCCATCTATAAAGTGAGCTCCTGTCAACACACCAGAATCGTCGTGCACGTTACTTCTCCTTTTTCTTCATAAACCCGTAAATGGCAAAATCAGGACAGACCATACCGCAGATGTCGCAGCCTGTGCAATCATCTTTTCGTGCAAGTGTTGGTGTATGATATCCTTTCAAATTGTATTGGCTGGAAAGATCCAGGCACTTCGGCGGACATAATTCGATACAAAAGCTGCATCCCTTGCACCGTTCCGATACTATGACAACGGTTCCTCTTGCTTTCTTCACAGCTGTTTCGGCCATCTGTCGCTCCTCTTATTTACAGTACAACTTGAATTCTACACGGACATTCTAAAAAAGTAATAAGGATTCTCTTCGTCCACGAAGCTTTTTTTGGTATAATCTCAACTAGACAGTCAACTTGTGTGCCAACCTATGCAATCGATTGATGTATTGTTCAACTTTGACAATTTAACTGAAAATGAACAATAATAAGAGTTGATCGAAAAACTGTAACCTTGCATAAGTCGGAAAAACGGGGATGTTTTTTCTCACCTTGGTGTGCTAAGATGTAGCAAAATTCATCACTTCAAGCACAAGCACTTAATAACATTTTTCATCCGGTATTCAAAGAACGGAAAGAAATTAAGAATAACTCTTGTAGTCCGGAAAAAGTAACCAAAGGAATCCCACGCGGAACGAGTGCTTATTGCGTTGACAAAAAACAGAACAGGCTTTATCATCCAATTTTTGTCCCGATTTTGCTCGCCCTTTACTTCATGCGGATCTAATCTAAAAAATGTACAAATAAGCCGTCCCGTAATTTTGGTTCGAACCATGTAGATTTTGGTGGCATAATTTTGCCGTCATCGGCGATGGCCATTAACTCGTCAAGCGATGTGGGATACATGCTGAATGCTATCTTCATCTCACCAGAATTCACGCGCCGTTCCAATTCGCCTAGCCCGCGAATCCCGCCGACAAAGTCGATCCGTTTGTCAATCCTTGGATCTTTAATCCCAAGAATCGGATCGAGCACATGATTTTGAAGAAGAGAGACATCGAGCTTGAGAACTGAATCGGTGGTCTTCTGCAGATCAGCTCTGGCCGTTAGTGTGTACCACGCGCCATCGAGATACATTCCCAGGTCGCCCTTCTTCGCCGGTTTGACCGGCGCAGCGGCTTTTATACAATTGAAGTTCGGTTTGAGTTGATCAAGAAATTCTTCTTTCGTGTAGCCGTTCAAATCCTTCACGATGCGGTTGTAATCCATAATGCGCAATTGATTCGCCGGAAAGTAGACAGCTAGAAAAAAATTGTACTCCTCATCGCCGCGGTGATGGGGATTTATTTTGGCGCGTTCTCTTCCGACAATCGCCGCTGCTACCGAACGATGATGTCCATCCGCAATGTACAAACAGGGTATCGTTTTAAAGAGAGCGGTGATTTTCTCAATCGTTGCTCTCTCTTTGATCACCCAGCTTTGATGCCGAATACCGTCCAGTGCTATGTGATCATTCTCCGGCGGCTGGCTGGTGACATTCGAAACGAGTGCATCGATCCCGGTATGATCCCGGTACGTTAAAAAGATTGGTCCGGAATGCGCGTTGGTTACGCGGACATGTTCACTGCGGTCCTCTTCCTTGTCTTTGCGTGTCAGTTCATGTTTTTTGATTGACTCATTCCAGTACTCTTCTACCGATGCGCACCCGACAAGACCGTATTGAATATGGCTTCCCATTGTTTGAGCATAGACATAGAGGTATGGGGCGGCGTCTTCCACCAGCACTCCCCGCGAGATGAGGCTGTGGAGATTTTCTCTTCCCTTCGCATACACCTGCTGATCGTGAAGATCGATGGCTGTATCGAGATCTACTTCGGGTTTGCCGATATGGAGAAACGAAAGCGGATGTCCCTTCACTTCTTCACGTGCTTCATCGGAATTCAGGACATCGTACGGTTTTGCCGCGACTTTTGCTGCAAACTCCGGTTTAGGGCGAAACGCTTTGAAAGGTCTGATGGTGGACATGTTCTACTGCTTGTTCTTATCCAAGCTCCTGGGCACTAAATTCCTTCACGACCTTGAGTGCGATTTCAATGCCGACGCGTTCCTGCGCTTCGACCGTTGATCCTCCGATATGGGGAGAGACGCTGACACGCGGATGATTAAACAGGGCTTTTTGGATATCGGAAGGCGGTTCATTCTCAAAAACGTCCAAACCGGCCCCTGCGACCTTGCCGGAGTTCAACGCATCAAGCAATGCTGCTTCATCAATGACGCCGCCACGGGCGCAATTAATAATCACAACTCCTTGCTTCATCATATCAAAGTCTTTTTTCGCAATACTCGGGCCCTGCTTTTTATCATACGGCAGGTGAAGTGTGATGAAATCGGCAGCTGCAAGCAGTTTTTCTTTTGTGGTTATCTCGACAAAGAAATCCATTGGGCTGAAGGGAGGATCGTACGCCAGCACGTGCATCCCAAAGGCCAGAGCGCGCCGCGCCACTTCTTTCCCGATATTGCCGATGCCAAGAATACCGAGATTCTTCTTGTACAGCTCGATTCCGTTACCATACTCTTTCTTAGGCCATTTGCCCTGCCGCATTTCCATCGTACTGACGTGAAGGAATCTTGACACAGCCAGCATATGTGCCATGGTAAGTTCGGCAACCGAGATCGTGGAGGCTGCAGGAGTATTCAGTATTTTGATCCCTTTGCTCTCAGCGACGGCTACATCGATATTATCGACTCCGACACCGCCACGCGCAATCACTTTAAGATTTTTTCCGTTCTCAATTACTTCCTTTGTTACTTTGGTCGCTGAACGGACGACGACGCAATCGTATTCTGCAATTTTTTTGAGCAGTTCGTCCGGTGTTAACTTCAGCTGATCGATGTGATGACCTGCATCGGCCAGTATTTTTGCACCTTCCGGTGAGATACCATCTGTAATGAGGATCTTCATGGCAAACTCCATTGATTGTAGTGAAAACTTCCACCATGGCCTTTCATTTCCTGACCAGCGAGAGCGAGCAGACAATTCCGTACGCTGAAGTGGAAGCCCAACGATTTATTTTCTGATTGAATAATACCGAAAATTGTCATAACCAGCAACCATTGAAAATTGTCCTTTCAGACGGTCATCTCGCTTCTTATGCTGCCCGTACTTATTTCACACGTACTTATTTATAGACAGTGAGAAGAAATATTAGTATGTTAACATCATCGTTATACCCCCTGGAGCACTGAATCTATAACTGAGAAAGGATACATACCTATGGCACGCGCACATAATTTCTTTGCAGGACCAGCTGTCCTCCCGCTTTCCGTCGTTGAAGAAACCCGCGACGCAGTTGTAGATTTTGCCAACCTTGGCGTATCTATCATGGAAATCAGTCACCGCGACAAGGCCTTTGAAAAGGTCGTTGCAGAAGCCCAGGCAGACGCTTTAAGCATCATGGGATTGTCTGCAGATGAATATGCCGCCATCTTTATGGGCGGCGGAGCAAGTTTTCAATTTGCCATGGTACCAATGAATTTTCTGCACAAAAAAGCTGACTATGTCAACACAGGCGAGTGGGCATCGAAGGCACTGAAAGAAGGAAAGATCCTTGGTGAAGCAGTGGAGGTCGCCTCATCGAAACCAACAAACTTTAACCAGATTCCAAGAAATATTAAATACTCCGGTGATGCGGATTATGTCCATATCACGACGAACAATACGATCTTTGGCACGGAATGGAAGACAGATCCGGATGTCGGCAGTGTCCCATTGATTGCCGATATGTCTTCTGATATGCTTGGGATACGGCGCGACTTTACAAAGTACAGTCTCATCTATGCGGGTGCCCAAAAGAACCTCGGCCCTTCCGGCATTGTGATGGTAGTGATTAAAAAATCCTGGATGGAGGCAAAGGCAAAACAAAACCTCCCGACGATGTTGAAATATAAAACTCACGTCGATGCAGGATCCATGTACAACACGCCCCCCTCCCTCCCGCTTTTTGTAATTGGTCGTACATTGAAATGGATTATCAAAGAAGGCGGATTAGATGTCATCCAGAAGCGAAACGAGAAGAAAGCGAAACTGATCTATGACCTGTTTGACGCATATCCGGCATTCTATAAAGGAAATGTCGTCAACAAGGAAGACCGTTCGCTCATGAACATTACATGGAATTTGCCCACACCAGAACTGGAAGAAAAATTCCTTGCCGAAGCGAAGAGCAGGAAAATGCTTGGACTGAAAGGACATCGCTCCGTCGGAGGAATGCGGGCATCAGCGTATAACGCCTGCCCGATGGAATCGGTGGAATTACTCGCAAAGTTTATGGAAGAATTCTACAAGAATAATAAATTGTAAAGAGTCATACTGAATTTGTTACGCTGTGCGGAATGAATTTGAAAAAGAAATTTATCATACCGACTTGTGTTAGACTTCCACCATCCAAAGTAAAGATTCTGATTGGAAACGCAAAAAGAGAATTTATCGAATTGGATATCGTGTCTGGTAGGGGATTGCAATAATATAGCGGAACGACAAATAATAGAAAATGTCCGACACACCTCTTGAATATAGAGAAAGCTATCGGACATTTTTCTACTCAACTACTCATTGACTTGTTACTCAAATACTTCCTACTTCGTCAGCAGCATCTTCATCGTCCGGCTAAATGATTTTGTTCCATTCTGCCTGCCCGCCGTTTGTGTGGCGGACGGCGTTGCTGTAAAGCGTGCAAAATAGATACCGCTTGCCAACCGAGAGGCGTTAAATTCAGCATTGTAATATCCCGCTTCTTTTGCACCATCCACTAAGGCCGCCACTTCTCGTCCAAGCATATCATATACTTTCAAAGATACTATACTATTCACTGGAAGCCGATACTTGATTACCGTTGATGGATTGAACGGATTAGGGTATGCATCAAGAAGAGCCATCGTTGTGGGAATCTGCTGAATAACTTCCTCGTATGTTTGACCCTGCTTCGGCATTTCAGAACCGTCCGAAGTATGATAGATTTCACCATACACTGCATCCAACGACCTCACCTGCATCTGAATCGACTTCCCTGCCAGTGATGAGACCGTATAGGCCAGATTCAAGGAGGTGCTGGTATTTGTTGATCCCAATGCAAGCAGATCTCCAAATGTAAATTGACGCTGTAGTGGTATCGTTCCTGCCTGAGCAGAAAAGAGCGCTATATCAGACAGCGATTTTGGCACTTGGACATCGTTCCAAAGTATGGAATACTTAGCAAGCACTCTTCCCGCAGATGCGACGACTGTGCTGGGCTGTGTTCCCAAATAGTTCGTCAACAAAGTGTCTGGCTCTGTAAATGATATGACCTGGCCAGTTTTTTCCCATGTATATGGTTCGACCTTTAGTACCAGTCTCCCCTTCAGATCAGATAGGGGCGGATTTGATTTTGACAATCTTTCCAAATTGATCGTGGCGGCACGATAATACTGCACCGATATGCCTGCAGATGATTTGCTCAAAACATTTGTTTTCTTGCCGTCACCCTGACCTGTTACAAACTCTTCACCGGTATAAGTTACTTGGGGTACGATCCGATACGGTGCAGCTGTACCAGTTGTCCACAGAGCACACCTTCCATCGGTATAGGCGATGGCATTGGGATTTGATGCATTATCTGCGGCATTTTGCACAGCGCTCCAATTCCATGACCCTGATCCCGGAGTCGCTTCGGTATAGCCGATATGACTGCTGCACTGGAAATAGAGCGACAGGCTGTTTTGCGAAGCATCATAGGCGATACTCGGGGCGCTGGATTGATGATTGCTATGGCTTATCTGCTTGTACGGCCGCCAGCCGGATGAGTTTTTTTGCCGTGTAACGATGACGTTATGGACGCCTCCGATAATTGCTTCGGGGACTGCATGCCAGCTTACATACACTTCATCCGTTCCGCCGCCGGAGACAGGTTTCAAGACAAGAGAAGGAGAATCGTTGCTGAGATATTGGTCATAATATTCGGAGAGATTAATGTAATTCTCCATGTATACGTTATAGGGATTTGCCATATGCAGTCTTGCATAATGGACATGTCCATCTTTTGCATACGTCATATGACCGTACTGCATCGTCGCATTTTCATCCATTTCGAGAGCGATGGATGCTTGAGATGCATTTTCCGTGTTTGATAGCATATTTTCATACCAGACAGCCTCAGGATTAAGACGACGGGCGTTGATGTAAAAAGAATTCCCGCGTTTATAGACCACCGCTAGTGTTTTATACTGATCTCCGTTCGATGAAATTTTACCATAGGCAATGCAGGGTTGAGCATCGTCGTCGGAGGTGCTTGTCCAACTCGTGATAAGTTCAGGTTCAGAGTTGATTGGATTCAAATCACAGTTCGTCTCCACATTATATAACCGGTGTGTATAAGTTGAACCGGACTGTTCTGTTTCCTGGTAGACGATATAGAAACGCCAATAATTGTCACATGCGATGGATGGACTTTTATAGGTCTTTGACGAAGTTGCCTCCAGACTCATGCGTTTTTCATTTTCAAATTCACCCTGATCGTAAATGTCTTTGGTGCCCCATATGCGATTTGCGCTTGCATACACCATAGCTATTGTAGACGTTGAATTTGGAAGGCGGGCAATCCGGTGCTGGTTGTTGTTTGCCGTTACTCCTACTAGTGTCGAGCCCAGGTGTGCTTTGTGTTTTGCTTGCAGGTTTTTATCTTGATCTACAACAATACTTCTTGACTGGCTCGTACTGCCATCACTCCATTGAGTAAAGACCCAATCAAATCCATATGTGCCGTTAGGGACATTGGTGTTGATGGGATGCGGGTATGAGTAGTTCGAATAATGATAATCATAATCATCAAATGTTGGTCCTGTTGCTACTAGTTCAGGTGAATATCGATACATTACCGTACCGTTAGATGTATTTGATTCCAACAAAATATTGGAAAGTTGCACTCGCTGTGCCTGATCGAATTTAGCTTTGTAGGTTTCATCCTGAGAGCCAACTGTAATACCTATCCTGCGCGTTCCAATATCAATTTGCGAACCGCTAACATTACTAATCCAATTCTTATATTTATTTTTACCATCCGTATTATTAGGTAACAATTGTTCTGGTGTTTGCAGCTTTTGTGTTGTTCCGGTCGTCCATTCAAACGTTTTTGGTGAAGGATAGGAAACGTAATTATCCGTTCCTTCTTCATCCTGAACGCTGCCGACATTCATCTGCTGATTGACATCGTTATAGGCAGTGATATAGCGAGGCCCTGCTGCAAGTGTTAAACCAAGTATTATTTCACTATCTGTTGTGCTCAGGGTCGGAGTCCCAGACGTAAAAAATTGTGACGCAACAGCAGGCAAAAGTGACGAATTTGAACTTGTACTAATTTCCGGGAGGCTTGAGAGCATCCCATTCGCTACGCTTTCAACATTATCATGAAACCACCCGCTGCCGCCTACGCTGATACTGCATGGATTAAATACTACTTTATAACCAATCCCCTTAGGTTGCAGATCAAGGGTACCCGTGATGGTTATACTCCTGTTTGGTTCTTCCAATTCAGGTTTCCAAATACCAAGATTCACGTTCGCTTGACCATCCGCAACTATGCTAAGTGAGAACATGTTTCCCGGCAGGACATCAAGAACGATACTCTTTACTTTGACACTATAATAGGTTATTCCCAATCCTTGATCTCCAACATGTCCATACGAAAGATACTTTGCTGTTGTCATTGTTTCCATCAAATTATTGAAAGCGCTTTCAGAGATTTTGACATTAATATCTCCAGGAAGCACTCTAGGTGAGAATAAGAATAATAGTAAGATCGTAATAATCGATACATATTTATAATTAAATGTTTTCATAATAGAACTCCCGTTAAATAATTTTTGTTTATAGGATTCCTCTAGAGACAATATTAGTCGCGGAGATTTCTCAACTGGGAAATTAGTTTCACAGAGTTTTAACTGTCAAGAAAAATACTTGTCGTATAAAGGAATTGCCGATACATCTATTTTATTGAATATATTCATCAAATCACCCCTTTGAAAATTATTCTCCATAATCTACCACTACTGTTCCGTTCTGTTCAACAAGTGTCCACAGAGTTTCTACTCCTCCACGCTTAAGTTTTATACGTAAAGAATTGGAATAATCTGAAAGACCGGCGCTATAAGTAAGCGTTTCAATTGCAACATACTGGTCACTATTTGAATCATATGTCGCTGTAACTTCGCTTGAACCAGTTGTAGGATCCCATGTTTGGGCTAGAAATGAAAAAATGCGACAATCATTGCTCACAAGAACAAATTTATCGTTTGAACGAACAGTTAAATTGTACGTTGTATTGCCATTCGTGCGATAGTACGAAAAGAAGTATTCCGGGGCTTTAGCCCTTAATGTAGTGACAACAGTAAATAGAACTTCGCTATTGGACACCGCAAAGTTTAGCGTTGGTGTCCCGATCAACCGGATATCAGATGTTTCGATTATTCGCGTCTGTGAGCCTTCAAGGATCTTACCTTGATAAACAATCCATTCGATCGGTGCAAGTTTTTGCTCAAGAACATCCCGCAGGCGTACATCGGCAATTTGTGTTATTGCATCAATCTGTTGACGAAGGTTCGTGTATTGACTCATAATACTATTGAGAGATATTGTTGTGGATGGAATAGTGAGCGTGGGAGTTATCGTCACTTTCCCATCATAAACGACATATTGATCTGTAATATCTTCCGCATGAATAGTCAAAGCAAGTAAAATCTTAATCGTATTTTCTGATAGAACCACGCTTGGTCTATCAAGAGAAATTGAATATTGTATTCCACTAGTAGTATAACCTGACCAACTTTTGGTAAAAGTGGAAGCGCTCCATTGCGAAGCGATAAACCGGTTAATACCTATACTTGCTACAGAAAAGGTCAAGGGTACGTTGTAGTCCGTTTGTGCCGCCACTTGATGCGCCGGGCAAAGAAAAACTAACGTTACAATGGTATAAGCCCATTTTATTATTGTATGTTTCATTGTTGCTCCTATTCATTAAATGGTTTGGAAAAAAATCCGTATCTTGCTAGCGCAAATAAAAAGGGATACTCCACAACTGTGGAGGATTGCAGACCCATTCTATTTGCGATTTACTCCTTCCCGTTCTAGCCAACGGGAAGGAGCTATTTTAAAAATTCATTTTTATCCGTCTAACATCTCCTTTCTCCTCTATACCTATGGTGTACCTTGAGCAACTACATATACTTGTGAACTTACCTCAGTAGGTAGAAACAATTTTCCTGTTCTTGTTTTTGCCATTCTTTGTTGATCGCCATAGTGCATATCATCATTCGGTAATCCGGGGATAACTATTTTCTGGAAGTCGCTTCCATTCCAATGATAGAAATTATACCGTGTTCCGAAGATCCAGATATCGCTTGGTGAATAGGCAATGATATCCAATGCCGTTCTTCCATTAGTTTTTAATGGTAATCCTCGCAAAGTCAGATTGATTTTCAAGAAGGATAGTTGTTGACCAACGGATTGAAAGATATATGATTGATCGCCGATAACATAGAATTGAAGTGAATCTGTAACGTCACAACGAAATGTTGCTAAATCTGTAGAATAATCATCTTTGGTCATTGATATACTTTGTTGTGTCGTATCCTGAGAATCAAATAATTTACACCACGTTGGAGCATTTAATTTCCAAATCTGGATATAGGTTACGCTGTAAGGAAGATTTTTCCGCCCTAACAAATAAATTTCTGATTTTGAAACGCCTGTGATTTTTGTTAGACTAAAATCTGTCGGTGCTTTTTGGTACACCCACTCAACAGTGTAACCATCTTTGGTATACACCATACCATTATCTCCCACGGCAATAAAATATCCCTTGCCGTCCGTCCATATTGAGCGTAGTTCGCCAATTGCTTGCAGTTGATAACTTTTCCATTTCTTGGTTGTGTTGTCGAACTCTGCAATGCCGGCAGTTATAATTCCTGTCGGGGCACCGTATCCCACCGCTACCATGAAATGATCATCGCCTGTTACATCATTACGAGGGATTATTGAGATATCTCTCCAAGTTCCTGTTATCTCATCGTAACCCCAAGTCCCATTAATGTTATCTTCCCATACTGTTCCATTCCAATGTCTTCCTATTCTCGATGAATATGGTGGTTTATCGTCAACGATAGTTCCTATTACATATGCATCGTTATCTGAGAACGCCCACACGCCGCCAACCGTAGAAGGAAACCACGCTATCGTATCAAGTCGCCATGTGAAATTACGATTGCCAGCGGGATATGTACAGTTGGTCGGTTTGTCTTCCGGTGGTGGTTGTGTTGGCTCATCCTTACACTTTATAGAAGTGAGTGTGAGCACTAATACTACAACAATATAATTCAGAGAAATCTTCATTGTATAATCCTCAGCGAAAATATTTCAGAGAACGATCTGGATTGAGAGAAGAGAGAATTCATGCCGGCAGAAAACCTTGTCAAGGTTCTCCAAGTTTGGGCATAAGCAACCTTGACAAGGTTTCTATGTCTCTGAAGCAAACATCCTTGTTTTGCCTTCTTAGCATTTTATCCTTCTCTAATCCCTCATTAGGTTAGGTTAGGTTAGGTTAGGTTAGGTTAGGTTAGGTTAGGTTAGAAAATTTGGTACTGCTAGTTCCCTGAAAATACCTCTGGCATACAGTAAGAAAATCTGGTGGAATTGTCAAGCTTTTATTTGGTTATCTCTTGTTGTTTTTCTTAACACCAGCATATCACAGTTTTGTTACACAGTTACCGTCGAATAATTTATACTCTTTAGGTTTTTAGATTTCCTTCCTCGGGACGCCGAGAATTGCGTGCCTTCCCTAGCGAAAGGCATGTGGTCATCCTAATGTTCCAACGACTTTTTCCCTTGACTGTGTCAGAACGGAAATCCTGATGCTACACTAAAAATGTTGACTGTTTTTTTGAGAACCACTTGTCAGACCTGGTTTCACGCTCTGTGCGTGTGTCTCTTTGAGGCAAAATCTTTGAATTAATCTCCCTCGCAACAGCCCTACAATTCGAACCTTGTGATATTTATTCTTAATTGTTTTTCGGGAATTTTCCCGTACCTTCTCTCACATGAATATTCCAAAACGTTTTCAAGGAGGTATCGTATGGATAAAGAACTTACTGCCAATGGAAAAAAGAAACTCCTAAAACCAGAAACTCTGATGATGGGTTATGGCTATAAACCCGAGTTATCGGAGGGAGCTGTGAAGTGTCCCATTTTCCAAACATCGACGTTTGTATTTGAAAATGCTCAAGCCGGAAAAGAATTTTTCGAAATGTCGCATGGCCTGCGTGCACCGGGAAAACATGGGGCCGGACTTATTTACAGCCGGATCAATAACCCCGATCTCGAAATTCTGGAAGACCGTCTTACCATCTGGGACAATGCAGAAGCATGTGCAGTGTTTGACAGCGGTATGGCCGCGATCAGTACCACAGTTCTCGAATTACTGAAACCTGGTGATGTTTTCCTGAGTAGTGAACCGATTTACGGAGGTACCGAACATCTTTTCGAGTCGGTATTGGCAAAATTCGGCATTCAAACCATTAATTTTGGTGTTCAGCACACCAAGCAGCAGATCATCAAGATGGTAGAAGATGCCGGACCAACAAACAGACTCCGGATGATCTTTCTGGAGACTCCTGCAAATCCCACAAACTGCCTTTTTGATATCGAGATGTGTGTCGATATTGCGAGACATTTTTCGACAAAAGAGTGCAAAGTACTAACGGCGTTAGACAACACATTCCTGGGCCCGATTTTTCAGCATCCTTTGAAGCATGGAATCGATCTTGTTTTATACTCCGCAACAAAGTACATCGGTGGTCACAGCGACGTTGTTGCCGGAGCCTGTCTTGGCTCTAAAGAACTGATCAATCGCATCAAATCGATGCGCAGTGTTCTCGGTTCTATGGCAAGTCCTCTAACGGGCTGGCTGCTCCTTCGAAGTCTTGAAACTCTCAAGATGCGTATGACCACAGCGGCACAAAGTGCGCAGGAGATTGCCCTCTGGCTTTCCACACATCCAAAGGTGGAAAAAGTGCTCTACCTCGGATTACTGAAAGAAGGGGATCCGCAATATGCTATCTACAAGAAACAATGCCTCTCGCCCGGGGCAATGATCAGTTTTCTTATCAAGGGAGACGAAAAAGCTTCATTTCGATTTCTTGACTCTTTGAAAATGGTGAAGCTCGCTGTGAGTTTAGGCGGTACAGAATCATTGGTTGAACATCCCGGAGCAATGACACACTCAGGTGTTGAACCTGAGAAACGGAAGGAATTCGGAATCGCAGAAAATCTCGTTCGTCTTTCGGTGGGAGTAGAAGCCACAGAAGATATTATCTGGGACTTAGACCAGGCATTATCACAAATATAATGTTTTCGTGAAGGGGATTCCCTGCTCAATTTGATGGCGGGGAAATATTGAATGTCCCTCCAAGGCGGGTCATCATACAATGAACTCTATGAACCTTGAAAAGCATTTTTCTCCATTCCGCAAAAATATCGTCGGTATCAACCAGATCTTTCGCACACCTTACGGCCAAAAAAAAATCGTGTATGTTGATTGGACGGCAAGCGGCCGGCTTTATGCTCCCATCGAACAAAAAATGTTGGAAAAGTTCGGGCCGTTTGTTGGGAATACCCATACCGAGACAAACGTCACCGGGACCATGATGACGCAGGCGTATCATTATACTCATGAGGTCATCAAACGGCATGTGAACGCAGGTCCAAAGGATGCACTCTTGAATGTTGGATTTGGTATGACCGCCGCGTTGATCAAGTTTCAGAGGATGCTGGGATTGAAATATCCAGATCAACTGGAACAATTTATTACCATCCCTCCTGAAAAGAAACCGGTTGTTTTCGTGACACATATGGAACATCACTCCAACCATACATCGTGGTACGAGACCATTGCCGATGTGTGTGTTATTCCTCCAACTCAAGAAGGACTTGTGGATCTCGAGCAGCTTCAGGTCCTGCTGAAACAGTACAAGAATCGGCCATTAAAGATCGGATCGTTCACAGCCTGTTCCAATGTCACCGGCATACAAACTCCATATCATCGACTTGCAACGATCATGCATGAACATGGCGGTATCTGTTTCGTCGACTTTGCAGCATCAGCTCCGTATGTCGATATCAATATGCACCCAGTTGATCCGCTGGAACGTCTCGATGCAATTTTCTTTTCCCCTCATAAGTTTCTTGGCGGGCCGGGTTCCTCCGGTGTTATGGTATTTGATTCTGAGTTGTATCATCTCAAGTCTCCCGATCAACCCGGCGGCGGCACTGTCTTATGGACAAATCCCTGGGGAAAGTACCGCTACAAACCCGACATTGAAGAACGGGAGGACGGCGGCACACCGGGATTCCTCCAGGCAATTCGTTCTGCTCTTGCTGTCGAATTGAAGGAACAGATGGGTGTGACACGGATGTTGAAGCGCGAACGAGAGATCCTTCCGCTTCTTTTCAAAGAAATGCGGACAATCGCAGGATTAACGATCCTCTCAGATCACATCGAAGAGAGACTCGGAATCATTTCCTTCTATTTCGATAATATTCATTATAATCTTGTTGTGAAGATCCTCAATGACCGTTTCGGCATACAAGTGCGCGGCGGATGTCTATGTGCCGGTACCTACGGCCATTACCTGCTTCACGTCGATCAGCGGCATTCACATGCGATCACGGAGAGGATCGACCATGGCGATCTTTCCACGAAACCAGGCTGGGTACGAGTATCCATCCACCCGACCACCACAAATGATGAGGCTGAGTATTTCCTTGATGCTTTGAAATTGTTACGAAAGAATATTGGGAAATGGGAAAAGGATTACAGATACAATGTGCACAAGAATGAATTCTCGCACAAACGATTTTCAGATTCCGGTCACGGCACCGTCCAACACCGATTTGAGTTATAAACTGTTCTTCGAAGCAGTTCTGTCCTCCCCAAAAGAAAAAAGACCGTCACCAAAGTTGAAATGACGGCTTTCCATTCATAACATGATGCGCTTTATCCTGCTGCCTGCACTATTGCTGCAAACGAATCCGCCTTCAGACAGGCACCGCCGACTAGTGCGCCGTCGATATCGGGTTGATGGAGGAGTTCCTTTGCGTTGTCCGGTTTCACGCTGCCGCCGTATTGAAGAATGACTTTCTCCGCCGTTGCCCAGCCGTGCATTTGACCAAGGAGCTTTCGGATCAGTTGATGGACATCCTGCGCCTGCTGCGGTGTAGCGACCTTCCCTGTGCCGATGGCCCACACCGGTTCGTAGGCGATAATGAGTTTTTCTACCTCTGCCGCGGGGATATCCTTCAGACATCCCTTCACTTGCGCGGTAACCACTTGATTGGTGATATTCTTCTCGCGTTCTTCCAATGTTTCGCCGACACAGATGATCGGAATTAATCCCGAGGCAATTGCTTTTTTTGCTTTGATATTGATGAATTCGTTGGACTCGTGAAAATACTGACGCCTCTCCGAATGGCCGAGGATTACATACTTACATCCGACGGACTTCAGCATCTTCGGCGATACTTCGCCCGTGAAGGCACCCTCGTCCTCGTGATACATGTTTTGGGCGCCGAGTTCGATGGGACTTCCCTCGATCAGCTTTTTGACGGACTCCAACGAGATAAACGGCGGGCAGATGATGGCTTTCACTCCGCTGGGCAGAGCAGCTAATTTTGATTTGAGACCATTGATAAGTTCTGTTGACTCGTTCAGGTCTTTGTTCATTTTCCAGTTACCGGCGATGATTTTGGTCCTCATAGTCTTTGAGTATTAAGTATTTGAGTAATTGAGTGTTTAGTTGATTAGAGTTTTTTCTTCAATCCATACAACATGGCAGTAATTTCATGAACCCTAGCGAGAATTTCTTCGTATCCCTTTGTTGTTATAAAATTATTTTCTAATGCAATATCAAGGCAGCCGACACATTCAAAACCTGATCTTATCACAATATCTAAAAGCCGAGAGAATTCTTTCTTCGACGAATTGCCTGCTCCCACTGCAATGTTTAAAACGATCGAATCTGATGGTCTTCGAAACTGAGCGTTCAGACCAAAGAGTTCTTCTTTGGGAAAGTTGGTCGTTGTCTGTCTAACGATCTTTGTGAAAACTAATGCTTTCTGATAGACCAGAAGTTTCTTAAAATCATGCATTCTTTTACTCAACTTCTCATTTACTCAACGACTCATTGGCTCAGAGGTTCAGCTTTCTCCTCAACACCTCATTCACCATCTTCGGATTCGCCCTCCCTTTCATTGCCTTCATCGCTGCACCGACAAAGAATCCAAAGACCTGCTGTTTGCCGCTTTTGTACTGCTCCACCTGACCTTGATTCGCGGCAAGGATTTCATCGATCACTTTTTCGATGGCCGACACATCGCTCACCTGCATCAAACCCTTTTGTTCCACAATCGTTTGCGGCGATTCTTGTATCGTGAGCATTTCTGCAAAAACATCTTTTGCGATTTTTCCGCTGATCGTACCATCGCCGATGAGATCGATCATCCCGGCCAAGTGCTTCGGTGAAACAGGGAAGTCCGTTACCGCAATATGTCGCTCATTTACAACGCGTAAGACGTCTCCCATTGTCCAGTTGCTCGCCATTTTATACAACTCGTCATTCTTCGTTTTCAGATGAGAAATGACGCTCTCAAAATAATCGGCAAGGTCCCGCTCAGCCGTGAGAAGTTCCGCATCATATGTAGGCAGATTGAATACCTTGATATAGCGGTTACAACGGATTGCGGGTAATTCGGGAAGTGTCGTTCTCACCTCATCGATCCATTCCTGGCTAATCAGAACCGGCACGAGATCGGGATCGGGGAAATATCGATAGTCATGCGCCTCTTCTTTCGAGCGCATGGGGATACATATCCCCTGTGCGGAATCCCAGAGCAGGGTCTGCTGGACAATCTGTTCACCATTCTCGAGCATCTCAATTTGCTGAGTAATCTCGTATTCGAGCGCCTTTTCGACAAACCGGAAAGAATTCAGATTTTTTACTTCCCTCTT
Organism: uncultured Ignavibacteriaceae bacterium; assembly: GCA_964651225.1. GTDB lineage: Bacteria > Bacteroidota > Ignavibacteria > UBA10030 > UBA10030 > Fen-1298. The sequence continues at coordinate 35,512 of CAZYYD010000018.1, forward strand.
CGTACCGAGATTTGTCTCACCTTTCTTTCTCACCGAGATGTTTGCATCGCAGCGAAGACTTCCCTCTTCCATATTGCCGTCGCAAATGCCAAGATAGGTGACCAACTGGCGTATCATAGATAAATATTGATACGCTTCGTGCGGAGAGTGCATATCCGGTTCACTCACGATCTCAATCAACGGCACACCACACCGGTTGACATCAACAAGCGTATCACTATTCTGATCATGAATCAATTTCCCCGCATCCTCTTCCATATGGATCCGGGTGATGCCAATGTGCTTCATTGTACCATCCTGTACTTTGACATCGATCCAGCCGTTTACACAAATAGGTTCTTCATACTGCGAAATTTGATACCCCTTGGGAAGATCGGGATAAAAATAATTCTTCCGGGCAAAGATCGATCTGGGCGCGATCGTGCAATTTGTGGCCAGCCCCATCTTCATAATAAATTCCACATGATTCTTGTTCATCACCGGCAGCACACCAGGCATACCAAGACACACCGGACAGACGTTCGCATTTGGATCATTGCCAAACTGCGTCGAGCAGCTGCAGAAAGCCTTCGATGCAGTCAGCAACTGTGCATGAACTTCCAATCCTATGACCGGTTCGTACTTTTCATTCCACGGCATAATATCTCAATGAAAAATGAGTGTACCCTGATTACTGACCGCTGAACACTGACAACTGTTCTTACGCTGCAATCGCTCGCGTTACTTTTTCTGCTGCATCTTTCAATGTTCCGGCGACAAGGAATTTTAGACCGGACGAATTCAGGATTTCCGCTGCAAGCTCAGCATTAGTTCCGGCAAGGCGAATAACGATTGGTACCTGGACATTCACTTTTTTTGTCGCCTCGACGACACCGGTTGCCACTCTGTCACAGCGTACAATCCCGCCAAAAATATTGATCAGGATTGCCTTCACATTTTCATCCTTGAGGATAATCTTGAATCCTGCTTCAACGGTTTCCGCATTCGCACCGCCGCCGACATCGAGAAAATTCGCAGGCATCCCGCCTGCCAGCTTGATGATATCCATAGTCGACATCGCAAGACCGGCGCCATTTACCATGCAGCCGACGTTACCGTCGAGTTTGATATAATTAAGATTATACGCCGATGCTTCCACTTCCAGTGCATCCTCTTCATCGATATCGCGCAGCTGTTCGAATTCCGGATGACGGAAGAGCGCATTGTCGTCAAAATTGATCTTAGCATCGAGTGCGATCACATGCCCTTCCTGCGTGATCACAAGCGGATTGATCTCTGCCAAAGAGGCATCGGTCGCTTCGTATGCCTTCGAAAGAGCCATCAAGAATTTCACCCCGTTCTTCAGTACATCGCCGGTCAACCCAAGACCAAAGCACAGGTTGCGCGCCTGAAATTGCTGCAATCCAACCGCGGGATCCACGGCCTCTTTGAGGATTTTCTCCGGAGTTTCAGCAGCAACTTTTTCGATCTCCACACCACCTTCTGTCGATACCATGACGACATTCTGCGATCTCTGACGATCCAGTGTAATACCGACATAGAGTTCTTTCGCAATATTCATACCTTGCTCCACCAGTATACGCCGGACAATGCGTCCTTCCGGTCCTGTCTGATGGGTGATGAGCCGCATACCAAGGATCTCGCCGGCACGCTCGCGCACTTCTTCCAGACTTCGGGCAAGCTTTACACCGCCCCCTTTCCCGCGTCCGCCGGCATGGATCTGGGCTTTCACCACCCATACACTGCCTCCGATCTTTTCCGCCGCTTTGACTGCTTCATCGATCGTGAAGGCAACTTCACCCTTCGGCACAGGAACACCATACTTCTTGAGAATTTCTTTGCCTTGGTATTCATGAATTTTCATAAAGAACTCCTTATTAATAAGTGCGAGTTACTGATCAGTGTCTGTCTCATCACGCAGGACATCGGGTGGCGACGACCGCCACTCCTCGGTTACTTTCACAGCTTTGAGATATTCCGGGATCGGCACAAAGACTTTCGCCGGTTTGTTAATATTACTTCGCGAGATCGGTGAATCGCCGCCGCCATCCCAAATAAATCCGACAGCGTTAAAATTTTGAACCTGTACCTTGTGTCCCGCTGATTCCAAAATCGATTTTACCAATTCTGAATCGGCTATTTCTGTCGATCGGAACACTTCTGCCCAATCTTGCTGGACATTCACCTTCCGATGCGGAAGACAAAAACAGCGGCCATGCACACGGACGATACACTCGCTGCACAACACGCTGCGGCAGATGATGCAGACCCCTACTGCAGGCTCCTTTGAATGCTCATCACAGAACACTTCTCCGGCTTCTACAAAGAGAACTCCACAATGCGGACAGAAATCGCTATCCGTCGTGATTTCTTCGCTGCAATATGAACAGGCTGTGAATTCAGGCATCGAAATTTCGTGAGAATAAAAGTATGAAGGATTGTTTAATAATACAATGATTGAGAAAAATTACCATCTCTTGACGTCTATCGGTTCATTTCACCATTCGAACAAAGGAAGCATATACCATGCTCTCGGAAAAAAGCTTCGTATTGGCATCGAATCTTGCAGGGAAAATTGTGGCATGGGTACGTGATGGGATGCCGTTGAGCGTGGACAATGCAGAAAAACTCACTGATTCTTGCGTGTGTCAATGACGCGCCCGAAATAAATCGCAAAAGTACTACACATTTCGAGAAGCTTGATCTTTCGATAAGAGAAACTGCTTATCCTGTGTCGGCATATGTCCCCTTATCACCCCCCGGCGATTAAATGAATAATCTCGACGTTGTCCCCTTCCCGGACCTCTGCTGAATCGAAATTCTCACGCTTCACCAGCTGTCCGTTAATTCTTATGATGAGATTTCTGAAGGAATATTTCTTAAGGGCCCGTACTTCATTGATGGTCAACGCTATTTTGGGGGTATCGAGGAATTCTTCCTTACTGTTGAGTGTAATTTTCATACTCAATATTCTTTTCCCAAAAAAATATCCACCACGATATTGGCCATCATGTTAGCGACAACGCCGACGCGGGGGGCAAGAGGCGGATACTCCTCGTTTGCCTCAGACTGCCGGTCGCCGACGATAAACAAATTTCCGTGACGCTCAACGGAGAGGGTTTCATTTCTGCCCCAGCCTGCCATTCCGACACCGGAGATCAGCGGTTTCTTCGGCATTAACGAAAGGATCGTTTCGATAATCATCTCTTTCATTTCAGCTTTATCGAATGCCTCAAGAATAATATCACACCTCGAAAACAACGCAGTGACACTTTTCGGGTCCAGAGAAACGACATGCGCGTCGACATGAACTGATGGGTTTATTCTCTGAATGTTATCTTTGAGTGTTAGAGCTTTCTGCAATCCGATTTGGTCGTAAAAGTAGTACTGTCGATTAAGATTTGTTTCTTCGATTGTATCGAAATCAGCAATAACGAGCTTGCCGACGCCGACCCTTGCCAGCGCAACTGCGGCATTGGAACCTATACCACCGCAGCCGGCAATGCCAACAACTTTTGTTTCTAATACTCTTTGTATTTCATCAAATTTCATAGAGCTCAAAATCTCGATTTAGAGATTTTCTCTGCCGTAGTGTTTTAAAAAACCTCCGGAAGGCGCCGACAGGTTCTTTGATTGATCGAAAAGCCTATTTCAAATCCAGTACACCTTGCTCGTACTTCCTTCGCAGATCAACCAATTCCGGCAAATCCATTCCAAGTTTTTTAAGGCGTTCCATCGTCGGTACACCATTTTTATCCCAGCCGCGGCGGTCATACACGGCATCGAGCAGTTGCTCATAACGATTTTCACGGTACTTCCGGGTCGCGGCCATTTTTTCCTGCAGCGACTTCCCGGCCGGATCCATACCAACCACTTCTTTCAATTGCTTATCATATCGTTCCTCGCGTGATAAGTATTCTTCCTCTGTCACGGGGCCACATGCGCGATACGGCTGTGCATCCCACTTGCGCGTTCCAAAACCTCTGCGGAGATTAAACATTCTTTGAAATTGATAGACCCGTTCAGAATCTTCAATCAGCCGTTGCTTATCGAAGGGACGGCCTGTGACCGCTTTATAAATGGTTACATAGTTGTCCACATGTTCCGGGACTTTTGCGGGTTCAGATGTCTGAGCATTATTTGCGGGTTCAACATCGTTCCATGGAAGCTTGCAAAAACCGGCAAGCCCAAACCAGGTCCTGAACATGGGGAAATAATACAGGGCTTCTGCTTTATCCTCGAACGTCGGGATATGATTATTGACCATGTCCATAAAAATCAGCCAAGCTTCATCGTGCTGTGGGCCTTTGTTGGTCATCGCGTAGCCCCCCTGCTGTGCAAGCGATTCTTTCGACATATACTGCGAATATTCAAGACCCTTATTCTCCATTCCAATATCCTGAAGGAATTGAGGATCGCCCCAGCCTTTCTCAGCGAAGATCTTTTTCAAACGCCGCACACCCAGACCGGCCATTTTTCCGAATCCTTCACCCCGTGCCAATTGATGCAGCAACTCCATGGCGGAATCGGCATTGCCAAAGTTGAGTTTTAACCCGCTGGTCCGTTCCAGGTTGAGGATTCCCGTTTCAAAACATTCCATCAAGAATGCGACGGTTGTTCCCCACGTAATAGTACAAATTCCGTATGTATCACAATAGAAATTTACCTCGATGACGTAGTCTTGATTAAAGATACCTGCATTGGATGAAATACCGGCTGCGGTTTCGTACTCCGGACCGTCAACAATGACGCATTGACCTTTGTACGGACCGGTACGAACGATATAATTGTTCACTCCTTTTGCGCAGCTCATGTTGCAGCCAAGCCAGCAGCCATCCAGCGATCCCTGTTCAAAACGTGCTTTCCAGGTCTCCGAATCGACATTTCCCATGACATCCTTATGACTGCCGAATCGGAAATTATTCACCGGCAGCAGATCGTAATCATTCATAATTTCAACAAGGTGAGCAGTGCCTTTGGTGCGCATCTCATTTTGCTGGTCATCCAGTTCGACAATTTCTTTTCTGAACTGCTGACCGCGTTCGATAATCGGCTTCATATCGACGACGTTGTTGATATCATTATCCACTTTCGCGACCAATGCAACGAGGGCCTTTATTTTCTTATCCCGGAATACAGTGCCGATACCTCCGCGTCCGGCTTGTTTCAACCGGACGCGTTTCTTTTTCTTATCGTAGAAGCTGAAATTGAGCATGCCAATCAAGGATTGTTCTGCAGCAACGCCGGACGACACGACGGCAATTTTCATTTTGTCCTGCTCGGTCGGACAATACATTTCTGTGAGTGCTTCAGCCAGTTCGTGGCTGTTCACAGGTTCGGCAGGTGCTTCTTCAATTCTAATATTCCCTCCATTGCGGCTGTCGAAAACAATGATCACATCCTTCTTCGCCTTCCCCTGGAGTTCCAGAGCATCAAAGCCGCAAATTTTGAGAAAGGGACCAAACCACCCCCCCACATTGCTGTCCATCGCTGAATCGGTCTGCGGTGAGATCGTCACTACGAGGGACTTCCCTGTCCCTGAATACTGTGTAATACCGCACACCGGCCCCCCCGAAATGACGATTTCGTTCTCTGGATCGTTCCATTTTGTTTCCGGAGTTGTTGCATCCCAAAGATATTTCAGGCAGTATCCCTTCCCTCCAATGAATTTTTCCTTCATCATCTGCGGGACCTCTTTTATGGTAAAAACACTGTCGGTGAGGTTGATATGCATAGTTTTATCGGAATACCCCTTCTCCATCGGAGGAATGTTGTAGGTCATTTCCTTAATGAGTGTGTGGGCCTTCAAAAACGCTTGAACATCCATAGGTACATCTCCTGACAAGAATTATGCGATAGATTTTATCACTACCGTGCATAAATATAAGAATGTTTGACAAAAACCCAAATCTTGTTCCATCAGTAGTTGAAGTCGATGTGATTATTTGTTACACTGTGTGTAACAATAATATCACTTTCTATGTCCTCCTCGTACAAACTTTCTACCGCCGTCAAAGCCCTTTGCTACCTTGCACAAGTTTTCCCAGAGGCAAAATCGAGTTCTGAAATTGCCGATGCAATTGGAGTCAATGCTTCGAAGCTGAGACAGATACTCTCTCAGTTGATGCGAAGTGAGATCGTTGGCAGCACAAAAGGTCCCACTGGCGGATTTTATGTGGCGCAGGACTTTACATCGCTGAGTCTTTACGAAATCTATATGGCGCTGGAAGACCGGAAGATTTTAGATCTCGATGTCGCCGATGCGAGCGAAGCAACAGACAAATCGACAAAACAGTACAACGAATATTTCGACTATCTCTTCGGGGACATCCAGAAACAAATAGAAGAAAGAATGCAAACGATAAAATTAGAGCATATAAAGGATGGACATGATGCCAGGAAGACGAAATAATCTTTTTCGAATGATCATGGGAATTTTCTTATTCCTTTCCTACGGAAAAGCACAGACACCGAACCAACGGCTGATTATTTTCCATGCTGGCAGTCTTGCTGTTCCTTTCGAGAAGATCATCAACGGTTTCAAGAAAGAGAATCCCGGCGTTGAGGTTTTAAAAGAAATCGCCGGCAGCCGCGAGTGCGCCAGAAAGATCACTGAATTGAAAAAACCGTGCGATATCATAGCGTCAGCGGACTATGCCGTTATCGATCAGCTGCTTATCCCTGAATATGCCGACTGGAATCTGAAATTTGCAACCAACGAAATGACAATTGTCTATTCATCAAAATCAAGAAGAGCCGAAGAAATGAATCAGAAGAATTGGTACGAAATCCTTCTTGATAAGAACGTTCGCATAGGAAGATCCGAGCCGAACGCAGATCCGTGCGGTTACAGGACAGTCATGACCATGAAGCTGGCAGAGATGTTTTACAGGAACAAGGGACTCGCGGAAGGAGTGTTGCGCAAAGACAATGAATATATTCGTCCGAAAGAAGTTGACCTGTTGGCTCTTCTAGAAACTGGAGAAATTGACTATATCTTCCTATACCGTTCTGTAGCAGAACAGCATGGTCTAAAATTTCAGATTCTCCCGGACAGCGTCAATTTAAAGAAGGCTGAACTGGAAGGGTACTACAAGCAGGCAAGTGTTGAACTCAGCGGAAAGAAACCCGGAGAAACGATAACTCAGGCAGGAGCATCGATGGTCTATGGTGTCACCATCCCGAAAAGCTCCTCCAATCCGGAGCTTGCAAAAAAGTTTATCCATTATTTGATGAATGCGGAGAAAGGATTGAAGATCATGAGCGAAATGGGACAGCCGACATTCGTTCCATCGTCGTGTGCAACATTTGATAAACTGCCGAAAGATTTGCAGAAGTATGCAACAAAGGAATAGAATAGAGCGAAAACGATAAGAAATTTATGCTTTCAGTATTAAAAAACAATTCAGCACTCAGTCTCGTCTTCACCTTCCTGGGCGGGGTACTTCTCCTCTTTATCATCGCTCCCATCGCCGGACTGTATTTGAACACGCCGCTTTCATCGTTCACTGAGGCGGCGCAATCACCGGAAGTGCGGGACAGCATTTGGTTAAGCTTGTGGACATCCATGGCGGGAACACTGTTCTTTGCATTGCTGGCCATACCGCTTGCATACATTCTGGCCAGGAGAACATTCCCTTTTAAAAATCTGGTCAACGGCATCATCGATATTCCCATTATCATTCCCCATTCCGCCGCTGGGATTGCCGTCTTAGGAATTATCACAAGAGACAGTATGCTCGGCAAGACGGCTGATCTCTTTGGAGTGAAATTCGTAGGCAATCCGGCAGGAATTATCATGGCCATGGCGTTCGTCAGCATCCCCTTTCTTCTTAATGCCGCACGCGATGGTTTTGCCAATGTACCGGAGCGGCTTGAAAAAGTAGCTCTCACATTGGGTGCATCGCCGGTACGGGTATTTTTTACTGTATCACTTCCCCTTGCCTGGCGCTCGATTCTCAGCGGACTCATTTTAATGTGGGCCCGCGGCATGAGCGAGTTTGGAGCAGTGATCATTGTTGCCTATAATCCGCAGACTGCTCCTGTTCTGATCTACGAACGTTTTACATCGTACGGACTAAAATATTCGTTACCTGTGGCAGCAATATTTGTAGGCGTTTGTCTAACCATTTTTATTATTCTCCGCCTCCTGAAAAGAAGAAGTTGATGCTGAAACTTGAAAACATATCATTAACAGTTGGAACGTTTCAACTCAAGGACATCAGTTTTTCCGTCGAGCGCGGGGACTATTTTGTTGTTCTTGGGTTTTCGGGAGTCGGGAAAAGTATTCTCCTGGAGAGCATTGCCGGATTACTGGAACCGTCAGCCGGATCAATCTCTTTACGCGGCAAAGACATTACACATATGGCCGTTCAAAAAAGAAATATCAGCATTGTCTATCAGGATGCAGATCTTTTTCCGCATCTTACGGTGTTCGAGAATATCGCATACCCGCTTCATAGCAGAGGAGCGCATGATATCTCTTCGAAAGTGCTTCAGGCAGCTGAACAGGTTGGCATAGCTGCTCTGCTGCAGAGAAAGCCATACACACTTTCCGGCGGAGAATATCAACGGGTGTCGCTCGCCCGTAGTCTCGCCGCCGGCAGCGATCTCTTTCTACTCGACGAGCCTCTTTCGTCCCTCGATTCCAAGTCGAAAAAAGAATTGCGGACGGTCCTGCGGAAGCTCAACCGAAACGGCAAAACCATCATCCACGTGACTCATGATCATCAAGAAGCGATCTCTCTTGCATCAAAAATCGGTATTCTGGAGAACGGGTCCATTGTCCATGTCGGAATACCGGAAGATGTCTTCCAGCATCCAAAATCCGAATTTGTTGCCCACTTTATCGGCGTCCATAATTTTCTTAAGGGAGAATTGAGATCTCTTCCTCAGAGTGATTTGAAGGAATTTCACTCCAACGGGATGACCATTTTTTGTTTAACCGATATGGAAGATGGTGAAGCTTTTTTAGTCATCGAACCGAATGAAATTACCATATCCAGCACAGAAGAGATCAGCAGCAGCAGAAATCATTTCCAAGGGACGGTTACCGACATTTCCTCGGCTCATGTCGGACTGGAGATCACAGTCCTGGCGGGGAGAGAATTTATTGCTGCGATATCGAACGAGGCAAGAAAGGCTCTCGCATTGGAAATCGGAAAAGAAGTGTGGATCAACTTCAAAGCAGCATCCTGTAAAATTTATAAGTAGCCCAACGGCAGGCCAAGATACCGACCGATGTAGCATTTTCGAATGATGCATGGGCCTCCTGCCGTCAGGAGAGAGAATCACGAGACACAACCATTCACACAACACGGGTACCACACATGCGGATGATATGCAATTCCTTTCTTTTTTTCATACTCCTCGCCTTTCATGTGATGACCGGACAGGAAAAAATAAGCGGCATTATCAAAGACGCAGAAAGTGGAGAATTTTTAACCGGTGCAAATGTCGTTATTGAACACACCAATCAAGGAACCACGACCAATGAAAAAGGATTTTTCAATCTCATTGACATTCAGGATGGTCCGGTAATTGTCGTAGCAAGCTACGTCGGCTATGAATCACGCTCGAGAACCATTACTCCCGGAAAAGACCTCATCTGCAATTTCGATCTCTACAAAAAAGAAATTTATGCCGATCAAGTTGTTGTGACCGCATCACGGAATGAACAAATGATTGGTGACGTTGCCGGACGTATTGGGCTCATTTCCAGCCGAATGATCGCCGCCACTCCTAATAATTCCGTTGATGATTTATTTAAATCAACGTCGGGAGTCTTCGTGGACCGAAGTTCCGGATTTATAACTCATTCCGCAGTAGTCAATATCAGGAACATCACCGCCGGTGAACAAGGGAGAGTCCTTGCACTACTTGATGGTCTGCCCATGAACAAAACTGACGGCGGGACCGTGAATTGGAACCGGATTAATTCAGACGATGTAGATCGGATTGAAATTTTCAAAGGTCCGGGCTCTTCCGTGTATGGGAACAATGCCATGGGGGGAGTTGTCAACATTATTACAAAACGGAGCGACAAGGAGGGTGTCCATGGTTACGCCGAAGCGAGCTACGGTTCGATGAACACACTGGGACAAAAACTCGGTTTCAACGGAAGACTGAGCGGGAACCATGGACTCGTGTTCCGTCTCTCGGGCTTTCGGAGAACCAGCGAAGGTTACAACACCTATCGCGAGAACTTTCGAGATCTTTTCTCTGTGAACTCGAACCTTAGAGAATTGGGTGTTGATGCAAAGATAGGATATGACCTCAACGATAAAACAAATTTTCAATTCACTTATAATTTTTACGATGATACTCGGGGACAAGGGACAAAAGTCAAAGAAAATAATTCCATGAGTTTTAAAACGAACTTTGCGTCGTGCAATCTCATCATGACACTTTCATCTTTCAAGGTGAATCTCAATGCATTTTATCAGCTTGAAAACTACTTACGTGTTATGGAGAAATATAAAACCAGCACTTCCGGCGCTTTGACGTCGTACGATCTCATCTATGTTGATGCCGATAGACTGGACTACGGGACAAATCTGAATGTGACCCTGCCTCTTTCCGGCAACACGGTTACCACAGGTATTGAAGTCAAACGAGGCAAGATCGACGGAGCCGATGTGTATCAAACATCTACGGATGTCGTTGCCAATAGAGGAACTATGTTATTTCTTTCGGGATTTTTGCAGGATGAAGTGAATCTCACTCCGGTTATTAAAATATTTGCGGGCCTGCGGTTCGACGATATACGATTTTCTGACGGTGAGTTCATCGTCTCCGGTGCGACGGCAGCAACAAACTATATGACTTCGTTCAACGGCCCCCTTTCCGATTTTGACTGGTCATCCTTTACACCAAAAATATCCGCACAATACGTGTTTTCGGATTACCTGAAAGTCTACGCGGCATACAGCCAGGGCTTTCGCGCCGCGAGTCTGGATGATCTCACCCGGGATGGATTAATTAAACTGGGTTTTAAAAAAGCGAATCCGAATTTAAAACCGGAGTCCTTGGAGAATATTGAACTCGGCCTCAACTACGATTTCCGTAAAACATTCTATATCTTGCCTAGTGTTTACGTGATGACGGGAAAGGACTTTATGGCCTACATCAACACTGGAAGCACCGTTTCTATCAGCGGCAGAAACAGACCTATTATTATCAAAGACAATATCACCAAAGTTCGGTTTGTAGGCGGCGATGTGGACATAAAATATTTTCCTTCCGCGGCACTTTCGGTAACGGGAAATGTGGCCTATTCTAAAACTGAAATTCTGAACTTTATTGGAAGTTCCCTCTTAGAAGGAAAAGAATTAACATATTCGCCGAACACTTTGGCGAATATTGGTATAACATATTTCAACGATGTTGTCAACACAACCCTCAATGTCCATTATCAGAGCAAACAATTTACAGCCGATGATAACAGCGAAGTTGACGCATCCGGCAACAGCCAGCTCATCGATGCCGCAACGACGGTTGATATCAAACTGTGGAAAAAGTTTTTTGCCCTGCTGAGCGTGAATATGGAAATTCAGAATATTTCCGATGTCCGGACGATTGCAACGTACGACCGCTATTCCTTGGGCAGAATGATCACCGCCGGTATCTCGGTAGAATTCTAGGAGAGAGAAATGAAAACAGCATTCTTCTCGATTCTTCTTTTTACCATTCCCCTGCTTGCTCAAGTAAAGAGTGAAGGAACAGCAAGCTTTTTTGATGATTCTGAACTTAAAGAATTTCCCATGACATCTATCCTGCTACAGGGCGAAATAGAGGACCCCAGCAAGGTCAATCTCTCAGCGCTTCCGCTCTATGGCGTTCCGGTGAAGGAAGTTGTTACCGATGCCGAAGGCAAGAAGATATTCCACGGAGCATATTTCTATTCAGGCTATTCGCTCTATGATATTCTCAACATGAAGTCGATAAGGAAAACCCATGAACAGGAATTCAAGCCTGCTGTGGATCTGTATGTTATTGTTGAGAACGACGAGGGGAAAAAGGCGGTATTGAGCTGGGGAGAAATTTATTATTCAAAAGATAACTTTAAAATTATTATCGCACAGAGTGTAAGAGCCATCAATCCCTCAAAAACGAAAAAACAATGGCCTTTAGCAGAAAAGTCAAAACTCATCTGCGGCAACGACCTCTATCCCTACCGCTTTTTGAGCAATCCCACGAAAATTACCGTTACTTCTGCGCCGGGTATATATTCTCAAGAACGAGTGAAAGAAACTTTCTCACCTCACATGAGTGTTGTCATGGGGAAAGAGGGTGTTTCCATTTCAGACGTCTCTCAGGTCGAACAAAGATCATTTGATTTCATCGGTTATGGACATGGGATGGGCTACAAAGGGATTCAGCACGTGGAAGGATACGTTCTCAGAAATGTCCTTAGCACCGCCATCAAGATTTCTGAATTCACGATTCCATCAGCCGTCGTAGTCGTTTCCGCAAAAGACGGATATCGTGCAGCGTTCAGCCTGAGTGAAATCATGAACAGAAACGACATGAACGATTTCCTTCTCATAGAAAAGAACGGCTCATTAGAAGACGGGAAGTTCAATATCTTTGCGACACCGGATTATTTTGTCGACCGAAATGTGCGATCGGTAGAAAAAATAGAGATCATTCCACATTAACATTTTCAAGGGGAAACAATGTTTCCTTTTAGGATGATATTCCACAAGGGAAGAGACCAATGAATAATGCCATTTTAAATTTATCCAAACCAAAGAATGAATCGATTTATTCCTATGTGAAAGGCAGTATTGGGCGGGAGCGCTTGATGGCAGAGCTGGAGAGGCAATCCCAAGAGCAGATTGAAATCCCGCTCATCATCAATGGTAAAGAAGTGAGAACCGGACAGACGGGGACTGTGGTCATGCCTCATAACCATGGACATATCTTGGCAACATATCATAAGGCCGGCCCGAAAGAAATTCAGATGGCAATTGATGCTGCTCTCCGGGCCAAAGAAGAATGGATGACGATGTCATGGATTGAGCGGTCCTCCATTTTCTTTAAAATGGGCGAACTCATTTCAAAAAAATACCGGTATACGCTGAATGCGGCAACCATGCTGGGACAGAGTAAGAATATCTTTCAGGCCGAGATCGATGCTGCGTGCGAGGTCATCGATTTCGTCCGCTACAACACCTATTACGCGACCCAGATTTATCATCAACAGCCAAAATCAGACCGTGACGCTCTCAACCGACTCGAGTACCGACCGCTAGAAGGATTTGTCTTTGCGGTCTCTCCTTTCAATTTTACGGCAATTGGCTGTAACCTCTGCATTGCTCCTGCCATTATGGGAAATACCGTTGTTTGGAAACCGGCGACAACATCCCTGTTGTCGAACTATTATCTCATGAAAATATACCAAGAAGCAGGACTTCCCGACGGTGTTATTAATTTTCTCCCTGGTTCAGGGGCAGCTATCGGGAATATTGTTCTGCAGCATCAATATCTTTCCGGTGTGCATTTTACCGGTGGTACCAATACCTTCAAAGGAATTTGGAAAACCGTGAGCGGAAATTTAGATACATATCTTACCTATCCGAAACTTGTCGGCGAAACCGGGGGAAAAGGATTTGTCTTTGCCCATCCATCAGCAAATCCACTCGAAGTCGCCACCGCGCTCGTCAAAGGCGCATTTGAATATCAAGGTCAAAAATGTTCTGCAGCATCGCGGGCATACATACCCGCCTCTCTGTGGGAAGAAACAAAATCCCTTATGCTTGCTATGCTGGCGGAGATCAAGATGGGCGATGTGCGGGACCTCAACAATTTTATGAATGCTGTCATCGATGAAACTGCTTTCAACTTTATTATGGGCTACATAGAACATGCAAAAGCGAGCAAGGATGCTGATATTCTCTTTGGCGGCCATGGTGATAAGGCAAAGGGATATTTCATCGAGCCGACAGTCCTTCAGGCATACGACCCGCATTATCGTTCTATGGAAGAAGAAATATTCGGACCGGTGTTAACCATCTTTGTCTATGAAGATAACAAGATGGATGAAACCATGGCCATCTGCGATAAGACTTCTCCCTATGCATTGACCGGCGCCGTCTTTGCGAGCGATAGAAAAGTCCTCGGACATATGTGCCGAGTGCTGCGGTACGCTGCAGGTAATTTTTATTATAACGATAAACCCACCGGTGCCATGGTAGGCCTGCAACCGTTTGGCGGAGCAAGGATGTCCGGAACAAACGATAAGTCGGGCGGATTTATGAATTTGATCCGATGGACGAGTCCAAGGACTATTAAGGAGACATTCCTTCCGTCAACGACTATCAAATATGATTATATGAATTAATTGTTGCCCCTCGGGGGATTCTTCCGCCATAACATTCAGGTTTTTGATCTTTGATAAATAATTGCTCTTATTGTTATCAACGTAAGGGATGAACATTCGAGAGATATACTATGATTGCCTTTGAAAAAGCTCTTGATATAGTAAAGCAAAATTGTTACCTGCTTGGGACAGAATCTGTTGATTATCGGGAGAGTCTCAACCGGGTATTGCGTCAGGATGTTTTTTCGGATATCGCCATGCCCCCTTTTTATAAATCTGCAATGGATGGCTTCGCGTGCCGGCGGGAAGATCTCGGAAATCCGCTGAATGTTGTCGAAGTCATTCCCGCGGGTTCAATGCCACTGCACACGATTGGAACGAATCAATGCGCAAAGATCATGACCGGTGCGCCGATACCCGAAGGAGCCAATTGCGTCATTATCGTTGAGGAAACTCAAGAAGTCGCTCAAGACATCGTCCGGTTTACCGGAAAGATCACAGCAGCCAACATCTGCATGAAGGGAGAAGATGTCGTGGTCGGTCAGAAACTGCTTTCCTCCGGCACCAGAATTACTGCCAAAGAAATTGCGTCACTCGCATTAGCCGGATGCACTCTCCCCGTCGTGAGCAGGATACCAAAGATCGGCATAATCACCACCGGTGACGAAATTGTTGAACCGAATGTCTTGCCGAGGCATTCACAAATTCGAAATACCAGCTCGTATCAACTCATTGCTCAGTGCCATCAATTCTGTTGCGAACCCTTCTATTACGGGATAGTCAAAGATACGCATGAAGCGATTGGGGGTATGATCGCAAGAGCAAAGCAAGAGGCCGATCTCTTGCTGCTCACCGGAGGCGTCTCCATGGGTGATTTCGATCTCGTGCCCTCCTTGCTGAAAGAGTATGGTTTCCACATTCTCTTTGATAAAGTTGCCAGCCAGCCGGGGAAACCGACAATCTTTGGCCGGGATGGCAACAGTTTTGTGTTCGGTTTACCGGGCAATCCGGTCTCTTCTTTCATCGTCTTCGAACTCTTTGTCAAAGAATTCCTCGCCGGTATAACCGGGTTGTCTAACTACTATAAAACAATTACCTGCTCGCTGGCAGAAGATATCAAGCGAAAGAAAAACAATCGTCGTGCCTGGGTTCCTGTAAAAATCAATGCCGAAGGAAAAGCAGAATCCGTCGAGTACCATGGTTCCGCACATATCAGCTCTCTTGCGTTGGCGGACGGAATTGTCTCTCTTCCCCCAGATATTGAAGAGTTCAAGAAAGGTGCCCTTGTCGATGTTCGACAAATATAACAGACGCATCGATTACCTCCGCATCAGTGTCACCGACCGGTGCAATTTACGCTGTGTATACTGCATGCCGGAGGAAGGAATCACACGGATTCCTCACCGTGACATTCTCACCTTTGAAGAGATAACCGAATTCACCCGGTGCGCTGTTTCAATGGGAATTACAAAAGTCCGGTTAACAGGGGGCGAACCGCTGGCAAGGAAAGGAGTGGCGAAACTCGTTCGTATGCTTGCCGATATTGGAGGCATAGAAGATCTTTCTATGACAACGAATGCGATCTTCCTTCCGAGATATGCTCGGGACTTACATGCTGCCGGATTGCAAAGAGTGAACATCAGTCTTGACACGATTGATGCAGACCGTTACAGACAAATAACACGCGGTGGGAATATTCAAGAAGTGTTTTATGGCATTGAAGCTGCCAGGGATGCGGGATTGTCGCCCGTGAAGATCAATTGTGTCATCAAACAGAGTATCGATGAGCCGGATGCGGTTGCTGTGCGGCAGTATGGCGATGAACATGGCTATATTGTGCGATTCATCTATGAAATGGACATCGAGAAGGGTGCCTTCAGCGGTGTGCATGGCGGTACAGGCGGCGATTGTGCTCGGTGTAACCGGCTCCGGCTCACCAGTAACGGGTTTCTGACGCCGTGCCTCTTCAACGATATTTCTATAAACATTAGAACAACAAACTATCGTGAAGCACTTCATCGTGCGCTGGACCAAAAACCGGAACGCGGTCTCAGCAGCACTTCTCACAAGTTCTACAATATCGGAGGATAGGATGGGTAGCCTTACTCATATAACGCCGGAAGGACGGGCAAATATGGTTGATATCAGCGAAAAGAACATCCAGTATCGTCTGGCCCGCGCAGAAGGGTTGATTCGGTTGCAGCCGGCTACGGTCCGGCTCATTAAAAAGAATATGATGAAAAAAGGTGACGTGCTGACGGTTGCAGAGATTGCCGGTATTCAAGCCGGTAAGAAGACATCCGAACTGATTCCACTCTGCCATCCGCTTCAGATTACGAAGCTTGATGTCCATGCTTCAATCATAGCCTCCGGAGTGCGGGTGACGAGCCTGGCAAAATGCGTGGGACAAACTGGTGTTGAAATGGAAGCTCTGGCGGCAGTGACCGCTGCCCTCCTGACGGTGTATGATATGTGCAAAGCAGCCGATTCAACAATGATCATGGAAGGGATCAGGCTGATCGAAAAATCAAAGAGCAGCGGAAAGAAATAGTCTCAGGGAGTAATATGGATTTTGTATTCGACGAAACGAACCGGCGTATTGTCTCACTGAATATTTCGAAAGAAAAAGGAACAACAAAGTCGTCTTGCGACCAGGTTGAGGTCAACGCGTTGGGAATCGTAGGAGATGCCCATGCGGGTACATGGCACCGGCAGGTGAGCATGCTCGCTCAGGAAGACGTCGACAGATTTTCCTCGCTGGAAGCGGGAGGGAAAAAATTTCGTCCCGGCGAATTTGCTGAGAACATCACAACCCGGGGAATTGACTTCAAAAAGGTAGCCATTCTCGATCATTTCAAGATGGGGGAAGTAGAACTGGAAGTCACACAGATCGGGAAAACATGCCACGGCGGAGGCTGTGCGATTTTTGAAGAGGTCGGCACATGCGTTATGCCCAAAGCTGGAATATTTGCCAGAACCATTCACGGCGGCATCCTCCATGCAGGGAATTCCATCGAGTATCACCCGCGGCCGTTGAAGATACACATCATCACATTGAGCGATCGGGCCAGCAAGGGAGAATACGAGGACCGCAGCGGTCTCGCGATACAAGGACTCTTGAGTGCGCACTTTTCAGGAACGCGCTGGCATCCGGTATTCAGTGCTTCCCTTATCCCGGACGAAAAAGAAAAGCTTCTGAGCGTCCTGCAGAGCAACGTTCGGGATCACGCTGATGTGATTTTTACTACCGGTGGAACAGGGATTGGTCCAAGGGATATTACGCCGGAAGTTATTGAACAATTCTCAGAGAAACTTATTCCGGGAATCATGGATTTTATTCGAATGAAATATGGTGAGAACCTCCCCGCTGCATTACTCAGCCGTTCCATCGCAGCCATCAAAGACAAAACGCTGATTTTTTCCTTGCCCGGGAGTGTTAAAGCCGTCACGGAATATATCAATGAAATTACAAAAATCTTAGAGCATTCCATTCTTATGCTGCACGGACTCTCGCATTAAGTATAGAGCGGGTTCCCATGCAAAGGAATTTCCTTCTCTTTCTGCTGATTAAACAGAAAGATTTCCTTACCTTTTACTAATCTTTCACTATTCATGAAATACAATGAACCTTCATCTTCTTCTTTTTGCTTGGTACACGTCTTTTCCGGCGCAGCTGACAGCCGATTCCATCAACCGCGACCAGCCGATACGGGTGACGATGGAAAATCTTATACCTGTTTCTCTGCCTTCTATCCGCGAATTGAAGCATGGTAATACTCCTGTGGATGTTTCTTTTGAGGAAGCCATGTTTGACCCTGAGACAAACTTGCTAATCGTCCGGGGGCTTGTCAGCGATCAGCGGGAGAAAATTGAAATCCCCGGAGCTCGGGTAGCCCTCGGCACACTCGACTCAACAAAAGCAACAGGTCCCATCTTTAGTTCTCGCGCTTCTGTAATGACCGATTATCAGGGACAATTTCATCTCGCTGCCAAGCTGAAACAATCCGATGTGCTCGTGATCATTTGGCTAGGATATTTGGAAAAAGTATTTGTCCTGAAAGGTCTTGTTGAAAACCATGAATAGACAGTTACAACCAAAACTTTTTTCGATACTCCGAAAAGGCTATTCGTTTAAGGAATTCACTTCCGATCTAACAGCCGGTGTCATTGTTGGTATTGTTGCACTTCCGCTGGCGATTGCTTTCGCTATTGCTTCCGGCGTAAAACCTGAACAGGGACTCTATACGGCTATTATCGCTGGTTTCTTTACCGCCCTCTTCGGTGGAAGCCGGGCACAGGTCAGTGGACCCACAGGGGCATTTATCGTTATTATCTATAGTGTCGTCCATCAATACGGATACAGCGGCCTGGCAATCGCAACGGTCATTGCCGGAGTAATGCTGGTCGTCATGGGCTTTGCACGGATGGGTGTGCTGCTCAAATTTATTCCCTATCCGGTGACCGTCGGTTTCACGAGCGGCATTGCCCTTATCATTTTTTCTTCGCAGATGAAGGATTTTTTCGGGTTACGGTTGACCGATGTACCTACAGACTTTGTAGATAAATGGCTTGCTTTTGCCGGCTGTGCAAACACGGTTCAACTTCCTAGTCTTCTGGTAGGATTGGGTTCATTCCTGATTATTATTCTATGGCCGCGTGTTACCAAACGGATTCCAGGATCACTCATTGCCCTCTTCATTGCAACAGTAGCGGTAGCCTTCTTTCAACTTCCTGTTGAAACGATCGGATCAAGATTTGGCGGTGTCCCGGATCATTTTCCCTCTCCGCAATTTCCGGATCTGAGTTGGAAACTCATAACAAAAATGTTTTCTCCTGCCCTCACCATCGCATTGCTGGCAGCATTAGAGTCTTTACTTTCAGCTGTTGTCGCAGATGGGATGATGGGAACACGTCATCGTTCGAACATGGAACTGATTGCCCAGGGAATAGGAAATATCCTCTCGCCTTTATTCGGCGGAATTCCAGCCACCGGTGCAATCGCCCGAACTGCCACCAACATTCGCAACGGCGGAAGAACTCCCATCTCTGCAATGGTTCATTCAATTGTTCTTCTGCTTATTTTACTCGCTGTCGGAAAATGGGCTTCGCTTATTCCCATGCCTGTGCTAGCCGCCATTCTTGTCTATGTTGCATATACCATGAGCGAATGGCATGCGTTTATCAAACTGCTCCGCGGACCTCAAGGGGATATGGGTGTCTTGATTATGACTTTCTTACTGACAGTGCTGATCGGCCTCTCCGTGGCAATTCAGGTAGGAGTGGTTTTGGCAGCGTTTCTGTTCCTTCAGCGTATGTCGAATGCAACACAAATGGGTTTGATCACCAAGGATCTGAAAGACGAAGAAAAAGACGATGAAGAGTCTCTGTTAACGAAGCGGACGATTCCGGCCGGAGTAGAAGTCTTCGCCATCAACGGTTCTCTCTTCTTTGCCGCAATTGAACAATTCCGGGATGCTGTACAACGCATCGAGAATCCTCCTGAGACGTTGATCCTCGAGATGCGAAATGTTATCACGATCGATGCAACCGGTTTACAGGCGTTGGAGGATCTCTGGAAACGAACAAAGAAAGAAGGAACGACGCTTCTCCTCGCCGGCGTTCATGCCCAGCCACTCTTTACGATGCAACAATCCAAATTCATAGATATGATCGGTGAGGAACATCTTGTCGGCACATTAGATGAAGCTCTGGAACTAGTATCCAAACGATAATGGTCGATTCATCTTTGAAACGGTTTGAACGGGCTGTTCTTCTTAGCGTGATGATTTGTTTCAACCTTCACGGACAAATCCAAGGCAATATCGTTTCTGATACTCTATCAGAAGCACCGAACCTTCAGCTTCGGGCTGACGGTCTGCATCGGTTCCTGTTCGGATCTTCATGGCGGGATCTCTGGGCGATGCCGGTGACTATGTCAGTCGTTCGAATTTCTCAAAACTGCATTTCGACAATCACTCCCCATTCTCCCCTTAATTCTTCGATTCGTTCTTTATCCTTCAGGGGAAGTGATTCGATCTGCTATACATTTACACCATTCAGACAGGATTCCGGCAGTTCACTCCCGGATGAGCTATCCGAGCTTCTGCCGGAATACGTACGAAAAGATCAGATGGGCATCTTGCATCCGTTTGCTCCCCTCATTTCATCCATTCTTCTGAAAGGT
Organism: uncultured Ignavibacteriaceae bacterium; assembly: GCA_964651225.1. Classification (GTDB taxonomy): domain Bacteria; phylum Bacteroidota; class Ignavibacteria; order UBA10030; family UBA10030; genus Fen-1298. The sequence continues at coordinate 56,019 of CAZYYD010000018.1, forward strand.
GTTGGATTACCTTATCGAACTACATCTGCCTGTGTCCTGGTGATCGATTCCATGGGAACGGCTCCTCGTGGAGGAATCCTTGAAGGGGCATGGAATGGAATTCCTCCCTCCTCAATTGAACCTCTCTCAACCCAGGCTCTTCTGGATTCACTCGACAGCAGTATCCAGGTTCGGATTGATGAATTAGAATACTTAAAAGCCAGAATTATGGACCTGTTCCTTGGTGACTGGGACCGTTCAGAAGATTCCTGGCAATGGTATTCTCTCCCTATCGGAACGGACAGGCTCTGGAAGCCATTACCCTGTGCGCAGTTTCATGCACTGAACCGCTTAAATGGTCTTCTGCCGACCATTGCAGATATAGCGATTCCTCAATTGGAGCATTGCGGAGAAACCATTTCCAGCATCGAGAATTCAACATTGACGGGACGCACGCTGGACCGCCGCCTTCTCATTTCCCACATCAGACAAACATGGGATTCGCTGACCGCTTCGGTTCAAGCGGCGTTGACCGATTCGATCTTATTAGAGGCGCTTGCTGCCGTACCTCATCCAAACAGCACTGAACAAACCAAGATTCTTGAAGTCCTCAAATCAAGACGTTCTCAGCTTCCTCGGGCAGTCCGGGAATTCTATCGACTCTCTTCTGGTTTTGTAGACATCCATGGGAGCAAGAATGCTGATCGTGCAGAAATCCATAGAATGGGACGTCATATGGTGAATGTGGAGATCTTTGATCGCATGGACACTGCTGCCGTTCAAAGACCAACATTCTCCCGGTTATTCACGGACGACATAACACAAGAGATCAGAGTATTTCTGAAGGGCGGCGATGACCTTGCAGTCATCGACGGTGAAGAATCCAGCAGTATTTCTTTGGTTATCGATGGCGGTGAAGGACACAACGAAATTCTGAATCGAACAAAGGAAAAGGGATTACTGACGGGCCGCAGTACATCCCTTCCTGGTAGAATAAGCATTTATCATTTCGGGGATGCAATGTCAGCATCTCAGACTCTGGAATCTGGAACAATGCGAAATTCTATTCAACACCTTCTTCGTGATTGGGGGAGCGAATGGACATTCAATCCCTGGCTCGATCTTAATCCGGATGACGGTTTATTCTTGGGGGGCGGTCCTGTATACACACGCTATGCATACCAGACGGCTCCGTGGGCTGAACAGATGAATGTCCGGGTAGGTCTCGCAACACGTTTTATGAAATACAGGCTGGATGCAACAGGTGAATTCAGGGATTGGTTTCAAGGAATCCACATCTTCATTCAATTGCATGCATCGCAGCTGGATCTCTCGAATTTTTTTGGCGTTGGGAATGAATCATCATACAATCAAAGTCTTTATCAAGCGGGCTTTTACAAAGTCGATCAACAGGAGATCTTTGCACACGGCGCCCTCGATTTTCCCTTGGTGCAGTTCCTCTCGGCTTCACTTGGAGCAACCGTCAAACTGATTGATAATAATCCCAAACCGGGGACACTTCTTAATGCACTTCAACTACCGCTGTATAATAAAACTGTAACGTATGCCATACTTCAGGCGCGACTCACGATGGACACCCGGGATCACAGTGCATTCCCGACTTCAGGATGGTTCGGCAATGGACAATTCTTCTACGCTCCTTCGATTCTGGATAACTCTAAGACATTTTATAAACTGCATGGAGAAGTGCGGCATATATATACGCCGACATTCATTCCCTTGACAACGCTTGCATTCAGAGGTATCGGAGAAAAGATATGGGGTTCCTATCCCTTCTTTGAATCGGCATTTCTTGGGGGGAACGAATCGCTCCGGGGTTTTGAACGTCAGCGATTTGCCGGTGATGCTTCCTTGTTGGGCAGTACGGAAATCCGCGCTCACGTGGCAAAGATTCCATTCCTTGTGCCGCTCTGGATCGGGGTTTCCGGATTTGTTGAAACCGGGCGAGTGTTCCTTGAGGGTGAAGTATCCACCCGCTGGCACCATGTGATAGGCGGCGGTCTCTGGTTTTCGTTCATCAAGCCTGAATATGTTGCCAACTTTTCTCTCGCCCGTTCGGAAGATAAATTTGCGTTTTACGCAACCATGGGATTTATGTTTTGACCTCTATGGAGCTTTCAGTATATTGGAACAATGAACGCCCGTTGCCAATCACACAATAAACTTCGATGAGTAACGCACAGCCTATTGGTGTCTTTGATTCCGGTATCGGCGGATTGACTGTCATGCGAGCCCTGACGCATCATTTGCCGCATGAGAACATTATTTATTTTGGAGATACGGCACGAGTACCCTACGGACCAAAATCTCCGCAGGTGGTACGCGAGTATGCATTACAGGACACCGATGTTCTGCTCAGACATCATGTGAAGCTGATCGTCATCGCCTGCAACACAGTGTCTGCGTTGGCACTCGATGTTGTACAGAAACGTGCCAAAGTACCTGTCGTGGGGGTCATCCTTCCGGGAGCTGCCGCGGCTGTTCAGATGACGAAGAAAAAGCGAATCGGCGTTATTGGAACCATGGGTACGATTCTCAGCAATGCATATACCAATGCCATCCGTCAGAAAGATCCTGACATCAAAGTCTTTAGCCAGCCCTGTCCACTCCTTGTCCCGCTTGCCGAAGAAGGATGGATTGATCATAAAGCAACAGAGTTGATTGTCAAGGAATATTTATTTCCACTGACACTGGAAAAGATCGATACGCTCGTTCTTGGCTGTACGCATTATCCCATATTACGCACCGTGATTGATAACGTGCTTCACCGAAGTGTGGCCTTGATCGATTCCGGAGAGGCTACGGCTGCGGTAGTGAAGCAGATGCTGTCTGAATTAGCATTGGAGAATACAAGCTCGTTCAAACCGAACCTGCAATTTTTTGTCAGCGACCTCCCCCCTAAGTTCACCGAGATTGGCGAACGTTTTCTTGGAACGAAACTCGGCAAGGTACATCGTGTTGAAGGATTTTTGAGTTAATTTCCGAAGACTCGACGACTTGCTAGTCAAGTGCGCTCGTAGACTCGTACCGGAAATTGCACCTCAAACGAGTTCTTTGTATCTTTTGTCCAATCATAAAGAATAGAAAATCACTGATGAAACTCCCAAAAGAACAAATTCTTGAGATTTTTCGAGAGACCAAAGCGCTCCTCGAAGGACACTTCCAGCTGACCTCCGGCCTGCACAGCCCTCAGTATTTTCAATGTGCACGGGTCCTGCAATTTCCTAAATATCTTCACCTGCTCTCCGGAGAAATAGCGCGTCACTTTGAGTATAGTGAAGTCGAAGTTGTCATTTCGCCTGCGATCGGCGGAATCGTCGTCGGGACAGAAGTCGGCAGGATGCTCGGTGCGCGCACGATCTTTGCAGAACGGAAAGACGGAGCAATGGAGTTACGTCGCGGATTCGAGATTCTTCCTGGTGAACGCATTTTGGTGGTCGAAGATGTCGTGACAACCGGAGGATCGACCAAAGAGGTCATTGACCTTATTCATCGTGCGAAAGGCTGTCTTGTAGGGACGGGATGTATTGTCGATCGCAGCAACGGGAAGGCACAATTTGACACCAAACAATATGCTGTCCTGCAGTTGGAGGTAGTTACTCACCAGCCGCCGGAATGTCCCCTGTGCCTGGCCGGAAGTACAGCTGTCAAACCCGGCAGCCGCGGAAATTATTAGGAAAGAACCAATGTTCGAACGTGTTCAGCAATATATTATGAGCGGGATGACGCTTCACGTTTGGAATGCTTTGATCATCTTTATTACCGTTATGGTGATCGGCTTTTTCATTAAGTATATCCTCCAGACCGCCGGCCGCAGGATCATCTTAAGAACCAATACCGAACTCGATGATGCAGTACTCGCTATCGTTCTTCCCCGTTTGAAGTGGCTCGCTATCGTTATCGGCTTCTATCTTGCTATCGAAGAGCTCGTGAAAGGACTTGTCAGCACCAACAAAACGAGTCTGCAGATGATTCTCTATGCAGAGGGGACGATGTATATCGCCTTTATCGTTGTACTGACTTTGCTTATCACACACATCGCAACGACAGCAATGAAATTTTTCATCCGTCGTCATGCACAGCAGACCTCTTCAGTGATAAGCGATGCGGTGACTCCCCTTTTCAATCGCCTGGCGACGATCCTGATTTTCTTTATCGCCATCGTGATCGGGCTCGAACACTTTGGCGTTAATGCCAGTAGCTTGCTCGTCTTCCTCGGCGGTGGCTCGGTCGCTATCGCTCTGGCAGCACAGGAAACTCTCGCTAATATGATCGCAGGTTTTGTCATTATGATTGATCGTCCCTTCCGACCCGGAGACCGTATTAAACTTCCCTCCGGTGAGATCGGCGACGTATACGAAATCGGCATACGGAGTACCGCAATACTTGATTTCGACAACAACCTCATCGTCTCGCCGAATTCCGATCTGACGAAGGCAAAGGTTATCAACTATTCCTATCCGTATCCTGAGGTCCGTGTACTCGTCGAGTTCTTGGTTGGGTACGGCACAGATATTGACCAAGCCAGGAAGATTATGCTCCAATTCGCGCACGAGAACGAATGGGTCCTCCCGAGTCCGCAGCCGGAAGTCTTTCTGAGTTCCGCAGGAGAATCGTCCTGTTCTCTTCAGCTCATCGCGCGAACAGATGATTGGAAGAAGAAATTCAAAGCAGAAACATCGCTGCGCGAATACATTTATAAAGCTTTTCTGAGAGAAGGTATTACACCTGGATATCCTCAGCGCGTCATCCACCTTTCCTCCCCGCTTCCTCATGACACAGCCAAAAACAATAAAGACTGAACGGTTGTTCCATGGCCGGATCATCGATCTGGTTCTCGAAGCAGTTGAAGATCCTTTTGGCAATGTCCGTCAGCGAGAGATTGTCAGTCATCCCGGTGGAAGTGTTGTGATTCCTTTGTTGGAGAATGGCGATGTGCTGCTGGTGCGACAGTATCGATACCCGTTGAAGAAGTTTATTTTGGAAGCACCGGCCGGAAAGTTGGAGCCTCAGGAAGACCCGCTCGAAGCTGCCAAACGCGAACTGCAAGAAGAGACCGGTTACACAGCAGAAACGTTCGAAAAGCTGACAGCGATGTATACCACTCCCGGATTTTGCAATGAGATCCTGCATATTTATCTAGCAACCGGACTCAAGAAATCAAAATCAGGGCAGGACCTCGACGAAGGTGAACAGAGCCTTACGGTCGAAGTGGTACCATTCTCCGCGGCGGTGGAAATGATCACAAGCGGTGAGATCGCAGACAGTAAAACGATCGCCGGAATCTTTCTGACAGAACGAAAATTACAATCAATGAAGAATGAGAAATAAAGAGTGATGAATACTACGCTCGCTCAGTCATTGTTCTTCGCATTATTGATCACTGATCACTCATCATGAATTGTTGAAGCACATGAATGTCGTTGAATTGATTCGAAAGAAACGGGAAGGCGGTTCGCTCACAGAAGATGAACTCCGCTTTCTCATTACGAAGTACGTCGAAGGCGGTGTACCCGATTATCAAATGTCTGCGTTCCTCATGGCATGTTTTTTCCGCGGGATGAGCCGCGAAGAAACCCTTACGTTTACACGCCTGATGCTGCATTCCGGGGAAGTGATGGATCTTTCCGAAATTCCCGGCGTGAAAGTGGATAAACACTCCACGGGAGGTGTCGGCGACAAAGTATCACTTATTCTCGCCCCTATGGTAGCGGCGTGCGGCGTTCCTGTGCCTATGATCTCCGGACGAGGTCTCGGGCATACAGGGGGAACGCTCGACAAATTGGAATCGATTCCAGGTTTCCGGACCAACCTTACGATTGCTGACTATAAACGCGTCATCCGGGAGATCGGCCTCGTGATGATCGGCCAAACGAAAGAGATTGCGCCGGCAGATAAGAAAATGTACGGCCTGCGCGACGTGACGGCAACTGTTGAATGTATTCCGCTCATCGCCGGAAGTATTATGAGTAAAAAGCTGGCCGAAGGGATTGATGCATTGGTGCTTGACGTGAAAACCGGACGCGGAGCGTTTATGCAAACTCATGAGCGTTCGTTAGAATTGGCCAAGACGCTCGTGGAGATCGGCAATGGATTTGGGAAAGAGACCATCGGCTTCATCACCGATATGAATCAGCCGCTAGGAGTTGCGATCGGCAACTGGCTGGAAGTTGTTGAATCTGTGGAATGCCTGCGGGGTGCTATCGGCAACGATGACTCATCAAGCGATTTGATGGAAGTGACCTATGTCCTCTCCGGCGCCATGGTGTATCTCGGAAAACAAGCGGGATCAATCGAAGAAGGGATCGAGAAATGCAGGAAGACTATCGAAGACGGTTCTGCATATCAAAAATTTCTTGATCTTGTCCATGCTCAAGGGGGAAGTATTGACGCGCTGGAAAATCTGGAACGATTTCCTCTCCCGAAGTTCGCGATGGAAATCCATACCAGCGAACAGGGATTCATAAGTGAAATAGATTCGTATGAACTTGGAATGACGAGCATCTCGCTCGGTGCAGGCCGTGAAAAGATCGACGACATTCTTGATATGAAAGCGGGCATTCTCCTGAAGAAGAAAGTGGGAGATACTGTGGATGTCGGCGATGCCGTTGCAATATTCTATACAGACCGCGAGAATGTTTTGGGAGCCGCCCGCGAACGGATAGCGAAGGCCTTCATAGTGTCTTCCGTCAAGCCGGACCGCAAATCGATGATCCTGGATATCGTGGATAAGAATGGTGTGAGGAAGTGGAAGGATTAATTACAAAGATAAAAGTAAAAAGTTAAACGGGAACAACCCAGACACAAGTCTGGAATGCAGCATGAACACATCTATGCAACTCCCAATTTCCCTTTTTTAACTTATTTACTCAAAGACTCTTAAACTCATCTGCTCCTCTACTTCTCCTTCATCCCTTTCTTCAGCACCGACTGCATCTGTTCATGAATATTTCCGTTCGTCGCAAGCATCTGTTTATTATAGATAGTGGAGGGGAATCCGCGATAATCGGTCCACTTACCCCCGGCCTCCGTAACCAGCAAGACACCGGCCGCCATATCCCAGGCATTGAGTGTTCCCTCCCAGAAACCATCGAAACGTCCGCACGCCACGTACGCCAGGTCAATCGCTGCCGAACCAAGCCGCCGTACCGCCTGCGCCTCAACGATAAAATTCCTGAAATGGGTCAAGGCCGGTTCCGGATTCTTGTTAATAGTATAGGGGAATCCTGTAACTACAAGACTTTGTATTAACGTTTTGGTTTTGGAAACTTCGATACGCCGTTTGTTCAGCCAGGCCCCTTTTCCTTTTTCCGCCGTGAACAGTTCATCGAGATTGGGATCATAGACAACGCCTACAATGATCTCTCCCTTATATTCCAGACCAATAGAGACACAGAAGATGGGGAGCGCATGCGTATAGTTCACCGTACCATCCAGCGGATCGATGATCCACCGGTACTCGGACTTCACTTCAGCCGCGCCCGATTCTTCTCCGAGAAAATCGTGATGCGGAAAGCGTTGTTTAACCTTACCGATGATGATCTCTTCAGCTTTCTTGTCGATTTCGGTCACGAGGTTGGTTTCCTCTCCTCCTTTGTGTTCGATCTGACGAATCTTGCCGACATTCATCTTCAAAAACTTCCCCGCTTCCAGGGCGGCTTCCACAGCGACTTGAAACATATGGTGTTCCTTTCTTTCAAGAAGATACAAAAAAATGTGGTATTTCGCTTTCGCCCTCCTCTTCTTGCTTTTCGCGCATCTTCGGATTAAGTTACTATGAAGATCTTCTCTCAGAACGAGGAAATACATTGACGTTTCTCAATCCTTTTGCACTTTTTGGACTTCTTGCAGCCGGTATTCCCATTCTCCTGCATATTTTCAACCTCCGGAAGCTGCAAACAATCGAATTCAGTACTCTTTCCTTTTTGAAAGAATTGCAGAAAACAAAGATTCGCCGGCTCAAAATTCGGCAACTGCTCCTCCTCTTCCTTCGTACACTCTTGATTATTCTCATTGTCCTTGCATTTTCACGGCCAACGCTAAAAGGATCTCTCCCCGGGGGACTTGCTGAACAGGCGAAAACAACAGCCGTTATCCTCTTCGACGATTCACAAAGCATGACGGCAAGCGATGAGCAGGGAGAACTTTTCCATCAGGCGAAAACCGCCGCCTTAGCGGTATTGAATATTTTCAAGGATGGAGATGAGGTCTCTCTTGTAAAATTATCGGATATCACCCTTGACGGAACGAAAGAATCTCCCTCCGCTATGCGAAATATCCCGGTAGTCCGCGGCAACATCAACGAAATCGTACCTTCAAGTATCCACCGAAGTATTGAGGACGGTCTCCGGTTTGCTGCCCGTTTGCTCTCTGCCTCCAGAAATTTCAACAAAGAGGTCTATGTCATCTCCGATTTTCAGTCCGGATCGATCGAATCCACGGTGGCAGGCGTTAGAACCGATGAACATTTGTTTTCAACGTCAACGCAGTTCTTTGTTGTTCCTCTGGGTAAACGCGAACTACGTAATGTTTCTCTGGAATCCATCACCATTCCTACCGCGATTGTTGAAGTGAACAGGCCGTTCATTGTATCTGTAAAACTCGCTAACCATGGTTCGGCAGATCTGCAGAACCACGTCATCAGTGTCTTTCAAAGCGGAAGCCGCGTGGCACAAAAGGGAGTTGATATTCGTGCCCGGCAAACAGTGGAAACGGAATTTCAGCTCGTACCAAAGCGCACCGGGTTCCTCGAGGGAATAATCGAATTGGAAGATGACGACCTTGAGTTTGACAATCGGCGTTACTTCACCCTCCATATTCCCGACATCGTGCACGTGCTGCTCGTCGGAAGCTCACCCGATCTCAACTATCTCCGGCTCGCGTTTTCGACCCGGCTTTCCGATAGCAGTGCAATCTTCAACATCTCAGAGACAAGAGGAGACCGTTTTTCATCCTCACAGCTGCATGCAATCGATGTGGCATTGTTTTCCAATCTTCGCGAATTGACGGTTACTCAGATCGCAGCCATAAAAACATTTCTGCAGAATGGCGGCGGTGTTCTCCTTTTCCCCGGGAATCAGACTACGGCAGCATCATACAATTCTCTGGCCTCCGCACTCGGCATCTCGACCATCGCACCGGCGGAAGTTCAGATGCCGTCAGCACAGTCTTCATCTTCGTTTGTCGAATTCGATAAAGTAGACTTACAGCATCCCCTTTTCTCCGGAATGTTTGAAGAACGCGAACCGCGGCAGTCTAACGAACATCATCGGCTGCAGCAAACCCTGGAATCACCTCGGGTGAAATCATCGCTTCGATTTCTCTTAACTCCCTCTTCTCAAAACATCATCACGCTGACCAACGGCTCTCCGTTTTTGATAGAAGATCAGGTTGGCAATGGGCGTGTGTTTACCTTCAGTACGGCAGCTAATACCGAATGGTCAGATTTCCCGCTCAAAGGATTGTTTGTGCCCTTGATCCATCGTGCTGCAGCATTTCTTGCACAGGGACCAAACATAGGACGATCAATCCTTGCAGGAGAGGAAAGAACTGCTATCCTCCGTTCGTCTGTTCCACCGACAATCACCATCACAAAGCCGGGTGGAAGGGATGTTTCCGTTGCTGTCCGGCAGCAGGGGAAAGAAAAAGTCGTCCGGTTTTCCAATACTGATATTCCGGGACTCTATACGATGCTGTCCGGGACTACACTTCTTGATAAGTTTGCCGTCAATATCGATCCGGCTGAATCGAATACTCTGCCGGCGAATGAGGCCCTGCTGAAGAAGATCTACAAAAGACTCGGCATGAATACCGGCAGCATCCATCGGATTGATCAACCACAGGAATTGCAGCGCCGGATTATAGAATCGCGTGTTGGATCAGAACTTTGGAAGCAATTTCTCATTGCAGCACTGGTGATTGCACTTATCGAAATGCTGGTAGCGCGAGACACCAGGCGCTCACAATCATCGATGACGACTTAGACAGAATAATTCCTGGACGCATATGATAGAATTAGCTCAAACGGGAAAAGAACAATGCATTCTCATTGGCGTGCCGACACGCCTTTCCTCTAAAGAAGACGTTGACGAATCGCTGACCGAGCTCGCCCTCTTAGCGGATACAGCAGGAGCAGATGTCGCAGGACGTATGACGCAGGATCGCGATCGTCCCGAGCCGGCAACCTTTATTGGGAAAGGAAAGGTGGAAGAATTACGTCTGCGGATTACGGAAGAAAAAATACCACTCGTCATTTTTGACGACGACCTTTCCCCGGCCCAGGTACGAAATCTTGAAAAATCGCTGGAATGCAAAGTCCTGGACCGAAGTGGCCTGATCCTTGACATTTTTGCTTCCCGTGCAAAATCGAGTGAAGCAAAAACACAGGTAGAGTTAGCTCAGCTGGAGTACCTCCTGCCGCGTCTCACGCGCCAGTGGACACACTTATCAAAACAATTTGGCGGTATTGGCACGAAGGGACCCGGGGAAACACAAATCGAAACCGACCGCCGGTTGATCAAGACACGCATCAGCCATTTGAAGGAACGGCTGGATCGCATTGCACAGCAGCGCGTTACGCAGCGGAAAGGCCGGACGAAACATACACGGGCTGCGCTCGTGGGGTATACCAACGTAGGGAAATCCACTCTTCTGAATCTCCTTTCCGGCTCGGAGGTCTTCGTCGAGAACCGTCTCTTTGCAACGCTTGATCCTACAACGAGGCTGGTGCCGCTCAGCACATCTGTTTCCATCCTCATGACCGATACGGTAGGGTTTATCCGTAAGCTTCCTCACCATCTTGTGGCATCGTTTAAAAGTACACTGGAGGAAATTACGGAAGCCGATATTCTCTTGCATGTCGTGGACATTGCCAGTCCCTATTTCGAAGATCAAATTCGTATCGTTCAAGAGACACTGGAAGATCTTGGCGCAGGCGATACAACAACGGTCATGGTCTTTAATAAAATCGACCGATTGCAGGATCGCAGCTTCCTGCCGACGCTTGCCGAGAAGTATCCCAACAGTGTCTTTATTTCCGCGGCACGCGGCATCAACATCCTCGGATTGAAGGAAGAGGTCTCAAAACTGCTGGAGAAAGAATTTTCGGTTGAAGAAATCGTTCTGCCGGGTTCGAGACAGAAGCTGATCGCACAATTATACGATATCGGTGAAGTGCTGGAACGAACGTATGAAGATGACCGGGTAGTAATGAAAATCCGGATGCACCGGCGAGACCGGGAACGGTATCTGCAAATGATCAAATGATTTCACAGATCACGCAGATTGTGCGCTGATGGTAAATTACACTGATTTTTGAGAATCGAGTGTGAAAATCTTCCGCCGGATCTGTACACTTTCAGCAAAATTAATAAGCAAACCAACCTCGATTCCGGATGACTTGAGATAGTTTAGAAGTTGATTTTCATGTGATTGGTCGATCGATTTCACTGCTTTGAGTTCTACAAGAACGGACTTCTCCACAAGTAAATCTGCTACAAAATCTCCGACAGGTTTTCCTCCATACAGGACTTTCAAAGATTTTTGCTGTTCAATCTTCAACCCTAGTGTTCGCAGTTCCTCGGCGAGTGCATTCTCGTAAACTTTCTCAAGGAATCCCTGTCCCAAACGATTATGCACCCGAAATGCCGCTCCTATGATCTTCTCCGTTAGTCCGCTGAGCGGATACTCTGAGCTTTCCATAGCTCCCCCTCCCTGAGAGTATTCATCAGTGTCATCATTATCTGTAATCAATCAGTGAAATCTGAGCCATCGCTACTACTCTTCTTTCGCTTTGATCTCTGTATCACCTTTGAAAAGCTTTTTCACCTCCTCTGCATCTGATTTCGCTCCGACAATTCCTCCCCAATGCATGGGAATAACTAATTTTGGCATAATCGAATTGGCCGCATTCGCTGCTTGCTTCGCCGTCATCGTATAGGTGCCGTCGCATGGCAGCAGGGCAATATCCGTTTTCACGGTGCGCATCTCGGGGATGAAGTCTGTATCGCCTGCGTGATAGATCCGCTGCCCGTTCGAAAGGGTGAGAATATATCCCACCCACTTGTTTTCTTTCGGATGAAACTTTTTATCGAGATTGTAGGCAGGAATTGTTTCTACCTTGACCGTACCGACTGTGTACTGTTGCCCCGGGACAACCGCAACGACATGACCTGCAAGTTTTGAGGCTACATCTTTCGGCGCAACGATGATGGTGTTTTCTTTCCTGATCCTCGCAATATCGTCCGGGGAGAAGTGGTCAAAATGAGCATGGGAAATGAAGATGATGTCTGCTTTGGGCAAATGTTCAGGAAGTTGAAACGGATCAAGATAGATCTGCATTTTCCCATCCTCGATGCGAAACGCAGACTGACCGAACCAGTGAATATGATCAGTATTCATAGAACCTCCGAAATAAAGGAACAACGCAACGATTGGTATTCTTAAAGGCATATTCGTCATAGTAAATTCTCCATAGTGGGTGTGAGTATCGAAATCAGGGAGACAGCAATACCGGTTTTCTAGTTTCCTTGTTAACCGGCAACACAACGAAGTGAGCTACAGCTGTGTCATATTCCAAAATGTAGGGAGAACGGTCATGGAAATAGTATACCACCTTTTGGTTAGAAACCGAATCGGCATATTGACAGTAGACAACATCGTCCGTGAATCGGGGAGATGGGTTTCTGATCCCAAAGACCCATCCTGAAGGAACAAACGGCTTTATCATCACCAGCGCATGGTGTATGCCGACGGCTTGAACAGTCTCGTAGGGCTCGCGAATTTGTTGCGTCAACCTGCTGACATGGGAGATCCGTTCAGGAATTGACGTTCCCAGCGCAGCAAGAAAAGAGAGGGCAAGAAATGCAGGGACAAATTTCCTGCCTTCGGCAGATTGTGCAGACAACTTTTCATGCAGAAAGAACACGCCGCGGGCGCTGAGCAGTAGAAGTGGAATCAGTATTTCGTAATAATAGACAGGTCCAAGGTCAGAAACCCCGGCAGAATAAAATCCAAGGTAGAAAACAGCAATACTCCCGATGATGGCAAAGGATAACCGGTCACCGAATTCTTTTTTTGAAAAGAGGAAAGCGAAAACGAATAGAAGACTTACGGGAAATCCAAAAAGGATGGTATTCAATCGGGTACAACAGACCGCAAGATTACGTATACCGCCCAAAGGCGTGTGGCCGCCCAGGCTAAAGCCAAGGTGTTCACTGGAACTGTACAAGCTGTAAGGGAACAGCATAGAATGACCCGTAACAGCCGCATTGCAATACAGAGTACATAAAAACAGCACAGCAAAGCCGGCTGTAATCATCACTCCTTTTACTATAGTATGTTTTGAAAAGTGTAAAGCATCTTTCACCATCACAACAAGAAACGGCAGGGACCATGCGAAAGCAGTCCATGGGCGGGTAGAAAATGCAAACCCTAGCGAGAGACCTGCAAAGAGTGAAAAAAGGATTGCGGGACGGAGTTTTTCTGTTCGACGCGACTTGAGGAATAAGTAGAGAAACAGGACAAGAGAAAAAGCGCTCGTTGTATGGCTCAGCCGCGACGAAGAGACAAGATAAAAGTATGGAGAGACGGCCCCGAGGCAAAGAGCGAGTAAAGCAATACGTTTGTCCGAATACAATTCCCTGCTGATGAGATACAAAAGGAAAAGCGTAAGAATACTGATGGTGATAGTACCGATATAGCGGTTTCCAAGAATCATGCCAGCAGCAAGGACCACAGGGTGTCCCATCGTATATCTGCCGCTCCAATGCTTCCCGTCATTAATGGTAAATACATTTTCAAAGCTTGTACTCACCGGTGGAGGCGGGTTGACAAGCCTGCCTGCTAATAGCGTTTGCGCTTGAAAATCGTATACGTTTTCGTCGTCTGTTACCTCTGTTTCATGGAAAAGATATTGAGTAGAAAGAATAAGAACGAGCGTTGCAGTCAGGAGCACAACTGGAACTGCAGAACGGTGACGAATTGTTGATAGCCGAGGAAAACGAATGCCGGAATGCATCAAAGCAATTGAAAAGAGCAGAGTAGTCGGAAAAAGGAGTACCACTTTCCCAAGCTGCGAATAAAGAGCGGGCGAGGGGATCCCCCCCATAAACAAAATAATGTTGCGATAGTAAGAAAAGTCGGGAAAACTGAAATTATTTTGTGTCCATGCGAAAACGATATACATTCCTAAGAACAATGCACCAGCACTCACTAATATTTCCATCCGGTTCATCTTCATTCAACATCCCTTTTCGCGATGGGAGTGCTTCATTCCAAGTTATCGTCTTGAGATCGTTGTAACCCCTCTGAGATAAAAGACACAAAGACAATGTATCGGATCTTTCGACTTTTTATCTTCCATGGGCATTTTCTATTCCGGTTCGTTTATAAATAATGATATGCTCCGAGGAAACCGGTATATACTGTTGAGCGGCGTGTCCCCAAATATATCGAATATCATGCCGGTTTACGAAATCAATAACCCCAACAGGGTGATAATATGTTGAGGTATAATTCCTGTTCCAGACGAATATTCGAAGATCTGAAGCGGCGTCGTCACCCCAGGAACATGTGAGTCCGAAAAATACAAGATAATTGGGCCGTGCGTGTTCAACGTCAGCGATAAACTCTTCCTGCATTCTGCGGGCAAAGGGCTGCGGCTCCATCATTCCATACATATAAATGTATCCGGAGACAGATCGCCGCTGTGTGTAGAAGAATATTTGCGGCTCCGAGCCGATCACGGCAATGCGTTCCTCGGGAGATGTGTGTTCCGCAAGATACTTGCTGATGGGCAACGATTCGACAAAATAGTTGATACCATAGTACGATCGGACAATATCGTCAGGAGATAACGTAAAATAATAATCACGATTTGTATAGATATTTGCGCCCATCATCATGACCACCGCCAACGACGGGATATATTTCCAGCCATAGCTGTGTTCTAAGAAATGTTGGACAACATGGAATCCGCCGCCAATGAAAAGACAACATGCTGGCAGAATGAGTATAAAATAATGATCCCGAAAGTACAGGCCGGGCAGCAGAGCCAAAAAGGAATAAAGTCCAAACAAAAGAAGGATGTTCTTTGTCAAGTCGAGGATTTTTCCTGCGAAAACAAGCGGAATCCCAATTACGATAGCGATGCAAAACAGCGGAAGTACAGACCGAAAAAGGAGCAGCATGCGGCTCAACTTCATCAGGCCCTGACTGAACGAGATATCTGTCCCATAGAAGAGAGCATATTGAACAGCCCAGAACCAGAGGTTCTTCAACGTTCCTCCTAAATATGCTAAAAGAAAAATCGAGAACAGTGGAACAAGAAATCCCCCCGTGAGCCAGATGCTGAACTGAACGATATTTTTCTTGGAAAAATGTTCTTTCATCAAGTGAATTCCGAGAAGAGAAAGCCCGAACATGAAAAAGAAGATCCCCGGGTGTTTCATCAGAAAGGCACATCCAAAAAGAATGCCCGAGAAGAAGATTCTGCTTCCTTTTTTCGTTTCAAGAGCCTGAAGAAGAACGAGTGTCCCTAACAGAGAAAAAAGAATCACAAAATGTGTCGCATGCGCAGCAAAGCCAAGTAAATAAGGACTTAATGAGAGAAGGACAAACGAGAAAGAAGAAATAATTGCCGACGAAGCGTCCAGCCATTTTTTTGTTAGTAGAAAAATCAGGAAGGTGGAAGCAACGTTGACGAGCAGCAATCCAAGATGAATGACTGAAATTGTCTGGCCAAACAGGAGCATAAAAAGTGCATACATCATGCTTGTTCCGGGAAGCTTCATGGTAAATGCTTCTGCGTAGGGAGGTACTCCTTGAAGAAATAATTGCCCTATGTATGCGTACTCACCCTCGTCTCGTTCAAGAGGTGTCGCCAGGATCCGGATACGTACAAAGACAAGAAAAGCGATAATGCATCCCAACAAGATCCAAGGCAGGAATGAGTCCTTGGCTGTCATCGAGGTTATCGTCCTTTCTGATTCTCTCTGTCTTTGTTTCTTTTCTCCGTGAGGAAGCATAAGTCCTTTTAAAAAGGAATAATTCTAAAAATGAACCAACGAATCATATGATTCGTGATCATAATAATATTTGACCCCGAACCCGAACAACGTTGAATTATTTCATTCACCTCTTTTTCTAAAAGCATAAAGCCGGATTAAGATGATCCTTGTCAAACTAGATATTTTGAAGAAGTGAGCGGAAGAAACAAGGAAAGAATGTCCTGTTGAACAACGAGCTTTACCAATTCGACAATTCGCAGAGATTGTCTGCAGCAGTAATCGGACGATGTATGCATGGATGTATAATTCGTTAGCGGCTGCAGATCCAGCAGTACTCATTTCAATGATTATGGCTTTTTTCGAGCCATACTACATTTTCATCCCAAGACACTCTTGATGGAGTACCGTTAGCCTACAATTTCTTTTGCTCAGCCGCAAATCCCGGTTTGATCGTATTGTAGATCATAGCGATACGCTGTTTGTACGGCAAAAAGGCGCTTTTCATGGCGTTGATTGTTAATTTTTCAAGATCGTCAAATTTCAAATCGAAGATTTCGGAGGCCATGCAATACTCATCGGTCAGAGTAATGTTGCTCATGAGTCGGTCATCGGTGTTAAGCGTGCATCGGAATTTGTACCGATAGAGAATACCGAACGGATGTTCCTGTAAACTCGGCACAGCGCCGGTATGGACGTTGCTGGTCAGACAGATCTCCAGCGGAATACGTTTATCCAGCACATACTGGGCGAGCGTTCCCATATTCAACACTTCCCCCTCTTTGATGCGCATATCTTCGATGAGCCGCGTTGCATGGCCGATACGATGCGCACCGCACCATTGGATTGCCTGCCAGATCGATTCTTTCCCGAACGCTTCGCCGGCATGGACGGTAATATTGAAATTTTCGCGTTGAATAAAATGGAACGCATCGATATGCTTTTTGGGCGGGTGTCCGCCTTCTTCACCGGCGAGATCAAATCCGACAACGCCCCGATTCCGGAAATCCGCGGCCAGTTCAGCCATTTCCAGCGACACCGCAGGATCCATATGGCGCATGGCACAGATGATGAGTCCATAATGAACACCAAAGTCTTTCTTCCCGCGCTCGAGTCCGGACAGAACTGCCTTGACCACTTTATGCACATCCAGCCCTTTACCCATGTGGAATACTGGAGCGAACCGTGTCTCGAGATATACCACACCGTCGTTCTTCATGTCCTCCATGGTTTCGTAGGCGACACGCTCAAGAGACTCTTCGGTTTGCATCACGCTGCATGTATGTTCAAACCCTTCCAGAAAGAGGGACAAACTTCCGCGGGTGGCACCGCGATGGAACCATTGTGCTAACTCTTTCGGGTCGGTGGCGGGCAGTTTATCATATTTCTGTATTTTCGCCAGTTCGATGACTGTTTGCGGACGCACACCGCCGTCCAGATGATCGTGCAACAACACTTTAGGCAAGGTTCGGACAAAATCTTTTGTGAATTTCATATCATGTCTTTCTTTAAAAGGTTTTTTAGCATTCTCGTTTAATCCAGCATTCCTATTTTATTCTCAACTCCTTCGACAATACCGGCATCTTCGACCAATCGGAGTGCTTGTTGAATTTCATCATACAGTACCCGGTCACCTTCAAGGTGGCTGATTGTTCTACGAACAAATTGATAGGCCGCTTCTGTTCCAGCACCGGCGGTGAGAGAAGTTCCGCTTTTCAATGTCCGGGCAAAATCCAATCCCTGGCATGCGCACAGCAGTTCTATCGCAATAACCGTCTGAACATTTTTCAAAATGCGCCATGCCTTCTGCGCACTGATAGACCCCATACTGTTATGATCCTCCTGATTGGCAGAGGTGGGGATAGAATCCACACTGGCTGGATGGGCAAGCACTTTATTTTCCGATACGAGAGAGGCCGCGGTATACTGTGCAATCATCAACCCGGAATTTAATCCGCCGTTCGATGTCAGGAAGCGTGGCAGTCCGCTGAGCGAACCGTTGATCAGCCGCTCGATGCGGCGCTCTGAAATGTTCGCCAGTTCCGATAATGCGATGGCAAGGAAATCCATTGCCAATGCCATGGGCTGACCATGGAAATTCCCGCCTTCCAGATGAATTCCATCATCCGGAAAGATCAATGGATTATCATTGGCAGAATTGATTTCTATAGACACGTTATTGTAAACAAAATCGATCGCATCGCGTGAAGCACCATGTACTTGAGGAATACATCGGATGGAGTACGCATCCTGCACGCGGGCATCACCATGCCGGTGGGATTCGCGAAGCTTACTCTTGTGCATCAACCGCCGTATATTTTTCGCCACGGCACGTTGGCCCGGATAGGGACGAAGGTTATGGATCCGTTCATCAAACGCTGTGTCGCTGCCGCGCAACGCCTCTACACTGATCGAGGCGGCAATGTCGGCAATCTTCGTGAGTATCTTTGCCTGATGAACAGCCAGCACGGCATACGCCGTCATCATCTGCGTTCCGTTAATCAGCGCCAGTCCTTCTTTTGCCGTGAGGTGTACCGGATGAAGACGATTGCGCCGTAACGCAGAAGCAGCATCCACAATGTTGGTCGGCGTTTTTCCTTGTTCCCAGACTTTTCCTTTTCCCATCATTCCAAGCACGAGGTGAGCCAGTTGAACCAGGTCGCCGCTTGCCCCGACAGATCCTTGTGAAGGGATCACCGGAACAATATTCTTATTCAGCATATTCAATAAGAGTTCTATGGTTGAATTCCGGATTCCGGAAAATCCTTTCGCCAGGGCATTCACCCGTAGGACCATCATCGCACGTACTACTTCTGCAGGGAGCGGGTCCCCTGC
This sequence comes from uncultured Ignavibacteriaceae bacterium, assembly GCA_964651225.1. Lineage (GTDB taxonomy): Bacteria > Bacteroidota > Ignavibacteria > UBA10030 > UBA10030 > Fen-1298. The sequence goes on from CAZYYD010000018.1 coordinate 74,858, forward strand.
CCCGGCGGCATGGCTGACAATAAGGTTTTCTTGAAGCTGTTCAATGTCACCGCTCTTTACCCGAATGTTTGCAAATTCTCCAAAACCGGTCGTTACTCCATAGACCACCTCGCCCGTATCGATCCAGTGTTTTACGAGCCTGCTGGCTTTCTCGATCTTTTGCCTGGCACCAGGACTTAATTTCGCTTGTGCTGTTCCGGCTGCAAGGTCAAAAACTTGAGGTATAGTCAGACAACTGCCGTCGAGAATGTGGGTTTTCATAGTAAAACCATAGGTGATAGAAAAATGTAGTCTAATGTAGCAGTGCGTGACATCAAATTCAACTTTTCTTTGAGTTTTGAGGGGAGAAAGGAATTGACTTTTCAAGTGAATCTATTTATTATCTCCAGCAGTCCATGACGCATGGTGGGCAGAAGTCACCCTTGGAGCCTTCCCATTGTAGGAATTACATTAATTCAAATTCAGCAGTAGTTGAGACAACGCCACACGAGGAAAGCGACTTTTTATGAGCGAAGAAAATATCCAAGTCCTTATTGCAGATGACGAAGATACACTTCGGAAGACCGTCGCCGCCTGGTTACGCGATGAAGGATTTGATGTCGAGCAAGCGGAAGACGGTTTGGAAGCCATCAAAAAGGTGCAGGCGAAAGATTTTGATATCGCTATTCTCGACATCAAAATGCCGGGTGCGAATGGCTTGGAAGTGCTCCGGTATGTAAAAAAGAACTCTACGCAAACAGAAGTTGTCATCATGACCGGCATGGTCGATGTCAGCATGGCCGTCGAAGCGATGAAGCTGGGAGCAAAGGAATATCTCACTAAGCCGATCGACATGGATCAGCTCGTGCCTTTGCTGAAAGGGATCATCCACACGCGCGATGCTGAAGACCGCGTCCGCCGCCTGCAATCGGAACATACCGCCCGGCTGCTCTATGATTTGCACAACCCGATTGCCGGGCTGCGCCAGAGTATCGGATACCTGCTCAAGGGAATGGCGGGCTCGATTGGAGATCATCAAAAAGAACTGTTAGGATACATGACGGCCTCCATCGATAAAGTTATCAGCCTGCTCGATGATATGATGGATTTAACAAAACTGGAAGGCGGCCGGGTGCGGTTAAATAAAGGAATCGGCAATCTTCCGGTCTCTGTGCAGAATGTCAATCAGGAATTCCGTGTTCCCATCCAATCAAGCAATATCACGCTCGATTATTATGCCGAACCTGAGTTACCCCCACTGGAGTACGACTCCGCGAAAATTGAACAGGTGCTGCAAAATTTTCTGAGCAACGCCGTCAAGCACACACCGGAGCAAGGCGCTATTGTTGTGCAGGTACGGAAAGTTTCCATCGTCCTGGAAGAAGGTCAGCAGCCGACCGAGCATGTAATGGTGTCGGTGTTCAACAGCGGTGCCGGCATTCCTCCGGATGAATTGCCGCTGATCTTTGACCGTTACCGCGATCTGGTGTCCGGGAAAACAAATCAGAACAAGACGACAGGATTGGGTCTGATTATTTCGCAGCGCATTATCGAAGCGCATAATGGAAAGATCTGGGTAGAGTCGGAAGCCGGTAAGGGCGCGACCTTCCATTTCGCACTCCCCGTCCGGTAACGTTCGCTCATAATGACCATCGTATGAAAACCGAGTCCATTTCCATTCTTGCTGTCGATGACGAAGAATCGTTCCTGCAGGTGGTTCAGTCGCTGTTAACCCAGGAAGGATATAAGGTCGAAGTCGCAAAGGACGGCGTTCTGGCCATCAACATTCTTCAACAACGATCGTTCGATTTGGTACTCCTGGATATCAAGCTGCCGCGTGTGGATGGTGTAGAAGTATTGAAATTCATTCGCGACCATTCGTACGATACACAGGTCATTATGCTGACCGGTGTGCATGATGTCAAGATCGCCGTTGAATGCATGCAGCTGGGGGCGTACAGCTATATCACCAAACCCTACGCCGGCGACGAACTAATCGCCGTGATCGATCGGGCAGTAGAACGCAAGCGTCTCGCCCTGGAAAATAAAGTCCTGAAGACACAGCTCGCACGTCATACCTTCGCGAGCGACATCATCGGCGACAGTCCGCTGATGCTCGATCTGCTCAACATTGCCGCCAAAGTCGCACCGACCGACTCTCCCGTTCTCATTCAGGGGGCAAGCGGTACCGGGAAGGAGCTGGTGGCAAATTTTGTACACAAGAACAGCCTGCGCAAAGACCAGCAATTTGTTGCGCTGAACTGTGCTTCCATTCCGGATAACCTGCTCGAGAGCGAAATCTTCGGTCACGAAAAAGGCGCCTTTACCGATGCGCATGCGATGAAACAGGGACTTGCAGAAATCGCGAACGGTGGAACTTTGTTCCTCGACGAGATTGGCGAAATCAGTCTGATGATCCAGCCGAAGCTTCTGCGTTTTCTGCAGACTGGTGAATACCGGCGCGTGGGCGGCAATAAGAACCTCAAGTCGGATGTGAGGATTATTTCGGCAACGAACAAGAATTTACAGGACGAAGTGATCGAAGGGAGATTTCGCGAAGATCTGATGTACCGAATTAACGTCATTACCCTGTCTGTCCCATCTCTGCGCGAACGGACCAACGACATTCCGATCCTCGTTGATTATTTCCTGAAGAACCGTGTACGTCCGCGTGAATTAAAAATGATCGAACCCAAAGCGCTTGAACTCCTCATGAAGTACGACTGGCCCGGTAACGTACGGGAACTGGAAAATGTCATAGAACGTGCCAGCATCTTGTGCAAAGAGAATCTTATCTGTGTCGAAGATATCGCGATCCCCATTGGCAAGCGGCCTTTGCTGATAAAAGGACCCACTGCTGCGACGAGCGGGCCGCACATTGGAGATGCTGTTTCCATGCGCGATATTGAAAAAGTGCATATGGCCGGTGTCTTGAAAACGGTCGGCTGGAACAAGAACACCGCTGCGCAAATCCTGGGCATCAGCCTGAAGACGCTCTACACAAAGATCCAGCAATACAATTTGACGAAGGAGTAGCACAGGCAGCACCTGCTTGTTCCTTTGGACATGGAGTTTCCAGTATTCCGGTCACAAAACAATGTTGATCTACTTCCTCCGACATGGCGATGCGTCGATCGATTCTCATCTCCGCGACAATGAACGCCCTCTGACCGAACTCGGCGTACGTCAGGCAGCATGCGTCGGTAAATTCCTGCGGCAGTCGAATACTCAGGTCGATGTTGTTCTTTCCAGCCCCCTCGAACGGGCACAGGCTACAGCGCTTCTTGTGCATGCGCACATCGACTCTCCGGAACCGGTCTCAAGTGAATTTCTCCTGAACGATTCCAGCCATCGGCAGCTTCTGGAACAGTTAAACTCACTGAATATCTCCTCGGCGCTTCTGGTGGGCCATGCACCGCATCTTTCCGACACCATTTCCTTTCTTCTCCATGGAACCTTTGAGAACGGCATAGAAATGAAGAAGTGCACTCTCGCGCTTGTAGAATCCCCCTTTCCTCTCCGCCCCGGATCGGGTCGCCTAAAGCAGCTGACGCACGTCGGGTCACTCATGAAAGACGAAAAACATTAAACGGGAGGCAGTGCTGTGGAACTTAAAATTGTTAAAATCGAAAAACCGGAGGCGGCGAACCTCATCCTCGGCCAATCGCATTTTATCAAAACAGTGGAAGATATTTACGAGGCCATTGTTCAGACTAATCCCCAGATGAAATTCGGACTTGGGTTCTGCGAATCGTCCGGCGAGGCGCTCGTCCGCTGGATGGGGAATGACAAATCGCTCATCGAGTTGGCGCAGAAAAATGCACTCGCTCTCTCCTGCGGGCATTGTTTCATCCTCTTACTGGAAAACGGTTTTCCTGTCAACATTCTTAATGTCATTAAAAATGTCCCGGAGGTCTGTCACATTTTCTGTGCGACGGCAAATCCGGTGGAAGTCATTGTGGCAGAAACCGAGCAAGGAGGCGGGATTCTCGGTGTTATCGATGGAATAAAGACAAAAGGCGTGGAAGATGAAGCCGGCATTGCATGGCGGATAGACTTTTTGCGGAAGATAGGATACAAACTTGGATAAACATCCTTTGAATATCATGAGGATCACTCCGTGAGAAAACCTACAAAAATAACTTCGCGAATCATTCGCGCACCTCTCGGTACGAAGATTTCCTGCAAGAGCTGGATCCAGGAAGCAGCCCTGCGCATGCTCATGAACAATCTTGATCCTGAGGTTGCCGAAAAACCGCAGGAGCTTATTGTCTATGGAGGTACCGGAAAAGCTGCGCGGAATTGGCAATGTTTCGATGCCATCGTCAAGAGTCTGAAGACTCTGGAGAACGATGAGACATTGCTCATCCAATCGGGAAAACCGGTTGGTGTATTCAAGACTTACGAGAACGCACCACGTGTGTTGATCAGCAATTCTATGCTCGTTCCAAAATGGGCGACGTGGGATGAATTCCGGCGGCTGGAAGGTCTTGGGTTGACGATGTATGGCCAAATGACGGCGGGAAGCTGGATTTACATAGGCACGCAGGGAATATTGCAGGGAACGTACGAGACATTCGCTGCGGCTGCTGCAAAACATTTTCACGGAAGTCTTGCAGGAAAATTCCTGCTCACCGCCGGTCTCGGCGGTATGGGAGGCGCGCAGCCGCTTGCCGCCACAATGAACGGCGCTGCGTGTCTCGTTGTGGAAGTCGATCTTCACCGCATCAAACGGCGTCTGGAGACATCCTATCTCGACACGATGACCAATAATCTTGAAGACGCGCTTGCACAAATCCGCGCCGCGAAGGAAAAGAAGCTCCCTCTTTCGGTCGGGCTGCTGGGAAATGCTGCGGAAGTACTCCCGAGGATTGCCGCCGGAACATTCCTTCCGGATCTCGTTACCGATCAGACCTCCGCTCACGATACGCTCAACGGATATGTACCGGCCGGTATGATGTATCCCAAGGCGCTTGAACTTCGCAAAAAGGATCCGCGGAAATATAGTACGCTTGCCAGGGCCTCGATCGTCGAACATGTAAGGAGTATGCTGAAGCTGAAACAAAAAGGGGCCATCGTGTTCGATTATGGAAACAATATTCGCGGTGAAGCGTTGGCGAACGGTTTGAAAAAAGCATTTGACATTCCCGGCTTTGTTCCCGAATACATTCGTCCACTCTTCTGTGACGGGAAAGGTCCCTTCCGCTGGGCGGCTCTCTCCGGTGATCCGAACGATATTTATCGCACCGATCGGGCGGTTATGGAAACATTTCCGGAAAACAAACCACTCTGCAATTGGATTGAAAAAGCGCAGAAAGAAGTCGCCTTCCAGGGACTACCGGCGCGCATTTGCTGGCTCGGGTATGGTGAGCGTGCAAAGATGGGAACGATTTTTAATGATCTTGTTGCACGAGGCGAAATATCCGCCCCTCTCGTCATCGGGCGCGACCATCTCGACTGCGGCAGCGTTGCTTCACCTAACCGCGAGACAGAACGCATGCTCGACGGCAGCGATGCCATTGCCGACTGGCCGATGCTGGGAGCGATGTTGAATGCTGTCGGCGGTGCCAGCTGGGTGAGTATTCATCATGGCGGAGGTGTCGGAATTGGAAATTCCATTCATAACGGCATGGTGGTCGTTGCAGATGGAACGAAAGAAGCAGAGGCGCGACTGCAAAGAGTGCTCACCTACGATCCCGGTATGGGCATTATCCGCCACGCAGACGCCGGATACAAACGGGCTCTGGAGAATGCGGAGAAGTGGAACATCAAGATTCCCACAAAGAACACGAAGTGAATTTGAGAAGTTAAGATTTAGACTTCTCTCCCGATAAATCGGATTCGAAATAACAGAACTTCCTTCATTGTCATTTCGACCGTAGGGAGAAATCTTTTTTTATTGCTCGATTTCTCAGTCGCTTCGTTCCTTCGAGAAAACGAGATCGATTTTTGAAATTTCAAAGGGACTTTGTTCTTTCGATAAGAATAACCAAAGTTTATATTTGACGAGAGCAAATTAATCTAAATAGACGCTTTTATCCGTAAACTCCACGGAGGACTTATGCACGCATTCGGTCATATTGAAATTCCCACACTCAACGTCGAGAAGGCAAAGAAATTCTACGGTACGGTCTTCGGTTGGACATTCACTCACCTCCCCGACATCGACTACACGCTTCTGCACACCGGAAAGCATCCTAACGGCGGCTTCGAAGTTGTCAAACGACTTCCCAAAAAAGGTCAGGTCAACATTTATATTGAAACGGACGACATCGACACGACGCTCAAAGCTGTCCGCAAAGCTCGAGGTAAAGTGCTGATGAAAAAGACCCCAGTCGGCTCAATGGGCTGGCGAGCACAATTTGAGACACCGGAAGGTGTTGCGCTCTGCCTCTGGCAGCCCGCACCAAAACAATAAATCATCCTTGTAGCAACCTGCGGGTATTTACTAAGTCACCCTGTCCCGATTTTGTCGGGATCAGGGTCTGCACAAGAATATTTCATCAGTATTGGGGTAATAGACCCGAAAAGGGATAACGCATTCCTCTTCCCTGCTTGGTCACTAGAAATCTTGATTCTTCGGCATTATCTTCGTTCCTTGATTTCCAACAGTACTCAGTCTCTTCAGAAAGTGCTCAACCGGTTGTTATATGAATCTCCTCATTAAAAACATCAAACAGCTTGTCACTGTGCGTTCGAATGGGAAACCGTTCAAAGCGGGGAGCGACATGCGCGATCTCGGTGTGATTGAGCATGCCACCGTGCTTATCCAGGACGGGCTATTCAGCTGGGTTGGGCCGAGCACAGAATTCACACAGACACCAGACGAGAGCATTGATATCATCGATGCGACAGAGTACGTCGCACTCCCCGGATTTGTCGATTCCCACACGCATCTCCTCTTTGCCGGAAGCCGCGAAGATGAATTTGCCATGCGGGTTGAAGGGAAAACCTATCAGGAGATTGCGCAGGCCGGCGGCGGCATCCTCAGCACAATGAATGCGACACGGGCTGCCACGAGAAAAGAGCTGAAGAGATCTGCCCGTCATCATCTGGAAGTGATGTTATCCGAAGGGACGACGACCGTCGAGATCAAGTCCGGCTACGGCCTCAGTGAACATGCAGAAATCAAAATGATGGAAGCCCTTCATGATCTGAACGAAGAGAGTCTCGTCGATATTGTACCGACCTTTCTTGGTGCCCATGCTATTCCGCCGGAGTTTCAGAACAATCCCGATGGTTACATCGACCTTATCTGCACGCGGATGCTGCCGTATATCGCACAGAAAAAAATGGCGGCATTCTGCGATGCCTTCTGTGAAGACGGATATTTTTCCATCGATCAATGCCGGAAAATTTTCCGGACTGCGAAAACTCTGGGCATGGGAATCAAAGTACATGCCGATCAACTAACGCAGTTCGGTGCTTCCAAACTTGCTGCAGAGATGGGCGCCATTTCTGCGGATCACCTTGAGCAGATTGATACTGCGGGAATAGACGCATTGAAACACGCTGGGACTATTGCGACGGTGCTTCCAGGAGTCTCCTTTTTCCTCCATTACGGCTATCCCCCTGCAAGAACAATCATCGATGCAGGAGTCCCACTGGCAATTGCATCGAACTTCAATCCGGGTTCCTGCATGTCGTATTCCATGCCGCTGATGATGACGATCGCCTGTACACAAATGTCATTAACTCCTGAAGAAGCCATCACCGCCGCGACGTTGAATGGGGCGGCTGCATTGGGGATGTCCAAGTTGATAGGCAGTATTGAAGTCGGCAAGCAGGCAGATATTGTGCTGTACGATATTCCCAGCTATCGGTATCTGCTCTATCATTTTGGTACAAGTCACGTCGCCAAAGTGATCAAGCGCGGGACTTATTTAGACTTGTAATTCGGAAGGAAAAACTGATGCGAAAAATTGTCGAATGCGTTCCTAATTTTAGCGAAGGCCGGAATCAGACGACCATTGATGCTATCGGAGCAAGTATACAGCGAGTACACGGAGTGCGTCTGCTGAGCATCGAACCCGATAAAGATTATCACCGTACTGTCATCACATTTGTGGGTGAGCCGGAACCTGTAGTCGAAGCGGCGTTTCAAGCAACAAAGACGGCTGCAGAGCTCATTGATATGACGCACCACACCGGAGAACATCCGCGCATCGGCGCAACCGATGTTGTCCCATTTGTTCCCATCAGCGGAGTAACAATGGCGGACTGTGTGCGGCTCGCCAATACGTACGGCGAACGGGTCGCAAGAGAATTGCATATTCCGATTTATTTGTACGAATCTGCTGCGCGCTCACCGCAGCGTATCAATCTTTCCGACATTCGCAAAGGTGAATATGAAGGACTGGAAGAGAAACTGAAAGATGCATTATGGAAACCGGATTACGGTGATCCTGTTTTTCATCCAAAATACGGCGCAACGGTTACCGGCGCCCGGAAATTTCTCATAGCGTACAACGTCAACCTCAGCACTTCCGATGTGAAGCTGGCGCATGAGATCGCCTTGCGCATCCGCGAGAGCGGCCGCCCCATGAAAGACGAATTTGACAAGCCTGTGAAGAACGAACAGGGCGAGACGATTAAAATTCCGGGAACTCTGAAAGCCACAAAGGCCATGGGTGTATTCCTGGAACGCTTCAAGATTGCGCAAGTCTCGATCAATTTAGTGGACTTTGAAAGAACATCGATGCATGATGCCTTTGAAGAAGTGAAAAGACAGGCGCGATCGCTCGGTATTGACGCCGTTGGAAGTGAACTGATCGGTCTGGCTCCTTTGAGCGCGCTGGAGAAAGCGGGAAGGTTTTATTCCGGAGGCAAACCGCTATCCGAGAAGGAGCTAGTTTTACTCGCTGTTGAACGGCTAGGATTGAGTCAGCTGGAACCGTTTGACGCAAAGAAAAAAATTATTGAATACCTCATTTAGGAACGACGTAATGGAGAATACCTTACTAACAAATCTTTCAATTACCGGCCTCCTCAACGAGACGGCTTCCAGTTCCCCTGCCCCCGGCGGCGGAAGTATCTCGGCGCTTGCGGCAGCCCTGGGAGCGGCACTCACATCGATGGTATGCCGTCTGACCATCGGAAAAAAGAAGTACGCGCTTGTGCAGTCGGGAATGGAAGATGTGTTAGGAAAATCCGAAGCGCTCCGGATGAAACTCACCGCACTGATCGACGAAGATACTGCGGCATTCAATAAGGTCATGGCGGCGTTTGGATTACCAAAAGATACCGATGAACAGAAAGTGCAACGCTCTGCAGCAATTCAGGAAGCGACAAAGTCCGCGACACATGTTCCGTTGCATCTTATGGAACTCTGTGCTGAAGCGGTCGCACTGTCCGGTGTAGTTGCAGAAAAAGGAAATCAAAATTCTCTTTCCGATGCCGGCGTTGCCGCCTTGATGCTACAAGCCGGATGTGAAGGTGCTGCATTGAATATCAAGATCAATCTCGCTTCTTTACAGGATGCAGTTTTTGTGGAAGCCGCAAGGAAGACATGCGATACACTTTTAGCGCGTGTTACCGAATCGACGGCATTGACCATGAAACAGGTGAAAAACGTCATTGGATGAGTTGATGATCTGACGATTTGGAGATTGGAAGTTTTTAGGATTTATTGAATTTTGATATTGGAATTTTTTCTTTTAGACATCCAGCGGACTGCGAACGGTCAATCCTTTCCTATTCAGCACGTGCGTGTAAATCATTGTTGTCCTGACATCAGAATGACCCAATAATTCCTGAACCGTGCGGATATCGTGTCCATCTTCAAGTAAATGTGTGGCAAAAGAATGGCGGAACGAATGGCAGCTCCCGTTCTTGTGGATATTTGACCGCCGAATGGCCTCTTTTACTTCGCGTTGAAAAAGGGTTGGATGGAGATGGTGGCGCACAAGAAGCCCTGTGCGCACATCAACGGCGCGCCGAGTTGCCGGGAACAGGAACTGCCAGCCAATTTCCTTTGAGGCCTTCTTCGACTTGATTTGCAATGCATCCGGGAGCAGAGCCTCACCATAGCCTTCTTGTAGATCCTGTTTATGGATCAGATGCACTTTCTCGCGCTGCAATTGAAGATCTCGAATCAGAGATTGCGGGAGCGGTACTCTTCGATCTTTATCCCCTTTTCCGCGCCGCACAACAATAATGTTATTGTCGAAATCCAGGTCGTTGACGCGCAGGCGCAAAGCTTCCAGCAGGCGAAGTCCTGAACCATAGAGCAGAGCAATGACAAGCCTAGATGTTCCTGATAGATGGCTGAGGATGGATTTGACTTCTTTTTTCGAGAAAACAACGGGAAGGCGGAGTGAGCGTTGTGCGCGTTCGATGGTTCCCAGGCTGCCTAATGTTTTGTGGAGCACGCTGTCATAGAGAAAGATTAATGCGTTTAATGCTTGATTTTGGGTTGAAGAAGAGACATATTTCTCGCGGGAGAGGTATATCAAATAACTACGGATCTCCTGTTCTCCCATTTCAAGAGGATGCCGCTTGTTATGAAAGAGGACAAAGCGTTTGATCCATTGGACATAAGCATCTTCTGTGCGGGGGCTCAGGTGTTTTAGGCGGGCAACATCTCGCACTTGGTCTAATAGTTTTGACGTCATGGTATGCCTCCCTTTTAGGTAGCCCCAGTAATATATAAAAAACATAGACAAAGTCTATATATTATCCTATTACACACGAAATATAGACAAGA
>CAZYYD010000019.1:0-77775 GCA_964651225.1 uncultured Ignavibacteriaceae bacterium
TCTTGTCTATATTTCGTGTGTAATAGGATAATATATAGACTTTGTCTATGTTTTTATATAATTGAATACTGGTAATATCGGAGTATGGAGATCCCGTAACGCCGTCCGGTAATGGGAGGGCATCGGGTGCAAGCCTCACTTGCCCCTTCCCTGCCCCAATATCTATCTTCCTTGATAGAAAATCAAGTTTAAACTACATTTTGTTGATTCTTCGCTCAATATGCCCGCCTACTTTATCAGTATCATCTGACGTGTCTGCGTATAGGTGCCCGCAGTCAATCTATAGAAATATACGCCGCTCGGCATGTGCCCGGCATTCCACTGAATAGTATGGATTCCAGCCGGTATTTCCTCGTTCACCAACACAGCAACTTCGCGACCGAGAAGATCAAAAACAATCAGATCCACTAAACTCGAAACTGGTATCTCGTAACTGATAACTGTTATTGGATTAAACGGATTGGGATAATTCTGTCTCAAACTGTACTGATGCGGAAGATCGATTCCATGTTGATTTTGTGCCGAAGATGTGGGCGGAAAATATGCATCGAGTTGATGCCCCGATTTGTTATCCGGGAACCGTACCAGGCATTTCTGAGAAAGTAGATCAAAGCACCATCCCTGTAAGGACACGGTATTAATCGTATCAAACGGGAATACTCCGAGTGGAATACCGTCGAGCAGCACACTGTCCGGTGGAGCAGAAACCCAGTTAAACTGCGCCATCCAGTCACGCTCAGGAGATGAAAATGATCCTGATTTTGCAGTGATGGTTATCGTTGCACTTTTGTCACTTCGAACATGAGTTATGGAAACGGAACTTGAGACTCCATTCTCGTAATCATACGATATGCCGTCGTCGTCATAGACCGTGCAAGTCCCTGTTCCATTTGGATAACTGCTGAGGAGAACCAGTTTCTTCATCTCCGGTGAATCTGTGTACAGCGACGGCGGGGACATAGGAATGATCGACCCGCTTTTGACAAACAAAGGGATGTCGTCACTCGTCACAGAAATCGTATACGTTGCCCCGCCGGTATAGGATTTTCCAGAGTTATAATCATGCCATACTCCCTCTGGCAGGTACACAGATTGTTGTACAGCGCCGGAGGTTGTGACAGGCGAAACAAGAAGTGCATCTCCGAACAGCCATTCGGATGTGAGATTCCCCACGGCAGGGTCATCGGGATATTCAAGAACCAAAGGCCGTGCGATCGGAATACCGGTCAGGTGGTTTTCCCGCGCTGCCGAATAGATGTAGGGCATCAACGCATAGCGCAGGCGGATATACTTCGCTGCGATGGACTCGGCTTGTGCCCCAAAAAACCATGGCTCCCGTTCCTCATTGTATGTTCCATGGACGCGGAAAATGGGGACGAAGGCTCCGAATTGAATCCATCGGTAGTAGTTCTCCGAAGTCGGTGTACTTTGAAATCCGCCGATGTCCATGCCCCACCATGAAACGCCGAGTGTCATACTCGAAAACATGAAGAGCCGCTGATCGGCCATTGCTGAAAATCCCGATGGAATATCGCCCGACCACAATCCGTATGCATACCGCTGGGAGCCTGTGTAAAAATTTCTATTAATGGACCAGACACGCTTGTTGTTCCATGCACGCTGTCCTTCGTATTCCGAACGCTGCATTTGCATGAACATCAGGTTGCCTCCATATTCATCCGCTTCATCATTCCAATATCCAGTGATTCCTTTACTGTAAGATTGGTTTTGCATTGCGAAACTTTCCCAATACCATGTTCGCGCAAGCGGGTTATGGAAATTCAGACGGCCTACTTGTTTCCCGCTGAAATAATCGGTTTGATAGTCAACGAAGAAATTATTTGCCAGGCAATAAGTACCCTGCGTGGTGTTGAGATGAATGCGCGGTTTGCGGATTCCCATGAGGTGGAATGAATACTTTTCCAGTGTGTCGACAATCGCTCCTGATTGCCCATCTGGAAATTTCGGGCCCCAATGGAATTCACCGTAGTTATCGCTCCCCCAATCCATCCAGTCAAAATCCAGGATGTATGCATCGATCGGAATCCTCTTTTCACGGTACGTTCGTATGTCGTTGTACAGTTCCTCCTGATCGATTCCCCATTCGGTATTCATGAATCCATACGTATATTTTGGAAAAAGCGGAGGGAACCCCGTTATTTCATGAAGTCCCTTCAGGATCTCTTTGGGAGAGCCAAGAAGAAAGTAGAATTCAATATCTCTTTTTGCCGCACTTGGGGGACGTGAGAACGAAAAAGAATTTCCCGAAATTGCTATCGATCCGCCATCCGCATCAGCAAGAAATCCCCATCCCTGAGTCGTCCAGGCAAACGGTCCTCCGGCTTGGCCCTGATTACCGGCCGTGATCGAACCGCCGGTCTGCGTAAAGAGCGATCCTTGTGATCGATTATGGATCCCATAAAAAGTACTAGTGGAGGTAGAGAGGGTAATTGCATTTTGGACGATGCCTCCGTTTGTGGGTTCTTCGCAGATGAGAGAAATCCCGTTTCGATCAATTTTGAAAAGATGAAATCTCAGCGGATTGCGTTGGATCTCAATACGGAACGCACTCGTTGTCATCGAAAGAATTTCGGCAGAAGTATCAACCGTTGCAGCTGCTGGATCCCAGACGCTTTTTGCCACGACGAGTGTATCGGGATCCTCGACACCGTTCGGGCGATAATTTATCTCAAGGATATTTTCTGTACACGCCCGGAAGAGAACGATGTCCGGTCCAACCGAAAGCAGGAGTGAATTTTCGGAGACCTGTATTCCGGTGATATTTCCCAATCCCTGTGCAAAGACTTCTCCTAATAGCAGCAGGGGAAGGGATACAAGGAGAGTTCTCTTGAGAATAGATCTCTTTGGCATGGTAATCCTCCTTCAAACTCAGGATGATGTTACCATAGAAAACTTTGATATCCCATTATGATGACACCGATTATTTCTTATTCATACAGAATCAGGATCATGAGGGGGCTTGGATGACGCATAGAAAACAAAAAATCCCCGCCAATGTTTATGGATGAGGATTTCTCTTCGGATCTTGTTTGTCTTTCTTCTGTCCATCTGCCTTGCCACTTCTAAAGTGGGTAAAACGTCTGGAAGCCGCCTGTTATGTGGCAGAGGAGAAGATCGGCACTCCAGCATTTCTATGAGCCAGATGACAGTTTGATCTTATATTTTTCCGCAAGCCGATAGAGTGTTGCGCGGCCGATTTCCAATTTCTCTGCAGCTTCCGCGATGTTCCCGTTCGTAATCTTCATAGCGTTTCGAATTGCACTTTCTTTGATCTTTTCCAAAGGAATGATGGTCTCCTGGTTCTCATTGAAGAGGGATTGTGTACCGATATCTGTCTCACCGGAGCCGTAGGAAACAAGGGAAACAGGGAGTTCCTTTTCCGAGAACAGAGACCCTTCCGTCAGTACGACACCGCGCTGAATGACATTCTCGAGTTCGCGTACATTGCCGGGCCAGGGATAACTGTAGATGAGATCCAGAGCTTTGCGTGAGAATTGAATGCCGGGTTTTCCGAGTTCCTCGCTGTTCTTTTTAAGAAAATGATCGGCAAGCAGAAGGATGTCCGATTTCCTCTGGCGCAGCGGAGGAAGAAGAATCGGAAACGTTGAAATGCGAAAATAGAGATCTTCCCGGAAGTTTTTCTGCTTTACTTCTTCCCAGAGATCGCGGTGGGTGGCAAAAATGAGGCGTGCGTCGGTCGTAAGAGTATCGTTCCCGCCAACCCTGCTGAATTGTTTTTCCTGAAGAACGCGGAGAATTTTTGCCTGCAGGCTTTGATCCAATTCACCTATCTCATCGAGGAATATCGTCCCTCCGTTGGCCTGCTCAAATTTTCCGATCCGCTGTTGAATTGCGCCGGTAAATGAACCGCGTTCATGACCGAAGAGTTCGCTCTCGAGAAGATCATGAGGAATCGATGCACAGTTGACAACAACAAACGGTCCGCTATGACGGTTGCTATTGTAATGTATCGCACGGGCGATAAGCTCTTTCCCTGTACCGCTCTCGCCAAGAATGAGGACGCATATGTTGAGCTGTTTGACCTTGTTGACGAGTTTAAATACCTCCTGCATTTCCCCGCTCTGTGAGACAATATTTTCGAAATGCAGACGTTTACCAACACTTTCCTCGAGATGCTGTATCTCACGGGAGAGCGCTGCAAGCTTCAGAGAATTTTTTAATGCAATTTCGAGCTTTGGAAAGTCAATGGGTTTGCTGAAATAATCGGCTGCACCGAGCTTAAGGGTCTGCAAGGCTACTTCGACACTATCCTGCGCGGAAAGAACAATCACGGGAATTTCGGGGTTGGTCTGCTTGATCTCTTTCAGCAGATCGATACCGCTGATGTCGGGAAGCATGAGGTCTAATAAAACAAGATCCGGAGGTTCTGTGAATCGATTCAGGAAGGATTTTCCGTCCGGGAAGACCTCGACGTGATACCCCCATTGGCGCCCGATCCGGGCTTCCAGCAGCTTGGATATGGTCGCTTCATCATCAACAATATAGATTCGTTCTGTATCCACGGGTAATCCATCCTCTAAAAGAAAATACAAATGTTTCGGATGAATTACTACGCAGTGGTAACAAAGAGGGCTTGAATTATTATGTCATCGTCACCCTCTCCCGGGGACGTTTCTTCAGGTTATGTTAAGGGGATGGTGGTGGATCTTTTTACGGAAGGATTTTTTGGACTTTCAATCTCTTCCTAAACGGCCTCATTGGTCTCTGATCGTTTCAATGGAGAATGCATAAGGCACTGTTCACTGGATTCCAGTTCTAGATAGTCAGTAATGAGTTTTGAAAGCCGCAGGCCTTCGTTCATAATGTAGCGGGCATATTCCACTCTTCGATGATCATCTATCCCTTCACTTTCCGCAAGCATTTCTGCAAAGCCAACAATGGATGTGAGAGGAGTGCGAAATTCATGTGAAATCTGTGTTACCAGCCGGCTTTTCAGCATTTGAATGATGAAAGGGGAAGGCTCGACATAATTATTGTCGTGAGCTTCTATTATGGGTTCATTGTTCATAGGTCCACCCTTAGAATGAAGAATAATTACGAGAGTCTTCTGAAATATTGTATTGAACGCATAGTCATTCCAAATGAGCGCCCTGGCTTATAAAGCCCCTTGTCTCACTGTACGGGATGCCGTACAGCGGCATTTCGGAGTCTGAATGATTTTAGACCCTGAAACGCTTGCCCGCCGCATAAAGTGTGCTTCGGCAGGTGTGAGTTCAGAGTGACAATATTAATGAGTTTTTCAGAAGTCTCTACTACTTATTATCGCTCAATCTATATGCCATACAATTGTTGGCGGTTTTTCCCGAAAAATGACTGAATTTGACACTTAAATCCAACATTAAACAATTGATATTATCATTATGATACACACTAAAATCAAAAACGTCTATTTCGTAGAAAAAAATTACATTTACCATATATTTTACTAATCCCATAATGAGAGCGAAGTCTCAATATGATACATAAATTAAAATGAAATATGCCGAAATTTTTAAGATTTTAGGTATTTTCAGTGGCACAAAGATTGACATATTACATTTAGCAGATGAAATTAACGACGATAACAAATTAAATCAAACACAATCACATAATCTCAAAGGAACAACAATGAAAAAGTTAACAGTTCTTCTCGCCCTCGTGGTTCTGACCACCTTCGCATTACAGTCAGCATTTGCTCAGACAGCAGCTCAGACCGTAACGCTTGAAGTAAAAGCCGTAAATAAGATCAGCGTCTCCGGTCCAGTGTCCTTGCTGATCGATGATGCAGTGCCAGGAGCAGCCGGCCTTGTTGCTGTTTCGAATAATGCATCAAGCTACAGTTTAACGCATAATGGTTCGACAACCGGCAAAGTCACAGCCAGTATCAATACAGCCCTGCCGACCGGAATAAAGCTGGAAATCACCTTAGTCAGCACACTCGGAACAAGCAAGGATATTCAAGATATTTCGAATGCGACGAGTGCTATTGATGTGGTTGACAATATTGGCAAAGGCAAAGATGCTTCTCAGACGATCACATATAATTTCTCAGCAACGCCTGAAGCTGGAACATTAGCCTCAGTTGCAAAGACCGTTACACTGACAGTCACAAACTAATTCTTCACCTCCTTCTCGTGGTTAGGATTATGCCGCGGAAGCTCCAGTGGGTAGAGCTTCCGCGGATTTGTTATGATAGGAATCGAATGCTGATGAAATAGTCATTGATAAGTTTCGAAAGCCGCAGGTCCTCGTTTTCTATGTGATTATCATATTCAACTTCTCGATCATCATCTGCTATTTCGCTCTACACCATCATTTCTGCAATGTCAAAAATAGACATATCAAGGATGCAATTTCTGTCTCACAATCCGGTTTCTCTAACAATCAAATTCCCAATAGAGAGATTTAACCTCATTATTCCCATAGGCTTCTAAAAACAGCCCCATTATTTAGAATGTGTCCACTTTGAATATCGATCAAATTTGCCAAATTTTGTTATCACAAATCAGTATATTGTATCATTATGATACGTATTTAATTCGGAATTATTGATTTCTTTAGTAATGTGGCGTATTACATATAGAATGAGCTATTCCCATAATGAGACTCATTTCTCAATACGATACAACTATTCCATTCGAATCGGTGAAATCTGCTCAATATTGGCGATTTTATTTTGGCATAGAGATTGACATATTACAACCAGTAGATGAAATCAAAGACAAAAAGAAAAGAGAAGACAATGAAAAAGATAATGATGGTTTTAATGATTGGTTCACTAAGCTTGATGTCCCTGGAAAATGCTTTTGCCCAAGCGACGACATCTCAGAACCTTACTCTTGCAGTAAATTCAGTGTATAAAATTGCAACTTCGGGAAACCCAGCCCCGCTCACGATCAGTAGCGGAACAGCCGGTTCGGACATCCTGACAGCAGCAACTGACAATTCGACAACATATAGTATAACTCAGAACTTTGGAAATACTGTTAAAATTACCGCAAACCTAGACGCAGTTCTTCCTGCCGGATATACCTTGACAATAACTCTTGCAAGCACTAAAGGGACGAGTATTCCAAATGTTAATATTTCTAATGCAACATCAGGCAGTGCAGCTAATGTTGTCACTGCTATCCAGAGGGGAGCTGATGCAAATCAGGCGATTGGCTATTCTTTCTCAGCATTAGCCTCTGCTGGCACGCTGGCTTCAACTTCGCGATCCGTTACATTGACGATAACAAATTAAATCAAACACAATCACATAATCTCAAAGGAACAACAATGAAAAAGTTAACAGTTCTTCTCGCCCTCGTGGTTCTGACCACCTTCGCATTACAGTCAGCATTTGCTCAGACAGCAGCTCAGACCGTAACGCTTGAAGTAAAAGCCGTAAATAAGATCAGCGTCTCCGGTCCAGTGTCCTTGCTGATCGATGATGCAGTGCCAGGAGCAGCCGGCCTTGTTGCTGTTTCGAATAATGCATCAAGCTACAGTTTAACGCATAATGGTTCGACAACCGGCAAAGTCACAGCCAGTATCAATACAGCCCTGCCGACCGGAATAAAGCTGGAAATCACCTTAGTCAGCACACTCGGAACAAGCAAGGATATTCAAGATATTTCGAATGCGACGAGTGCTATTGATGTGGTTGACAATATTGGCAAAGGCAAAGATGCTTCTCAGACGATCACATATAATTTCTCAGCAACGCCTGAAGCTGGAACATTAGCCTCAGTTGCAAAGACCGTTACACTGACAGTCACAAACTAATTCTTCACCTCCTTCTCGTGGTTAGGATTATGCCGCGGAAGCTCCAGTGGGTAGAGCTTCCGCGGATTTGTTATGGTTAGGAATCGAATGCTGATGAGAGCGAATAATCCGATTTCTACAGAATCGTTCTTGACAATGCAGAAAATATTGACTCTATCGAAAGGTTGAATCTGGTCGCGCGAAATGCTATATTAACCGCAATTATAAAGATACCGAGAATGA
Organism: uncultured Ignavibacteriaceae bacterium; assembly: GCA_964651225.1. GTDB lineage: Bacteria > Bacteroidota > Ignavibacteria > UBA10030 > UBA10030 > Fen-1298. The sequence continues at coordinate 8,011 of CAZYYD010000019.1, forward strand.
ACCCTGTTTCCCATAGCATCCAAGGATTTTTCTTTTTTCTGCTTGTATTCTTATTACTCTTCCCTTCGATTGCTTTCGCACAGGTGTATGGCACTAGCAACCATAGGGTGACCGTGATTGTCCAGCCAGTGACCGTTATTCAGGTCAATGTTGGAACCATCAATCTGAATATTACAGGTGCAAATGCGATTGCAGGCCAGAATCAAATGTCTGTGACTGATCAATCATGCACATTATTATGGGGAACGAACAGCAGCCTGAGGAAAATATCGATCAATACTAATCTTGTCGCACCTCTCTTTGCTGTTAAGGTTATAGCTCTTGCGCCAAGTTTTGGCACGGCAGCGCCGGAGCTTACGCTTTCAACCACAGCACAGGATCTTCTCCTGAACATTGGCAGGAGTTCCGGAAGCTCTAACTTGCGTTATACCGGTATTGCCCTTGCTTCGCAGGGGACCGGAACGGATTCCCATGTGATCACATTTACGATTCAGGCACAATAACGGTATGCAACGATCACGATCTTTCTTATCAAGCTGTATCCTCTCTCTCCTCGGATGTCTTCTTTTGATCGCCAGTGAAGGAAGAAGTCAAGTCACGGTAGGCGGTGGAAACATTACCATGACGATCACTACCGGAATTGCGGGAGGACAATTAACGAACATCGTGAATACGGTTACAACACTCCAATATCAAAAACAAAAGAAAATATCAAAGATCACTGTTGCAACGGCGTGTACAGGACAGCGCTTCAATTTACAGGTTGTTGCTACCAGTGCGACCAGAGGTACTGCTCAACCGGCAGTAGTACTTGTCAATGGAAACCCGGCTATGGATTTTATTAGAGATATTCCAAGCACGGGAGGGAAAAACTCAACTTGCACATTGCAGTATACCGCTTCCGCCACGTTTGCACAGGGAAACAGCACTGAACTTGGTAACGATGTCCATACCGTCACATACACTATCCAGGCACAATAGGTCATTCATTATGAGAACTATTCATACTGTGGTCTGTGTTTTTATGATCGCTTTTTTGCTTCCTTTCTCTCTGAGCGCGCAAGTATCGATTGTCGGCGAGCTCAGCCAGGATAAAGATGTAAAACCCGGGAGTGAGTACTCCGGTTCGGTCGTGATCAGGAACGATACGAATGAACCACAGGAGGCAAAAGTATATCAGACAGATTATTCATTCCAATGGAATGGATCGAACAATTATGGTGATCCGGGCACACTGCCCCGGTCGAACGCAAGGTGGATCACCTTCAGTCCTTCGTTTGTCACTCTGCCGCCTCTGGGAACCGTAACGGTAAATTATACGCTGACGATCCCGAAGGATACAGTCTTAAGCGGAACCTATTGGAGCATGCTGATGGTGGAGGGAGTTCCGAGAGGATCTGCAGAATCATCCATGCCTCAGAAGGATCAAAAAGCGCAAATGGGGATTATGCAGACGATTCGCTATGGGATCCAGATCGCATCCACGATGGCAAATACAGGGTCGAAAAAGATTCGCTTCCTTGCGGCAAATATTTTTACGAAGGAAGACGGCAAGCGCATCCTGCAAATTGATATTGAGAACACAGGGGATATTGGTATACGGCCCGATGTGTACGTAGAGCTTTTCTCTGACCAAGGAGTATCGCTCGGAAAGTTTCCCGGTGTCAAATACAGGATGTATCCCGGCACCTCCGTTCGCCAATCGATCGATGTCAGCAGCATCGCCAAGGGTACCTATAAAGCTCTTGTTGTCGTCGATACAGGCGGAGATGATGTTTTTGGATCACAATATACATTAAAATTCTGAGTGCCTCCCTTGAAAATCTGGCTGATGCAAAGTCCGGTTCACTTGGGCCGGATTTTTTTTAGCTTTTTAATTTTGACTCAGCTTGGAAATGCCCGGCAGCAGGATGTTTTCGCTGTCCGTCCGGCTGTTTCTTCAAGTATCGAAGCTGCTCCGGGAACCATCGTTGCGGCAACCTTCAGAGTCACTAATCTTACTCCTCTTAATCAGACCTATAGCGCCTCTCTTGTTCTTCCTTCGGGCTGGAAACGTGTGATCAGAGAGTTTCCCTTTGAAATTCAGGCGGGTGAATCGGATGTCCGGCTTGTGACCTTCTCTATACCTCCCGATGCCCCCGCGCAGCGTTATGAAGTTCGTTACACTGTTCGGGATGATGCTTCTCCTGTTCATGAGCTTGAGGCTTCCCTGGAGGTTTTCATCATAAAAGTTACGCACTTGGAAGTCAAATATATCAGTTCGCCCCGGTTCGTCGTTGCCGGTTCAACATACGCAACAGGGTTTCTTCTCACGAACCTCGGGAATGCATCAGATCCGGTAAAGCTGACCGCTCGAAGTTCCTATGATTATCCCGTCCGTCTGGATTCGGGGGTTGTACAGCTTCTCCCGCGTGAAAGCCGTGAGATACAGGTATATGTTACGACAGATGTGAACTCGGGTAAAATCAACCATACCCTTGAGCTGGAAGCATGGTCAGGACAAGATCCTAACCTTAAGGTTAAGGCGTCAAATGTTGTAGAAATTATTCCCCGCACTATCAAGAATGAAGCGGACTACCTTGAATACCCCGTCACGGTTAGGCTGCGGAGTGTCGGCGAACGGAATCTCTTTGCTCCTCAGGTTGAACTCAATGGCTATGGAAGTCTCAATGAACAAAAAACGGACAGGTTGGAATTCCTTTTCCGTGTACGGGAAACTCAATCAATTTCTTCTTTAGGCCAAAGGGATGAATATAAACTTGGTTACCGAGCAGGCGACCTTGAACTGATTGCCGGAGATCAGAATTATTCACTCTCCCCACTGACGGAAATGGGAAGATATGCCACAGGCGTCGGGGGAAAAACGAAATCCGGTCCCGTATCTGCAGGGGGATTTTACAACGGGACACGATGGTCCGATCAGAGTCAGAAAGAGATCGGCGGATTCCTGAACTATCAGATCCGGAAGGAAGCAACTCTGGGTATCAACTACCTGAGTAAAAGAGAACAATTTTCCAGCGACATGGCAACGTTGCGCGGATTTTTTTCCCCGATCAAAGGAAGCAGCCTTGATCTTGAATTCGGTACGGGGACAAAGGACGGCAACCATGATAACGCGTACTCCGCTCAATTCGTAGGAAATCAGCAATGGGTAGTATACGATCTTCGCTATGTTCGGGCGGGGCCACAGTATGGAGGATATTACCGCGACATCAATTTTATTTCCGCGAGCATGAATTTCCAGCCGAAACAGCACTGGCGCATTGAAACGTTCCTCAGACGGGAAACGAGAAATCTTGCACGCGATACGAACCTCGTGTATGCACCCCGAGACGAATCGTATCAAATTGGCACCGGGTACTCGGATTATATCGCCGTGAATTATATACACAACAGTCAGCGCGACCTATTTGACAGTTCCAGATACAAGAGCCGAGACGACGCATTGCAGACAAGGCTTGGATACAAATTTTCCTTTGCAAGCATTTCTGCGAGTCTCGATTTCGGGAAGACACAGGATGAACTTCATTCCCATACTTCACCATACAAACGATTTGCTCTATATACCAGTATCAATCCTGCTTCTGGAAAACAAAATTACAACGTTTCCGTCGAGTACACAACATTCCGGGATCTCTATTCAGGAGAAGATCAGGAACGTGTATCGGCAAACCTGAACGCCTATATTCTGCTCGGTGAAACAACACAGGCTCAAGTGAGCCTGTACGGAAGCCGCCTGAATGCCTCGACGGCACAAACATATAGTATGTTCGATGCGTCTGTGGAACATCTGTTTCCGTTCAAGCATAAACTCTCGCTTCATGGACGTCTCAATGTCATCACACCCTCCGTGACGAACAGTGTGTTTGCTTATGCAATCGAGTACGCCATTCCCATCGGAGTGCCGATAAAACGAATAACCGGCGTCGGTCAGTTGCGGGGCGCTTTGATAGACGAACATGGGGCAGGGATTGCCGATGTTCTCATCAGCGCAGGGGAGCAGGCAACCCTGACGGATAAAGAGGGTAGGTTTTATTTTACATCGCTGAAGCCAGGGAATGTCTTTCTTGTCGTCGATAAGGCGGGTATCGGTTTGGATCGGATCACGACGCAAGTAATGCCGATGGAACTGCTCATCCGGGGTGGCGATGAAGCAAAGCTGACACTCTCTGTGACCAGAAGTGCAGCGATCACCGGTACCATTTCATTATTAAGAATGAAAGAACGTGAATTTACCGATAGTTCCTCGGCACTCATTGAAGTTGGAGGAAAGCCGGGTGTATTTTTGGAGATCTCGCTAGGAGAAGAGGTGTATAGAAGAGTGACCGACAGTAAAGGCAGGTTCAATTTTTCAGATTTGCGTTCGGGAACCTGGATACTGAAAGTGGCCGGCGGAGATATTCCAGTAAATCATAATATCGTACCGGATTCTATGCACATTGACCTCGCACCAGGCGATAAAAAGGAAGTGACTGTCCAACTCAAGCCGCGGAAGAGGACAATACAAATTCTGCAGGAAGGTGTGGTACTCCAAGCTGTTCCTTTGATAGAAGAGAAAAAGAATGAACCGCCGAAAGTTGTAGCGCCGTCAGAAAAACCATGTCTCGTCACGTATAGCACCAAGAGAAAAGGGTACCTGCTCCAAATTTCATCCTGGATCTTAAAATCAGATGCAGCTAGACTCTCAAAACGCGCAGAGATGATAACGGGGCGTAAAACTTTCACTGAGGTATCGAAAGCGGCTTCGTTGAAAGGGCAGTCCCGTGTCTTTATAGGAATTTTCAAATCAAAAGAAGATGCAGTTGCATTTTGCCGTAAATTCAGGTTTGAATAACCCTCTTTTTTGTTCTTATAGCCAGCCAAATTCGACTATTTTCCCTGTTATTCCTTTTTGTAGAAAATCCAAACTTTCCCAAAAGATATCTTCTTTGGTATACACTTGACCGTTCGATAATTTTTCATTATCAATAGGTTGGTGAGGCTGTCGGCAGAAAGCAAAATGCCGGTCATATGGCATAGAAGTTGACTCATAGAGTATTATGAGACAACATAAAGGACATATGAATACAGAGAAACATCAGCTTGTGAACAGGCAGGATGTTCAAAGGGTTCTTGGCGTTATCTTATCTATGGCATTGCTGTTAGCGTTATGCAGTTCAACTCTCTACGCTCAAATCAGCAGTTCAAGTGCGTCTCAACAGGTTACAATAGAAGTCAAACCGGTCAGTAAAATTTCTGTCTCCGGTAACCCCGGTCCTTTGGTCATTCAGAAGGATGTTTCAGCCGCCTATACCAATTCAATCAGCGATGAGAACACGAAATACAGCCTCGTCACGAATGTCGATAATATGAAAATCGTCGCTTCAATCAATGATCGGATGCCGGAGGGAACCAGGTTGATGATGAAGGTAACGAACGACCGCGCTTCGAGCTCGGGTCTGGTCGATGTATCAAATGCCACAATCCCGGTCGATGTCGTGACAGGGATCAACAAAGGAAGAGACGTCGATCAATTGATCAGCTACACATTTGCTGCAAACGAAGAAGTGAATGAAATTCAAGCTCAATCGAGAACGATAACCCTGACACTGACAAATTGATGTTCTTGTGAAAATATTGAAACACTTGTTTAAAATATTTATTCTGGTGCTCACTGCAAGTACTGCAGCGTTCGCGCAAACAACACATACAACAACACAGACAGTGATGTTTGCAGTCAACCGCCTTGTGAAACCGGCCATCAATATTTCTTCAAGCTCTGGTATCATGAACTCAGTGTCTCTTTCCCCTGAAACAGACCTCCTCCAGGATCAGCTGATTCAACACTCCATAAAAATGACGATCTCCCTTCCGCAGAATGATTTCATCGTTGGCGGAACAACGGGGTCTGAAGCTTCTTTTAAAACGGATCAACGTAGTTCGTTCACCTCGGCCCCTCATCTCGGTATCTCCGGTACCCAGCTGGAGTTAGGAACTCTTCGTCAAATCGACAAATCAAACGTGCTTTATAAAACACCATTTGTTCTTACAGTTACCGAATAACGTCGTTTCCTTTCCGTTTGTTGCCTCACTATCACTCATCAAAAATAACATATGCCGCCTCGTGGCGTCAGCTTCTCAACTCGGACTACTGGCGCGGGAGTATTTCTTTTCGTCTTATATACAGAAAAGCCCGGACATGCCGGACTTTTGTTAGCGGCGGGGGTAAGTCAATGGGTCTTCAACACTCGATACTCATTGCAGGAAAACTATCTTCGAAACAGCACTGAATTTTCCGGCTTGCATTCGACAGAAATAGACACCGCTGGCAAATTGAGCGGCATTCCAGGACACCGTGAATGCTCCAGCTTCTTTCTGTTCATTCACGAGGATAGCGACTTCTCTTCCGGCGATATCAAACACCTTCATCGATACAAAACTCCTCTTTCCAATAGTGTAGGAGATATTGGTGGTTGGATTGAAGGGATTGGGGTAGCAATCCTTTAATTCAAAGGAAGAGATGACCGAAGCATTCTTTCCATCCGCCGAACTTCCTGTCCCTGTGGTGGTAAATTTCAACCCCAAGATCCGATTCCCCTTATAATAAGGGTTGGATTGGACTTCGCATATGTTCAGACTAAATGTATATTTTCCTGTACTTTGATACGCTTTTACGAGGAGTCTGTTCAATCCTTGCTGGACATTGATGGTAGAGATCTCTTTGTAGAATTCATTCCCTGCAAATGTCCTCGTTCCCGAATAGTTATAGATAACCACGCCATTAAGATAGATTTTCAGAGCTTCATCTGATCCAACCCACAATTCAGCCTGCTGCGCGGAAATTGTGGTGAAGTAACTAAAAGCATAGCTGACTGCCGCTTGAGAACCAAGTGTCGAGTAGTAATCATTCAGAAGGATTTGATCGTCGGTGAAATAGATGGGCTGACTCCATCCATCAGTTCCCGGTGCCGGAGCGAGTGAGGCCTCTTGAGGAATGAACGCAGAATCCATCGGTTTGCTGATTCCACTTGTTAAGAAGTAATTACTCAATAACCATGTCCTGTTACCCTGCCCATAGAGTCCTAGATTCGTCGTCAGAGGATCACTTGCATTGGGAGGAACTTGAGGTTTCCTGAAAGGCCGCATCGTCTGAGCAATACTCTCACCGGCAACTGTAATGTGATCAGAATTATTTGTGCCCAATCCTATACGCTCTGCTAAGGTGATATGCTCGATATCATCTGGATTGAGTCCCATAACTCGGCAACAGACATTATCCACGGCAACCGGATCATAACCAGCCATGATGGTATTCAATCTTACACGATTGGATATATGCGTGTTCCATCTATCGCTGCTGTAATGCGGAGATTTGTTCGAATCTAAACATGCAATGGCATCGACGAGTACAAATTTAATTTTGGCAATCGCTGCCAAATCGACTACTTCTTTATCCTGCCAGTTATGCCAGGACGTTGTCATTAAATTATAATGGTCCAATTTGTGGGTTATGCCATCTTTATCTTTTGTTCCACCTGCCGTTTTATTGAAACCGTAGATCGTACTCGGGGCTAAACCAATTTGATTCTTGAGGGCGCAAGTAAATCCAGTTTGTTGATGAGTCTTCATGACAGGCACGGTGATATACACACTCGCTCGAGCGACATCTTGATGAATATAATAGTGTCCTCCTTGTTGTTGTGCCTGTCCGCCGCCCGGAACACTCAGCGATGTTAATTCGGGCATTGGATTGAGAGTGTCGTTGCCGTTGAGGTTCGAGAGGCGAAAATCTATTCCAGCAAGTATTGCTTCAGTCTTGAGCTGTTGGTAACCGGGTACGTCAAATAATTGCACCCACGACGAACCCGAGTTTAATTTCTTTTCATACCACGTACATGGTCTTGGCGATCCATCACCGACAATAATTTTAATATGTCCGTGATCGATGGAATCAATTAAATAAACCAATGCTTTTACTACACGGACATCCGTGATGCCGCCGCTGCCGCTGGAATCCTGCTGAACAAGGTTAGGCTTGATCAATACTGTATCGCCGCTCTTGATGATACTCTGCAGTCCGCCTGCGAGATCGACTGCGCGCCGTACCATGTGAGAAATGGTTGTATAGGTAATCGCTTCTGAAGTAACCCCGCAGGTATCTGCTCCAAGTGCCGGGTCATTGGACCGCACGATCGACACCGTCGCAGGCTGTATATTCGAGGTCATTGTTTCCGAATCCAGAATGAATGATGTACAGATCATGCTGATCTTGCTATGAGCCTGAGTCAAATCCCAAATGATGAAACCGGAAATCAAACTGAGGTACACGATAGGCTTGAGAAAACGGGCAGAGCTCTTTAGTGATAGAGAGAAGAATTTCATGCGTGTACTTTCGTTAGAGCATTGAGTAGATAACGCTGGCAATATACGAAAAGATCAAGGTGAGAGCCAAGTAAAAGAACAGCACTTTTATTCCGAGCATGGATTTATACGCATAGATCGTTTCCAGCTTTGTCGCGGGTCCTGCAATGAAAAAGGCAAGCATCGGACCTTTTTGCATCCCCAATTCCATCAATGTTTCCATAAAGGGAATCGCCGAACCTCCGCAAGTATAGAAAGGGACTCCCATTCCAATGGCAATTAGTGTGCTGATCTTTCCGTCGCCGCCAAGAAGGCTTGCGACTGTCTCAGGCGGAACGAGAGCACGAACGGCTGAACTTAACAACAAGGCAAGGGAGAAATACTTCAGGATGTATTTCGAATTCGCCCAGGTATCTTGTGCCAGAGTTTTCTCTGGAGAATTTCGTCGTGGGATAATTCCCGGCTGTTCCTGGTACAACCGTGTAAATACTTTTAAAGTCAACATTCCCCCAGCAACGGCAAGAAGAAAAGCGGATACGGTTCTTGCGATGGCCATCCCCATACTGATCTGCGTGGCAGTAAGGAAAAAGATCGTGGGGTTCATCAGAGGAGAAGAAAGAACAAATGCCATCACCGCACTAAACGGTAGTCCTGTTGCCGTCAGTGAAAGTCCTATGGGTATCGCGGCATACGTCGGCAGCGGAGAGGCAAGTCCGATAAGGGCTGCAATGATGATGGAGAGAAACTCGTTCGGGGTTGGATTCAGCAGCTTCTTATTTCGAACATATCGTGTGCTGGCAACATTAAGTCCGATACTGATGACGATATAAGGAAGGATTTTCCACCAAAGATCGAAGAAATCCTCAAGGATGCGAAGGGTGTAGGTCCCTTCCAGCCAATTCCGTAAATGATAGAGAAGTTCGATGATTGCAGGCCTTTTGCATTTTATCGAAAGTAGAGAGAATTGCAGCTAAATCCAAATAGAAGAAACGGTCAAGAAGTGAACATCAGACGGTTCAAAAATCCTCTTACAAAGATTGTACGCGATCTGTCCCGCAGTTCTTTGTGGGATAGCGGGGGTCCGAACATCGAAGCACCTACAACCCTCACAAGGGAATTCGAATATCTCCTATAACCCAAATCGTAATCGTTGTACTGAATTGTTGGATTTCATCAAGAATTTCAATGAAAACGATACTACGATTATGATTTTGATTTTTATGCCACGCTCAAATTCAAACGCTCATAAAATAACCGAAATAGAAATTAGGCTCGTTGACCAAAGAAAAATATTTAAGCAAAAAACTGCGCGCTCGAAAATTGTGATGAATATAAATAGGGAACATCTCCATTAAAAATTCTTTAAAAATGACTTGACAAGAGTCATTTAATTCGTTAATATATCGAAGCGGTTCGATATTATAAGCGGAATAAGAGATAATAGTCCATTAATGACCGATAAATCGACAGTGCAATATTAAAACGCTTCTATATATGAAGCAAAGATCAACCATCCGCGATGTAGCCCAAAAAGCAGGCCTTTCTCTCTCTACGATCTCTCTCGTTATAAATAACAAAGGTTACGTTAGCGATAAAAATAAGCAGAAAGTTCAACGCATAATCAAAGAACTGGGTTATCACCCCCAACGAAGTGCACGCGGACTCGCATCTCAGTCAAGTGGAAACATCGGTTTTATCCTTACGGAAGATCACTTTTCACAATCGGAACCCTTCTATACTCGAATCTTTCTCGGTACCGAATTCGAAGCACGGAATCATAACTATTATATTCTGTTAACCACGGTACGAAAGAATGTTAAAGAAACTTCCGCAATCCCTCGTTTTTTTCTTGAACACAACGTTGACGGAGTTATCGTCGCTGGCAAGATCGGCTCTTCGTGGATTGAATATATCAATAGTCGGAACATCCCATTGTTGCTCGTGGATTACATCGCGCCTCGAATATCAAGTATAACTATTGACAACGGAACCGGTGCAGAACTTGTTGTCCAGCACTTCTTAAAAGGCGGTCACAGGAAGATCGGATTTATCGGTGGAGACATCAATCATTCCAGTATCCACGAAAGATTTATTCATTACCAAAATGTACTTCTCTCTGCTGGGATCACACCCTCCGAACAATGGTATCGCCTAGATCAACCGAGCACAACATCCTCGGATGGGTACGAGTCGGCAAAAAGCATATTTCGCGATAACAATAATAAACCGACTGCAATATTTGCCGCAAACGATGCTATGGCGATAGGATGTATGCAATATTTGAAAGAGAATGGATTCAAGATTCCAGAAGATGTAGCAATAGCGGGGTTTGATAACATCGAAGCAGGCCTTCATGTAGAACCTCATCTTACGACAGTGAATGTTCATCGCGAAGAAATGGGAAGTCTTGCTGTGCAACGCATCGTGGAAATGATAAAAGAGAAAAGCGGTATTGTCACAAAAACAATCACACCGGTAGAACTTGTTGTAAGAGAATCAAGCGGTATAAAAACGGAGTAATATTTAATCACCCTAACAATAGGAGGGCGTAGAAACATCTATGTGCGAAGTACTAAGGCTCTATTTTTGTAACACATTAAATCACTAAACAAAAAAGGAGATATAGTTATGAGTTTGCGTACAATGTTTCTTTGGTGCATTTCATTTATAGGAGTAATTGCTATAAGTGCTATGGCACAAAATACCAATCTATTAAAGAATGGTGGATTTGAGAGTGGCAAGCCGTCATTGTTTACAGCGGAAGCTGGGACAAGCGGAGCGACATTAACGTGGGCATCGGACCAGAAGCACAACGGGACGAAATCGTTAAAGATCGTAAAAGCGACGACAGTGGGAAGCGCTCGCTGGGTCTCGGGCAACAACGTACGGTACTGGGTCGACAATATCCCGAGCGGCGTGGATATCAAGATCGGTGCATGGGTAAAGACCAGCGGAGTCAATACAGCGCCGGCGAATGCCGATGCAAAATGGCAGGTGAAGTATGCATTCTATGACACCAACATGGTGATCATCGGTGCTCCTGTTGCACTGGATGTTGATCAAAGCGTTGCAACGAAAGATTGGTATGCTGATACGAACGCGGTCGGTGTGGTGATTTTGCCGAAAACTGCGTACAAAGTGATCATCTCCGCGGAAGCGGGAGCCAATGCAACCGGCACAGTCTGGTTCGATGATTTTATCTTTATTGGTCGAGGCGGTGCATGGGCAGGACAGAACTGGAACGGATTTGTGGATGCCGATTCGAGTTGGCAGTATTGGATCGCACCGATGGGCGGCAATGATGGATTAACATTCTTCCCGAGCTCCGGTGTCACCACCGAACAGGCACGTACAGGAACATCGTCCTTGAAGATCGCAGCATCGGTCGGACGTGAAACAGGCGAATTGGTGTGGTTCACGGAAACGGTACCGGTCACCAGCGGCAAGAGCTATGTTGTAAGCGCGTGGGTGATGACAAGCGGTATCAAGAAAGATTCCGTGTTCAACGCATCAAGCCAGTTAGGATTTACTGCCACGTGGCATTCGAAATTATTTGCCGATGCGGGAGGCTGGAATGAGGTCGGTGGAGCAGATTATCGCTTCACGCTGAAAGACACGGCAACCGGCTGGACGCAATATTCATGGATCGTTACTGCGCCTGCAGATGCAAACGCAATATCCGTTCGCGCTCGCAGCTGGCCGTTATGGACTGGCGTCTCCTACTGGGATGACTTCGCAGTTGAACCGTTGGCAAACACAAGCATTATTGGTTCAGCAGGTGGATTTGAGAGTGGCAAGCCGTCATTGTTTACAGCGGAAGCTGGGACAAGCGGAGCGACATTAACGTGGGCATCGGACCAGAAGCACAACGGGACGAAATCGTTAAAGATCGTAAAAGCGACGACAGTGGGAAGCGCTCGCTGGGTCTCGGGCAACAACGTACGGTACTGGGTCGACAATATCCCGAGCGGCGTGGATATCAAGATCGGTGCATGGGTAAAGACCAGCGGAGTCAATACAGCGCCGGCGAATGCCGATGCAAAATGGCAGGTGAAGTATGCATTCTATGACACCAACATGGTGATCATCGGTGCTCCTGTTGCACTGGATGTTGATCAAAGCGTTGCAACGAAAGATTGGTATGCTGATACGAACGCGGTCGGTGTGGTGATTTTGCCGAAAACTGCGTACAAAGTGATCATCTCCGCGGAAGCGGGAGCCAATGCAACCGGCACAGTCTGGTTCGATGATTTTATCTTTATTGGTCGAGGCGGTGCATGGGCAGGACAGAACTGGAACGGATTTGTGGATGCCGATTCGAGTTGGCAGTATTGGATCGCACCGATGGGCGGCAATGATGGATTAACATTCTTCCCGAGCTCCGGTGTCACCACCGAACAGGCACGTACAGGAACATCGTCCTTGAAGATCGCAGCATCGGTCGGACGTGAAACAGGCGAATTGGTGTGGTTCACGGAAACGGTACCGGTCACCAGCGGCAAGAGCTATGTTGTAAGCGCGTGGGTGATGACAAGCGGTATCAAGAAAGATTCCGTGTTCAACGCATCAAGCCAGTTAGGATTTACTGCCACGTGGCATTCGAAATTATTTGCCGATGCGGGAGGCTGGAATGAGGTCGGTGGAGCAGATTATCGCTTCACGCTGAAAGACACGGCAACCGGCTGGACGCAATATTCATGGATCGTTACTGCGCCTGCAGATGCAAACGCAATATCCGTTCGCGCTCGCAGCTGGCCGTTATGGACTGGCGTCTCCTACTGGGATGACTTCGCAGTTAATGGAATAGAAAATGTTCCGACCAGTGTCCATGAGTATCCGACAGTAAATACGACTTTAATGCCGAGCCAGTATTCATTGGAACAGAACTATCCGAATCCGTTTAACCCGACAACCAACATTGTCTACAAGTTGGCAAATAGCGGATCCGTGAAACTTGAGGTATTCAACGTCATCGGCCAAAAAGTTGCATCGCTTGTCGATGAAGTTCAGAATGCCGGCGTCTGGACTGTTCGCTGGAACGGTTCCGATGCAAAAGGAAAACAAGTGAGCAGCGGCATCTATTTCTATCGTTTGACGACAGGGTCATTTGTCTCGGCGAAAAAAATGATGTTCATCAAATAGCATTTTCACCGTTTGGTGTGGCGGGATTCCGATCAGAAGATCCCGTTACACCAAATCTTTTCTTATCACCCAAATCATTCGATAAACGATGAAACAGACGCTCAGTGTTTTCCTCATGTGGTGCCTCTTCAGCAGTCCTTTGTGTGCTGGATCGACAGGAAAATTTGCAGGTAAAGTGATCGATGCAAAAACGAAGGACCCGATTCCCGGCGTGAATATTATCGTTGATGGAACCAAGTCTGGTGCTGCGACAGACATTGACGGTAATTATAATATTTTGAATATTTCACCGGGGGTGTATACTCTTCGCGCATCAGCGATCGGTTATCGTGGAGTGACAGTGACGCACCTACAAGTGTCCATCGATTTGACAACGCGAACCGATTTTGCATTAACAGATGAGACAATCCAATCGCAGGAAGTTCTTATCGTCGCGCAGCGTCCTATTGTACAAAAAGATCTAACCTCAACATCGTCCAAAGTGAGTGCGGATCAAATCAAAGCACTCCCGGTGGAAGATGTTGCAGGGTTGGTAAATTTACAGGCGGGGGTGGTGGAAGGTCATTTCCGCGGAGGCAGATCAGGCGAAGTTGCCTATTTGATAGATGGAATTCCCGTAACTGATTCCTATTCTGGTGGTGCAGGGGTCAGTGCGGAGAATCAATCCATTCAGGAACTCGAGGTCATCAGCGGGACATTTAATGCGGAATATGGTCAGGCAATGTCCGGAATTGTGAACCAGGTAACGAAAGACGGCTCGGACAAATTTCACGCAAGTGTTTCCGTCTATGTTGGGGATTATGTGAGCAGCAGAAAAAATATGTTTCTCAATCCGGATTCAGCACGGCATGGGGATCTGACGACACCGCTTCAGCCGACCGATGAATTCAATCATCTGAATCCCCTTGATATTTATGATCTTCAGGGAACGGTCAGTGGACCTATCATCGGATCTGATGTAACATTCTTCTTATCCGGTCGGTCCTATTCCAATGAAGGATATCTTTACGGAAGAAGGATTTTCAATCCGAATGATTCTGCGAATTTCAGTTCGAGTGATCCTTCGCTTTGGTATCGCGGTGCAACCGGGGATAATGCCTATGTTCCCATGAACAACGAACACCGGTATACAGTACAGGGAAAGATAACTGTCCGCGCCTTCGGTTCTGATAAATTCCGAATATCGTATTTAGGACAACAGCGAGATTGGCAAAATTATAACCATCAATACAAATATACTCCGGATGGTGCGTATAAAAATTTCTCAGTAGGAACTCTCGCAAGCATCAACTATGTGAATGTAGTTAGTTCTGAAACGTTCCTGGACGTCAATACCGCATGGTATCAGACAAAAGAAGAATCGTACGTTTATGAAGATCCTTCCGATTCAAGATTTCCCATCTACACTCGGAAAATCCAATCAAGTGGATCTGCATTTTTTACCGGTGGTGCCGAGGACATCCAGTATCATCGCGAGCTCCAGTATTGGCTTGGCAAGGGGGATTTTGTTAGCCAGATAGATAATCGGAATCAGATTAAGACAGGATTCGAAGGGAAGATCTATTCGTTATGGATCAATAACTTTGGTATTCAGAATGATCAAACGACTAATTATACTGCACGTCCGGTCTATTTCGGACGCTCAGATTTTGCTAATATTACATTTCATCCTCTTCAGGGATCCTTCTATCTTCAGGACAAAATGGAAACGGAAAGTTTTATTGTGAATCTGGGAATCCGGTTCGATTATTTCGATTCAAAAGCGAACGTGCTGACAGAACAGCTTAAATTAAGCAGGGTTGCGGCACAAAAGCCTGCTGATCCCGAATTTCAGATCAGTCCGCGGTTTGGTTTGGCTTTTCCTATCACGGACCAAGGTGTCCTTCATTTATCCTACGGGCATTTTTTCCAGATACCGCAATTCGATTTGATGTATTTAAACCCTGCATATAATATCAATGCTACAGAATCGTTTCAGGTGGGGAATCCTGGATTACGTTCAGAACGGACCGTCGCGTACGAACTTGGATTGCAGCAGCAGATTGCGGAATTCGTCGGGATTGATCTTACGGTTTTTTATAAAGATGTTCGCAATTTGTTGGGGACACAAATATTCGATATCGGGAACGGAAATAAATATTCACAATATGTCAACCAGGATTACGGGAACAGTCGCGGATTTATTATTTCAGCAGAAAAGAGGTTCAACAATGGATTTGGCGGCACACTCGATTATACCTTCCAGATCGCAAAGGGGAATGCCTCAGATCCCAATTCTGTGTTCATCGATAATCAATCTGATCCACCGGTGGAGAGTCAGCGTCAACTTGCACCGCTCGATTGGGACCGCAGGCAGTCACTGAATATTTCTCTTACATTCGGTGAACCAAGTCAATATATGATAACGGCCATCGGCAGGCTTGGCAGCGGGCTGCCGTATACACCGTCATTACAAAACCAGCGTACTGGATTGATCAATAGCGAGACACGGCCATTCGCCTATACGATCGATCTCTATGCAACGAAGTTTATCTCATTTGGAGCCTTTTCATTGAGTATCTTTGCAAAGATCTACAATGTCTTTGATACGGAAAATGAAATTAATGTATTCACCGACACCGGCCGTGCGAATTATAGCATACAAGCGGGGTACTCAGGAAGACCGCGAGGCATCAATTCCATCGAGGAATATTATACACGTCCCGATTTCTTTTCCGCACCGCGTCAGATTGTCGGCGGTGTTGAACTCATTCTCTAACATAGGACACTATGATCCAGAAAATGATTGTTCGCTCGTATCTCATTCATCTCTGCGTTTTATTCGCTTATATTTCATTGAACGCACAGCAATATTTCATCGATCCCCACCAAGGGAATATCCTTTATACAAAAAAAGGGATTCTGGACGGAAATCTCGTTCGAACGCTTTTCTATAACCATGGGGAAGTTGGATATCATGCCAACCATCCAACCGGTGAATGGCCGAAAGGAACGGGGCACGAATATCTTGACGGTGTTGCGGTGATCGTTCAAGCAGAGTTGAGAGACAAAAACAATACAATCATCCATCCCCTTGAAACGAACTACCGTGAATTTATCCGCAAAGATCCCGTTTCGAAGATCCCTTGGGGGTGGGAACCTCTTCCGGGGTATGCGAATCCGATGCAAGATGAGCCGGCGATGAGTAATAAATCTTCCACATGGCCTTCCTCTTGGCCTGACCGTTCCGCTGAATGGAACGGACTCTGGAACGGTTTTTTCGGACGCGGAATTCTCAATGCTGATCTCGAAACATATTTTCGGATGGATGATGCTGCCGACAAACAATATCAATATTATCCGAATCCTTCCGATACAACACGCGGCGGTTTAGGGCTTCAGGTTGCAGTGCGCGGATTTCAGTGGTCGCAAGTTCTTGCCGCAGATGTTATCTTTTGGTACTACGAGATCACCAATATTGCGGAGCAAGATTATACTAAAGTAGTATTCGCACAATATATCGATTGGGGAATCGGCGGCACCGACGATTCGAGCGATGACAGAGGATTATTCGATAAAGAATTGGATATCGCGTATGCTTTTGACGGTGATGGAATCGGCTCACCCGGGAATTGGTCACCGGTCGGCGTTGCCGGGTATGCATTTCTGGAAAGTCCGGGCATTTCGAAAGATTCCCTCGGTTTACCGCAAGGCCTTGATGACGACGATGACGGTATTATCGATGAGAGCAGAGACAATGATGCGGAAACAAAGATTGTCGGAAAAGCGAACGTTCTTGCAGAGTTGAATACTCGTGTGAATACGGTGAAATTATTGAAGTTCTATAATTACACAAGACTTGAAGATCTTCCCGCTGTGCAGCAAGGATATTGGTGGACAGGGGATGAAAATGCAAACTGGCGAGGTTTCACCGATTTGAACGTGAACGGAGTTTGGGAAGATGGAGAACCGTTGAACGATGATGTTGGATCAGACGGGCTCGCCCCGCTCGACCCGAATTACACCGGTCCAGATGCTGACGGCAGCCAAGGAGACGGCAAACCAGAGCAGGGTGAGCCGAATTTCGGTACGCTGGATAAGGATGAATCTGATCAGATCGGTTTAACGGGATTCAATATCTTTCCCGTTCACTTCTACGAATTGACAAACGATGAACAGAACTGGAGTGTGCTGACAACGGAAACCGATATCGCCAGTGTTCAGCAATTGAATGACGTAAACCTCGGTATGTATTTTTCTGCGGGTGCCCGTCCAAATGTCCAGAATGGATTTCCTGGAAATTTATTTCCACTAAGGAAATTACAGACAGAACGATTTTCCATGGCATTGCTGTTTGGAGATGACAGGAACGATCTCATCCGGCGGAAAAAAACCGTACAACAAATATATAACGCGAATTACCGTTTTGCGAAGCCGCCCGATAAACCGAAAGTAGTTGCCGTTCCGGGGGATCGAAAAGTAACACTCTATTGGGACAGTCGCGCGGAACAGTCGTACGATCCATTTCTGCAGGAATTTGATTTTGAAGGATACAGGATCTATCGCAGTACAGAATCGAGTTTCCTTGAGAATCTCGTTATCACAGATGCATACGGTAAACAGACATTTCGTAAACCGCTTGCCCAATTCGACCTTGTTGATAGTATAAAAGGGCTGCATCCGCTCGACATTAACGGAGTAAAGTTCGATCTCGGAACCGATTCAGGATTACGGCATACTTATATTGATAATGACGTGCAGAACGGACAAACATATTACTATGCTGTGGTGTCGTATGATCGGGGATTTTATGTCCGAACAATTGACGGCCGGGATGACGGTATCCCTCCGTCAGAATGTACGGCGATTATTCGTACCGATCTTAGCGGAAATGCAAAACCAGATATCAATGCCGCTGTTGTAGTACCGTGCGCTCCATCTGCGGGATATATTGCTCCTGGAGTTGATGGCGGGATTCTCCACGCAGGGCCGGGAACGGGGAGTTTATCCATTGAAGTGCTTAATCCCGATTCAGTGAAATCGGGGAATGTGTATAGTGTAACATTCCTTAATAATTCCTCCTTCCAAAATAATCCCCAACCAAGTTTTATGATAAAGGATGAAACGAATGGACAAGTCCTTGAACAAAATAAGCTGGTCGTCAGTTATCCAGAAGAATCGGCGATTGTTCATGGATTCATAGGGTATGTGAAGAATGATGAGGCCATTGCTGTTGCGCAATCCGGCTGGAAGAGTGATGGTCCAAATATCCTTGGAAAAGTCAGCTCATTAGAAGTAGACCCGGCATATTCAGGTGTAGCGGTAAAGTACCCGGCAGATTATGAGATCCGTTTTTTTGATCAAGTTGTCGATTCATCAACGCAGACAGGATTTTTTGATGTGCAAATCCCTACGAAATTCACGATCTGGAATATGACGGAGAATAGAAAAGCACAATTCATTCTCCAAGATATCCGTAACGATTCTTCCTTAGCCCCCGGCAATAAAGTGATCATTATTTCAGGAGATAGCCTGGGGAAACCTGCGCAGATGGGAAATTACCGTGCAGCGTGGGAAATTGAAATGTTTATTGATACACTTGCCGGTCCTTTGAGACTTCCACGACCTAATGACATATATAGTTTTACGACAACAAAACCATTCCGTACAGGGGAATCATTCCAATTCAAGATGAAAGGTTCAGAAGTCGATACAAAGAAAGCGAAGTCAGATCTTGATAGGGTAACCGTTGTTCCGAATCCATATGTGGGGGCAGCTTCTTGGGAACCGCAAAACCTCTACAGAACAGGAAGAGGAGAACGGAGGATTCAATTCATTAACCTTCCTGCAAAGTGTACGATCAGGATTTACACCGTGAGCGGGAATCTTGTGAAATCCTTGCAGCACGATGCTGAGATCGATAACGGTCAGATGCCATGGGATCTTGTTTCGAAAGATGGGATGGATATCAGTTTCGGAATTTATATTTTCCATGTCGATGCACCGGGTATAGGTGAAAAGATCGGAAAATTCGCTGTCGTGAAATAGGAAAGGATGGAGAATGAAGCGATCACTGATGCTTTCGATAGTATTCTTTTATGCGGTTTGTACAGTTTTTTCGCAAGATGCGAATAAAAATGTTTCGAAAACGGGAACAACAGCCGCAACCTTTCTTGAAATTCCGGTGAGTGCTCGTGCGGTTGCATTCGGTTCTGCTTTTTCTGCGGTTGCGGACGATGCATCGAGCCTGTATTGGAATCCAGCCGGTGCCGCACGATTAGAGCGGACAGAAGTTGTTTTCACCCATATGAATTGGATTGCCGATATGGGATTCGATTATTCTGCGATTGCAATTCCTCTTGGTACATTCGGGACGATCGGAATAAGTTTTACCGCCCTCACAATGGAGGACATGGCAGTCAGGACTGTCGACAAGCCGGACGGAACAGGGGAAATATTCAGCGCTTCAAGTATCTCTTTCGGCATTCATTATGCTCGGAATTTATCCGACCGGTTTTCCATCGGCTTTACGGGAAAATACATCCAGGAAAGCATCTGGCATATGAGTTCGAAGGCATTCGCGCTCGATATCGGCGTCTTGTACACAACAAAATTCTTTAACAATATGAAGATTGGCGCGATCATTGCAAATTTTGGTACTGATATGCAAATGGAGGGGCGTGATGCACGCATGTTTGAAAGGGTTGATATACAAAAAATGGGAAGCAATGACCGCATTCCTGTGAATATCGAAATGGATAGATGGTCGTTGCCCTTGAACTTTCAATTCGGTATTGCGACCGATATATTTGCCTCTGAATCTCAACACCTTACGATTGCCATCGATGCACTTCATCCGAGCGATAATTATGAGAGCATCAATCTCGGATTCGAATACGGATTCTTCAAAACGCTCGCTTTTCGCGCAGGGTACCGTGCCCTAGGTCTTGCTGATCGTGAAGGGGGACTTTCATTCGGTGCAGGATTCAAAGGAGATCTCTTTGGCGGCGGCATCACTTCGGGGCTTGATTATGCCTATTCGGATTATGGTCGGTTAAAAGCAGCAAATGTTATCTCTTTCGTTATTATTTTCTGATGATAAAATATATCCTCTCTCTTTGCGTATCGATTATTATTATAGGTTGTTCGGAAAAGAGCGCCGATGAGACTGCAATCTCGAATGACATCGTTACGCTGACCTATTGGCCCGCTCCGAATCCACAGGAAGTTCAGCTCGCCGATTCAATCGTAAAAGAATGGAACCGTCTGAATCCGAACATCCATGTGAAGATGCAGCCGATTCCCGTGAGCCAATCTACTGAAGAAGTGCTGCTTGCGGCAATAGCCGGAAGAACCACACCAGATGTTTGCTCCAATATTTGGCCCGGAGCACTTGCAGAATTCACCCGTCTGGGCGGATTGATCGATCTGGACCGTTTCACTGATTTTGATTCGGCAATCACCAGCAGAACACCAAAGGAGCTCGCCGAATCATTGCGCGACCCGAACGGTCATTTCTAT
The DNA here is from genome assembly GCA_964651225.1 of uncultured Ignavibacteriaceae bacterium. Classification (GTDB taxonomy): domain Bacteria; phylum Bacteroidota; class Ignavibacteria; order UBA10030; family UBA10030; genus Fen-1298. Next base: position 28,993 of record CAZYYD010000019.1, read on the forward strand.
CAGATGCCGTGGAAAACAAATCCCGTAATGATGCTCTATAATAAAAGATTATTCGAAGCGAGCGGTGTGTCTGCTGTTCCGCGGACATATTCCGAATTCTATGAATCGGCGAAAAAAGTGACACGCGATATAGATGGCGACGGACAAACCGATATATGGATGGGGGAACGGGATATTCGCCCGATCTGGTGGCAGCGATGGTTTGACTATTATTGTTTTTATATCGCTGCATCCAATGGAAAAACATTTTTCGTGAACGGTGAACTGGATTTGGATGAAGAAGCGTCGACGAAGGTACTGGAATTTTTCAGAACCTGTTATGCGGAGAACTATTTTCCACATACATATTTCCAGGGAGGCGATCCTTTTTTACTGGAACGAAAAGCGACAATTTTTGTTGGTTCAAACCAGATCGCAACTCTGAAAACACTTGCACCGGATCTTCGATTCGGTGTTGCACCGATCCCTGTTCCCGACAACCATTGCGGTCCGGTGTATACATACGGCGATTATAAGAATATCGCGATTTTTAGCACAACGAAGCATCCGCAAGAGGCGTGGGAGTTTGTGAAATATCTCATCCAGACAAAGTACGATTTGATGCTCCTGCAGATTGCAAATCAGATCCCGATCCGGCAGGATCTGTTGTCAAATCCGGTGTTTGCCGGCTACTTCAACAATAATCCGATGATGGTTGAATTTGCTCAGCAGGCGGTTTATACTCGAAGCGTCGATGCTGCCCCGGACCTGAAAGAAATATTTGATGCACTCTCCCAGGAGTATGAAGCAAGTGCAGTCTACGGCAGAAAATCTCCTGTCGATGCAACGCTCTCCGCTCAAAAACGGATTAAAGTGATCGTTGACTGGAACAAATGAAAAAATACAAAACGAAATATGACTGGTCTGCATATTTGTTGGTATTGCCGTACATCATATTCTTTTTAATGTTTGCCGCGTATCCCCTTGTGTTTTCACTTGTCCTTGTTTTCCATCGTTGGGATATCGTAACGCCGATGCAGTGGGTCGGTCTGAAGAATTTTATGCGATTGATCAACGATCCACTTTTTTTCAAGTCGATCGTCAACACACTGACGTTTCTTTTTATTCACATTCCGCTTCAGATTGTCGTCGCGCTCGGATTCGCAATGATCCTCAATTCAAAGTTAAAATATCGTTCTGTGTTCAGAACGATCTATTTTCTTCCGGTTGTGGTATCAGGTGTCGTTGTGACGATCTTGTGGCAGCAATTATATTCGTTCGATTCGGGATTGCTGAACAGATTGTTGACGGTCATTGGGATACCGAGAATTCCCTGGATCGTCAGCCCGGAGATGGCGATGCCCTCCGTTGCAATAATGGCGACGTGGAAGAATGTCGGTATCTACATTATTATGTTTTTAGTCGGATTACAGAATATATCCGCCGAATTGTACGAAAGTTCGAATATAGACGGTGCTTCGCGGTTTCAGCAATTCTTTTCCATCACGCTGCCGCTGTTGAATCCGACCATTGTTGTTGTACTTGTGCTTTCCACCATCGGTGGATTTTCTCTTTTTATCGAGCCGTATGTGTTGACCGGCGGTGGACCGATGCAAAGTACATTGTCGGCAGTTCTCTATATCTATAATCAGGCCTTCTATTTTAGTCATATGGGTTATGCTGCAACGCTGGGATTAGTTTTTGCCGTCGTTATCTTTGCTGTCATTATGATTCAGAAAAAAACTGTGGAAATGGATTCAACGGTATGAGGCAAATTATAAAATATTCGTTATTGATCCTTGGTGCAGTAGTATTCGCCTATCCGTTCTTATGGATGTTTGCTGCATCGCTCAAACCGGAGATCGAGATCGGTGGTTTCAGCTTATGGTCTTCTAACCTCAGTTTCAAGAATTATGAACAGGTGTTTGCACGGATTCCGATCGCGCGGGCATTCTTCAACAGTATCATCGTCTCATGCAGCACGACACTTTCCGTGATCGTGTTCGGTTCAATGATCGGATACGCGCTGGCTCGTTTGAACTTTCGCGGACGTAACGCACTCTACTATCTCATTCTGTTTACCATGATGATCCCGTTCCAAATTACACTGATCCCACAATATGTATTGATGGTGAAACTGGGGATTACTGATACCTATTTGGCACTGATTGCACCGACAATGATCAGCACCCTCGGCATTGTTATGTTCAGGCAATTCTTTATGAGTATCCCGCAGGCATTGATCGATGCTGCGCGCATAGACGGCTGCTCGGACTTCAGAATTATCTTCGCAGTTATCTGGCCTCTTTCGCGTCCTGTCGTGATCACCGTTGCGATCCTTTCATTTATGGCAAGCTGGAATGAGGTCCTGTGGCCTATTATCGTTGTCCGCGAACGGACGTTGATGACGCTACCACAGATCGTTACGCTCTTCACGATCGGCGGGCAGTCGGAAGCATTGCTCGGATTGCAGCTCGCTGCGGCAACGCTGCTAGCGCTGCCGATCATCATCGCGTATTCTTTTTTCCAGCGGTATTTCATCGATAGCATGGTTTCATCGGGAGTCAAAGGGTGAAACAGCTGTTTCTTATATTTGCGCTCTGCTTTGGCTCTCTGAAAGCACAGAATGATTCGTCGATTGTAGCGACAGTAGGATCGTATCAGATAACGTCGGATGACCTGCTGACAAGCTATGAATTCGGCCCCGCATTCGTAAAACGACGACACGACAACCTCCGCGAACATTTGAAATATATGATCTATGAACGTCTTCTTGCAATGGAAGCGGAACGAAACGGGCTACAGACATCTGCATTCGTGCAGGAACGAATCAAAGCGCTGGAAGAAGATGGCGCGCTGGAGCAATTATACAGAAAGGATATTCTTTCGCAGGTGAAACTGTCGGAAGAGCAGATCGAGAACGACATAAGGAAAGCGAAGATTACTCTATCATTGCGGTGGATATATAAACAAACAATAGGAGAGGCGGAGCAAGCAGAAAGATTGATACTTGCCGGCACCTCGTTCGATTCGCTGTTTGCATTACAAAGTGATTCAACGGTGAACGTCGACAGCAGGTCGTTGGAAACGACATTGCTGAAGCTTGAACGGGACAACGCTGAGCTGTCAAAAAGCGTTTCGGGAATGAAGGTAGGAAAGATATCTCAACCGGTTCGAGGGAAGGATGGATATTATATTATTCGCCTGGAAAAAGCGCTGCATAATCCGATCACGGCTGAAAGCGAATATACTGAACTGAAGAATCAAGCGATTGAGATCCGCACTAAACTGACCGCCGATAAATTGGCGGACCAATATGTGAAGAATTTAATGAGTCAAAACGCTCCTGTCATCAAGGCTGAGGGATTCAAGATCCTAAGTGCCTATCTTGCAGATAAAGGACTTTCACGCGACACAAAAGTAACATGGGATATTCCTTCTACCTTTATGACAGAAGCTGGACCGCAGCCAATCAGGAATTCCGGAAAATATCTGAGTCGCCCACTGGTTACCTTCGGCAGAAGGACAATAACCATACGCGACTATGCGCAATGGTATGACATCCGTCAGTTTCAATTTGACACCCATTCAAGGGATGCTTTCAATTCCAGTGTTAAGAAAACGATATGGAAAATGGTGCAGGATAAATTATTGAGTGAAGAAGCATACCGCCGCGGTTTAGACAGACATCCATTTGTAGTGAACGAAACAAAAAAGTGGCAAGTAAAACTCTTGTATCTCGCAGAGCGTGCCGCAGTTGTCCGTATGATCAACGCATCCGACAGTGCTCTGGATAATTATTATAGAGTTCATAAAAAACAATACATCGATATAAAGGGGAAGGTAAAGGACTTTCTTACGGTTCGAGAATCAGTCAAGGGCGATTATTTCAGCACAGAAGAATCTCTCCTCCTCGTGAAAACAATTGAATTATTAAATAAAAAATATCCTGTCACCGTAAACGAAGAACTGCTACGGCGATTATCACGAAAAACAGTATCCGATCCACGGGCAATTGAAGCAGTGTTTTACAAACCAGGTGGATCATTCCCGCGTGTTGCATTCCCGACGATTGACGAAGCGTGGAGTATGTTACGGTAAAACGCATAGCTGTAGCGATAGTATTTGTTTTCAATGCGCCAATCATGATAGCGCAAATTGGGGATCCTCTTATATTTCCCTTCGGAAAGAAATACGGGCAGGTAGAGGTTGGTGGTCCGTTTGTAGGTGTCGAATTCCATCAGAGTCGACCATTGCCCAGCAGAATCAGTTTTTATTATCCGGTTGCAAACAGTATTGATGTAAGCAAAGACTATTGGAAACGGGATGAATCACGTCCCATGGCTCTGGGGGTCAAAATTGGCAATGAAAAGAAAAAATGGATCGGACGTGAAGGATGGCGGTACGATCTCAGTCCGCATACTGTTACGTTCTCTCATGAAGACCTCATGTTGTCGTATCAATTGAAGTATGAATTCTGCCTGAACGAACCAGCGATGGTTATTGCTTTAAAAATGAAAAATATAACTAGCGTTCAGCAACACGTGACAGCGTATTCGCATCTTCTTTTACTATTGCGTACGTGTCAAACGTATGCGCGAAAAGATTCTGCGGTGACAATGTATCGATCTGAAAATCAAGCAGTTATTGCACAGTTCTCTGATTCTGAAACACAAAATACCTCTCTCTTTGTGTTGAACGCAGGTGAGAAAGCAGCGAAAATATGGACTGATGTGAATGACATATCCGCGACGGATGACGGAATAAGTTTCTGGCTGGATAGTTCTTCCATTTCTGGTGCGCAGAGTTCTTCTGATCCAAGAAAAATTCGCGGGGTTGCATCATATGAATATTCGAAAGTGCTTGAACCTGGCGAAACGATGACAATAGTCTATGTGATCGGTAGTTCCACCGCAGATGAAGCGCTCAAAAAAATCTCATTTTTAGCGAAGCGATGGAAAATTGAAGTAGATCTCTATAATGACTTTATCAGAGCAAAAGCATTGACAGAGACTTACTTTCACACATCCGATTGGCAAATAGATCGCTCGCTGCAGTGGGCGAAAGCCATTCTTGCAGCAAATGCTCACTCCATTAATGGACACATCGTGCCGATGCCGTGTCCGGCGGAATACAACTTCTTTTTCACGCATGATCTCCTGATGACTGACCTCGGTGCGGTTAATTTCGATCTGCTTCGCGTGAAAAAAGACCTGCTTTACGTTGCTTCGCTCGCAAAAGATTCTATCATTCCCCATGCATATTATTGGAGAGATGATGGATTCAAGACTGAATTATGTACACCGGCGAACTGGAATCATCTTTGGTTCATCGAGGTCTCTGCCAGTTATCTCCGGCACTCGCTGGATACGACGACTATCCATCAATTGTATCCGCTGATTACCAAGAGTCTCAATGAAGTAATGACGCAATTGAGAGATGATCATCTGATGTATGCTTTCCGGCCAGATTGGTGGGATCTAGGTTGGAAAGAAGGGTCACGCGCATATATTACCGCATTGGGTATTCGTGCAATAGAAAATTATTTACTCATTGCGTCAATGATCGATCGTACCAACACTTTGCTTATGGGATTGGAAAAGAAAGCGATTGCCATGCGTTCTGCGCTTGTTTCTCAATTATGGGACGATTCCCTGAATTATCTAATCAATTACAACGGGACAGAGAAAGATCAACACAAATATATGGGTTCGCTCCTTGCTCCGGCTTATCATCTGCTTGATAGGGAACGATCACAGAAAATGATTGAGTCTGTGAAAAAAGATTTGCTTGCACCGGATGTCGGAATCCGCACCGTGATGCCGGCGGATTTCCATAAGGATTCGGTGATCAAGTATTTTAAAATTGCTGGAAATGAGGCGGGGAGCGAATACACATACATCAATGGTGGTGTATGGCCTCACAATAATGCCTGGTATGCGCTGGCTTTACATTCCGCTGGAAGAAGTGATGAAGCGTTGGCCTTTGTAAGACGGACGATGACGATCGATGGCGTGGCAAATAGTCCCAATGGAATTCCGGCGATGTATGAATACCGGTATTCAAATGAATCATCTTCCCGATATGGTGAAATCGATAAACCGTCATTCCTTTGGGCAGGGGGATTCTATCTCTACACAATGTATGCGCTTGCAGGAATGAATGAGAACGTCTGGAATCTTTCCATATCGGATAAGCGTGCAATCTTCGATTCTTCTGTTTGTTTAAGTTATTCATTTGGCAAAAGCAAAGATGTTGCGATCACTGGGAAAGGGAATCGCTTGGAATCGTTCTATGCAGATAGGACAAAGATTGCTTCCCTTATCCTTCCGGTGGAACAACGATCATCTCAAAATCTTTTCATAAAGTTTACTCAAACTTCTGAGCCGTATTTATACAAAGCAAACACTATCATTTATTCGGCCGCATATTCAGTTGGGGAAAAACAACTCAGTTGCACCGTGTCTTCATTTCAGGGACATTTGACAACGCTCAATATTATTGGCAAAATCAGGCCGCACCGGACTCTTCTGAATGGCAAAGTGTTAAAAAATATCGTAACAATCCAAAATTCAGACACTACAGTTGATATTAAGATTACATTTGTCGCCGGTAAATCATCGGATAAGCTCCTGGTGAAATGGTGAAAGCATGAAAGCCGCACTATTTGAAAAGCCTCATCATCTTTCAGTTGTTCAACGGTCTCTCCGTATTTTATCCGAATATGAAGTTCTTGTCCGCGTACAATCGTGCGGTGTGTGTGGGACAGATGTGCATATTGTGAAAGGGGAATCCCGCTCAACACCACCTGTTGTCCTGGGACATGAATATTCCGGTACGATTGAGGATGTAGGTTCCAGTGTAAAAAAGTTTTCGCATGGAGAGAATGTAGCGATTGATCCAAATATATCCTGCGGAACGTGTTATTTTTGCCGTCGTGGTGAATTACATCTTTGTTCTCATTTGCGCGCGCTTGGCGTCGATATTGACGGTGGCATGGCTGAATTTTGTATTGTTCCTGAACAGCAGGCATATCTCCTGCCTGAACACTTTCCGACGGGAGCAAGTGCGTTTATAGAACCAGTCTCCTGCGTGTTGCATGGAATCGATCGTGCAAGGATCAAAGTCGGAGATACGGTTGTCGTTCTCGGCGGCGGGACGATTGGTTTGATAATGCTCCAGATGGCGCGTTCCGCGGGTGCGTCAACGTCTATCCTTGTTGAACCAATTGAGCAAAAACGAACGATTGCCCGAAAACTTGGCGCATCATACGTACTGAATCCGGGTGAGGTTAATGTTCAGAATGCTGTGATGGATATTTCGGGAGTCGGTGCCGATGTGGTTATTGAATGTGCAGGGAGAATCTCGACATCGCAGAGTGCAATGAGTCTTGCCCGTAGAGGAGGAATAGTAGAATTCTTCGGTGTATGTCCAATCGAACAAGCATTTCCGATCGAACCGAATCAGATCTACTTCAAAGAATTGACCATTGTCGGTTCATATGTCAATCCTTTGACATTCGATCGGGCCATTAAAGCACTTGCATCCGGAATCATCAAGGTCGAAGATTTTCCGATCAATCGATTTTCGCTGGAAGATGTTCACGAGGCACTTCGGTACCAGGAAGAAGGATTGACCATTAAAAGTATCATAGAGCCGCATAGTGTATGAGACCTATTGAAGTCACATCCATTGGCGAAGCTTTTATCGACTTTGTTTCACCGCAGCCGTCGAACGATCTGTCAACAGCGAAGCATTTTATGAAGAACGCGGGCGGAGCGCCTGCAAATGTCGCTGTTGGACTGGCACGACTGGGGATCAGAACAGCTTTCGTAGGGAAAGTCGGACGTGATTCATTCGGACGGTTTGTGAAGAATGAACTGAAACGGTACGGTGTCGAAACGCGCTGGATCGTCGGCGACCCGAAATATAAAACCCGGCTGGCATTTGTAGCGGTCGCCAAAAACGGCGATCGCGATTTCGAATTCTGGGAGAATGATCCTGCAGACCAGCATTTGCTCGGGAAAGAGATCGATCTTGATGCGATATGCCGGTCGAAGATCATCAATATCGGACCGTTCTTGCTGCTGAATGCGGTGACCAAAAAGGCCGCCTTTTCGATTGCGCGAACCGCGAAAAAAAGGAACCGATGGATTTGCTTCGATCCGAATATACGAATGTCTCTATGGAGGGATAAGACTGGAGCCATTGCAATCTATCAAACAATGATCCGGAAAACGAATGTTCTACGGTTGAATGAGGATGAGGCACAACTGCTGACAGGGGAAAAAAGTTTAAAGGATGCAGTCAAAGCGCTGCTCTTGATGGGCCCTCAGCTGGTAGTTGTAACGAAAGATAAAAAGGGATGTTTATTTGCAACAAGAAAATATCGTGGTGATGTTCAGGGATTTTCCGTCGATGCCGCAGACACGACGGGCTGCGGTGACGGTTTCCTGGCAGGACTTCTAGCAGGGATCATCCGTTCCCAAAAACCGCTCGATAATCTTTCACATCAGAACTTGATCGACATCTGCACAACTGCCAATGCCGTTGGAGCTCTTGTTGCAACAAAACAAGGAGCAATTGCAGCGATGCCGTCGTTGAACAGGGTGAAGCAATTTCTACGGAGACAAAAATGAGATTTCGGATAACAGTGACTGCTCTCCTTATACTCTGTAGATTCGGATATGGACAACAATCATTGGTGAATTTTTCCCACCTCGAACATCTTTCTGAACGGATCTCTCTCAACGGCGATTCAGTGAACATTATTCGGATCTATGCTGACTATCCCTCCTACGATTGGGTCGATGCGAATAACGAAGGGATCACGTGCGTGGATGATGCTGCCCGTGCCGCAGCAGTGTATCTCCGTCATTACGAGTTGACAAAGAACAGCACCAGTAAGATGAAAGCAAAAGAATTTTTAAAATTCGTGCTCAAGCTCCAGGCGGATGACGGTCAATTCTACAATTTTATTTATGCCGACCACACAATCAATCGTGACGGGAAAACAAGTTTTAAATCGTTCGGCTGGTGGGCGGCACGAGGTATTTGGAGTCTCGGTCTGGGATACAGGATACTTGAAAAAGAAGATTCGTGCTTTACTGCAAACCTTCGCAAGGGAATTGAAAAGACACTTATTCACATTGATACGATGTTGCATCTGTATGGAAAGAAAAGAGGACTCTCAGGCTATACTATTCCACAGTGGCTCTTATACGAATCGGGATCCGATGCGACGACAGAACTCGTTCTTGGTCTCACGGAATACTACAAAGCTACAGGCGATGATAGAATTAAATCATACATCGAAAAACTGTGCGACGGCATGATGGTGATGCAAGACGGTGATGTTCGGACCTTTCCATTTGGTCTTCATCGTTCGTGGGAAACACTATGGCATGCATGGGGAAACGGTCAGACGCAGGTATTAGCTGAAGCGGGGAGAGTGCTGAAGAATGAAACAATGATCGCATCGGCACAGCGCGAAGCAGATGGTTTTTACAGCAGATTGCTGATTTTGGGATTCACACGTGAATTTGATGTCGTCGATTCTTCAAAGAAACGGGAATATGAACAGATAGCGTACGATCTCAGACCGATGACTGTTGGATTGATCCGATTATATGAGGCAACCAACGATAAAAAATATTTGACGATGGCAGAACTTGCCGGTTCGTGGTTCTTCGGAAATAATTCTGTGAATGTTCAAATGTATGATCCTTCTACCGGAAGATGTTATGACGGAATCCAGAGTACTACCGCGTACAATAAGAACTCCGGCGCAGAATCGACAATTGAAGCCTTGAATGCGATCATCGAACTTGAACAGTTCTGTAAGAATAGAGACTTTACCAGATACAGGCGTATAAAAGGCGGGGAGATCAGAAACTTCCTTTATGCTTTGTTTTCGACGGGCAGTGATACTATTGGATTAGTCCTTGATAAAAACCTCGGTACAGTTTCTGTCTTACAGCAAAAGACACTTTCTGAATTTATAAAGAAGAATTTGAATTGAAATTCACTGGATCCATATTGTTTGCAATGACGCTTGTATTGGTATTTTCAAACATGGTTGCACAACAACTGGCAATTCCCCGAATCGAGCAAATGCCGAATATTCCACAGCCGTATGCAATGCGCGACTGGAAATCGGTTGCGAAAGGATATGATTCGCTTGTTTTCAATTATAATGCAAGTGGACAATATTTGCCGTTGAGTTCTCTGTATTCGAGTACAGTAAATTATCCATCAGCGCAGAGCTTTCGTTTGAAGTCCTATGTTGGTTCACTGAATGCCGGAGGAGAGGGGATCAATTGTCTTCCTGCCGTCATCGGAGCCGAGCTCGCCGGCATCGACAAACGGAATCAAAATGGAAATGATTGGGTGGTAATGTGCAAAGAATGGTTCAACACGCTTCCTGCAGAACGGGTCTATTTGAACAATCCCCGCGAATCGAGCGGTACGGACTGGTGGTACGAAACAATGCCGAATGTCTTTTTCTATCAATTGTATGACCTCCATACTGACATCACGGAATTTAAATCACAGTTTCCAATCGTTGCCGATCGCTGGCTGAATGCAACGAAGGCTATGGGAGGGAGTTCTACTCCATGGCATCTCCCCAATATGGACCACCGGGCGTGGGAACTCTCCACCATGACGCCGAATGATGTTGATGTTCACGAACCGGAAGCAGCAGGTGCAATTGGGTGGCTGATGTATCAAGCCTATGTAAAGACAGGAGAAGAGCAGTATCGCATCGGAGCTGAATGGTCCATGGAGTTCCTCAATAGACAAACGCTGAATCCGTCGTACGAATTACAGCTTGGTTGCGGTACATACACCGCTGCACGAATGAATGCCGAACTTGGAACCGCCTATGATCTTCAAAAATTGTTCAACTGGTGTTTTGATGTCGGACCGCTCCGCTCCTGGGGTGCAACACTCGGAAATTGGGGAGGGTGCGATGCGTACGGACTTATCGGAGAAGTTCAGCAATTCCAACCAAGCTACGCCTTTCTGATGAATACGTTACAACATGTTGCAATGCTTGCACCTATCGCCCGTTACGATGACCGCTACGCACGTGCGATCGGGAAATGGGTATTGAATGCAGCAAATGCAGCACGCCTTTTTTACTCAAACAGTCTGCCCGATGCAAATCAGGATGGTGAAAGTTGGTCGAAAACGAACGATCCACATTCATACATAGGCTACGAAGCATTGAAACAGACTGAAAATAATATCTATCCGTTTGCAACGGGAGATGCAGTTAAAAATGGTTGGGCAGCAACGAATTTCGCATTGTATGGTTCCTCGCATGTCGGATACATGGCTGCCGTGGTTGACACAACAGATGTTCCCAAGGTTCTACGATTAGATCTGTTAAAAACTGATTTTGGACATTCGCCAGCATACCCGACATATCTGTATTTTAATCCGTTCGACTCGACAGTTACAGTTTCGATAGATCTCGGCAATGAAGCGTCAGATATTTATGATGCGGCGGCAAATTCGTTCATTCTTAATAGCGTTTCGCATAAGACATTGTTCACTATCCCGGCAAACAGCGCGAGGGTCTTGGTTCTGGTTCCGGCAGGTGGAACAGTTACATATTCCGATGAAAATATGTTGATCAATGGCATCGTTGTTGATTATCAATCTTCGAACCCTGTTATCAACCATCAGCCGAGAATAAAATCGCTCGCAGCATCGCACGATACAGTTCTTCTTAATCATTTTGCAGAATTCTTTTGTACAGTGACGGATATTGATAGCGATTCACTTTCTTTCCAATGGTCATCGGCGCATGGAACGCTTTACGGGACTGGTCCGCAAGTGACGTGGAGAGCGCCTGATACAACCGGATTCTATCCAATTATTTGCACCGTCACAGATTCAAAAAATGCAGCTGTTTCCGATACACTCAATATCTTCGTTGTCGTTGGAATCAATCATATTCCTTCCATCAACAAGATTCAGAGCACTCCGCGCAAAATGAATTTAAATTCAACTACAACAATAACATGTGTTGCGGTAGATATTGACGGAGATCCACTGAACTATTCCTGGTCTTCAAATGCGGGGACGATCACTGGAACTGGCGGGACGATATCGTGGAGGAGTCCGTTGACGGAAGGAAATTATTGGCTCTCCTGTATCGTGGATGATGGAAACGGCGGGATCGTGAAGGACAGTATTTCCATTGAAGTTCGTGATTTCTCAAGATACGTTAAAGGAAATCTCCTAGTATATTATCCATTTAACGGCAATGCAAATGATTATTCCGGAAACAACAGAAACGGAATTATAAGTAATGCACAATTGGTTGTCGACAGGAACGGAAATCCAAATAGTGCGTTTTCTTTTGATGGCTTTTCAAGTTCTATCAAGATTGCCAATGATAACGGATTGAATACACAGAATGCTTTTGCCGCAAATTTTTGGATGACGATCGGTGCTTTTTACAGTCGGGAACAATATCCGATTTCGCACGGTAATTATGTGAACCGTTTAAAAGTTTCTATTTCTAATAAACACCTTCGCTGGACAGTCAACACATCCGCAGGAATAAAGAATCTTGATTCGGAATCGGAGTTGATGCTCGATTCGCTCTACAATGTTTCTGTTATTTACGATGGTTCAGATATGGAAATATTCTTGAACGGTGAACTTGACGCCTTTGTTCCCTGGAACGGTGCGATCCAACAAACCGTCATCGATTTTATGATCGGCCAGGTACTGCCGAATGATAATAATTACAACTTTAATGGTGTGCTGGACGAACTTCGTCTCTTCGATTACGGATTATCTGTCGATGAAATTATCATGCTCTCTTCACGGTTAACTTCAGTGAAGCATCGTTCACCGTCTACCGTTCCAACAAAGATAACCTTAGATACATACCCGAATCCATTCAATCCCGCTACCGTTATCCGGGTATCACTGCCGGTGAGCGGTCATGTCATGGTAGTCATCGCTGACGTGCTGGGCAGAGAAGTGACGAAACTCATTGATGAATATTTACCAAGTGGTCTCATCGAACGGCAATGGAATGCAGAGGCAAACGCAAGTGGTATCTATTTTTGTGTCATGATTGTTCATAATCAGACATTTATAAAAAAACTTGTACTGCTGAGATAAGTAAAATGAAGCGCGTAGGGTTAAATGGTTCTTGGAATGTAAAAGCAAAAGACGTATATAAATTATTGCCCGTGGATTATCAACGTGTGTTAGAATGGCTGCCGGCACAAGTTCCCGGAACCATCCACACAGACCTATTATCTCAAAATATAATTTCAGATCCGTTCTATCGGATGAATGAAAAAAATGTTCAGTGGATAGAAGATCTTCGTTGGCAATATCGCCGTGAGTATAATCTTGATGCTGCATTTTTGAACGAACAACACATCATTCTTGTAGCGGAAGGGCTGGACACTTATGCACATATCATTATAAACGGTGCATCTGTTGCAGCAACTGAGAATATGTTTGTAGAACATCGGTTTGATGTGAAACGGTATTTGCACGAGGGTGTCAACACAATCGAAATTCATTTTGATTCACCCGTTGTCTGCTCGAAACGGTTGGAGAAGAATCAAGGTTCTCTTCGAGTTGCACTGGAATCTTATCGTGTGTATGTGCGGAAATCGCAATATTCATTCGGGTGGGATTGGGGACCGAAACTGACCACATCGGGGATATGGAGACCGATCTATCTGGAAGCATCATCCGGTCCCGTGCTCAGAAATCCATTTGTAAAAACGGTGAAACTGAAGAAAGGCTCAGCGACGATCGAGGTTTCCGTTGATATTGAACATTTCAGATCTCCGGTGCAGATAACGATAAAAATTGAAGGGATACATTATTCAGCAGAAAAGATCACACGGGCAACTTCCTCTCTCTTGAAATTCAGATTGAAAGTTATTGATCCGAGCATTTGGTGGCCCAATGGATATGGTGAGCAGCCGCTCTACAAAGCGATATTTATCCTTCAGAATGTTGATGAAACGACATCGGAAGTAGACACGACATTCGGTATTCGCTCAATAAGACTTTTACAGGAAAAAGATAAGGAAGGGACATCGTTCATTATTGAAGTGAATGGGAAAAAAATATTCTGCAAGGGTGCCGATTGGATTCCAAGCGATACGTTCATTCCCAGAATCCCAGATTCAACCTACGAACGATTGTTAACGATGGCACGTGATGCACATATGAATATGATCCGCGTGTGGGGAGGTGGAATTTACGAACAAGATCTGTTCTATAATCTCTGTGATAAACTCGGTCTGTTGGTGTGGCAGGATTTTATGTTTGCTTGCGGTGAATATCCACAAACATCATGGTTCTTAAAACTTGTAAAAGATGAAGCAGCAAAAGCAGTCATTAGATTGCGGAACCATCCAAGTCTTGCTGTCTGGTGCGGTAATAATGAATGTGAATGGTTGTTCTCTATGGAATGTCCGGATAATACTCCGGACGATATGACCGGTGCGGTGATCTTCAGGGAAGTTCTTCCGACGATTGTGAAAAAGTTAGATCATTCACGGCCGTATTGGCGAAGTTCGCCGTTTGGTACCGGATTTCCGAACGACGAATCAAACGGGACACATCACCAATGGCGCGTGTGGAGTTTTTGGAAGGACTATGAGGAGTACGTAAATGTCGATGCCCGATTTGTTTCAGAGTTTGGATTTCAAGCGCCTGCAAATATCAAGACGTGGGAGGAGGTAACGCTTCCGGAAGACAGAACATCTCAGCATCCGGTGATCGAATATCATAATAAGCAGGTCGAAGGTCAGGAACGGTTGTTTCGATTTCAGGCGGCACATTATACGGTCGGAAAGAATTTCAATGATTTTGTCTACCGCGGACAACTTGTTCAAGCCAATGCGCTCAAGACTGCAGTCGAACATTGGCGGCGCAGGAAATTTAATACCGCCGGGGCACTCTATTGGCAATTGAACGATTGCTGGCCCGGTAGCAGCTGGGCGGTTATCGATAGCGGACTCCGTCCGAAAGCATCGTATTTCTACACGAGAAGATTCTTTGCGAAAGTGCTAGTGTCGATGAAGAGGAATGGAAACCTGATAGAAATATGGGGTACGAATGATGCACTCGATCGATTCCATGGAACGCTTCATACTAGCGTGCTCTCGTTCGAAGGGGAAAAGTATTCTGATACCGTCATCGATGTGTGGTTAAATCCGAACAGCTCAGCCAAAATTTATGAAATACCTCATTCTCCGAATGAGAGTATTGAGAGATATAGGACATATATTTTGGTGCAATTACTGACTGACGGAACCTTGATCAGTGAAAACCGATTCTTTCATGTCCAACCGAAGCATTTGCATTTTCCCAATCCGCATCTCACATACAAAATTATCGAAAGAAAAGGACAGATATATCACCTCAGCATACAAACCATTTTATTTGCTAAAGATGTCCGGGTAGAGATCGAAGGCAATGATACGGAATTCAGTGATAATTATTTTGATCTGGATGGCGGGGTATCGAAAGTAATTCAATGCCTCGTTCCTTCGTCCTTAAATAATATTGAAGGGAAGCTTATGCTTACCTCATTACGGAATGATGTGGATCAACAAACTTGATTATCAGAATGGTATCAAGAGATCAGTGTACTAATTTATGGGAAGAGGATGATCAAGATGACAACAGATATACAACAGGCGGTGAAAAGAGAGAACGTAAAACTCATACGGGATACCTCTCGCGTTATTGCAAGAACGCTTATTCCAGAAGATATTTCCTTCATCAAAAGAATTATCGACAGAGTTTTGCGGTTGTCGGAAATTGAAGCACAAGAATTGATAGAACAAATAAAACTGGGCTACAAGAACCGGCATAAAGATCTAGCCGGTATTTTACAGAGTCATTTTAATCAAGTCTCCAAATACATTCCTCCATCGATGCCAATAACATCAACCCAAAGAATGCTGGTCGGTGCATATTTCACAATGGAGTATTCCATAGAATCTGCAGCACTCTTTAATCCTTCCATTGTACCGCATCCAGATCAATCAAATCTTGCTGAAGGAAGTCTTCGTTTTATCTTGAGTCTGCGTGCGACTGGCGAAGGTCATATTTCTTCTCTTGTCTTTCGATCAGGAGTTGTCGACATAAACAATTCCATCTCCATCGATGAAAAAAGTAAATATGCAGAGACTCCGGAAATTCGGCGAGACGTATTGATCGGAGAGTCCGACTACACTTTTCAATTTCGTCCTGATCAAGATATTTCAGAACGGGTCATATTTCCTGTTCTCAAGAATGAAAGTATAGAAGACGCCCGGTTTGTCCGCTTTGTGGATGAGAACGGTGACGTTACATATTATGCAACCTATACGGCATTTGATAGGTTTACAATTCTTCCGCAATTGATCAGGACGAAAGATTTTCTCACTTTTAATATCATCACATTGAAGGGGAGAGCGATTCAAGACAAAGGAATGGCGCTTTTCCCGCGGAAAATCAACGGAAAATATTTCATGCTCTCACGCCAGGATGGTGAGAATAATCGCATCATGGTTTCAGAGAGTATCCATTTATGGGATAAGACAGAGATACTGCAGGAACCTATCGATACATGGGAGTTCAACAAAATAGGAAATTGCGGTTCGCCAATTGAAACCAGCAAAGGGTGGCTTGTACTCACTCACGGCGTCGGTCCCATGAGACAATATTCCATTGGCGCGATATTGCTTGATCTCGCAAATCCGAAAAAGATTGTTGCACGTCTGGAAAAGCCGCTGCTCATGGCTAACAAAGAAGAGCGGGAAGGATATGTACCGAATGTTGTGTACTCATGCGGATCGCTTATTCACCGTAATACCTTGATTATTCCGTATGGTATGTCTGATATTACTTCCGGGATAGCGATTGTTGATGTGAATGAATTGATCAATTGTATGAAATTGTTGAATAATTCATGATAAGAGGTCAATGATATTCACCTTTTTAACTTTGAATGGAGAGAACCGTGGCACGTGTCAAACTGCAAAATATCAAGAAAGAGTATGAGGGAGGCGTTGTTGCCGTCAATGGTGTTTCCATTGACATCCACGATCAAGAATTTGTTGTCTTGGTGGGACCGTCTGGATGTGGAAAATCAACAACCTTGCGGATGATTGCCGGTTTAGAAAGTATCACTGACGGTATTTTAACGATAGATGATAAAAGAATGAATGATATACCCCCCAAGGATCGCGATATCGCCATGGTGTTTCAGAATTATGCATTGTATCCTCACATGACGGTATATGAAAATATGGCCTTTGGATTAAAATTGAGGAAATACTCAAAAGAAGAGATCGACAAACGCGTTCGCGAGGCAGCAGGTATATTGAGTATTGAAGAATACCTGGATCGGAAGCCAAAAGCTCTCTCCGGAGGACAGCGGCAGCGCGTAGCTGTAGGAAGAGCCATAGTACGAAAACCGAAAGTATTTTTATTTGATGAACCACTTTCGAACCTTGACGCAAAGCTTCGTGTACAAATGCGGATTGAAATATCGAAATTACATCAACGACTTGGGGCGACCATGATCTATGTGACCCATGATCAGACAGAAGCAATGACGATGGGGGATAAAATTGTCGTGATGAATGATGGAGTCGTCATGCAGACAGACACTCCGCTGAATCTCTATAATAAACCTTTGAATAAATTTGTTGCTGGATTCATCGGCAGTCCTTCCATGAACTTTATTGAAGGGGATATAGTAAAAGACAAGAAGATGAAGTTTGTTGATAACGTGGCGGGTGTAGCGCTTGAAATACGCAAGGAAAAGCAAAAAGCACTTAGGCCGTATATCGGGGGAAAAGTATGGCTTGGGATTCGTCCTGAACATATTGGAATAGGGAAGGACATAAAGGGTTCTCCTCTTACTGTTCAAGTTGATGTTGTAGAGCCGATGGGGAATGAAATGTATGTCTATTGCACATCAGGAGAGGCTCAAATCGTTGCGCGGACGGAACCGGCAAAAATAAAGGCTGGAGAGAATAGAAAATTCTATATTGATATGTCTAAATCACATTTCTTTGATAAGGAAAGTGGAAATATAATTTGATTGATAGATCCATCCTTGTTCCTGTGGTAGGATTGAGTTCGATCTGAATTTTATTGGGGAAAGAATTATCATTATTAATGTGGAAGACTCACTAGAAAAACTTATATTGAATTTGGACCCACGATGGGGGCAAGTACCTATCATTCAAGACGAGAGGTACGCTTACGGAGTCTTTAAATGAGGCAACAGCTTGTCAATTTTACTGTTCAAAGTCGTTCTGGGAATCTTTAATAGTTTTGCTGCATCAGTGATATTGTTCTTGCATTGAGAAAGAGCCCATTCAAGGATTGTTTTCTCTTTGTTTTGGATGAATTCTTCGAACGAACCGCAATTCGAAAGATCCTCAGTGCTGAACAGTATTCCCGCTGATTGATGGTCCAGATCAAGAACCGACACATCAATTTGCCCGCTGAATGAGAGGGCGATCATTCGTTCCACAATGTTCTCCAGTTCCCGTACGTTGCCGGGCCACTGGTACGACTGCAATTTTGTAAATATTTCGTTGGTGAGAAGCATAATTTTGTCTTCAGCATGATGCTTTCTGAAGAAATGCTCTACCAGCAATGGAATATCTTCCTCCCGTTCACGCAGAGGCGGAATTTTGATCGGGATGATGTTCAACCGATAATAGAGATCTTCGCGAAACGATTTGTTCTCCACCTTTTTCTTAAGGTCGATCTTTGTTGCACAGATGATACGTACGTCGATACTGACATTCTGGTTCCCACCGACATGCGTCAATTCGCGCTCTTGAATAACTCGGAGCAATTTTACCTGTACATTCAGTGGAAAATCATCGACATCGTCGATAAATAATGTTCCTTTATTCGCCCGTTCAAAATACCCTATGTGCTGTTTGATTGCTCCGGTGAACGCACCTTTTTCATGACCGAATAATTCGCTCTCCAATAAACTTTCAGGTATGCTGGAGACACTAACCGCGACAAAATTCTCATCTCTACGGGAACTTGCTTTATGCAACGCTCGAGCAACCAGTTCTTTACCTGTTCCGCTTTCCCCTTCGATCAATACTGTAGAATCGTTGTGTGCGATTTGATTGATAGTCTGAACAAGTTTTATCATCGGTTGAGACACTCCAATGATGGTTTTATTCTCAAGGGTATCGATCCTGTTCTTTAATTCAGCGTTTTCTATCAGCGCCCTATTTAAAAGGTTGATGTTCCGGAGAATGGAGATCAGTTTTTCAGGAGAAAATGGTTTTGTCAGGTAGTCATATGCACCGAGCTTCAGTGATTGGATCGCTGTATCGACGCTCGCATAGGCGGTGATTAGGATAACTTTGCACGCGGGATCGATCGACATGATTGATGACAAGACCTCGATGCCGTTCAGTTTGGGGAGACGAAGATCTGTAATAACAATATCAGGATTTTGATCTTTGAAGATCCTCAATCCTTCTTCCCCTTCTTCGGCGGAATAGACATCGTATCCTTCTGTCGTCAGAATGTCCGACAACGATCTCCTGGTGATCTTCTCATCTTCAATAATTAAGAGTTTTGCCTTCATATGCGATCGGAAGTATTATTCTGAATATTGTCTCGATCTTTTGTATGCTCTGCACTTCTATTCGTCCACCGTGTGATTCTATGATACCCATGCAGACCGACAATCCTAATCCTGTGCCTGTACCGACATCTTTTGTTGTAAAGAATGGATCAAATATTTTTTTGATATCCTCCGGAGTAATTCCGCTTCCGTTATCTCGTATCTCCATATACACATGTGTATGATCATCTTTTCCTGTGGTGATCTTGATTAAAC
Source organism: uncultured Ignavibacteriaceae bacterium (assembly GCA_964651225.1). Taxonomy (GTDB): domain Bacteria; phylum Bacteroidota; class Ignavibacteria; order UBA10030; family UBA10030; genus Fen-1298. The sequence continues at coordinate 48,854 of CAZYYD010000019.1, forward strand.
CATTCTGTTCGATGGCGTCATAACTGTTCAAGATCAGATTCATCACGACTTCTTGAAACAAGTGGTAGTCAATCCGCACATCAGGAAGGTCGTCCGTAAGATCAGCGCGAACATCGATATTCTTTTCTTTCAAGCGAAGTTCAAAGAGGTTGATCACCTTCTGGATCGCTTCATTGATATTGATGAGGCTTTCCGAAGTGGGTTGCTGCCGTGCAAACCCGAGAAGTTTTTTCACAACGATTTCGATATCATCGATGCCATCATTAATAAGTTGGATGTATTCGTGAATCCGCTTCAGGTCGTTAGGATTCTGTTTAATCGCATAAATGCAGGATTTAATCCCGTTCAAGGGATTATTCACTTGGTGTGCAACGCCGGAGGCCAACCGTCCAATCGACGCAAGTTTTTCGGCCCGATAAATCTGCTTCTGTGCTTTTTCCAAGTCCCGTTTCGACCCATCCAACCGTTCCTGCAGAAGTCTGAAATGATGGAAGAAAAATCCTATTTCATCCTGCTGTTCAGGCAAATCGATCTGCAGATCGGATGTGAAGTCGATCGAATCGATTGCATGCACTAGTTTTTCGATCGATGAGGTCATCCGGTTGATCAGGAAGAATAAAATAAACAAAACGACTGAGGTGATCACGACAGTTGCTGATAGGAGCAGAAAAAATCCATTCCGAATTTCATTCCGAATCGGTTGAGCATCGAATCCGATTTTTGCGGTTCCCCATTGTTTCCCGGAGAAGACCAGCGGCTGACGGACCTCCATCGTCCAACCGAACTGTGGATTTTCGTAGATCCGTATTTGTCTCGAGCGACCGTCAGCTACACCATGGACGATCGGGAGAGAAGGATCGTACTGAAGATGACCGGAGATCTGAATAATGGATGTGCCGTTCTTGTCGAAGATGACTACATATTGAACATTACCGAGACGTGAAATAAAATTTTCGACATATGTTTCGAGAATGTTCTCTTTTTTGTACGTCGATTTTTCATCAAAGATCATCGCATCTATCACTGTCACGGCGAATGTTCGTGATATCGATACGGCGTTCTCAGATCGATTTTGTATAATCAATTCTCTCCATTTGAAAAGAAGGACAAACGAAATTATCAGCATCAACAATGTGATTACCGTCCCCGTAAGGAATAAAATTCTTGTCCTTAGACTTGATCGGATGTCCAGCATGCGCTTCTCATTTTTTACTCATAGCTCTTACCACGTCATAATCCTTGTCGTCCGCTTCAACGAATCCATTGATAAACTCATTGTCCCATCCCCGGGTGATCTTTTCCCTCTCGGGATTTTCGCGACCGATTCCAAGAAGCACGGTTTTCAACGCATCAACGATCCTCTGGGAATGTTCGCGTGCTACCACGATCGGTGAAGTCGGGAATGGATCGGAATACATCAGGATGCGGATATTCCTGTTCTGAATCTTTTTAATCAGGTATTCCCTCGTAACACCAGCATCAAAGAGTTCATTCATAACATTTTGAATGACGCTTTGGTGATGTGGAAAGTTCACGATCTCCGCAAGATCGTTTGAATGGATGTTGTGCTTTTTAAATTCGTACTGCAACAGCCAATTTGATGAGTACGATGATTTCGATGGCAATGCCAGTTTTTTATTTTTCAGATCGTTGATACTGTATATATTTTTTGCACTGCTTGTAAACAAGACGGAACGAGAAAAGGGTTCAAAATTGGAGTTCAATGGTTTTAGAATCGGGATGACACCGAATTCACTGCGCGCTTTGATATACACATACGAACCGAGAAATGCAGCTGCAACCTCCTTCTTCATCAATAATTGTACCGCCTGATTGTAATCATCGCAGAGTTTTAATTCGAATCTGTACGGTGTCTGCGACGTCAAATAGTCCAACATTGGTTGATAGCCGCTGTAAATGATGTTGGGAGGATATCGAGAGATAACACTGATGTACACAATCGGCTTCTGAACAGCAGATGAATCGGCGGTAAGATCTTCACTCTCTGAATCAACAATCCCTTCGATATTCATTGTATGTTGATAGAAAAAGAATGTAAAAACAGTCGAAATGGCTATAAGAAAAACTATTCCGGTAATGACGGTTCGTTTTTTTATCATAGGTCATGAAGGATCAATTGGACAGTTAAAAGATACATAAGAACCGTTCCAAGAATAATCATCTGAATACGCTGTGATTCAACAGAATTTATTCAGGACATTTTAGGATAACGACGATATTTCGTCACTATGACTGTTATTCGTCGTTCAAAGATACTTCTTTTTTATAACATTATCCTAATTGATTAAAATCAGCATTATTAAACGGCATACAATTTGAATAAGCGCCACAAACCTCAACAATAATCGAAAGGAGCACTTGTGCAAGAAATCATCCCGCGTTGGGAATGGCGTACATTCACCAATGATCTTAAAAAGGCAGAAGAAAATATCAGGAAGTTTCCTGAAGGAAAAACGCGCGAAAGCGCAGAGGTCTATATCCTTTCTGAAGTAAGCAATGACAATACGAAGGTGCGCGATGATCTCATGGACATCAAAACCCTTCAACAGGTCAACGAGGATAGATTGGAGCTGTGGCTGCCTATCATGAAGGGGACATTTCCTCTTCCTATCACCGAGATCGAAAAAGTGTTCAAGTGTTTCAGAGTCAGTGTTCCGAAATTTCAGCGGGAAACGTATACTTTCCAACAATACCTTGATGAAGTGATCCGTCCGTCAAAACTTCTCAAAGCGGTCAATGTATTCAAGAAGCGGACCGGATTTACTATTAACAACTGCACGGTGGAGATCGCCGAGGTAAAAGTTGACGATAAAACCATCAAAACTGCATGCGTAGAGATGGAAGATCCAGCTATGGTCATTCAAACTGTTCGTGAACTGGAATTGGACAGCTTCCCCAATATCAATTATCTCCGCGGCCTTAAAAACCTCGTTGGCATGAAATAAGGATATCGGCCATGGGTAAAGAAATCGAAAAAAAATTCTTGGTAAAGGGCGACTTCAAGCCTTTCATCAGCAAACAAACACGCATCGTGCAGGGATATCTCTCGTCCGTTCCCGAGAGGACAGTGCGCATTCGCATCAAAGGAGACAAAGGCTTCATTACAGTCAAGGGTATCGGAAATTTGTCTGGTGCGAGCAGATATGAATGGGAAAAAGAAATTCCTATCAGCGAGACAGAAGAACTTTTGAAAATTTGTGAACCGGGTGTGATCGACAAAACACGATTCTTGGTGAAAGTTGGCCCCCACACATTTGAGGTGGATGAATTCTATGGTGAAAATAATGGGCTTGTGCTTGCAGAAATTGAGCTAGGATCCGAGACCGAATCGTTTGAAAAACCAGCATGGCTGGGAGAAGAGGTGACCGGTGATACGCGATATTATAACTCCATGCTCATGAAGAATCCATTTACTCGATGGTGACACGTCTGCAGATTCCATAATAGACGGGCCCATGATTTCATTGAGAATACCATGAATAACTTTGATCTACTCGACATGAATAATTATCGTGTCGAACGTCTCCCGAAACGCGAAAAAGGCCCTTTTGAAAAATGGCTTGCTCTTTCGGGTCCACTGCTTGCTATTATTGCATTTATTGTATTCGCTTATGTGATTAAACTCCCGTTCCTGCATTCTCTCCAACCTTCCGAAATCGTTACCTCCACAGCCAAACAAGCATACAATCAAATCGGTGCGGTTCAGTTCATCCGAAACAATGAATACATGCTGGCAATTTTTGCTGCATCGATTATTCTGTGGATAACGCAGGCAATCCCGAACTATCTTACATCGCTTATGCTGATCATCAGTCTTGTTCTGACAGGAGTCCTTTCGGAAAAAACGGCCTATGCTCAGCTTGGACATCCGGTCATGTGGTTGAACATCATGTCGTTCGTGCTTGCAAGTATGCTTGTCGTGACCGGACTTGCAAAACGATTTGCCTTATGGTTGATCCTCCGGTTTGGGAAAAACGCCAGTACAATCTTTCTGAGTTTCATCATTATCAATCTCATTTTATCGGCATTTATTTCCGCGACGACAGCGAAGGCCGCCATTCTGTTGCCCATTTTTATGGTCATTGCTGCCATCTATGGTGCACAGGGAGGTAAGAACAGGACGAACTTCGGTAGGAGCATTGTGTTGCAGAATCTTCTCTGCATTAATCTTGGTGCCGGTGCGTTTGTAACAGGATCCGGTGCGAATTTGCTCGGGGCCGCTCTTATAGGCGGTGCTATTAGCAGCAGAGTGTTCTTTGCTGATTGGATGATGGCAATGCTCCCATTTATGTTCGGGTTGATGTTGATCGGGTACGTTCTTGCAATGAAAATCTTTTTTCCCCTTTCTCCCGAAGAACGTCTGCCACAGATCGAGGGGGGAATGGAGCGTTTACGTCAAGAATATCTGAAGTTAGGTCCAATGAGTATCATCGAAAAAAAATCTGCGATCATATTTATTACCATTCTCAGTTTTTGGGCGACAGATAATTTACACGGGATCAGTCCGACGGCAGTGGCGTTTGTCGGAGCGATCGTTGCGTTATTACCCCGATATGGAATAATTCAATGGAACGAAGTTGACGTCCCATGGCACCTGATGCTTTTTTCTGCAGGAGCCTATACGCTGGGAGCAGGCCTGGACGCAACCGATCTGCCAGCGATCAGTGTAAACGCATTCTTTAATTATTTGGGTATTGGCAATACGACGCACTTTTGGGTCTTGTACATGATGCTTACCGGGGTAATGATTTTCAGTGCGCTTCTGTTTGAATCCAAAACAATGCGTGCTATGATCTTTATACCGATTGCCATTGGAGTTGCACAGAGATTTGGATTTGAAGTCATCAGTTTGGCGCTTCCGGTTGCCTTTATGATCGAACACGTCTATGTTTTGCCGTTCAACAGCAAACCTGCAGCGTTGTTGTACGAAACCGACCACTACAGTTTGGCCGATACGTTCAAGTTCGGTATAACGATGATGATCATCGCCTGGCTCTTAATCATTGTCGCTGGTGAAACATGGTTTAGATATCTCGGGATTACCCCGCACGGGGTCTTTGGTTTGTTCGGATAGGTTACATTTCCGAAATCGGATGATAGTGCTGCATTGCATTGATGAACGGAAACAACACAAATCGAGCGTACAATGTCACTATTCTTTAAAAAAACTCTGCAATTAGAAACACAGATTGATGAATATCTTGATCTCGTAATAAAAGGCGGATTAGTTTTTCGCCAGGGGATTAAATGTTATCTCGATCATCAAACCGAAGAATTCGAGAACTATCTGAAAGATTTACGCAGAATAGAAGAACAAGCGGACGACCTTCGCAGGAATGTTGAAATTATTTTATATACACGTACCTTGATTCCTGAAGCACGCGGTGACGTTCTAGGGCTGATGGAAAGCTGTGATAAAGCATTGAATATTACTGCTGAAACACTTCTGGAACTTTCTGTTGAAATACCAAATATCCCGCTAACGCACAGACAAGATTTTCTCGACCTTTCGGAGAGTTCCATTGCATGTCTGGAAAATACTGTCAGCGGAATCCGTTCCTACTTCAAGAATATCGATGCGGTCCGAGATTATGTCACGAAAGTGCAGTTTTACAAAAAGGAAACGAACAAGATCGCAGAAAAAATTAAACGTTTGGCATTCAGGGCGGATGATGAATTGAGTCAAAAGATCCACATTCGATACGTCACATTTCATATCGAACGGATAGCAGAACAATCAGAAGATATCTGTGACAGGCTCGCCATTTCAAGTATCAAGAGGTTTGAATAGTGTTCGATATTTCGACCTGGTTTTTTATCACGAGCGGACTGTTTCTTGGGTGGTCGTTAGGCGCCAATCATGCAGTGAATGTCTTTGGGACTGCCGTTGTTTCGAAGATGGTGAAATTTCGAACCGCTGCGATCATTGGAGGTATCTTTGTTATTTTAGGTTCAGTCCTTAGCGGTTCCGGAACAACGAAGACGATTAGTGAATTGGGTCCAATCAATGCTATCGCAGGAAGTTTTTCTGTGGCCCTTGCAGTCGGAATTGCCGTGACAGCGATGACTCGCGCAAAACTTCCGGTATCGACATCGCAGGCAGTGATTGGGGCAATCATCGGATGGAATATCTTCACGGGTTCGCCGACCGATCTTGGTTCGCTGAGTAAGATTGTTTCAAGCTGGGTGGCATCCCCCTTGGTCGCGGGAATTTTTGGATATCTCATATTTATTTTCTTGAAAAATACTGTGTTGAAGTGGAAAATACATCTCTTGGATCTGGACAATTACACACGTATCGGATTGATCGTCGTCGGTGCGTTGGCGTCGTATTCATTAGGCGCGAACAACATTGCAAACGTCATGGGAATGTTCGTATTTGTTTCGTTATTCAAGGATTTCAATATCGCTGGTGTATTTACCATAACCGGTGTGCATCAATTGTTCTTCCTCGGCGGCCTTGCTATCGCGATTGGAATATTCACGTACGGAAGAAATGTCATGGAAACGGTCGGTAATGACCTTTATAAAATTTCACCGCTCACCGGTTTTGTTGTTGTATTAGCAGAGTTTTTGGTTCTTATGTTGTTCACGTCGGTTACGCTCGAAGCGTTTTTACTGCAAAACGGACTTCCTTCCATTCCTTTGGTGCCGCTGTCAACAACGCAGGCATTTATAGGCGCGATTCTCGGTGTCGGCCTTGCAAAGGATCCGCACTCTATTAATTTTAAAGTATTGGGAAAGATCGCAATAGGGTGGGTTGTCGCGCCTGTCAGCGCAGGCCTCATTGCTTTTATCTCACTCTTTTTTATACAAAATGTCTTTGAGCAAAAGATCTATTACCCGGTTCCGTATGAAATTTCCCAGTTTGTACTGACTCAGGTTGATCAGGATGGCATACCGGTACAACATATTCGAGACTTGACAAGTAAGCGGTTCACCAACAAGAAAATAATGAGGAATGAATTACTGAAACGTGATAATTTTACGAATGCCCAAATATACACTATTTTTCAGTATGCGATCATTGATAGCTTTCGCATTGATTCGACCGCCGTTCGCCTGAGACTCGCTCATCCAGTGTTTTCCGGTGAACAGATCACCACACTCATAGGAGACCACGGCAGAATATTTCGTCACAAAATTGAATTCGATTCTTATCTCCGGAAAGAAAAGATACTTGATGAAACCATCGGGAATAAGTTATTGGACAAACAACTAGAAGAACGTCAACTTTATCTTGAACAAATTTTTAGGATAACCAAAATAAACAACTAATCTATTCCACTATTACATAAAACAATCATGGAGTATTTATGAAAAACCATCATCGCATTACCGTTTTACTGCTATTCATCTGCTTGATGTTCAGCAGATCCATGCTGATTGCGCAAGACGCTCGCGTCCCTGGTGACGATGCGATCAAAGTACCATTGGGAGTCGAAGCGCGTGATGGCAAACTCGTCTTCGAAGCGAAAGACACCTCCTTTCAATGGTGGTTCGATTCGAGAATTCAAATTGATGGTGCCAAGTATTTTGAGAACAAGAATCCCCTAAGTGACGGGACGATCATGAGAAAAGTCACGTTTGCTATGAAATCCATCCTCTGGAAAAATTGGCAGGCAGAAGTCGATGTCGATTTCGGCGAAGCAGTCCTTGATCTGCGGGACGCATTCATTCAGTACAATTTTCCGACCGTCGATCTTTCACTCAAGATCGGCAATTTCAAAGAGCCGTTCGGATTGGATGAATTGATCAGCTCACGACTGCTGACATTCATGGAACGATCCAGTGTCTCTAACGCAATAGCTCTCGGCAGACGTGTAGGATTCTCGGCCAACTATTGGACCAATTATGGTCAGGCAACTATTGGAATTTTTGGCCACGAAGTAGGAACGAGAATTGACAAAGGAACCGATGATGAGGGATACTCAGCAAACGTTCGCCTAACAGTCGCTCCCATTAACAAACATGGTAAGAATCTTCATATAGGAGTGGCAGCTTCATACAAAACTCCTGATGCGGCTACAGGCGCACCTTTGAATTCTCTTGAAGTTAAATCAAGAACTGAAACATATGTATTTGATCCTAAGCTTTTACACACGGGTACAATTACTGATATTAACTATTGGAATCGTTTTTCCGGTGAACTGATGGGAATTTATGGACCCTTCTATATACAGGCGGAATACTTGGGAATGTCAATCACAAGGTGGTATGGAAACCCCAAAGTTAATCTCGGCGGAGGATATGGGTTACTCTCTTGGATTGTTACCGGAGAGACAAGGGATTATTTTGTTGATGAAGGTGAGAGTGGACCCATTGAACAACCGAGACATTCTTGGGGTGCCTTAGAGCTGGCTGCACGCTATAGTGTGACCGATCTGAACGATCCTAGTGCCAATATAACAGGTGGGAAGGCAAACATTCTTACGCTCGGTGTTAATTACTATCCGGTCCAAACTATTAAGATGATGTTGAATTATGCGATTGTTAAACTTGATCAGTATGCAGACCATAACGGCAAGCTTATTGGAGGCGATGATCATTCGTTTGTACAAATAAGGTTTCAAGCATCTTTATAATAGAACGGAGGACATATGAAAAAGATTTTGCTTATTTTATTTCTGACAATAATTATCGCGGAATTCTTTATATCTTGCTCGCGAGACGAGCCGACGCCTACGGGACCACCTCCTGTTGTGATTGTTCCGGTCACTTTGAATGAAATATATTCACAAGGAGTTCTTTCCAACCCCGATTGGATCGAACTCTATAACCCCAATTCCGACTCCATAAACATTGGCAGTTATATGGTCTATAATCTTATTGGGAAAAATGGCACAAAACCCAAAAAATCAATTCCTGCTGGAACTTATATCCATGGCATGAGTTATTACGTCGTCGTAGTGAATGATACAATATCCACGAGCGCTTTTGATCTGTCCGCTACCGGTGAAACGGTCTGGTTTGAAAATGGAACCGGTACTATTATCGACAGTGTGAGCGTACCTGCTCTTGGTATCGATTCTTCGTATGCGCGGAAACCGGATGGCGCAAGCACTTGGGTTATCGTTACACCACCGACCAAGGGGGATGCAAATTCCATCCTTCCAATCGTTATGAATGAAATATTTGTTCAAGGTGTGGCCGGCAATCTTGATTGGATTGAAATGTATAACCCCAACACCACTTCAGTTGATGCCAGCGGGTATAACATTTATGATAGCGGCGGGCAAGGCGGTACGAAACCAAAGAAAGAATTCCCTGCGGGCACAATTATTCCCGCGAAAGGTTTCTATGTGATCATTGTCGATACGGCAAGCTATACCGGAGATTTGAGTGGATTTGGATTATCCCAAAACGGCGAATCAGTATGGCTGGAAAATGCAAGCGGTAATATCATCGATAATATTACATTCCCTGCAATGCCAACAGCAAATGGAGCAGTAACGTATGGAAGAAAACCGGACGGGACTTCCAACTGGCAAATCCTAACCGTCATTACGCGCGGAACGTCGAACAATTGAGAAGGAATGGCTGAGCCGGATCGATGTGGTCCGGCTCAACGAGGGAATCGAATGAATGGAACACGAATAGTGGATATGCTAAGGGCTGACCTTGCATTCATACCGTTGTTGCTGCTGTTAGCGTGCAGCCGCCAGGAGCCAGTTACTGCAGTTCCGGGGGCGGCAGAGACTGAGTTGGTGGAACTGGGTGTGTACAACACGTTGGTGCCGGAGCCGTCGGGACTGGCCTACGATCCCAAGGACTCAACACTCTACGCCGTTTCCGACAACGCCGGTGAGAAGATCTATAAGATTTCACTCACAGGCGTTACGCTTTCATCTCTCGCAGTCAATGGAAACGATATGGAAGGTATCACATTCACACAGAACTTTGACACGTTGGTCATTGTCGAGGAGGGACTACGAAATGTCGTATGGATTACGCTCCAGGGTCAACGCATCGGTACACTGCACGTTAACGTGCCGAATGCCGGTAAGAACGGCCTGGAAGCCATCACGATCAATCCCGTGAACGGAGATATCTTTGTGGGACATCAGGATGTGCCTGAGCTTTTAATACAGTTCCACTCCGACAATAAGGAAGTTAAGCGCACAGAATTGATCTTTGCTCCAACAATTTCCGACCTCTACTACGATCAGGCAGAAGATGTGCTCTGGATGCTCAGTGCAAAGGCACAAATGTTGTACAAAATAACGACGGATGGTGTTCTGCTGAAATCGTGGTCGCTTCCCGTCGACAAGCCCGAAGGAATCACATTCGGTACGAATAATCGCATGTACATATGCTGCGACCAAACAGGAAAGCTATATGTATTCAACAAACCGCAGTAGAATCAAAAGCACAAGCTGTCATATCTTATCATCATAAAGGAGGACATATGAAAACCGTTCGTTTCTGCGTTCTGGGAGTATTGGCAGTCGCGATGATTAGCATTGCCACGGGCCAGGGATCTCCCATCAAGATGAATGAAATTTATTCCCGCGGTGTTGCAGGGAATCTCGATTGGATTGAGCTCTATAACAGCTCCTCCGCACCGGTCGATATCAGCGGTTACAAAATATACGATGTCGGCGGACAAGGCGGCACAAAACCCAAAAAACCGTTTCCTGTCGGAACGATCATTCCTGCAAAGGGATTCTATGTCATTATCACCGACACAGCGAGTTTTGACGGAGATCTCAGCGGATTCGGTCTCTCTAGTTCAGGTGAAAAAGTGTGGTTGGAGGATACAACGACCTCGACCATCGTTGACACCATCACATTTGCCGCAATGTCAACAACTCAAACCTATGGTCGTGGACCTGATGGTGGGACATGGACGTTACTGAACACGATCACGCGCGGCACATCGAATGGATCGATTGTGATGAACGAGATCTACTCGCGTGGCGTTGCTGGAAACCTTGACTGGATTGAGATCTACAACGGTGTTTCTGCACCGGTCGATATCAGCGGTTACAGGATATACGATGTTGGCGGACAGGGGGGCACAAAACCTAAGAAACCGTTCCCCGCGAGGACCATTCTTTCTGCAAACGGGTTCTACGTGATTATCACCGACACCGCAAGTTTTGACGGAGATCTCAGTGGATTCGGTCTCTCCAGTTCAGGCGAAAAAGTGTGGCTGGAAGACACAACGACTTCAACGATCGTTGACACGGTCACGTTTGGTGCGATGTCAACCACGCAAACGTGGGGTCGGGTACCAGACGGCGGAACATGGCAGCTCTTAAACACGATCACGCGCGGTACGACGAATGGAACCGGTACTTTCGTTAACTACGAGCGTACGATACCACATGGATATGCATTAAAGCAGAATTATCCTAACCCGTTTAATCCGTCGACCAAGATCCAGTTTTCCATCGAAAAGACAGGATCCACGACATTAACAGTATTTGATATTCTCGGAAAAGAAGTCGCAACTTTAGTCAATGGTCAGCTTGAATCGGGAATGTATACTGTAGACTGGAACGCTGCCGGTTTATCCAGTGGTCTTTATTTCTATAAACTTCAATGCGGCGATAAGAGTGAAACACGCAAAATGATTCTTATGAAATAAGGACATTGGTTTTCATCGGAAATAGTATAAATGGCGAGCCGGGAGATTTGTGTACAACAATTATTCCGGCTCTGCTCTTTCCATAACAGAATAACATTAATGAAGAAATAGTGAAGCATAAGAATCTGAAACATATCATCTTACTATTTGTCATGGTGACACTTGCGCAGGCTCAGACGCCTTCCATGACGGACATCATTGTGCCGCGCTATGTTCAGGGAGCAACACCGTCCAACACCAACCGTATTCCGTGCGCAGTTCGTGCTACACTCCAGGGATTAAAATCAAATGTCTTGTACCGATATTTTAACAGCGTTGTCATCAGTTCCGATGCATCGGATGCGAACGGTGTCGGTAATGCGCTCTTCGTGAAAACGGATGGAAGTTCTTGGATCCGCGCGACAAGTCCTTCGCTCAGTTCTTCGGGGAGTTATGGAGAATTTACTACCGATGCAGCAGGAAGTTACACCGGGTGGTTTGTGCTGGAACCGACCGGCAATGCCCGATTTATACCGGGGAATATTGTGTATCACAGAATAAATCTTAACGATGGTGCCGGCGGGATATCCATTGCTGCGCGGCTAACCACAACCAGCGGTAGTACAGTGCTGCAGCTTGCCGCCCCGCCTCTCCCTACCGATACACTTCTGACACCCACTGCGGTCTATTCTATTTCCGTTCCCGAACCTTCCGGGCTTGTATTTTCCGGAACCGATGCAACATTGTTTACGGTATCCGACGGCTCCGGAGGAAAAATATACCAGATGTCGCTTACCGGAAGTGTGCTGCGGCAATTGTCGGTTAATGGTAATGATATGGAGGGGATTTCGTTATCGCCGGGATCTGATACGATCTATGTAGCCGAAGAAGAACTTCGGGATATTGTCGTGTACACGCTCGCAGGGGCCAAGATCAAATCAATTCATGTGAATGTGGACGGACCGCTCGTGGACAACAAAGGCCTTGAAGGCGTTGCAATCAATACCAGCAATCGGAATATCTATGTCATCAATCAAGAAGAACCGCTCGTGCTGATCGAACTCACTTCTGCTGGTCAAGAGATTCGACGGAAAGAAATAACGTATGTCAGCAGCCTCTCCGATATTTGTTATGATGCGGCGGAGGATGTGTTGTGGCTGGTGAGCGCAAAATCGCACCGATTATGTAAAATAACAACCGATGGAACGTTGATAAAGTGGTGGTCCATTCCCGTGGTACAGCCGGAAGGCGTCACTTTCGGTACAAATAATACGATGTATATCTGCTGTGATGCAGAATCAAAGTTGTATGTCTTTAACAAACCCTAGAGCGTATTCATGGTCAGTAAGAAAATTATTCTGAGTGAGATTCTCGTCCTTTTCGCAATGACAGAATTCTCTGCACGAGCCGCCCTGTTATATTCCGACTCGACAGGAACGATTCTCACTTGCACGACCGCGGTACCCGCTAAAGACTTTGTTGTGTTGTATGATAATGTTGAAGGGATAGGTCGTCCTCTTTCAGCAACATTCATCGAAAGCGACGGTACGGCGAACACGGCTGCGAACAACTACACTGCAGCGTATGCCAACACGGTAGATGGCGTTGCCGGGGCATTCGGGGTTATCATTCCCAATCTTCTGCCGAATGGTATCCGGCGCATTGAACGACGTTCATTCAGGACAGGAGCAATCGTTGCCGCGGCAATCGATGCAGACGGCATGTGGCCCAGCGGTGGGAATACGGTCAACCCTACAGGAGGTGCAACTCCGATTGTATTAACAACAGCAGATGTTTCTCTTCTTGTTGGCGTACATCCTACGGACGAACATATTCCAACAATATTTTCATTATCACGCAATTATCCTAACCCGTTTAATCCGTCAACCAAGATCCAGTTTTCTCTTGATAAAAGAGGAGTTACAACATTAAAAGTATATGATGTTCTCGGAAAAGAGATCGCAACATTAGTCGATGGTCAGCTTGAGTCAGGGACGTATACTGTGGATTGGAATGCTGCCGGTCTTTCCGGTGGTCTTTATTTCTATGAATTTCAATGCGGCAATAAGAGTGAAACACGCAAAATGGTTCTCATGAAATAAGGACATTTGTCCTGTTGGAACGCACATTCAATACAAAACAAACATTGAAGAATACAAACAGATCACGTTCCATAGAACATGTGGAATCACAAACAATCACAAAAAAGGAGCAATGATATGAAAACAAGAATACTATTTTTTGTTGTAGCAGCATTGTGTGTGCTCGCTGTAAGCGCATGGGGGCAATTCACAGCAGGAAACCTTGTCGTTCTAAGAGTGGGTGATGGGTCAGGAGCTTTAACTAATGCTTCGACGGCAGTATTTCTTGATGAATACACTACCGCGGGAAGTTCTGTCGGATCAACAGCAATGCCGACTGTTGCGTCAGGAGGGAACGCCCCATTCGCAAATTCGGGTTCGGCTACGAGTGAGGGAAATATGACCCGATCCGCTGACGGCCGATATTTGGTTCTTGCCGGGTATGGCGCTGTCCCAGGGGTTTCCGGCATTGCATCAACGACGTCTGCTACTTACAACCGCGTGGTTGCACGAGTAGATGCAACTGGCGATGCAGATGTGACAACGATGCTTTCCGATGCATACAGCGCGAACAATATTCGTGGTGCATGTTCGGTTGATGGTACTGCTTTCTGGACTTCTGGAACCGCCGCTACTGGTGGGAGCGTTCGTTATGCAACACTTGGCGGCACGACAAGTACCCAGCTCTCGACAACGATAACAAATATTCGGGTTGTGAACGTTTTTGATAATCAACTATATGTAACAAGTGCTACCGGTACATTTCAAGGTGTTTCGAGCGTTGGTGGCGGAACGCCAACAACAAGTGGACAGACTATTACTTTATTGAGTGGTTTTCCTACAGCTTCAGGACCAAGTCCTTATGCTTTTTCGGTAAGCCCAGACGGAAACACTATATATGTTGCAGATGATAGAACAAATGGGTCTGGCGGAGTTCAAAAGTGGACACTTAGTGGCACGTGGACGCTTGCGTATACTCATACAGCCAGCGCTACCACAGGATGCCGAGGTCTTACAGTTGATTGGTCTGGAACCAATCCGGTGATTTATGCGACCTCAACGGACAATAAAATACAAAGTGTAACAGATGCAGGGTCTGCGGGTACACTCACAACGATTGCCACTGGAGCAACCAATACGGCCATCCGTGGAATCGCATTTTCTCCCTATGCATCAATAACTTTTTCTGATGGATCATCGTATGCACCGTCAGCTGGAACGCCAGGTACCAGTGATAATCCAGTCGGAAGATTTCAACTCAAGGGAAATATCAATGGCAGTCAGATCAATGAAGTTGTCGTTACATTGACGGGCACATATTCAGGAATAACCAATCTGAAGCTCTATTATTGTACTTCTTCGACATTTAGTACCTCAACGTTATTGTCAACTGTTGCCTCGCCAACTTCGCCAGTGACATTTACTATCTCTTCACCCCAAGCAATCACAACTTCAGACGGATATTTCTTTGTTGCGGCTGATCTTGACGGTGCGGCTACTGGTTCAATAACAGCTTCGCTTGCTGATCAGACCAAGTTTACATTTTCAAATGCATATATAGCCAACTTCAGTAATGTAAATCTCTCTGCATCAGCGGTAGCGCTTCCTGTGGAAATGACCTCCTTTACAGCGGTTGCACAAAAGATGAGCGCCATGTTGGTATGGTCAACCGCCACAGAAGTCAATAACTATGGTTATGAGATCGAGCGCAGAGCAATTGCAAGCAATGCATGGGCAAAGGTGGGATTTGTGGCTGGTAACGGAACAACCAATTCCACGCACGAATATTCCTATATAGATGATAACCTCTCAGCAGGAAAATATGCTTATCGTATCAAACAGATCGATAACAGCGGTGCGTTTAAGTATTCGAACAGCACCGAACTCGAGATCGGTGTACCTGCTTCTTTTGCGCTGAACCAAAACTATCCCAATCCCTTCAATCCGACCACACACTTCACTTATGAGGTTGCTCGACCTGAATTTGTTTCTGTGAAGATTTATGATGTGCTGGGTCGGGAAGCCGCAACACTGGTGAACGAAGTGAAACAAGCAGGCAGCTATATCCTCAATTGGAATGCAGCAAGTTTTGACAGCGGTATCTACTTCTGCAGAATGCAATCAGGGTCGTTTGTCGCGACGAAGAAGATAGTCTTAATGAAATAGTATCAAATGATCCGAGGTCCAAAGAAAGGCTGGGAAAATATCCCAGCCTTTTCTGTTATCACAATTAATATAAAACCTTCGGATGAACCCAATATTATTTTCTAGGAGGATTATGGATAGGATTCGTCTCCAGTCATAGAAAAAAGAGGCCGAAACTTTTCAGAATCGTCCTTTCCCGTAGCGGGGAATGATTTGATGTCTTAATAAATGGAACCTGGGAATATTTCTTCCTTAAACTTTACTGGAGGTTCTGGACGTATTAGATGGTGGAGGAGTGATTGGAAAGAGACTACCAGAAAAAAAATCCTTACCAATTTTTATTGATAAGGATGCTTCTCTAGTTGTTGTAGCGGGCCCGATGTTTAGTGAAAAGAAGAACCTTCAGGCTTATCCGATTGATATAATCAATTCATTTACATCGGTTTTCCACAAATCTTAGCGTTGATTTCTCTCTATTTGATAATCAATATATCCACTAATTCCAACCTATAGTCAATAGTTGAGTAGTACGTAAGAGTTGTTAACTCTTCAACTTGCCAGTGCCTGAAGGGAAAAACTAAATTACGCACTGGTGCACAATCTGGGGCAGGTCAAACCGCAAACGAATTATCCAATAGCCTATTTCGGTTATTTTGTCTAGGTTGGGTTCCCGAACGCGCTTCTAACATCACTACTTGCCTTTGACCTTCGGGGAAAGCTTCGGTAAATCATAGTCAGTCCAGTAGTTATTTCTACAAAGTGCACTCCATCGTTGGAAAAGGATTAGTTCCTTTCTCATCCCTTTGGACTATTGTTTTACGGACATTTCTATCACTTATTGGTGTATATAAATACACGTCATAATATCTTCTAGGAAGTGGCACTGCACTGTTATTAGATGATCATCTGATGTCATGCGAAATTATTTTTAAAGAATATATTTCTTGCAAGGAAAGTAAAAACATATCCGGAGATACAATGATATGAAGAAAAAAGAATTGCACTATCCCCATAATATCCTGCCCAAATCCCCGACAAGTATTCAGGGATTAGATGAAATCACAGGCGGAGGATTACCGAAAGGCAGACCAACGCTTGTATGCGGCGGTGCGGGCTGCGGAAAGACTCTCTTTGCCATGGAGTTTCTTGTGCGTGGGGCAACGCTGTACAATGAACCGGGGGTCTTCGTATCGTTCGAGGAAACCGAGAAAGAACTCACAGCAAACGTTGCTTCCCTAGGATTCGATCTGAACAACCTTGTGAAGCACAAAAAGATCTGGCTGGAGCATATTCATATTGAACGGGGTGAAATAGAGCAAAGCGGTGAATACGATCTGGAAGGTTTGTTTATCCGGATCCATCTTGCCATTGAGAGCATCGGTGCTAAGCGTGTTGTTCTGGATACGATAGAATCTCTTTTTGCAGTGCTTCCGAATCAACTTATACTTCGTACTGAACTACGCCGGTTATTCCAGTGGCTGAAAAAGAAAGGCGTAACAACAATAGTTACTGCAGAGCGAGGCGAAGGTACATTTACGCGTCAAGGTTTGGAAGAGTACGTCTCCGATTGTGTCATTCTGCTCGATCATCGCGTGACCGATCAATCATCCATACGACGGCTCCGAATTGTCAAATATCGCGGTTCAACACATGGTACGAACGAATATCCTTTCCTCATTGATGAAGATGGTTTTTCTGTTCTGCCTGTTACTTCTCTGGGATTGAATTACTCATCCTCCTCCGAGAGAATCTCGACCGGTATTCCGCGGCTCGACACCATGCTCTCAGGGAAGGGGTACTTTCGCAGCAGTACCATGCTTGTTTCCGGTACTGCCGGGACAGGCAAGACGAGCATTGCCGCGCAGTTTGCTGAAGCGGCTTGCAAAAGGGGAGAACGTGTTCTCTTCTTTACGTTCGAAGAATCCCCGAGTCAGCTTATGCGCAATATGCTTTCTATTGGAATAGATTTAGAACCATGGGTGAAAAAAGGATTGCTTCAGTTTCATGCAACACGTCCCACACTCTACGGCCTGGAAAATCATCTGGCGACGAGTATCAAGTTGATCAATAAATTCGAACCGTACATCGTTATTGTCGATACGATAAACGGATTTATGGTAGGAGAGAACCAAACCGAAGTGAAAACAATGCTGCTGCGCCTTGTAGATTTTTTGAAGATGAAGCAGCTCACTGCATTCTTTACCAGTCTCACGTCCGAGGCAGAGAACCTGGGTATTCCCGATGTAGACATCTCCTCCTTGATAGATACATGGCTGCTCGTGCGTGATTTAGAAATTGGAGGAGAACGGAATAGAGGTTTGTATGTGCTGAAATCACGTGGTATGGCGCACTCCAACCAGATCCGCGAGTTTCGACTGACAAACCACGGTATTGAACTGCTTGATGTGTACGTCGGTTCAGAAGGAGTTTTAACAGGCTCGGCGCGATTATCGCAGGAGACGAAAGACAATGCGGAACAATTATTGCGGCAGCAGGAAATCGGGACCAAACAATTCGGATTGGAACGAAAGCGTGATGCAATGGAAGCTCAGATCGTTGTGCTGCGGTCCGAATTCCAAGCCGAAGAAGCAGAAGCACTCAAAATAATCACGATTGAAAAAGCAAGAAATGAACGTTTCACTCAAGACAAAATAAAAATGGGTAAGAGTCGAAGAGGTGATGTCTCCATTAAAACACCCGGCATCAATAAGAAGAAAAAATATATTTAAAGGAACGTAATGTGGAAATCAAATACGAAAAATCAAAAACCAGCCGGCAAAAAGTACTGCCGACAAAAGCAAGCGGCGACAAATGGGAATTGCACCTATATGTTGCTGGGCATAATTCTAAAGCCGTCACGGCCCTCAGCAATCTCAAATTCATTTGTGAAGAACAATTAAAGGGCAAATATCACATAGAGGTGATTGATCTGTTGCAGAATCCGCAAATTGCCCATGACAACCAAATTCTCGCCGTCCCGACATTGGTGCGGAAATTACCTCTCCCGGAGAGGAACATTATAGGCGATCTTTCTAATAGAGAGCGTGTCTTGTTCGGGTTAGGCCTCATCGAGGAGTGCGCACCAGTTGAATAGAGAGTCTCTGGCCGTATTCAAACAACAAAATTCAAAGGATAAATCATGAGCAAAAACCAAAACAGCAAAAAGAGTTCAAAAAAAGAACCCGTAAAAACCATGAAAGAAAAGAAGGCGGCGAAAAGAGAGAAGAAAAATGAAAAGCTGAACAATGGGATCCTCAATCAATAACCCGGCTGAGTCTTTCGAGGAAAAGCGCTATTTGGAAATCAGAGAACTGAGGGTTATTATGTTGTACGGATATTCTCATAAAACAGTCTGATGCATCATCCGGCGCAAGCTGGAAAGGCAGCAGAGAGAATGAAGCTGTCATGCTCAGCTGGAAATGAGAGGGGCTCTTTTCCCTTGAGCATCCTTAACGGGTCATACGCAACAGGGAAAAGAGTCGGATATTTTTTAGACATGTGCGTGCAGGTTGGCTCCAGTGCACAGCATTGCCGCGAAACAGACCACATACATAAGAGTGCCTATGTCAAAAATTCGAATATTGCTTATTGAAGACAATCGCATTTTACGGGATGGGATCACTGCGATGATCAATGGGTACGAAGATATCATGGTCGCGGCTGTTTCCGACGGCAGGGAGGATACCTTGTCGAAGGCTCGCTCGTCAAAACCGCATCTGGTGTTGATGGATCTCAGCCTGGACAGTCAAAACAGTTTGGATGTTGTTGAATCGTTGAAGACGGAATTTCCCAGGTTGAAGATCATTGGGATGGGTCTTCATCCCGCCCAGTCGGATATTATGGAATTCGTGCAGGCTGGTGCGGAAGGTTTCATTCTCAAGAACGCGACAGTCGAAGAGGTGATCAGAACGATCCGAACAGTAGCAGGCGGAGAAAGAGTGCTTCCCCCCTCAATGACGGGGTCGCTCTTTTTTCAAGTTGCCGAACACGCCGTCCTGAAAGGAAAAAGAAATCTTACAAGTGCCATCCGGATGACGACACGTGAAAAGGAAGTTATCGCATTGATCGTTGAGGGAATGAGTAACAAGCAGATTGCCGATAGGCTCAATATCGCGACATTCACTGTCAAAAGTCATGTACATAACATTTTGGAAAAATTAGCACTCCACAGCCGGCTTCAGATCGCACTCCACGCTCGCAGTTAAAAGACATTCCCGCTTCATTTGAACCGAGCCTCTTACAGGCAGCGTAAGTTCTTCCTCCCTGAGAAACGCATTTTATAAATCTACGCTCTTTGTGGTTATTCTCTATGACGTGAAGTTCACAACTGAGCGTCTGTTACTTCTCCACCCAATCGCACTATTCTACCCCGTCTTGCTGGATGACGTTCGGTAAGTCTCAGAGCATCCATTCATTACTTCTGCCAGTCACACTAAAGGATTAACTCCTTTATTGTCCTTTCG
Organism: uncultured Ignavibacteriaceae bacterium; assembly: GCA_964651225.1. Classification (GTDB taxonomy): domain Bacteria; phylum Bacteroidota; class Ignavibacteria; order UBA10030; family UBA10030; genus Fen-1298. Next base: position 69,136 of record CAZYYD010000019.1, read on the forward strand.
GGTGATTACTTCTCATTGCAGTCATCGGTATACTCATTCACTGTGCAGGAGAGGTTTGCATCCCATCTTGAACGAAGGGATTCTCTGCTGAAACTACAGCACAAACCCTCTGGAAGGGATTAAAACATTGAATGGAGCATTAATATCGGAGTATCCATGAAACGTTTCATTATTCGAATAGTTACGCTCACGCGGCTTGCGATCCAGCGCGGTGTCATTATGTCGATCTCGTTTGCATTGTTTCTCTTAGGGGCGTGCGAACAGAACCCGCCAACGAGCCATCAAGATTCAAACGGGCTGCTTCAGGGGTCAGCAATGCTTTGCAAACAGGTTGTTTCTCTCGATGCGCACTCGAGCTTCGCTGCCCAAGTGCCGTTTGCCTCTGGTTTGATAAATGGTTTTGCAATTCTGTCGTACGCTGGGATAACAGATACCGGTGCGGCGAGCATCACTGGAAATAATGGAGCGAGTCCTATCACCGGGAGTTCCGTTTTGTTTCCCCTTGTGGGTCCCATCTCATCATTGCACTAAAGGATTAACTCTTTTTCTGTCCTTTTGGGCGATTACTTCTCGCTGCAATCATCGGTATACTAATTCACAGTTTAAGAAAGATCGTCGACAGAAGAAAATATTATCGAGGAGACGACAACCATCATGAACAGATGTACGAGCCTATTCACAAGAATAACTTCATTCATCAACCACTTAAAGAGGAATCTATGAACACTCACACAACAAAACCGACGACCGTCCTAAACCGATGGGCGCGCATCGTCGATGTCTCGCGAAGAGCTGGAGCAATCGCAATATTACCCTTGTTTCTTTTGATAGCGGGTTGTAAAAAAGATGATACTCCGGTGGGCCCAACACCCATACCTACCGTGCATGCGGCTGTTAATCTTGGCACAGCTGGCAATTTCACAGTTCTGGCAAAAACGGGAGTCTCAGCCACGGGGGTCACCTCAATTACTGGAAATGTCGGATTGAGTCCAGCCGCTGCGACATACATAACAGGATTTGGATTGATCATGGATGCGTCAGGTACATTTTCAACATCATCTTTAGTTTTAACGCCCGGGAAAATATATGCTTCCGACTATACTCCCCCGACTCCGACGATGATGACTACGGCTGTCAGTGATATGGAAACCGCGTACACCGACGCCGCCGGACGAGCATTGCCTAATCATACTGAACTGGGTGCCGGAGATATTACTTCATTGACTCTCACTCCTGGTCTTTACAAGTGGGGTACTGGTGTCCTCGTATCAGCTGCTGGTGTCACTATCTCGGGCAGCGCAACTGATGTCTGGATCTTCCAGATAGCGCAAGATCTAACCGTGGCCAATGGAGCCATTATTACTCTCAGCGGCGGTGCACAGGCAACCAACATCTTCTGGCAGATCGCCGGCCAAACAACGCTTGGAACGACGGCTGCCATGAAGGGAATCATCTTATGTCAAACAGCGATTGCAATGAACACTGGTGCAACGCTGAACGGCAGAGCGCTGGCACAGTCGGCAGTTACATTAGCCGGTAATACTGTTGTAAATCCTGCGCCGTAAAATAGTAGGACTAAGATCCAAATTAAAGAATGAACATTGAAACCCCCGCTCTTAAGAGCGGGGCAATTCAAATAAAAACCAACTTACTCATTTTCACTAACTCTATAGAGGCTCTTATGAAGAATTCATTTACCACACATACAACAGGTACTTTAGCCCGATGGGCGCACTTTCTCGGAACGATGTTGATCGCAATTTTGATGGTGCCTACCGTTGCAGTGTCTCAGCAAGCGCCGGTGCTACAATCGCCTGCCGACTTGGCAGCGAATCAGTCAACAACTATCCAATTGCAATGGACTGTCTCTGCGGGAGACAGTGTGTATCGTTTGCAAATTGATACGAGTAACGTTTTTATCTCTCCGACGTATTACGACTCTACGCTTGCAGGTAATGTGCATAAAATCACTGGTTTAAAAAATGCAACGAAATATTACTGGCGTGTAAGTGTGAGAGATAGCGTGAAGAATGGCGGCACTCTCAGTCCTTACTCAACAATACGAAGTTTTACAACGTGGAATGTTACACCAACAACTCCGTTGTTGCCGGTAACTCTTGGTTTGACCGGTGGATTTGCAATTCTGTCTTATGCTGGGATCACCAATACCGGCCCAACAGTTATTATCGGTGATGTTGGAGTTACTCCTCTGGCCGCTTCGTACATGTCCGGATTTGGAACCCCCAACGTGGTCGGAAGGATCTACGGAGTTGATGCAACAGGTCCTTCCGGTTCGATCCCTTTTCCTTCGATGTTAACGGTGGCAATGGGTGATCTCACGATCGCATTCAATGATGCTGCAGGACGAACAATTGATCCTATCGGTGTGTCTGGAAATCTCGGTGGACGAACTCTTTATTCAGGTTTGTATAAATCCAATGGATCGCTTGAGATTACGGCCGGGGATTTAACTCTTGATGCTCAAGGCGACGTGAATGCTGTTTGGATTTTCCAAATAGCATCCAATTTCAATATGACATCCGGTCGCCAAGTATTCCTCAGCGGCGGTGCGAAGGCTTCCAACATCTTCTGGCAGGTCGGCAGTGCGGCAACGTTTGGAACAACTGCTGTAATGAAGGGAACCATTCTGGCTTATACAACAATTACGTTTGCTACAGGCGCATCTTTGGAAGGCAGAGCATTGGCGAGAACTGAAGCGGTTACATTGCAATCCAATGTTATTGGTGGAACGATGGAGTCTCCTCTTCGTGCGGTAGTATTTCTAGGATCAGCCGCAAATTTTAAGGTTCTGGCCGGTTCCAAAATCAACAGTACTGGTCTTACAGCGATTATCGGAGATATTGGAGTAAGCCCGAGCAGTATCATCAACGGGTTTCCGCCGGGAACAGTGGCAGGTGTGCAGCACCCGGGCAATGCAACATCATCAGCAGCACAGCTCGACTTGAAAGCAGCGTACGACAGTGCCTCTGCACGGAAAACAGATTCTACTATTATTACTTCAGGACTTGGCGGACACACATACACGCATGGCGTTTATAAATCCGGCACAGGTAAGTTTGGGATAACAGACACTCTTACCCTCAATGGCGGCGGCGATGCGAGTGCTGTTTGGATATTCAAAATGACCGACTCACTCACCACAGCATCGAGCAGTTATGTGAAACTCATCAACGGTGCTCAGTGGTACAACGTTTTTTGGCAGGTCGGCACTTCGGCAACACTTGGAGCTAACTCTACATTCAGGGGAAACATCTTGGCGTTATCCGCCATTATGGCGAATGAAGGCGCAACAATAAGCGGTAGATTATTGGCACGGACGGACTCGGTTTCATTACACAATAATACTCTTGGTGGAGTTGCCGTGGTGACTACTGTCCAAAGGACAGATTACGTACCTCAAGGGTTCACGCTTTCGCAGAACTATCCGAATCCATTCAATCCGTCAACAATGATTCAATACACAATTGGAAATGCCGGGTTGGTTTCTCTCAAAGTGTATGATGTGCTTGGTCGCGAAGTTGCTTCGCTTGTAAACGGACTCCAGGAAGCTGGCAGCTACACCGTGCCGTTCAATACAAACAAGACAACACTCAGTCTCTCGAGCGGTGTGTATTTCTACCGCCTAGAAGCCGGCTCTTTCGTCTCGATAAAGAAATTGATCCTTATGAAGTAGTTTCTCTTGATTAAGCAAGAGAACAGGTCGTCGTTCACATTCATTCACTCTACGGAGAATATTATGGAAACTAAGACATACAATGCATCAATGGTCATCAACAAATGGACGCACTTTCTCGGAACACTGATGATGGTAGCGTCTCTAGGATCTACGGTCATCGCTGGCGGTCCAACAACTGTAAATCTTGGAACAGCTGCTGATTTCAGAGTTCTATCGAAAACAGGAATCACCACCACGGGAGTCACGTCCATTATCGGAGATATTGGAATTAGTCCAGGCGTTTCAGGAGACATCACAGGATTTGGATTAGCAATGGATGGATTGGGATCAGGTACATTCTCGACCTCAACTTTAGTCACTGGAAAGATATATGCATCCGACTATGCAATTCCCACTCCCGCGAAATGCAGTTTAGCTGTGGCAGACATGGAAGCCGCGTATACCGATGCGGCTACCCGGCCCACGCCTGATTATACAAATGTAGGCACCGCCGGAGACATTACCGGGCAGAATCTCACTCCTGGTCTTTACAAGTGGACCACGGGGGTTTCAGTAGCTGCCGCTGGCGTCACTCTATCAGGCACCGCAAGCGATATTTGGATCTTCCAGATATCGGGGGCTCTCGGGTTGGCGAACGGAGCTAGTGTTACTCTAAGCGGCGGCGCTCTGGCTTCCAACATCTTTTGGCAGGTTGCCGGACAAGTGACCCTTGGGACGACAGCTGTCATGAAGGGAATCATATTGGGTCAAACGGCGATCGTGTACAATAACGGTGCAACACTGGATGGGAGGGCGCTGGCGCAGGCAGAGGTTACGTTCATTGGGAATACCGTGCTGCCGGTGGAAATGGTGGCATTTACAGCAGCAGCAAATCGCCTGAATGCAGATCTTCAATGGTCCACCGCAACGGAAGTCAATAGCTATGGATTTGAGATCGAACGTCGCCAGACTGAAAATTGGGAAAAAGTAGGTTTTGTTACAGGAGCGGGAACCAGCAACGCACCTCATGACTATACCTATTCCGACAATTCCCTGTCTCCCGGCCGCTATGTGTATCGTATTAAACAGATCGACAACAATGGAACATTTGCTTATTACGGTTCGGCTGAAGTCGAGGTCGGGATAACCGAAAAGAAGTTTTCGCTTGAATCGAACTATCCTAATCCATTCAACCCGTCAACGACGATCCAGTTCATGCTTGGCAGCGATGGAATGACATCATTGCAGGTGTACAACATTCTGGGTCAGAAGGTGATGACATTGTTTGAAGGCAGTGCACAAGCCGGGAAAATGTATCAAGTGAAGTTTGAAGCCTCCAATTTACCGAGCGGGTTATACTTTGCGAAATTGGAATCCGGCAAACAGCATATGCTGCGAAAGATGCTGTTGATGAAGTGATCCGGGACTTCCGTCTCGATGCGTGAATATATTTCCTGACCCATGCTTGACTCGAAAGCATGGGTCATTTCCACAAAAGGAAAGAAGTTTGTCCCGTTGCTGCGCAGGTATTCAATTATCATGGAGAGTGTTATGAAATTCAGAATTTGTTTGTTTCGATATACAGTTGTACTTATTGCTCTTACGGTTTTCGCACTTACACCATCGGCATCGCAGTTACATATGAAACTTGGCGGCGGTCTCGGTGTCTCAAGTCCGGCTTCCGACTTCAGCGGTTCTACTCTTGAATACTATAATGGCTCCAATTACGGACTCGGCAGTGGTCTGACCTTTCAGGCAAAGGCAAAGATTGGGTTGTCGGGCTGGAATCTTGCCGGTGAAATTGATTATTCATCGTTCAGCAACACTGGAAATTCTGAACCAGGGCAGGGAACGGTGGATATATCACTGAAGATCCTGTCGCTGCAGGTGGGACCGGAATTTCGGTTCAGCATACCTGCGCTGCCCTTTACTCCGTACATTGGTGCTCACCTTTCAGTGAACAGATTTAGCGGAGAGACGATGTTTCGAGGGGTCTCGAAGGTTCCGAGTGCTACGTATAGTATGCAAGATGCAACACGTTTTGGTCTAGGGTTCTCGGCTGGAGCGGAAGTAAGCATAAGTCCATTCCTCTCACTCGACTTTAACGCATCGTACAACCTGATGAATGTTTTCGGAAAAGAGTGGAACGACGTTAATCCGGGAATAAATCAACGTATTGATTCCTATCTTTCCTTGAACGATAGCGCCGATCCACAGTTCTCCGCAGGGGACGATAAACATGTTATTCCTCAGGCGCGGAGTATCCGTTCGATGCTTTTCACGGTAAGTCTCTTGTTCGATCTGTAATACGCTTCAAGAAGTGCGGGGCTCGGCGGCTTTACGAACGAAGGAATGAAGCATGCTGCCAAAGACGGTGAACCTGACTGTCTAGGGGAACATACTGTAAGGACTAATGAATACAACTAAAATATACAACAGGAGTATTTCCATGAAACATTTATATTGTACAATCATCGCACTATGTTTATTTTTTGCAGTCCAGGAGTCCTTCGGACAAGAGCGTACGTTCGGACTTGGAGTGATCGTTGGCGAACCGACAGGCCTCAGTGCAAAGTTATGGACATCGAATTCTACTGCCTTCGATTTTGGTCTCGGCTGGTCGAACGGCGGAAACCAGGTTGACTTTCATATGGGTTACCTCTGGCATGCATGGAATGCTCTTCGCTCGACTGAACGATTTCCATTATACTATGGTGTGGGAGGACGTATTATCACTGGTGCTGCCCATGATGCATCTGTGGGGGTTCGAGGTGTCGTGGGTATAGCATGGATGCCGCGTGGAACGCCCATTGACGTGTTTCTCGAGGTGGCACCCTCGCTTCAGCTAACGCCCAATTCAGCTTTTAGTGTTACGGCTGGCTTCGGGGCCAGATATTACTTTTGATGAATATCCCAAAGTGTATATTATTGATTCCACTCTTTATAAGTATCATGAGGGGAGAGTAAAGAAAGTCTCGTCTGTGTTGTTCACCAAAGCAGAGAAATTCGCCGGACGACTTTGGCATGTTCCAAAGGAAAGATTATCGGAATATTGAATTTCCTTTTTCTTGAAGTAAAATTAGGGTCTCAAGGCCATCTGTATTCGTCAAGTATAGCAGAGATGTCTCGAATGGTAATAAAACAAAAAATCCTCACCAACCTGCCCCGAGTTCTTTTCGGGGTTTTACCTGATGAGCCTGCCAGCCATATTTGATTCTATGAAGGCAGGCGGGGATTCTTCTTTGGAAGTTGCACGCTTTTTGTGTCCCGCTGCTGTTTAGCGGGACTTCACGTAAGACGTTCAGCTTGAGTTTAAATTCCTTCTCGTCCCATAAAAACGAAGATGCCCCGGACAAGTCGGGCATTTTCATTTTTGCACGTTTATGTGTCTCGCTGCTTTTGAGCGGATAGCGGGGGCTCGACGAAAAACGTCGGAGTAGACAGGATCCCGCCATAGGCGGGACTTCGCAAACAACGCTCAGCTTGAAATTCACTCTTCCTGGTACTACAAAAAACGCCGACGCCCCCATAAAGGGGGCGCGTCGTTTTTTCGTAGCGGGGGCAGGACTTGAACCTGCAACCTTCGGGTTATGAGCCCGACGAGCTACCAATTGCTCCACCCCGCGATCTTAGACAATATTTTAAAGAACAGAGACAGCTGCCAATTGTTGAGTTCCACTCGCGTCAGCGAGAGGAACGAAACCTCGCCGTTTTCTGGCGGGCTCCACCCCGCGATCTTTGTACTATATAATATACAACCAAAATGGCGGGTAGTCAAGGTTCTTTTTCGAATCAATAATTGTTATAATGTACTGACAGTATTCTTCTTGCCGGCAGTGCTCTTTAATATTTGCATGATAGCTCTTCTATTCCTTATTTTTTTTAAGATCCTCTATGTATAAATTTTTCACATATTTTTTAATCTACTAAGATTTTTATAGGATTAAACGATGAAAACGGGAAAAATCCAGAACAGGAAAGGGCTCATGACCATATATTTTAAAAAAAGGACATGGTTCCGAATAATTTTCATCCCTTTAATAGTTATACTGGGAAATGCATCATTGTCTCAAACCCATCAACATCAACTTGGGAAACATATCGAGTTTGTACAGATTAAAAGCAAAGCTCTTACTGGGAATCGGATTGGTGATTCACCGAACCGGGAAATGGCTGTTTTGCTTCCCCCGGGGTACTTCAAGGAAATTTCTCGGCGGTATCCTGTGGTGTATCTTCTCCATGGGCTTGGACCCCGAAAAGATGGACATCTGTTAATGCTCTCTTGTCTTGTCGATATGTTTAATTTTATGAGAATGAAAGAACTACCGGAAATTATTCTTATTGCCATCGATGGTTCAACAAGCTTTGGCGGCAGCTATTTTTCAAACTCACCTACCATAGGCAATTTTGAACAATATGTAGCCGTTGAGGTTGTCAATAATATTGATGGACGATTCCGAACTATTGCGCGAAGAGAAGGAAGAGCACTCGCTGGATTTTCAATGGGGGGGTATGGTGCCATCAAGCTTGCAATGAAGTACAATAATATTTTTTGCCAATTGGGAAGTCTCAGTGGCAGTCCGTTATCAATTCGCTATCGAAGGACAATCTATCGCAACGCAATTAACCTTCATAAAAAACCATTGACAATGAAACAATTAATCGAAGAGGTCACTTATGAAAAGAATTGGAACCTCGCAGCTGCATATGCAAAAGCTTCAGCATTTTCCCCCGATACAGCAAAACCTCCATTCTTTTTACTTCTCCCGTTTGAATCCCCCAATCGTGAGGATGATGACCCTGTTTGGCAGCTTTGGTGGGATGACGACCCTCTTGGATTAGTCGCCAAATACGCGAGAAATCTCAGAAACCTGGAATTCATCTATATTGATCAAGGTGACGATGAAACCACTTTTAGTTAGTATCAAATGATACCAAGGCGAAAAAACAGTATTTTCATCACA
>CAZYYD010000020.1:0-77097 GCA_964651225.1 uncultured Ignavibacteriaceae bacterium
TCTTCACTTTTTGTGAGTGATTTTACCCACTCAAAAAGGAGAAGACCCTAAAAAAGACATCGAGGTACTAAAGAGAGTCCTGCACCACTCTTCATCCAATAAGAATACGCGACCCTTTCACTTCTCCGATATGAAGAAACCGCTGTTTGTGTGATCCATCTATATCCGGCCGAAAGATAATTCCAATTATGAATGCTTGAGTGTGAATCAACGGATTTGGATTTAGATTGAGAACACCCCACCTCCTATACATTGAGATGCCTTTCCTTAGCGAAAGTCATTATTTTTTAAGTTTTTCAAAGACGGTGAATTCCGAACTCATGAGCTTCAGCACTAATGCTAAGTCCCACTCCTTATCATCTTGGAGATTTCCGGGAAGTCACAAGATAGAATGCTAAGGAGAATGACGATGACACGGAGTACTTGATTCTTTGACTTCATTCTTTATTCTTTCTCAAGTTACATTATAGAAATACAAACCCCCGAGAGTGAAGTGCTACCGGGGGTTGTACGTTGTCTCATTCAAACATTACACGATGTACGTCGATGATGCGGTGTCACCACCGCGTCCTGTCCAATTTGTATGGAAGAACTCACCGCGCGGTTTGTCGATGCGCTCATACGTATGTGCACCGAAATAATCACGCTGTGCCTGGAGTAGGTTCGCCGGCAGGTTCTTGTGACGATAGCCGTCATAAAATGCCAGTGATGAACTCATCGATGGAATCGGAATACCCAGCATGGTTGCCGTGGCGACAACCTTGCGCCACGAATCCTGACAATTCTTCATCACTTTCTGGAAGTACGAATCGAGTAGCAGGTTGATCAATTCAGGATTCTTGTCATATGCTTCCTTGATCTTTCCCAGGAAAGTACTGCGGATAATGCAGCCGCCCCGCCACAGGAGTGCAATACCGCCATAATTCAAATCCCATTTATATTCTTTTGCGGCTTCACGCATTAACATATACCCTTGTGCATACGAAGTCAGTTTAGAAGCGTACATTGCCTTTCGGATATCCTCCACGAATGCCTTCTTGCCAGCAATGGTCTTCTTCTTGCTCGGTCCTTTGAGAATTTTCGATGCTGCTACCCGCTCATCTTTCACCGCGGAGAGACACCGCGCGAAGACCGCTTCAGAAACCATGGTCATCGGAATGCCGAGATCAAGGGCCGAAACACTTGTCCATTTTCCTGTTCCCTTTTGTCCGGCAGCATCAAGGATAAGATCTACTGTGTATTTCTTTTGTTCGTCTTTGTATCCAAGAATGTCACGGGTTATTTCAATGAGATACGAACTGAGTTCACCTTCATTCCACTTTGCAAGCACATCATGCATTTCCTTATTGGACATGCCCAGTCCTTCTTTCATAATCTGATAACATTCACAGATGAGCTGCATATCACCGTACTCAATACCATTGTGCACCATTTTTACAAAATGGCCTGCACCGTCATTGCCAACCCAATCACAGCACGGTATCCCATCTTCAACTTTTGCTGCGATCGCCTGGAAGATCGGTTTCACAGCCGGCCATGCAGCGGTAGATCCGCCTGGCATAATGGAAGGACCTTTCAGAGCGCCTTCTTCACCGCCGGAAACGCCTGTACCGATAAAGAGGAGTCCTTTGCTTTCTAGGTACTTTGTTCTTCTGATAGAATCAGGAAAATGCGAATTGCCACCGTCGATAATAATATCGCCGGGTTCAAGCAAGGGAATCAGCTGCTCAATGAATTCATCCACGGCTTTTCCTGCTTTGACCATGAGCATGACTTTGCGGGGACGCTTCAGCGCACCGGCCAATTCTTGCAAAGAATGCGTCCCGATAAATTTCTTCCCGGCACCGCGCCCTTGAACGAATTTATCAACTTTCTCCGTTGTGCGGTTAAAAACCGCAACAGTAAATCCCCGGCTTTCGATGTTGAGCACAAGATTCTCACCCATCACCGCTAATCCGACTAATCCAATATCACCTTTCTGTCCCATTTCAGTTCCCCTCTGTTTTTTTTCTTGATGCGGTATTCGGAGTTCATTCCTCCGTAAATCGTTCTTTATGAGCCCATAACCCCAATGCAGGATTCGAGATGTAGAAGATTTCCTCGCCATCGGGCAAAGTGTTTAAGCCGTCCTTCAGTTTTTCAGGATGATACTTCTGTGTCATCGTGTTCAAATCTGCATATCTGAAATTCACGCTTTCAATTTCCTGCCGAGTCAGATGCCCCGGACAATACGTAATCGAAAACCTTCCTTCCGATGAACCATGAATCAAATGTGCAGCCGCTCCCAAATTATTTTTCAGATCATCAGAGGTTTTCACGAGTTCCAAGACCTTGGGAGTTCCGACATAGCCATATTTTCTGATCAGTGCATCAATCTGCTTGTCTTCGCCAAATTCTTTGAGAGCCGGTGCCAGTACGACGAGTTCTCCGCCATCAGCGATTGCCATCCGTGTACGATAGATACTTTTATTCCCCAGCCATGTGCTCTTGAATTCTGAAGGATCGAGATAAACCACGACTTTTTTCAACGGTTCTTCGACCATCTGGAAGTTCACTTTTAGCGACAACGCAGCAGCGAGTGTAAAACATTCCATATCGTCGCCGATATACAGACCGCAAACGCTCAGCTGGCCATCAGCGCTGCGTGATACAACTGTCTGAACATAGATAATCGGCAAATGCTTCGCAAAATGATCCGAGGCATAATTATAAACACGGCGCACCGGATTATCCGCACGCCCCATAATGCGTTCCATACCATAGACCGCACCGAGAAAATGGCTCTTATTGATACCTTCCGGTCCGCCTGTGCCGACAAGGATATTCTTATTGTAGTTTGCCATGCCGATGACTTCATGCGGAACCACCTGGCCCAACGAGAGAATAAGATCGAAATTCCCTTCGACGAGAAGTTTATTAACTTGCGCTTTCCAGGCATAGTCCAATTTTCCTTCTGATTGTTGATAAATAAAATCAGAAGGGACTTCTCCGAGCGTGGCAACATCTTTTCTCCAATCGTGAACGCGAAAAAGGTTCAGCGGTGTCGTTCCGAACATCGTCGTGATTTCTTTTTCGGTCATAGCTGTGTGTGTACCTAATGCCGGGAGAATATCGGTGAGCTTTTCCTGATAATATTCCCACACTAACCGCGTCAGGACCCCAGCATGAGAATGAAAACGCGTGAAGTCAGGAGGGATTGCCAGAACTTTTTTCTTGGTTCCTAACTTGGCAAGAGTTTCGAATAATCCTTTTCTGAGATCGTCTTCCTGAAGAACATCATGTTCCGAACCACGGCTATAGAGCAACATATCGTTTCATTCTTCTTCTGTGTACCTAAAGAACACCCGAAAGCTCCTATTCGTTCAACAATTGCCACTTCGTCCAGTTTTCGGAGCAACATTATCGTTGAATTCGCGCTGATCCGCCTTTTGCAAATGCGCGCACTTGGTCGGCCGTCACCATGGTGGTATCGCCAGGTGTTGTTGTCAGCATCGCACCATGAGCCCAGCCTAGTCTCACCGCCTGTTCCGGGGACTCACCTGAGAGGAGACCATAGAAAAATCCTGCTGCATATCCATCTCCACCACCCACGCGATCAACAACATCAAGTTCACAGGTTGGCGAAACGTATGTCTTGCCATCAACCCAGGCGACGGCTGCCCAGCTATGGTGATTTGTTGAGTGTACTTCGCGTAACGTTGTGGCGACAGCTTTCACATTCGGATACTTCTTGACAACAGCTTCAATCATCTTGAAAAATGCCGTCGGGTCAAGGTCTGACTTCGACTCAACATCCTGTCCGGGCATCCCCAGGCCTTTTTGTAAATCTTCTTCGTTTCCGACTAATACATCGACATTCTCGACGATTCCATGGATTACTTCTGCCGCTTTCTTTTCGCCACCCCAAATATTCCAAAGTTTTGCACGGTAATTCAAGTCAAAGCTCGTGACAGCACCGGCCTTTTGGGCGGCTTTCATTCCTTCGATGATCAATTGGCCAGTTGTTTCCGAGAGCGCAGCGAATATTCCCCCGCTATGAAACCATCGCACACCGCCTGCGAATATTTCATCCCACTGAAAGTCGCCCGGTTTCAATTGGGCGCCCGCTTCATTCGATCGATTATAGAAGACGACCGGTGGACGCACGCCGTGTCCTTGATCGCTGTACACCGTCGCCATGTTGGGACCGTTCACACCATTGTGGGCAAAATGTTTATAGAAGGGTTTCACTCCCATGGCTCTGACTCGTTCCGCAATCAATTCACCAATCGGATAATCGACCATGGCAGTTGCTATCCCGGTCTTCATTCCAAAGCAATCGGCTAAATTTGCCGCCACATTGAATTCGCCGCCGCTCACGTGAATTTTGCATTCACTTGCCTTGCGGAAAGGAATGATGCCGGGATCCAGTCGATGGACTAACGCTCCTAAAGAGACAAGATCAAAAGCACCCTCTTTTCTAATATTCAAACCGCTCATCGTTTACTCCTTCGTTTTTTGCTCTTTTTAATTTTTCCTTTTTTACCTTTTTCCCATTCAAGTTACACGCCAGAATATGCCGAAAAGCCGCCGTCGATCGGAAGCACGATACCGGTCACGAACTTCGATGCCGGCGATAACAACCATAACATGCCGCCCAGTAAATCTTCCGGTGCTCCAAATCGCGCCATCGGTGTATGATCGAGAATCTTCTTGCCGCGCGGTGTCAATTCACCGGTCGCCTTATCGGTCAGGAGGAAACGGTTCTGCTCCGTCAGGAAGAAGCCCGGTGCAAGAGCATTAACACGAATGTTGGGAGTATATTCCTGCGCCATATGCACGGCAAGCCATTGTGTGAAATTACTAATCGCTGCCTTTGCCGCCGAGTAGGCCGGGATTCGTGTCAAGGGTCGGAATGCGTTCATAGAAGAAACATTGAGAATGATCCCTTCCTTTTGCGCAACCATCGCGCGCCCGAAAATTTGACTTGGAAGGATCGTGCCAATGAGGTTCAAATTGGAGACAAATTGGATGGCTTCCGTTGGAATATCAAAAAACGATTGCTCCGAATTTGTTGTAGCTTTCGGATTGTTCCCGCCTGCACCGTTGATAAGAATATCCACCTTGCCGTATTCTGCCAATGTTTTATCAGCGGCCTCCTGCACTTTCGCTTTATCAAGGACATCAATAAAAATGACTTTGTGCTTTCCTTTTGTGCCGCTTAACGATTGGTGAACTTTCTCACCCAATGCAACATCACGGTCAAGGGTGACGATATTTGCGTTGCAGCCGGCAAGACATTTTGCCATTTCGCTGCACAACACCCCCCCGCCGCCAGTAATCGCTATTGTTTTTCCGGAAAAGTCATACGCTTTCGTAACTTCCTGTAAATTCATAATAAGAATCCTTTATGAAGATAATTAAATTTCCACGCGCCTCATTTTAGGCGCCAATGCATTGAAGATTACCCATGCAATCAAATACGCAGAACCGCAGATCATAAACATCACATAATAGCCGGTTTCAATTGTACCTAAGTCTTTAAAATGATCAAGTATCAATCCTGCTGTTTTCGCTATGAAAATACCTCCCACAGCGCCTGCCATCCCCCCAATACCGGTAACGGATGCGACAGCCTTCTTCGGGAACATATCTGATGTTGTTGTAAAAATATTTGCAGACCATGCCTGGTGAGCCGAGGCAGCAAGTCCAACAATAAATATGGCAAACCAATGACTGTATTGCCCTAACGCTTGTGCACTTGCCACTGGCAAAACACACAACGCAAATACAAGCATGGAAATCCTACGTGCCTTATAAACTTCCCAACCTCTTTTAATGAGGTTCCCGGAGAGCCAACCTCCAAAAATACTTCCAAACGTCGTCATCGTATAGACAACGGCAATGGGAAGCGCAAGGTCTGTTTTTGTCATACCATATTGTTTGTTGAGGAACGAGGGGAGCCAGAAAAGATAGAACCACCACACGGGATCAGTGAGAAATTTACCGATGATAAATGCCCAGGTCTGCCGATACGTCAGTAATTTAAACCAGCTCACTTTATCCTTTTGCTTTTCTTCCGACAGCACCTCATCCTTATCGCTATGGATATAATCGAATTCTTCTTTTTTGAGCCTATGATGCTTGCTCGGAGACTCGTACATAGCAAACCAGAAGGCCAGCCAAAGCAATCCAACCGCGCCTGTGAGAATAAATGCCCATTGCCACCCCCATACCACAGCAATGAGAGGAACTGTCAAGGGTGCAATGATCGCGCCAACATTGGTCCCTGAATTAAAAATTCCCGTTGCCAACGCTCTCTCCTTCTTGGGGAACCATTCTGCAACAGTCTTGATAGCCGCAGGAAAGTTTCCAGACTCACTGATGCCGAGCATACCGCGGGCTATCATAAACCCGAAAGTACTTTTGGCAAAAGCATGACCAATTGCTGCAAAACTCCAAACAAGAAGGGATACAGCGTACCCGAGCTTCGTTCCAATCCTATCGATCACCCAGCCAACTCCGAGCATCCCGAGAGCATAGGATATCTGGAATACTACGACGATGTTCGCATAGTCAGATTCTGACCATCCAAACATTGGCTCTAGATAGTCGTCTTTTAAGAGACTGATCACCTGCCGATCGAGATAGTTGACTGTCGTCGCAAAAAAGACGAGTGCTAAAATAACCCACCGGAATTTGCCAATCTTTCCTGTCGCTACATTCGGCTCAGACATTATATATCCCTTCTTTATTATTGGCTCAGTGATGATTTGCAATGATCTTGATGATTCGTGCAGTCAGGATAAACGGTAAAGTGAAAGAGATAAAAAAACCTGCCGTGTGAACCGTTCTACACTTTGTGCTCAATATAATAGAGATTTATTTGTTTTGCTAGAGTTTTTTGGACACATGACCTTGAAAAAGTTTTGCATCAAGATGCACCGGTAAAAGGCCCCCATCATGAAGTGTTCTTCCTTGGAGATTCACAATACTATGGTCAGATTAACATCGAATTCTAGATGTAGCGGAATGTTTGTCCAAGAGCGGGAGAAGGAAAAATGTATGTTGATTCATTGTGAGGAAATGGATTCTTCCACCATGAGCAATTCAACGATCGCAGTACCAGACTCCTGAAAAAAGGGATCGATTCATTCTGAAACCACTCTCCAGATATCATTTGCCTTTGAGTGCAAAATCAACAGCTGCCCGCGCGTGAATTTCTAGAGTATTTACGAGGGGTACCCTGGTATATGTCTGTTGGACCAACAAGGGGATTTCCGTGCATCCGAGCACTATAGTTTCTGCGCCTCGCTTGTGTAATGATTCTATGATCGAGATGAATCGTTCTCTCGATGAATCCAGAAAAAGCCCTTTGAGCAATTCATTTTCAATGGAACGTTGAACAAAGTCTCTCTCCTCCTGCTCGGGAATGTAAACCTCAATCTTATAATCTTGAAGGGTCTTCTTATAAAAATCCATTTCCATGGTTTGTTTGGTTCCCAACAATCCAACCTTGGTATAACCTCGAATCGAAAGATCCTGAGCGACAGCACGGCCAATATGGATCAGTGGTACTTGAACTAGCTTCTCTATTTCATCGGCAAATTGATGAAGAGTATTCGCACATATGAGTAGACACTCAGCTCCCGCACGAATTACTTGCTCTGCTGCCTCCAGGACAAGGTGGAAAACACCCTTCCTGTCATTTTTCAAGTTCAAGGAATGAATATCGCCATAGTTCAATGAAGAGAGGATACACCTTGCACCTTGCAGCCCCCCGCACCTCTTGTTGACCTCTTCATTGATAATCCGGTAATATTCAATGGTTGAGATCCACCCCGTTCCACCGACCAAACCTATTGCCTTCATGTGCATGCCTTCAAATCTCTCTATGGTTATCAGGTTAATTTTTCTCTTTCGGGGGACCGAGGTTTGTCATCGTTTTATCTTTCGGGGTGCGCCTTACCAATCCTTGTCCGACGAAGAAAATCTATCAAAGAAGCCTTTGAAAGGCAATACCGAGGTTGCCTTTCCTTCCCTTTCTCCGTACTTTTCCAATGCAGCGAAGTTGTTGATTTCTGAGATTATGATTTCAACTTGCGAAGGGTAGCATGTTCAAAACATTCTGTTTCCTTGTATCTGTATGTTTATATTTTTTGATTTCCAGCGCACAAACGAGAGACGAGATGCCTCGTCCAGACCGTCAACAACCTTCTCCAGTGATCTTTGAAGCTCTTCCGTATTGGAATCACGATACAACAACGATAGATCTTGTGATCATTTATCGAATCAGTCCTTCATTCCTTTTTTTTGGGAAATCCGGAACTCCCCAACAAGAATCATATGAAGCCAAAGGTGAATTGGTGGTAGAAATTTTAGATGAGAACGAGGTGACTGTTGCACGTGACCTTCGTCCTATCCAAGTAGAACGATTTTCCGCGCCCACAGAAACCCGTTCATCATTGGGAAATATTCAGGGAATGTTTGCTTTTCAGCTTAAGAGGGGAATATATAGAATTGTTATCGAAGCGAACGACAGTGAATCCGGGAAATCTTTCATCAATCGGGATACCAAAGTAGAAGCAAAAACTTCTTCTTTAACAGATTTGAATATTTCTCCAATATTATTCGTCGAGCCTCTGCATCTGGATTCGATTTCAGCCAGCCGAACGAAGTTCATTCCTTTGAATCATGGCGGTCACAGTTTGATTGGACAACCGGCTGGTTGTATATTTCAAGTAATTCCTCGAGATACATCTCCATTCCAAATTTCCTGGAAACTCACCGGCAAGGATAAGAATGATGAAGATACGGTCGATCTTCATGGAGATAAGTATCAACAGTTCGACGGGATTCCCGCACCGGCTGAAATATCGAATGCACTCTCTATGGGAATCAAGAAAGATTCTCTGCAAAGTCGAATAGTGTATTTACCCATTCCCCTTGAGCGACTTGACCCGGGCAAGTATCAGCTGACCATCTCGGCAGAGCAAAACACGCACACATCTTTAAAAGATTTACCTTTTACCATATTATGGCCATTCAAGCCGATTTCTCTGTCTGATCCCCGGGTTGCCGTCGAAGCACTCAAGCATATCGCGAGTGAGGAAGAAATCGACCGCATGTCCGGATTGAGTTCCAGCAAAGCACGAAAAGCGTTTAAGGAATTTTGGCAGAAGCGGAGTCCTGATACGACGAATGCATTCAATCCTGCAATGGCCGAATATTACCGACGAGTGGATGAAACGATCAGACGATTTTCTGTAGGGAATGAGACTGACGGGTACCGCACTGATCGCGGAAGAATATACATTTTATTCGGTTCTCCGACAGTCACAAACCGTCTCCTAAAACCGAATACGGCACCGACAGAAATCTGGACGTATGAGAGGCTAAAGCAGCGGTTCACTTTTACTGACCGTCAAAAGACAGGCAACTATATCCTCGTCAAGACGGAAAACTATTGAAGCCCCTCATCGCCATAACGATCGGTGATTTCAACGGTATTGGACCTGAAATAGCTCTGAAAGCAATGCTCCATCCTACCGTGAAGAAGATGTGCAAACCAGTGCTTATCGGACCGTGGGGAGTCTTTGAACATACCGCCGATCTCCTCAAATTCAAAATGAAGCTCGAACAGGCAACCTTAACATCTCTCCAAGGAATGCTGCATCCAGTGCTGGATATCGCTGACGGCATTGGTGCAGACATACACTATGGATCGCCGACAAGAGCATCCGGAAGATCTGCAGGGATTGCCGTTGAACGAGCTGTTGAACTTTGTGTCCGGGGAAAAATTCAGGCTATGGTCACCGCACCGGTCTCCAAAAAGGCCCTAAATATGGCCGGATATAATTTCCCGGGTCAGACAGAAATGATTGCACTGCTCAGCCGTTCTCAGCGCGTTGCCATGATGCTGGTGTCAGACACCATGCGCGTTGGATTGGTCACGATCCATACCGGGATCAAAGATGTTGCTGCACAGATCTCCAAAGATAAAATCGTAGAGAAAATCAGTATCGTCAATGAATCATTAAAAAAAGATTTCCGAGTGAAGAAACCCCGCCTTGCCATTCTTGCCCTCAATCCTCATGCCGGTGAGCATGGATTGATCGGTTTAGAAGAGGAAGAGAGTATTCTCCCGGCTATGACAGAATCGAAAATTTCCGGGATTCTTACAGAAGGACCTTTCCCTGCTGACGCATTTTTTGGTACAGATTCTTATAAAAAGTACGATGCGATTATCGCGATGTACCATGATCAAGGATTGATCCCTTTGAAAATGACTTCATTCGGTCGTGGCGTGAACTTTTCTGCCGGTTTACAGATTATCCGTACATCCCCGGATCATGGAACAGCATATGATATTGCCGGGAAAAATAAAGCATCCATATTGAGCATACTCGAGGCCATTACACTTGCTGTCCGTATTTCAAAGAATAGGCGCAATCATGATTGAATTAAGAAAAGTTACAGTCTCTTTTGATGGCCAGCGAGTTCTCGATAGCATCAATTTTTCCATGAAGCAAAGTGAGTTTGTCTATTTAGTGGGCCAGACGGGTACCGGAAAGAGTTCACTCATGAGATTGATGTATTTTGATTTGCATCCAACGACTGGTATTGTGCGGGTCGGCAGCTATACTTCCTCGACGATCACCCACCGGGACATCCCGATCATGCGCCGGCGCCTCGGAGTTGTTTTTCAGGATTTTAAATTACTCGATGACCGGAATGTCTATGACAATGTCGCCTTCGCACTCTTCGTAACCAATACTCGCCGAAGCGAAATCAAAAAGAAAGTCCTCCATGTCCTTGCTGATGTCGGATTGAGTCATAAACGGAATCAAATGCCTCATGAGTTATCCGGAGGAGAACAGCAGCGGGTCGTCATCGCGCGTGCGCTTGTCAACGAGCCGATCGTTCTCCTGGCAGATGAACCGACCGGGAATCTCGATCCCACCTCATCCAATGAAATTATGGACATCCTTACAAAAATCAATATGCGCGGCACAGCTGTATTGATGGCCACGCACAATTATGACATCGTAAAGAAGTATCCAGCGAGAGTGGTTCAACTCAAGGATGGCAAACTCATGGAAGTTGATATGAAGAAAAAAAAGTAACAGTACCGCTGTTCATCACAATCCGTTATTTTACCTGTTCTACCCTCCGTACTTCCGGATGTTGAATCATCAGCGACCGTTCAATACCTGCTCGCAGCGTCATCAAAGACATCGGGCAGCCCACACATGATCCGGTCAAACGCACTTCGATAATACCTTCCTCCGATACCCGCACAAGTTCGACATTTCCTCCATCGATGGCGAGAAATATCCGCAGGCGCTCTAGACTTTTTTCAACAGCTTCCGGGGTCAGCATGATTCCTTTATATCAATTTTGAGTCGGAATGAGGATCTCAACCTTGGGGATTAAGGGTGTTCCAAGATATTGAATACTAATTTGCGCCGCAAGCTGCCGTGCAATCCCGTGGATAATTTTACCCTGTTGCGATTCCGGTTCGCCATGAACGATCGGATCACCCCTATCTCCGCCAATACGCACCCTGATATCGATAGGAATTTCACCGAGGAAAGGAACATTCAATTCTCCTGCGGTACGTTTGCCGCCGCCGCTGTCGAAAATGTTTTCCCGATGACCGCAGTGACTGCAGATGAAGTAACTCATATTCTCAATGATGCCCAGCACCGGCACATTCACCTTGTTAAACATCACCAGCCCCTTCTTTGCATCAGCAAGAGCAACATCCTGCGGGGTCGTTACAATAACAGCACCGGTCAAGGGGATCGTCTGAACCAAGGTCAATTGAATATCGCCAGTTCCCGGAGGCATATCAAAAATGAGATAATCCAAATCACCCCAAAATACGTCTGATAAAAATTGCTTTATAGCACCACTCGCCATAGGTCCTCGCCATATGACAGCCTCCATCGGATTCACCAGAAATCCAATAGACATGACTTTGACCCCGAATTTTTCCAGCGGATAAAGTTTATTGTTGGAGACCTTCGGGCGTTCGTTCAATCCAAACATGAGCGGCGCACTGGGACCATAGATATCGGCATCGACCAGGCCAACCTTTGCACCATCCATCGCCAAAGCAACGGCAAGATTCACCGCAACGGTTGATTTGCCAACGCCGCCTTTGCCGCTTGCAACAGCGATTGTATTCTTCACACCCGAAAGAATGTCCTCCTTTTGAGCATGCGTATTCTTCTGGACATTGGAGGTCATGGTGATATCAATCTTCCCGATGCCTTCAATGGTGCTGCGTATTGCTTTCTCACAATCCACAATGAACTGATCACGGACCGGACAAGCAGGTGTGGTCAACTGTAAATCAAACCTGATATCTTTTCCTGCAATGGACAGGTTCTTGATAAATCCCAGCGTCACAATATCATGATGAAGATCGGGATCTTTGACTTGTCTGAGTGATTGTAAAACATTTTCTTCTGTTAATTTCTGCATATACTTTATTTCTCTGTTAATGTATGAATACCTTATTCCTTGATAAACGAATACCCCATCACTTCGGTTCCCTCTCTATCCCTTGAGAACTCCGAGAGGAACCATCCGGGCTACTTTCTGAGATATGCCGGCATTATGAACCACTTCGACCACAGCACTCACATCTTTGTAGGCTTCCGGTCGTTCCTCCGTCAATCCGCTTTTCGATGCGCCGCGTACGTGAATCCCTTGTTCTCTGAGATCGTGAATTAATTGCTCTGCGCTGATATCCTTCTTCGCCGCATGCCGACTCATCGCCCGTCCAGCTCCATGGCACGTTGAGCCAAACGTTTCCACCATCGCTCGTTCCGTCCCAACGAGAACATAGGAACATGTCCCCATACTGCCGGGGATAATGACCGGCTGTCCAATCTCGTAATACTTTTGAGGAATTTCTGGATGATGTTTTGGAAACGCCCGCGTAGCACCTTTCCTGTGTACCAAGACATGTCGCCGTTCCTTACCGCACATATGTTCTTCCTCTTTTGCGATGTTATGAACGACATCGTACACCAGCTGAAGACTATCCGGCTCGAGCACACCAGCAAATGCTGTTCTTACCCAGTGGGTCATCATTTGGCGATTCGCGAAAGCAAAATTCGCCGCCGCTGCCATAGCTTTCAGATATCTCTGCCCTTCCGGAGACTGGATCGGTACACAAGCGAGCTGGCGATCGACAACTTTAATCCCATATTTCGGCATCGCATCCTGCATTACTTCGAGGAAGTCTGTACAGACCTGATGACCTAGACCTCTCGAACCGCTATGGATCATGACCACAATATGATTCAGCTGCAGTCCAAATGCGTCGGCCGCTTCCTGGTCGAATATTTCTTTTACACATTGGACTTCGACAAAGTGATTGCCTGAACCCAGCGTTCCAAGCTGAGCGCAGCCGCGCTGCTTTGCGCGCTTACTGACTTCATTGGGATCTGCGGTTTCCATGCAGCCTTGATCTTCAATATGCTCAAGATCGTCAGGTGTTCCATATCCGTGGTCAACCGCCCAGCGTGCACCGTGCTTCAGGACATCATCAAGCTGATCGTAGGACAGGTCGATGATTCCCGATTTACCGGTGCCGCATGGAATATTCCGGAATAACTGGTTCAATAATGCATCGAGCTTTGGTTTTACTTCTTCTAAGGTGAAGGGAGAACTCAGCAGACGCACACCACAATTGATATCAAACCCGACACCGCCGGCAGATACTATTCCTCTCTCAACATCTGCAGCAGCCACACCGCCAATGGGAAACCCATAGCCCTGGTGTGCATCCGGCATCGCAAGTGAGCGGCCGACCAGACCGGGGAGTGTAGCAACATTCGCTACTTGTTTGAGTGTCTCATCATGCTCGATTGCACCGATCAATGCATCGCTGGCGTAAATCAATCCTTCCACCTTCATTCCTTGTTGGAATGAGGTGGGCACCAGATATCGATAATCATCTAATTTCTTCAGTGCCATCTATCAAATATCCAGAAACACACGGGCGATCCACCTGTTCCCGCGGTTTTCTATTGAGAGTTGATGATACGTGACAGCTTTGATATCCATAGTAAGATCATGCTTCGATGAATCGTACTGTTCACCCAGGATACTTGCTTTCAGCGTGGTGTCATTCAGGATTTCGAAATTCACGTCGGAGAAGAGGAATTGCTCGGCATCATACAAAAAGAGAACTTCTGCCAGCCATTTCACAAGCAGCTTCTCCTGATCCGACGCTGAAATAGATACAGAGCGTCGATGGTGCTTCTCAATGGTTGAAGATCCGGCAATGATAAACATCATGCCGCATGCTGCATTCCGAAAGACTTCTTTCAACGACGTGCCATACGCCTCGATTCCCAAGTCAGAAGGATGTTCCAGGATTTTAAAGAGAGGCTTCAATGGACACTAGACCAGGGTTCGCCCGCCTAATCGTTTGAGCGCTTCCAGATACAACGCAGACGTTTTAAAAACAACGCCATCCGGCAGTTTTGGTGCAGGCGGTTTTTTGTTAAAATTGATGGATAGGAGATAGTCCCGGACAAACTGTTTATCGTAGCTTTCCTGACCCCGTCCAGCTTCGTATTTATCCTTTGGCCAGAACCGGGAAGAATCCGGAGTCAGTAGTTCGTCGATGAGAATTAATTCCCCGTTTTCATTGAGCCCGAATTCCATCTTCGTATCGGCAATGATGATTCCTTTCTGTTCTGCAAGCTCTGCCCCATGACGATACACGTTGATGGAAATCTCACGAACCTTTTCAGCAAGCTTTTTCCCGATCATGGTCGCCATCTGCTCAAACGAAACATTTTCATCATGCTTCCCGACATCTTCTTTTGTTGTCGGAGTAAAAATCGGTTCGGCAAGTTTCGAAGATTCGACCAAGCCGTCTGGCAGGCGAATGCCGCAGACACTCTTGTTCTTCTGGTACTCTATCCATCCTGAGCCTGAAATATATCCGCGAACAATACACTCGACCGGCAAGGGCTTTGTCTTCCTGACAAACATCGATCGGTCACCGAGAGCATCCCAATAGGGTTTACACTCCGACGGAAAATCATAAACGATTGAGGCAAGACAATGGTTCGGAATAATATTCTTTGTTTGTTCGAACCAGAAATCGGAGATCTGTGTAAGAACTTTCCCTTTATAAGGAATTCCTTCATTCATCACAACATCGAATGCGGAAATACGGTCGGTGGCAACGATGAGCAAGGCATCTCCGAAGTCATAAATATCGCGCACTTTGCCGCGGTTTTTCAGCTTCAAACCGGAAAAATTAGTTTGAGTAATAACCGGTTCAAAAATATTTATGCTCATAGTCCCTCACTTGTGAATGTGCATGGTTGTGTAAGAGCTTTTTGCAGCCGCTGTAAATATTCCTCACGCGGAATCTCCCGCGCCCCGAACCTTTCCAAATGCGAGGTGATGTACTGCGTATCCAGCAATGTGTAGTTTCTTTTTTTTAAACGTTTCACCAGATGTACGAGCGCGATTTTCGAAGCGTCTCGCTCTTTGCTGAACATGGATTCACCAAAAAATGCCCCGCGAAGAGCTACGCCGTACAATCCGCCGACCAATTCTCCGTTGCTCCAAGTTTCAAGGCTGTGGGCCAAGCCCATTCGAAACAACTGAAGATAACTCTGAATAATCGTTTCTGAAATCCAGGTCTCTTCTCGTTCCGCGCAGGCCCGCATCACTTCTTCAAAACATTGGTCAATGTGAATCTCAAACGATTTTTTCTTGAGTATCAACGTTAGACTTCGGGGGACATGAAACTCATCAAGATCGAATATTGTCCGTGGATCCGGAGAATACCAGTGTATTTCACCAGCCTTGGAATCGGCCATGGGAAAATAGCCCTGGCAATAGGCTGCTATCAAGAATTCTGCATCAATGACATTCATATCGAGAGATCGCACGTGCATAGCTTGCCGGAAATAGAAGATCAATCCATCGCTATGATAATCTTACCGACACTTTTTCGCGCCTGCATATATGCCTGTGCCTCAGCGATGTTGTCGAACGAATAGCGGGCGCCGATCACCGGTTTGACAATTCCATTCGCTTGCCAATCTAAAATCAATCGAAGAGCATTCTTTAGATATTCTGATTTCTGTCCAAGGAAATAGAGATTAAAACAGGATAAACTCACATTCCGGGACAGCAGGAAATGCGGAAATAATACAGGTGCCGAAAGGGCTTCTCTCGCGGCTTTCACCTTACTGTAGGTACGTTTTCCGGATACCGCTGCGAATCCATAAAGGACATACCTGCCCATCGGTGCGAGCAGCTTCCACCCCTTCTTAAATACTCTTCCGCCGACGGAGTCAAGTACGACATCGAGACCATAGCCATTCGTTTTTCCCCGGACGATGTCTTCAAAATTCTCGGTTCGATAGTTGATCAAGTGCTGGGCACCATGCTGAGCTGCGAGTTCCAATTTTTCAGGTGTACTGGCTGTGGCAAATATTTCTGCCCCGAGATGCTTGGCAATTTGGATGGATGCAATTCCTACTCCGCCGGCGGCTGCATGGATGAGAAGCTTATCGCCTTTCTGCAGATGGCCAAGTGTCACTAATCCATGATATGCCGTCAAATACGCGACAGAGAGTGCAGCACCTTCTTCGTAATCCAATCGTTTGGGAAGCGGGAAAAGACGTTCTTGTTTGACCACCGCATACTCCGCGTATCCTCCGAGCTGGGTGAAGGCAATCACGCGGTCTCCCTTCTTCCATTTCCGAACCTGCTCACCAACCTTTGTAATAATTCCAGAAACTTCAATACCCGGAATAAACGGCGGCTTAGGTATGCCCGGATACAATCCAAGCCGTGCCATGACATCGGCAAAATTCAGGCCTATTGCCTTCACTCTGATCTTTACTTCCCCAGCTTGTGGTGACGGCTCCGGCCAGTCCTGAATCTTCAGGACATCCTGTGCACCGAACTTTGTTATGACAGCTGCTTTCATGTCCTAGATCCCGAAAGCGGTCCCCACTGCTTTGGCAGATCGAATATACTGTGAATCAAGAGGTACGGTGCGGAGGCTTTGAATTGCTTCCTTGACCGGCACAGAAACAACTTCGTTCCCTCTCAAACTGACCATGCATCCGAACTTTCCCTGCGATGCAAGCTCAAGGGCCATGGAACCAAATCGTGTCGCAAGAATTCGATCGTAGGGCGTTGGACTTCCGCCGCGCAGCACATGACCGAGGACAACCGAGCGTGTCTCCAGTCCGGTCGCCTCTTCAATTTTGCGCCCGACAAGATCCGCAATCCCTCCCAGACGAACGGGATCCGTACGTTTCTTATCCATTTCCTTCACAACGAGCTCCCCTTCAGCCGATTTTGCTCCTTCTGCCACGCAAATGATACTAAAGCGATTTCCACGTTTACTCCGCAGGAGAACATGTTCATACACTTTTTCCCATCGGAAAGGAATTTCTGGAATAAGGATCATATCCGCACCGCCTGCGATGCCGGCACCCAATGCGATCCATCCTGCATAACGTCCCATGACTTCAACAACCATCACGCGGTGATGCGACGATGCGGTTGTATGAAGACGATCAATAGCTTCCGTGGCTACGGAAACTGCAGAATCATATCCGAATGTGACATCCGTTGATGAAAGATCGTTGTCAATAGTCTTGGGAACTCCAATAAAATTGAGACCGAGTTCTGTAAATCGATCGACAATGTGCATGGTACCATCACCGCCAATTGCAATGATTGCATCCAAATTCCAGTCACGATAGTTCTGAATAGCATGACTTGAATAGTCCAGTATCTCGATGCCATGGGGTGTCTCGATCGGAAACTGAAAAGGATTTCCTTTGTTGGACGTGCCGAGGATCGTACCGCCAAGATTAACGATTCCACCTACATCTCTGGGTGTCAACTCGCGCATTCTTCCTTCCACGAGTCCTTCAAATCCATCCAATATGCCTATGACCGTCGTTCCGAATTGTGTCATGGCCGGTTTTGCAATACTTCGAATGACGGCATTGAGACCAGGACAGTCGCCCCCTCCGGTAAGAATACCAATCCGCCTTAGATTACTTTTCATTTCTTCAGCCCCTATGGGATAATGATCTCTTGAGTTCAAAGATAAGAAAAAGTGTCGTGTGTTTCCACGAACCACTGCCAATAAAAAACCCCTCCAGGACTACCACTGAAGAGGTCTTTTCATGTAAATCTTTACAGTGACTTAAGCAGGCTTCTTCTTTTCCATACTCTGCTGGTATCTCTCTCCAAGCCAAGCACCAAAGAGAGCGATCATGAATCCCATCATCAATCCAAGAGCGAGATACATCGAAGGTACAGCAAGAGAGATGATAAATTTCAGGAATACCCAATCCAAGAGAACTGCAAGAAGACCTGCTACTGCCGGCTCTTTCAGGGTTACACCGGGCGAT
Organism: uncultured Ignavibacteriaceae bacterium; assembly: GCA_964651225.1. Taxonomy (GTDB): domain Bacteria; phylum Bacteroidota; class Ignavibacteria; order UBA10030; family UBA10030; genus Fen-1298. Next base: position 18,414 of record CAZYYD010000020.1, read on the forward strand.
TTGTATCCAACGATGAAACCCGTGATGACAAAACTCACAATAAAGCCGATAAATGCAAATTTCAATAGATAGACAAAGAAAAGAGTCGAAAGGAGAAAGACAAAAAGTATATTGAGCGCAAACCCAACGATCACTCCCACGAGCACCCATTTCCAGAGGAATTTTTTCGTTTGCGCTTCTTCTGCAGCAGTTTCATCTCCTTGAAGTTTCTCGCCAGCCCAGCCGCCAACCCAGGAAAATCCGACACCGAGGACGAGAAGCAGCAAATTAATCGCTGCCGAAAACTGGATATCTGTTTTTGTAACATAGAGAAGGAGAATAATAACAATCATGACAAGTGCTCCACCGACAGAAGCTTCGTTAATGGTGATTCCCGGAGAAAAGTATCCAATAATTGCACCGGTGATAATGAATCCCACCAACATCACCAATGCTTGAATTTCAGCACTATGGAACGTCGGTGCGACTATAAAATATGAGGACCCAACTATGATCAGCCCGGCAATAACTGACAAGATAACCCACTTCCAATGCATCTTGGCTTCATGGTGCGCACTGTTCGTCATGTTCATTTCCTCTATAAATTGGTTATGTGGTGGATTGCTTTGCTGGATGTGAATATCCCAAAACAATGGAGGAAAAGCAAGAATTTTATTCTTCGTGAAATTCCAACCACTCCCTCATCATTTTCCTTCAATGACTTTTCAAGTCGTCACTTTGGAAAGGCGTCCAGCTGATTCGGTTTTTGTGTTTCCGGGATCGATTGGACCGATTTGAATTTCTCTGTAAGACCTGCAAGCTGTTTGTCGGCTTTGTCGTAGTTATTTTTCGCATTGTTCAACTGTGTGCCGAGTGTTTCAAAGACATCATTAAATTTGTGTAATTCTGTACTTAAGAGCTCAAGATTCTGGAATATCTCTTTCGCGCTCCGTTCGATCTGCAGTCCCTTCAATCCGAGCGCAATAACCCGCAGGTGAGCGTAGAAACTGTTCGGCGAAACCGGTACCACCCGACGTTTTGTGGCATAAGAATAAAGACCATCTTCTTCAGCGTACGACTCTTCTTTAATGATCGTTTCATAGTAAATATTCTCTGCAGGTATATACATCAACGCGAAATCAAATGTTCCCTCATCTGGCAGGATATACTTTTCTGCGATCGCATCGATATGCTTCCTCACGTCGGATCGAAAGAGCCGTGCAGCCGTTTTCTTTTCCTGATCTGTTTTTGCATCGAGCATTTTGCGAAAATTTTCGAGCGGGAATTTGGAGTCCACCGGCACTTTGCCGCCGGCCGTATTAATAATCGCGTCAACAGTTTGGCCGTTTTTGAACGTGTATTGAATATCATATGCGTTTGCGGGAAGAACTTGTTTCAAGAGATCTTCTAATAAAAGTTCCCCTAGTCCCCCGCGAAGTTTTGGCGCCTTCAGCATCTCTTCCAATTTCGATACACTTTGTCCAAGCTCTTTTATCTCCTGTGTCGCCTGGCCAAGTTCGCCCAGCTTATTCTGGACATCCTGAATCACCTTTGCAGCATTATCCAGGCGCGAGCCCATCTGGCCTGTATTATTCTGCATCTGATGGGTTACACTATTGAGCTGCTGCAATACGACATCGGTTGTATTCTTAAGAGAGGTGGCCAGGGTGTCCGTCGAATTCTTCAATGTTTGACTGACTTCCCCTCGCAGGGCATCGATCTGCTGCTGGAACAGCATTGTCGTCTGTGTTGAATCTTCCCCTTTGTGTCTGGAAACTCGGGAAAAAACCAAGAGGACGAGTACACCAACAAGACATGAGATCACCAGAGAAATAATCTCCATTTTCTTCCTTTTCGTTCCTAGTGCATGAGAAACCACATTGTGACTGTCCCGACGAACATAAAAAACATTAACCGCGCGAGCGGCAGATGGTTCCGCTTTAGCCATCCCCATACAACCGCAGCACTGACCATGAGTGCTAGCAAACCGCATGTTGCGATAAGACACTCCAATACGCCAAACGTTTTACCATAATAGAAAGCCCAACTTCGCTCATGCCAAAACTGTCCATAAATGACCAGCAGGTGTGCAGCGTACACCATAAGCGATTCACGACTCGCGTCCAGGATAAAAGATTTTTCTGTTTTTCGATATTCCACGTAAAACCAGCAGAGCGTAAGAAGCAATATGACAATTCCCAAACGCTCAAAGAAAAATAACGGATTTGCTCGAACATCAGATGAACCGACAGGAAATCCTGCGACAAGCTCTCTCCCTATAGCAGAGAGCGCAAAGAGGACTGCACCCAGGAGCGCAAACCGTAAGATAAAATCTTTTTCCTTCTGCTGTTCTCGAGCATTAATATAACCAGCTGCAAAATATCCGCCGAAGAGTATAAACGCCAACCAGGGAAAGAGCGGGAAGAGAGAAAAATGCTGACTGTTCAAATATGCGGCCAGGGGTGATGGAAGCCAACGTAAGAAATCCAAATCCCAGATAAAAAGCGTTGCGAGAAGTACGATGAACCCGCTCACAAGAAGAAATATCCGGTAGGTGCGATCCTTATGAATAACTAGCCTCGAGAGAAACAGGAAGAGCAAACCGAACGCAATGCAGTGCAGAACATCTGACTGATAGAATCTCAGCCAGCCGTTGGCAGTAGTTTCTGTGAGTGTCCTATGAAGTGAAAAAAAAGGAAGGTGAAGGGAATACCCTATCAACCAGATCATCCCTATCCGCCCAGCCTGTTTCCAAAAAGCCGGTCCATAAGAACGAAATGATTCCAGTTTTTTTTGACTCGCTAAGAGGAACACAAATCCCGAGATAAATGTAAAGCTCGGCGCAACAAGTCCATTGATGAAATTCAGCGCATGGAACCACGACGTAGAACGAAGTTCCGGGAGAACAAACGCATTAAAGACATGAACTTCGATCATCACGAGGATCGCCCACCCGCGGAGGAGATCGATGAATGCAAGCCGGCTTTTTTGTACCATAGGAGTTGCCAAGGGCATCACTCGTTGGTTATATGACCTTCATTTTGTTCCCGACTCTTTCAAAGGCATCCAGGGCATGGCCGATCTCTTGTTGTGTAAGCCCGGCGGAAATCTGAGCACGCAGCCGAGCCTCACCTTTCGGCACCACGGGGAACCACAATCCTTTAATATACACACCAGCTTTGAGCAATTCCCTGCTCATTTCTTGTGCTAGCGCTGCCTCACCAAGCATAATAGGGACGATTGGATGCGTCCCATCGATAATTTTAAAACCGAGCTTTTTAATTTCTCGCCGGAAATACATTGTGTTGTCATTCATACGGCGGATAATAGATTTATCTTTTCTCAGCAAATCAAATGCCGCCATAGAACCACAAACTACAGCAGGCGGAAGCGAGTTGGAAAAAATATATGGCCGCCCTTTCTGACGCATATATTCGATCAATTCTTTTGAGCCGCTGATAAATCCTCCGGCTGCGCCGCCGATTGCCTTTCCCAGAGTTCCGACAGTGATATCGACCGAGCCAAGTACTCCAAAGTGCTCTGCGGTTCCGCGACCAGTTTTACCGCAGACACCGATACCGTGTGCATCATCGACAACAACCACTGCTTGATATTTTTTTGCCAGTTCAAGAATTTTCGGTAATTGTGCCAGGTCCCCTTCCATACTGAAGACTCCGTCTGTGGCGATCATACGGATTCGGTATTCTTTGTTCTTATCTTCCTCGAGCTGTCGTTCAAGGTCTTGAACATCCCCATGATGATAGATCTTCTTCTCTGTTGTTTCTGTGCGGCATAATCGCTGTCCGTCGATGATGCTGGCATGGTTCAAACGGTCGCTGTAAATAATATCCTTGTAATTTTCATATCCAAGTTTCTCATTTGTCAATGCGGAAAAGAGTGCTACATTCGCAGCAAAAGAGGATGAAAAAAGAATCGTGTCTTCCGACTTGAGGAACTTCGATATTTTCTTTTCCAACTCGAGATGAATGGTCTGCGTCCCTGTCAGAAAGCGCACGGAAGCTAGTCCGTACCCGTATTTCTTGATACCCTCGATGGCGGCTTTACGCACTGCGGGATGATTGGACATCCCTAAATAATTGTTGGAAGCCAGCATAACCACTTTTTTTCCCTGGACTTTGACAATACCTCCCTGTGCAGACTGGAGAGCAGTCTCATACTTGAACGTGTTCGATTCTTCAAGCCGATGGAGCTCGGCGGCAAGCAACTCATTCAGGTTCATCATTCTAACATCCTCGATTCATTGTCAGGTTTTAGATCGTTTCCCATCGTTTGTATCTCCTCTACAATCCTACAACTTGCTTTTCTCGTTCTTCCATTTGCTGTAATTTTTCCGGATATCATCCAGAACTTCCTTGTCGATCCTATTGTCTTGCCGGATTCGGACGTCATAATTTTCCCATCCCATGAAATCCTGCAAGCTCTTCTTCGTTGGACCATCAAAGATGCCATTGATGGGTCCGGTATAGAATTCCTGACCTTTGTACATCCAGTCTTTCAGGAGAGTCTGAAGCTCCGTGCAGATCACCGGATCGATCTTGATGAGATTCTTTTCCATAGAGCGGAAGAAATAGAGTTTGTGCAAATTGTAGAGTCGTTCGAGTTCTTTCAACGGTGCGGCATGATCGTAGATACTGATATCGATGTAATCGTCGGACGTTGAATCATATCCTGCCCCCTTCCGCTTCACCAGGAGCGCTGCCGATTGTTCGCCCCGCCGGTCACCGCCTGCCTTACCTCCGGCAACCAGGGCAGCAACCAGTCTGTCGGCCAGTGAGCCGGTCGTCTTCTGGAATGTTTCCGCAAGAGCCTGCACTGTTTCCTTTCCTACGAGGATATTCCCCTGCGCCGCGAAATTTGTTCCGGTGATCGTTACCCCCTTCTCGCCGGCTTGTTCAAGAGTTCTTCCGCCTGCCCAATCGAAGCATTCTCTCCCCGTCCAACTTGCTGCACCCCCTTTTGCATCGACGATTCCTACCTGACGTGTTTCACGGGCGCTGTCACTTGCGATCAGGATATTCAAGGTCTGTTCGGCTGATGCGCCCAGACGCATCAGGGCCAGCCCGCGGGGACCGTAGGAAACATTGGCAAACGATTGCGTCGCAACAGCACCTACACCTGCCTCGGCCCAGGGAACGACGGGACGTACATTGGGAAATTTTGATTGTACGGCAACACCTACATCACCTGTCGCCACATCAACTGCAACAAGTGAAAATGTTGCGATCAACCTCTCGCCATGGTTCCGATCACTCGTGAGTGTGAACATCAGCAGGAAGAGAAGAAGGGCGGCAATGAATGACACAAGGCGCATGACGATCTCAGCATTGGTATTGTTGGTTATTGCTTCTTCAACCGGACCGAAAACGAACCGTCCATTCCATGCTTATGCCGGAATGTTTCAACGCAAGCAGAGGCACCTACGAGATCCTGATGGACAAACCGTTCTGCCGGTTCAATGGAAAATTCAGGATGTCGTACGAGATACTCTCGAATAAGCTCGAAGTTCTCTTCGGGTTCAATCGTGCATGTGCTGTACACAAGCACACCCCCCGGTTTCACCAGCCGTGATGCATTCTCTAAAAGCGATGTCTGAAGATGAACAAGTTTTTGAATATCATCAACATCCCGCTGCCACTTTGCATCCGGTTTTTTGGAAAGAACGCCAAGCCCCGAGCATGGTGCATCGACCAGCACTTTATCTGCCGGAGGGATTTCGAGGACCGCACCGTCATCAGCAACCAGGTGAACATTGGTGATGCCAAGACGCTGGCATGCGGTCTTGACAAGGTTGAGACGCGTTTCATATCGATCGACAGCGATAATCTCACCGATGTTCTTCATGAGTTCGCCGATAAATGTCGTTTTTCCTCCGGGTGCAGAACAAAGATCGATAACCCGCTCCCCCGGTTTTGGATCGAGAAGAACAACCGGAAGACCGGCACTTTCATCCTGCACGGAAAAAAAACCCTGTTGGAATAACTCCGAACTCCCGATGTTCGCCATATGCTGAACACGGAGGAAAAAATCAAGGTATTGAGATCGTGTTGATTGGATTTGATGTTTATCCAACAAGGAAAGAAAATAATTGAAATCTACTTTGAGACGATTGATGCGCAAGGCAAGATCCGGGATGGTATTGTTTGCCTCCATCAACTGCTTTGCTTCATCGTAGCCGTACCGTTCCATCCAGCGCTTTGCCATCCAGACAGGATGAGATTCAATCACCGCGAGGTGTCGGACTTTATCTTCCTGGGGATCGGGATAGCGGATATTCTCCAGATTGCGGATGATGTTTCGGAGGACTGCGTTGACTAAATCAGCAATTTTCTGCCCCCGCAATCGTTTGATAAATTCCACTGCTTCGTTCACGGCTGCCGAATGCGGAACACGGTCCAGAAATTGAATTTGATATAATGCGACGCGGAGAGCATTTTTAATATTCGTCTCCGCTTTGGTAAAGTTGCCGTGAAAGAAGCCTGTCAGCACCCAATCGAGTTTCATTCTCCACCGGATGACGCCCGTGACAATTTCATTCATCAGACCTTTATCGAGCTCGTTCATATCTTCCGAGCGCAGTTCCGCGTCCAATAATCGATCAAGATAGGCATCGGACCGTTCGACACGGTTCAGGATTTTTATCGCAGTACCGCGGGGACCGGCATAGACATTGGTTGGTTGATAGGATGGTTCGTGTGATGGAGCGCTTTCTTGCATTCAAATCTTTCTGAATGAAAAGGTCCCGCACTTCAGGTGACGGATGGGCCGGAGAGATTCACCGAGCATAACGCGGAGATAAAAGCTGCGCTCGAGAATACCGGGATGTGCAACCATCAGTCGATCATTTTCATGAACAGGCGATTACTCGCAGGAATGGCATACTGAACCTTTCTGCTGCCGACAACAAAAAAGCGGAATGCAATCTCACGACACATTCCGCTTTTCGGAATAACAACGTACTCTTTATACTCCAGCCGCAGCTGCTTTTGGTTCTGCTGTTTTTGCGGCATATTTCCGTTTGAATTTCTCTACACGACCCGCTGAATCCAGCAGTTTTTGCTTCCCCGTGAAAAACGGATGACAATTCGCGCAAATTTCTATGTGGAGATTGCCGGTAGTGGAACGGGTCTCAAATACATTTCCACAAACACACGTAACCACACACTTTTTATATGTTGGGTGAATACCTTGTTTCATCGCGATTCCTCAAGACATAGTATGTTAACGACTGATAACAAAATACAGAAAAAGTGGTTGATTTGCAAAGAGAATTTTAGATGGCACCGTGTCTCCTGACCTTGAATATCAGCATCAATTTCAGTAGATTTCGTTTAATGAAACGAACAGTTCTGCTCCTTTTCTTCCTTGTTTGCCTTGTGGTGACACTGCATGCACAACAAGGGGTCTATAATTTTCTCCGTATCGATGTAAGTGCCAGGGCTGCAGCAATGAACGGCAGCTTCGTCTCGATGAAAGACGATCCAAACGTTATCTTCTATAATCCGGCATCTCTTGGAACCTTAACCATACCCAGGGTCTCGGTCAGCTACCTGGACCACCTCATGGATGTGAGTTCGGGAACATTAAGCTATGCACAACATATCGCAGGAATTGGAAATGTCGGTGCAGGTATTATCTATATCGATTACGGTTCATTTAACCGTACCGACGCGTCCTTGAATGTTCTAGGAACATTTGGCGCTAAAGAATTAGCCTTCGTTGCCGGAATCTCCACGCAGTACGATGACGATATCCTTCTTGGAATCAACGCTAAATATATCTATTCCTCCATTGCAGAGTATACGTCGAACGCCATCGCCGCCGACGTTGGATTCCTCTATGAAATACCCTCCCAGAACCTCACGATTGGCGGAAGTATTCTTAACATGGGGACACAACTCCATACGTATAACGGTGTTGCCGAGTCGCTCCCGCTCGACATCAAATTGGGCCTCACCAAGAGACCTGAGCATCTTCCGGTTTTTCTCAACATCGATTTTCACAGATTGCAGGAAAGCGGAGAGAGATTTTTCGATCGGTTCAGCAATTTTACGGTGGGGGCCGAGTTTTTCATGAGCAGCTCATTACGGCTGCGAGCCGGATACAACAATAAACAGCATAAAGAACTCAAGATGGGAACCAGTGCCGGACTGGCAGGTTTTTCTTTAGGAGTGGGACTCATTCTGAAAGAATACCAGATCGACTATGCCTATAACTCGTACGGCCACATGGATGGTCTTCATCGTTTTTCACTCGGTATCAATCTCTAACAGCCCTGATCACCCAGAGAGTTCCTCTCTCGATACCTTACCTCAAGACGACGTCCAGCATTTTTTCGCTGAAGTAAAAGAGAATCATCCCTGCAAAAACTAACAGTGGCGGCAAGTGGCTTTCCGACTTATTCACTTCAGGAATCAAATCGCTCGCTCCAACATATGTCACCGTTCCGGCAGAAAAAGCAAATGCAAAACCGGCAAGCCGAGCTTCGACATGATCCAGAATGAAGACCGAACAAGCTCCGAGAAATGTCGCAATTCCAATGCCTATCGCAGAGTAAAGAACGATCTTCCGTGAGAATCCAGCAGTCATCATGATCGAACCGATCGTCAGTCCTTCCGGAAATTTGTGGAGGAGGATGGCAAAAAAAATCAGCAGTCCCAGCAGGAAATCAAATTGAAATCCGACCGAGATAGATAGTCCATCGAAAAACGCGTGGATGAATAGTCCTGTAAAAGCAGAATAGCCGGTCATGTGAGACATCATCTTATCGGAATGAGTTTCTTCGCCAAAATGAAAATGCCTGACAATGGTATGCTCAAAGAAATGAATCGTCGCAAATCCGATCAAAATCCAGACGGCAGCAGATTCGCCAACAAATGCGAAACTTGTCGGAACGAGTTTGAGGAAGACCAGCGCGAGGATGAATCCTGAACTGAGTGCCAGCAGCGTTTCTTGAAACCGAGTCGGCCAGCTCTTACGGGAGACAATCAGTGATCCGCCGAAGATCACAGCAAGTGAAGCCACCAGGGCAAGGAGAAGTATCTGAGTTTTCATTATTTCCGTTTGTACGCTTGTTCAATAAATTTTTTAGCATCCCGATGAGAGCTCTCATATTCTTTCATCGCCAGCACTTTCTGATATTGCTGAAGCGCATACGGCCTCCGTCCCTGTGCATCGTAGATCATGCCGATGAGGAGATTCGCCAGTGACATAAATCCTGAGGACTCCCCTTTATCCAATTTCCGTGACAGCTCGTCGCATCGATACAGCATATGAAGCGAAGAATCGAACTGTCCTGCCAGGAATTCGAACCTACCAATGTAATAGTACGCTTCGCGTGCGTCGTACGTATCATAGCCGGTTTGATTCTGCGAATATCGTTCAATGATATCGACGAAAATTTCGTTGGCTTCTCCCAGATACCCCGTGCTGACAAGGCAGCGTCCATAGTACCGGTGAAAGATGGAATTATTCGGATATCGTCCATGCAGCGTACGGGAAAGATCGAGAGCGTTGGCATAGTCTTTCTCATAGATAAAATAATTCTGCATTAAAAAATATGTCGCCTCTACACTTGCATACTTCGCATGGAGCGATGCCTGGCGAAGCTGTTCAAGTCCTTTCTTCCTGTCACCGCTCGGGAAAAAGATCATCGCCGGTTTGACAATGGGGTATTTGTCCGGAATGACAGAGGCATAATAATTATAAATGCCGATCCCCAGGAGGACATCATAGTTATTCGGTTCGAGCTCGTACGCTTTTCTGACAAGGGGGAGAGCAACAATTCCATCGTTTGCTGCACCGAGCCATTTCCCACGATTGGCCCGGAGCCGTCCGCGGAAGCCGACTGCCCCTCCCTTAAAGAATAACGCTGTCACATCTTTTGGATTTTTATCGAGGTGTTTCTCACAGAGATCGATGACGGCATCGAGCTTCTCGTATAATTGATCATCCCGGGATTCGTCATCAAAATTGCTGATAATCCGTTCCCATTGAATCATCGCTGTAAAGAAATATCCCACAGGATGGTCAGGAAGAAGACGGATTAAATCGGCGAAATCTGCCTCGGCCTTGTCGAATTCGAAGTTATAAATTTCATCAATGCCGCGCTGCACCTGACGGTCAATCGCTGGATCTTCTATCCATTGCGCCTGAACACTCAAGGAGTGAAAAAGAAGGCTTATGAGAGAATAGAAAAGAAAACCTTCCAAACTGTGGAAGGTCTTCCTCGACTGGTACAGCCTATGATGGAATAATTTCGAGAGATCTCTCAGAAAAGACTTTCCGCTCATGACATCAATTTCTTCACAAAATAGTCCTTGAGACCTGTGCTTGCAACACGCTCCTGGATCATTGTATCACGATCACGCACGGTCACCGTTTGATCCTGCAGTGTCTGCGAATCGACCGTAACACAATACGGTGTGCCAACTTCATCCTGTCTTCGGTACCGTCTTCCTACTGCACCGCTGTCGTCGTAGAATACTCTGAAGTGAGGGCGCAGATCCGCTTCCAGCGCACGGGAGAATTCCGGCATACCATCCCTGTTCACAAGAGGAAAGATCGCAATTTTGATCGGTGCAAGCCTGGGATGAAGTTTCAGCACTACTCGGAGCTCCATTGCACCTTCGGCATTCGGGGCTTCTTCCTCACGATAGGCATCGACGAGAAACGCCATAAAGGACCTGCTGGCGCCTGCCGACGTTTCGATGACAAAGGGAGTGGACTTCTCCTTGGTGTCTTCATCGAAATATTTCATGTTCTTGCCGGAGAACTGTTCGTGGCGCGATAAATCGAAATCTGTCCGATTATGCACGCCTTCGATTTCACCCCATCCGAAGGGAAAAAGATACTCGATGTCGTACGCATCTTTCGCGTAGTGTGCGAGCTTGTCTTTCGGATGCTGGTGCCATTGAAGTTTTTCTTTTGTCATGCCGAGGTCGATATACCACTGCATCCGTTCTCCGCGCCAGTACTCAAACTGCTGCTCGTCTGTCCCCGGTTTCACAAAGAATTGCATCTCCATCTGCTCGAACTCCCGCGTGCGGAAGAGGAAGTTCTTGGTATTGATCTCATTCCGAAAAGCTTTACCAATCTGGGCGATGCCGAAGGGAAGCTTCTGCCGCGACGCGGACTGCACATTGAGAAAATTCACAAATATTCCCTGAGCCGTTTCCGGTCGCAGATAGACCACTGCTGAGGAATCTTCCATCGGACCGACAAAGGTCTTGAACATCAAGTTAAACTTGCGTGCTTCTGTAAATGTTCCCTTATTGCCGCAATTCGGGCAGGCGAGCATCACCACGATACGCGCCGCATCCTGATCAGTCGCAACAAGCTTGGCAAACTCATCCAGGATCGTCTCATCTTTCTGCTGGCCGCCAAACTTCTGCGGGTCGATCTCGCGGAGAACCTCCTTTTTCTTCTTCAAAGAAAGTTCGTCAAACAGGACATCAATCCGATACCGTGCTTTACACTGTTTGCAGTCCACCATGGGATCGGTAAAATTCTCCACATGCCCGGAAGCTTCCCAGACACGAGGATGCATCAGAATAGAGGCATCAACCCCTTCAATATTCTCCCGGAAGGTCATGCTCTTCCACCATTGCTGTTTCAGGTTATTGAGCATTTCCACGCCAAGCGGGCCGTAATCCCAGCAGCCGTTCAAGCCGCCGTATATTTCACTCGATTGAAAGACAAAACCGCGCCGCTTCGCAAGGGAAACGATTTTTTCCATCGACTTTGCTTGATCCCCTGCATTTGATTTGTTTTGATTCATAGGATTCCCATCATAACGAGAGTGTCTGATCGCGCACTGCTACGCGACTTCCATCCGGCTTTGGTCGCCGATCATAAACCGGTGAACGTGCGGTTTCCCCTGTGCCTGTACAACTTCGACATCATTGCCAAGAATGCTGCCTTCGATGCGGATACCAACGCTTAATATTTTGCAATCGCGAAGAACGATGCTGTACTCAATTTCGCTATTTTGCATTTCCGTTCGATCACCGATGGACGTGAAGGGACCGATATAGCTGTCTTCAATGATACATTCTTTTCCGATAATGACGGGTCCGCGAATTTTGCTATTGATAATACGCGACCCCTTCTCAATCACCACACGTCCTGCAACATCAGACTGTTCGTCCACATAGCCGTCTACATGCGGATCGATGTTATCAAGGATCAATCGGTTTGCTTCCAGCAAGTCGGTGGGTTTGCCGGTATCTTTCCACCATCCCGTAATTTCCGTATACCCGACTTTGAAACCGTGCTCAATGAGGAACGTGTGCGCATCCGAAATTTCCAGTTCTCCCCGCTCGCTCGGCTTCAAGCTCTTCACCGCTTCAAAGATATGATGGTCATAGAGATAAATACCGGCGACGGCATAACTGCTTTTGGGTTCTTTTGGCTTCTCGTCCACACGGATAATTTTCCCATCCTGAATTTCTGGAACACCGAAACGCTCCGGATCCTTGACTTTGGCAAGAGTCAAGAAACAATTGCATCCGCTTCTTTCAAATTCCTCCACAAACCGTTTTACACCGCCCACCAGCATATTATCGCCGAGATAAAAAATAAACTTATCGCCTCCAATAAATTTTTCGGCAAGCTGGACTACCTGTGCCAGACCGCCCGGCACTTCCTGCGGGATGTAGGTGATCTTCACTCCCCACTTTGATCCATCGCCGATATAGTCAGGAACTTCCCTGCTGTCTGCATTATGAACGATGCCGATCTCTCTGATCCCTGCATGAACTGCAGCTTCAATGGCATAGTATAGAATGGGTTTATTTGCTATCGGGATCAGATGTTTGTTCTGTGTGTGTGTAATGGGACGTAATCGCGTACCGCGTCCGCCGCTGGCAATAAGTGCTTTCAATGATACTCCTTGATATAATTAGAGAATCCGCTGGATCTGCCTGATTACTTTAGGCGATAGAGATTTCCGTGTCTTAACCATTTCGAGTGCCTGTATTCCCAACCGTCTATAGAGTACAGCCAGTCGTTTGTCAGTTTTCTTAAGTTTTTGCACATGCTTTCGCACCGTAGAAATACTGCCTCGAGCAATGGGACCCGTAAGCGCTTTCCCGGGAGTCATTTGAAACGTATTCTCAATACTTGTCCGGATCAGCGGCATCACCTGACGAAGTGTGAGATCGTTTCCAACGCGCCCTGCCAATGTTTCCACTGCTCCCAGCAAGGCGATGGAATAGTTCGATGCAAAAACACACAGAATATGATACAAAATTTTTTCCTCTTTTGGAATTCGAACCATCCTTCCCCCGAGACTTTTCACAATACGGCGGGCAAACTGAAGTGCATCTCTTCCCCCCTCAAATCCATACCAAACATCTTTCATCCGACCCAATTGAGCCGAAAGTGTCGATGCGCCGGGAAAGGTCTGAATGGGATGAAGCGAAAAGACGATAGCCCCTCTTTTTTTTAAAGGGATCAAGAGATCGCTCGTCAGTGTGCCGGAAGTATGGAAGACGATGAGCTTCGTGAAATCGATGCTCGCATTCTTTTTAACCACATCAACAATGGCTGGAATGGCCTCTTCCGGAGTCGCCAAAAGCAGGATTCTGGTAGAAGGATGAATATTCGTCGGGGAATCTGAAAAGGAGGTGCATCGGACAAGTCTTGCAAGTTTCCTTGACGAAGATTTCTTCCGGCTGACCACTGATACGATGTGATATCCGGCTCTCCTGAGGAGAACCGCAAGCGTGGTTCCCACCTTGCCGGCACCAATGACACTAACAGGAAATGTTCGCTGGGAACTGCCCATTCAATTCACTTGCAGAAACGCTGCAGCCAAATACCCAACGACCGCGTTGTTGTCTCCTGTGATATCGCCGGAGTTGCAATAGTGGAGCACCTCCGCTTTAGTTGCACCAAGCTGATGAGCCGCTTTCATCACGACTGCTATAGGTCCGCCGCCGCATGCCTCAAACGATTCTTCCTCGAGTTTGTCCATGAAAGAATCCGCATCGAAGTTCTCGACTTCGCGAATTACCCTCTTGTCCAGCAGGAGAGCCTCGCTGGAAGGATGGTAATGAGAGAGGTCGCTGCTCGCGACAAGCAGAATATTCTTCTGCCCCGCAGCGCGAACGATCGCTTCCGCAAGCTGATCGCAGAGCCGACGTTTCTGATCTCCCATAATAATCGGGACGAAAAAGAAATCACCAAGCACCTGCTGAAGAAATGGTAATTGGACTTCCAGCGAATGCTCAGAACGATGGGCGGAGGAAGAGACAGCGATCATTTTCGATTCTTGCAGTAATGCCGACCGGATCTCTTGATGAATCGATACACGGCCCAAGGGAGTTTCATACGCATCGCCGGAGTAGATGGAAACTCCGTCAAAGTATTCCCGATGGCTTGGACCGACAAGTATCACACAATCGTAATGCTTCCCTTCTAAGAGCTTATATGCATGCGCCGCCGTCAATCCGGAATAGACATATCCTGCATGCGGCGATACAATACCCCTGAGTGTACCCTGGAGCTTTGGATTTTTTGCCTGCGATAAATAAGCGTCAATATTCTTTCGCAAGGCAGCCGGTGAATCATCATAGAACATGCCGGCAACAGCCGGGGGCCGGACAATTTCGTGAGTGCTCATGGCTATTCCTTCTTCCCTGGTGAAGGATGTGTTTCTTGAAACATCTCGACAGTAAACGTGAAGAGCTTTACTTCTTTCTTTTTCCAGGCGTCAGACGGTAAACCTGCCTTTTGCGCTGTATGTTCTAAAAATTGTTTTTTATTCCAACCATATTCTGTTGCCACTTGCGGCAGCAGCAGCCCGCGCCGGTAACCCGCATCGATGACAAGTCCGTGAGTTCCGACTTCAATTGTTTCAATATCCTGCAATTCCGACAGCGGCGAGAGAACCGAGACTTCTATGGAAACCGTATTGAATTCAGCGAGTGTCAAAGGCATAAACCGGGGATCTTCCATCGCTGCTTTCACAGCAACTTCTTGAGCGGCCTGAGCAAGCGGAAAGAGCGGTTCTACGTAGCCGATACAACCGCGCAGGTCATCCCCTATATGCAGCGTCACAAAGACACCGGAAGGACGATTGAGTGCTTTCTGGGAATAGTGTAACGGCGGTAATGGCTTTCCCTCCAGTGTGCATTGAATTGCGGAACGCGCAATTGATAAGAGTATCTGTTTCTCTTCGTCTGTGAGTTTCATACGACCTCCTTCCCTTTGCTTCCTTACTAAGGTAGGAAGGCACAGGCAAACATTCAAGCGGCTCAAGCGCATCTTGCATCTCCCTGCCTTTCTCTGTAGATTATCGCAAAATTTATGGGGAGTTCTTACCTCGTTCCCAGACTCTGTTTGGGAACGGAATGTGTTGAAGCTCTGCTTTTAAGTCGGGAACACTCATGGGACGCAGTAGAATCATGAATATTAAAGGCTATTCTCAAATCCTTTTCATTGCGATTTTCGTGTCTGCATTGCTTCTCAATATCAGGTGCAAAGACGAGCCAACAAAGCCGCCCCCTTCGCCTCCCGATCCCATCGTCTCCTTAGCTGCTGAGGATGCAAGCTGCACGGAAGTGTGGCTGAGACTTTCCGTTGCTAATGCAACCAACCCGATAATAACGCTAACACGAGATACAACGATACTAGATACGCTCATACTAACCACTTCTGACAGTACGATAGTTGACGAAGGATTGCTTCCTGCCCACACATACACATACACCGCGCAGATTCTCAATACCTCATACTCATCTGCTCCAATACAATCACGCACGATGGATACAACCAGCCATAACTTTTCGTGGCAGACTTTTCAATTAGGCGATGGCAGCAGCGGCAGCAGCACATTGTATGACATAGCTATAATAAACGATACGCTTGCATACGCAGTGGGAGAAATTTACCGCAATGATACAACATTTAACCTTGCAAAGTGGAATGGGCAGAATTGGGAGTTAAGAACAATTCCATTTAGTGGAACTTGCAGCGCGGTCCTTTATCCCCCGATTAAAGCTATTTGGGCGTTTTCGAATGCAGATATCATTGTTACCAATGGAGGAAGTATAGTTACGTATGATGGGTTGAGTGCTATTATGGATTGCAGGATGAATTCCTTACTAACAGGAGCCATAAATAAAATATTTGCAACTAACACTCAGAATATTTATGCGATTGGCAATGCAGGTACTATTGTTCACTACAACGGCAGCAGTTGGACGAAGATGGAGAGTGGAACGGATATTGATCTAACCGATATCTATGGCAGTCCTGACGGGAGCATAGTGTGGGCGTGTGGATTTTCATATTCACAACCTCTTACGGTATTATTACGACAACAAAAGGGTGTCTGGGATATAGCTTATGATGGAAATTCAAACATCGAGACATTGCAATATGAAACCCTGAGCGGAGCCTACACGAGTCTCGTTGCCTATGATTCCCGATTCGTCTGGGTGTGTTCTCATTACGGTATGTATCGATGTCCCACAGGAACACAGGGTGAAGGAAGACGGTACTCTTTTGCAGCACGGGCTTTTCCAGGATTTCCCTTTCGAATGCGCGGGAATGGTTCTAATGATAGTTTCATAGTGGGTGAGTACGGAATGATCGCTCATTTCAATGGAATGAGCTGGCGAGACTATACCGAGCTAAGGAATAATTGGCGTCTCACATCGATTGCACATAAAGGAAACCTCGCCGTAGCGGTTGGATGGACATATGATTCCTATGGCAACAAGGGGATGATTCTGGTGGGCCAACGATAAAATAATCTATGTCAATCTTTCACCGAAGCACTCCCAAGCTGAGCTTGGGAGCGATATAAAAAGAAAAATCTGGCAGTGCAACAGTGCTGATGCTCCATCATCTTGCATCTCCCTGCCTTTCTCTGTAGATTATCGCAGAAATTACGGAGGTTTTTGAGTAATGGATCTTATGGTTAGTATTTCCGGAATCCGCGGCGTTGTCGGGGATTCTCTGACACCCGAAACAATCGTCAAATATATTTCTGCGTATGCTGCTTATTGCCATCGCGGCCATATCATTATCGGCAGGGATGGACGTGTCACCGGCAAAAATATCGCAGATATCGTTACATCGACTCTCCTGCAAATGGGGTGCGATGTAACCGACATCGGCATCTGCCCCACTCCCTCTGTCGCACTTGCTGTTGAGAAATTTAGAGCAGTCGGCGGAATTTCGATCACGGCAAGCCATAATCCGATGATGTGGAATGGATTAAAATTCTTCGCGTCCACCGGACTTTTTTTAGACCCGGACGAAAATCGCAAATTCTGGCAGCTTGCTGAGTCACTTTCTGCGTATGTTCCCTGGGATAAACAGGGTACCTACAACAGAAATGATACATTTCTTGATGAACACGTCAACGAGGTAACTTCTCTCTCCTATATCGATGTTGACAAAATCCGACATCGCAAGTTCAAGATTGTTCTGGATTGTGTGAATGCGGCCGGGGGCATTATTGTTCCTCGCTTATTGCAAAAATTCGGGTGCGAGGTGATCCCCCTCTTTTGCGATGTGACTGGAATCTTCGGACACACGCCGGAACCCATCCCCGAAAATCTCACTGCACTCCGCGAGAAAGTCCGCGAAACGCAGGCCGATATCGGTATCGCTGTTGATCCGGACGTTGATCGGCTCGTTCTCATCGATGAAAAAGGAGAACCATTCAGCGAAGAATATACTATTGCCGCGTGTGTGAAGTTTGTACTGGAAAAAGAAAAAAATACTCACAACCATAAGGTGGTCGTGAACCTGTCGACGACCCGTGCTGTTGAAGATATCGCCGCGCAATATGGTGCAGCGACGGTTCGAACACCTGTCGGCGAAATTAATGTCGCCAAAAAGATGAAAGAGATCGGCGCAATCATCGGGGGTGAAGGAAGCGGAGGTGTCATTCTCCCGAAGGTCCATCTTGGCCGCGATGCTATTGTCGGTATCGGGCTCATCCTCCAATGCCTGACCGAATTCGGCGGTACAGTGTCGGAGTTCAAAGCCACCCTGCCGCAGTATATGATTACGAAAGGAAAAGTTGACCTCGGCTCGCTGAATCCCGATGCAATCCTCAAACGGCTTCAACAGCATTATGCGAATTCCGGAAAAATCAATACGGACGATGGATTGAAAATCAATTTCCCGAAATCATGGGTGCATCTGAGAAAATCCAATACGGAGCCCATTCTCCGTATCATTGCTGAAGCACCGCTAAAGGATGAAGCAGACAGCCTGGTAAAGAAATTCACTGCGGAGATTCTTGCGAAGTGAGGTTTTTTATTCGACTATCATTGTTCTCCTGTGTCCTGGGTTTCCTTGATCTTTCTCCAGAGCTTCAAGCGCAGGAGAAAAAGTATTACTTCTACCGGCCGCTCGAGTACGGCTCTGAAGCGATGTTCCAGCCAATAGGTGTTCTGATGAACGGCGGACTGGACGTCCTTCAATCCTATAATAGATCGACTCGCGCCGATGAAATCCAATGGAGCATAGGAACCCAAAGCGTGTGGCAGAGCATCAAAGCACCTGCATTCTGGATCAATCGGTACGGATGGAAGAAGTTTCTCAGTCAGGAAGTCTTCCCGACCAGCCTCAATGTTGCCGAGGCACAGTGGGCTCCAAATTATTCTTTGCATTTGATCGGCGGTGGCATGGAATATCGGAAGCTGTCGGAATGGTATGAGTATCATGGGTACCCGTTCCCCTATATCTTCGGCGTCATCACAACCATGGGGTATCATTTCATCAACGAGGTGGTCGAGAATGGTCCCGAGATCCATGTCAACACAGACTGCATTGCCGACCTTTGTATTTTTGACCCCCTCGGGATACTTTTATTCAGCTTCGATGGCGTTGCGGAATACTTTTCAGAAACATTCGCGTTGAACGACTGGTCTCCTCAGCCCGCCGTCTCTTTTCGTCCGCTGTCGTTTCGCAACTTCAGCCATAGTTTTGTAGCGCGTTATCCACTCACGGCTGCACGGTCGACCAGCGCTTTTCTCTACCTCGGTAAATCGACACTGATCGGACTTTCTCTCAAGACTGATACAGAGCATTCGTTTTCGTTTGGGGCAGGTATTACCCAAACCGGTGTGTGGGAGGTAAGTGTGACGAATGGTATTCCCACGAATTCCCTCTATGTCGGTGCTACGGCTGGAGTGTTTTACGATCGAAACAATTCATTGCTTGCATCATTGCTTGTTTCCGAGTATTATCTTGAAAAGGTTCGCGTGAACATCTACCCGGGTCTGGTATCATCTTCGGCCTTTTCTCCCGGATTCTTTATTACGATTGGAGATCGTGCTACATATGCGGCAGGCATTACAATACAGTACGCCCCGTTCGGCATTGGGATGTATGCGCCGCATTAATTTCGAAGGGACGAACCCATGATTCTCTGTAAAGCTATTGGTACGCTGGTCGCCACACAAAAGAACGAAGCCTTACGGGAACACCGTATGCTGATCGTCCAGCCGATCGATCTGGACGGTAAGTTCATTGGACGCGACATCATTGCAATCGATCACGTCGACGCGGGTGTGGGGGACACTGTCCTGGTTATGGTGGAAGGTACGGGGGCGAGGCAGATTCTTAAACGGGAAGACATCCCGGTTCATTCCGTTGTAGTCGCTGTTGTCGATGGGATTGATATTCCGAAAACTACGCATTCATAATATTCCTCTTTTCTCATGATGAATGTCCGTGCACTACTCCGGCTTTCTTCTGTTCCGCGGATCGGTTCTCAAAAAACCCGCGCTCTGATCTCTCATTTCAAGACTCCGGAAGCAGTGTTTCAAGCCGCTGGCCGGGAATTGATTACGATTCCTGGAATCGAAAAAAAACTTGCCTTCAATATTCTTCATCACACCATCGGTAAGCAATTTGCCGACGAGCAATTGAAGCGCCTCAATAAGATCGGCGGCAGGATCATCACGATATGGGATAAAGAATATCCGGATCTCCTCCGCAAAATATATGATCCGCCTGCTTTTCTTTTTATCCTGGGGAAATTCAAAGAATCCGACAATCGTTCACTTGCCCTCGTCGGGACTCGTCATCCTACCGTGTACGGCCAATCGGTTGCGGAGAACCTCACACGCGACCTCGCTCATCATTTCATCACCCTCATCAGCGGATTAGCACGCGGTGTTGACACTATTGTCCATTTGGCTGCACTCAAATGCGGCACGCGCACCATCGCAGTGATCGGCTCCGGATTGGATGTACCGTATCCACCGGAGAATAAAAAGCTCCTCGAACGTATTGCAGAAGGAGGCGCAGTGATCTCGGAATTTCCGATGGGCACGAAACCTGATGCAACGAATTTTCCACGGCGTAACCGCATCATCAGCGGACTCTCACTCGGTACAGTCGTCATTGAATCCGCAGAAGATGGAGGTGCCTTGATTACCGCGACCACAGCCCTTGATCAAAATCGTGAAGTCTTTGCCGTCCCAGGGAATATTACAGAAAAGCGCAGCGGCGGTCCGAACAAACTTATCCGCGACGGGCGGGCGAAGCTCATCCTGAGTGCTTAGGATATTTTCGATGAACTTGCACAGCAGCTCCGACTCTCTTTTCAACCGGAACATCCTGAGCCGGCCATCGCCCTCACTCCGGCGGAACAAACGCTCATGCATTTCCTCTCCGCGGATCCGATACATATTGATGCCCTTGCTGATCGTTCAGAACTCTCCACTGCCGATGCCCTGGTGACACTGCTGTCGCTGGAATTTAAAGGTGCTGTTCGTCAACTGCCGGGAAAATTATTCATACGCAGCTAACATGCCACACTTTCCTATCACTTGATTTTTCGTTATACTATGGTTGGAAGAAGGCGTTCTATGTTTGAAATTCGGCAATCCATCATTGAAGACGATATTCCTCACACCTGTTTTGCGTGTGATCTCTCCGCATGCAAAGGTGCATGCTGTACGATTGCCGGCGGTACCGGTGCACCCCTTTTGGACGAAGAACTCGAACAGATCAAGCGCTCATTTCCCGCCATCCAGTCCTCCCTTCCTCCTGAACATCTCGAAATCATCAGACAACAAGGGCTGGTTGAAGGCGCATCGGGTTCATACACGACGAAGTGCTTTAACAACCGGTCATGCGTGTTTGTCTTCTATCAGGATGGTGTTGCACGGTGCGCTTTTGAGAAGGCGTTTCTGGAAGGGAAAACCGGATGGAGAAAGCCTATCTCCTGCCATCTTTTCCCTATTCGAGTATCATTTGGTCCGATAAAACATCTGCGCTACGAACGGATCACCGAATGCGCACCGGCAGTAACCCGGGGACAGGAAGAACAAATCTTTTTAAGCTCTTTCCTCAAGGATCCGCTTATTCGGACATTTGGTGCATCGTGGTATCATGATTTTCAATTGGCGTGCAGTAAAGAACAAAAATATTCTCTTATCCCAGCAGGCAGTAAGAAGTAATCGATGATCAATCTTCAGCAGACACTTCGGCTTGGCTTGAAGCTTACACCGCAACAGGTGCAGTATCTTAAACTGCTCCAATTACCGACACTTTCCCTTGAACAACGAATCAAATTAGAACTTGAATTAAATCCAATGCTCGAAATGAATGAAGAGCAGGATCTATTGCAGGAACAGGAAGAGCAAACCGAAGAGGCCGATGAGCCGACAGAACAAGCTGAGACCGAAGATACCTACACGATTGAAGATTATATCAATGATGACCTCGCGGGCTATAAAAGCCCCGAGGCCTACAAATCGAACGATGAAGATGAGCCGTATGAACCTCCACAGCCGTCAACAATTCCGCTCACAGAACGGCTCCTGAGTCAGCTGAAAATGTCCGTTATCGACGATGAAGAGATATTGTTGGCGGAAGAAATTTTGGGTAATGTCGATGAAGACGGATATTTGCGCCGCGAAGTTACGCTCATTGTCCAGGATCTCAACCTTAGTTTCGGTTTAAGCCTCTCTGTGGAGAAAGCGGAGCAGGTTCTTCAGAAGATTCTCCTTCTCGATCCCGCGGGAATTGCTGCGAGGAGTCTGCAGGAATGCCTTATCGCCCAGCTGCATACCGGAAAGTATCCGCAATCCCTGAAAGAACTTTCCATCAAGATCCTTAAAGAGTATCTTGAGGATTTTAAATTAAAACGATTCGATAATCTGGAAAAGAGCCTCAACATCGGCCGGGAGACACTCAAGAAAGTCATCGAGCTGATTCAGCATCTCAATCCCAAACCGGGTGAAGGTGAATTTTCTGCGCAGGAGAATTATATCACTCCGGATTTTATTGTGGAAAAGGATAATGGCGACTTTATCATCACACTGAACGACCGGAATATCCCTGCACTCCACATCAACAGCGCTTATAAAGAGCTGGTGTCTCCCAAAGGAAAGAAAGTCTCAAGCGAAACAAAGGATTTCGTCAAGAAGAAGTTCGAAGCAGCCAAATGGTTCATCGCTTCTATCCATCAGCGCCGCGAAACATTAATGAAAGTGATGAAGATCATCGTGGAAAAACAGCGGCAATGGTTCGAAGAGGGTGAGACATTGAAGCCCATGATCTATAAGAATATTTCTGAGATTGTTGGTGTGGATATTTCCACCATCAGCCGTGTTGTCAACAGCAAATATGTCCAGACAGAATACGGCGTCCATTCCCTGCGGTATTTTTTCACGTCAGGACTTGAATCGGAGAACGGTGAAGATATTTCTAACCAGGTGGTAAAACAGCGCGTGAAAGATATTATTGCGGTTGAGAATCCTCAGGACCCGCTGAACGACGACAAGATCGCCGATATGCTGAAGGTTGAAGGGATTCGTATCGCTCGACGTACTGTTGCAAAATATCGTGAGCAGCTTGGACTTCCGATTGCACGGATGCGGAGAAAAGTTTGATGCACAACAAGGAAAATACTATGGAAGAACAGCGCATTCATGCGACAACGATTATCGGTATACGGCATCAGGGGCGCGTTGCCATCGGCGGTGATGGACAAGTCACACTCGGAACGACCATGATGAAACAGAAATCGAACAAAATTCGCCGCCTCTATAATAATTCCGTGCTTGTCGGATTTGCAGGTTCGGCAGCCGATGCCTTCAGCTTGCTGGAACGATTCGAAGAAAAACTTGAGCAATATCAAGGCCAGCTTGTCCGTTCAGCGGTCGAGCTCGCAAAACTCTGGCGGACAGATAAATACCTCCGCCAGCTCGAAGCACTCCTTGCCGTCCTGGATAAGGATCATTCCCTCATCATCTCCGGTACTGGGGACGTCATTGAACCTGACGACGGTATTGTCGCCGTCGGATCCGGCGGAAGTTATGCGCTCGCTGCAGCACGCATGCTTGTGAAGCATACGACGCTGAGTGCAAAAGATATCGTGCGGGAATCCCTTGATGCTTCCTCTGACATCTGTATCTATACCAACAAGAACTTTACTATCGAAGAATTGTAGGCACCGTGGCAAAAAAACAAGTTTCGCTTCAATCGAAAGAACTCACTCCCCGCCAGATTGTCAATGCATTAGACAAATATATTATCGGTCAAAATGCCGCAAAGAAGGCAGTAGCTATTGCTCTCCGCAACAGGTGGCGCCGTCTTCAGGTGGGCGGAACGCTCCGTGAAGACATTATGCCCAATAACATAATCCTCATAGGGCCGACCGGAGTCGGCAAGACGGAGATTGCCCGCCGCCTCGCAAAACTCTCCAATGCTCCGTTTTTAAAAGTCGAGGCTTCGAAGTTTACCGAAGTCGGTTATGTAGGCCGCGATGTTGAATCGATGGTACGGGATTTAACGGAAATCGCTGTCAATATGGTTAAGGCAGAGAAATCGGCAGAGGTGGCAAGCAAAGCGCATGATCTGACGGAAGAGCGGTTGCTGGATATCCTTGTCCCTTCCAATCGTCCCCGAAAAACTACTGAGCCTGCTGAACCTCAGGTCGATTCTGAAAAAGAACTTGAGAACACGCGGCAAAAATTCCGGGAAAAACTGCGTTCGGGCAGTCTCGATGAACGAATGATCGAACTGGAATTATCACTTCCGCAGATGCCGTTGATGCAGGTCATGGGTCCATTCAATATGGAAGAAATGGGCATTAACCTGCAGGAAATGTTTGGAAACATTTTACCCAAGAAAGAGAAACACCGGAAAGTCACTATTGCAGAAGCACGCCGGCTGCTGATAATGGAGGAGTCGCAAAAGCTGATCGATATGGAAAAGGTGACCAAAGAAGCATTGGAGCGATTGGAGAATTCTGGCATTGTGTTCATCGACGAGATCGATAAAATCGCCAGTTCACGCGGACAGAGTTCAGGACCTGATGTTTCCCGTGAGGGTGTCCAGCGGGACCTCCTTCCGATTGTCGAAGGTTCCAGTGTTCTGACGAAACACGGTATGGTGAAGACCGATCATGTCCTTTTCATTGCATCAGGTGCATTTCATGTTGCCAAACCATCCGATTTGATCCCCGAATTACAGGGCCGCTTCCCTATCCGCGTGGAATTACAAAGTCTCACAGAGGACGACTTTGTCAAGATCCTCACCCTGCCGCAGAATGCTCTCATCAAACAGTATATCGCATTATTGAAAACAGACGGCGTTGACATTTCTTTCGATGATGAGGCAGTGAGGGAAATTGCCAAGATCGCCTTCGAAGTGAACGATCAGGTGGAAAACATCGGGGCACGCCGGCTCCATACCATTATCACTACGCTTCTCGAAGAAATTCTCTTCGACGCTCCGGATGGAATCAAGAATACCTCTGTCGTGATCACGCAGAAGATCGTTCATGCGAAATTGAACTCGATCGTGAAGAATCGTGACCTCAGCAGGTATATCCTTTAAACTCAGATTTTTCGGTACAATAAAAAAACGGGCAAGAGATTCTTGCCCGTTTTGCATTCGGCACCTTTTGGTAAGCTAGATGCGTACTTTCATCCCTAGTGACAGTGAAAAGACCTGGAAATTCTTTGGCGAGAAAATCATCCCGAAGTTATCTGTTGCAAAATCAAGACTGACATATCGGAAATCTAATCCAAAGCCAAATGCCCAGCGTAGTTTATCTCCTCCGCCGAAGAGAAACCCGCTGCGGAGCGGCAGGAATGGAATGATCCGGTATTCAAGTCCTAATGACATCCGCGGTTTCGTCGTATTCCCCAACGACGTATTCAGCCCTTGCGCATATTCAGCAGCGATCAGCATTTGTCCGGGCAGGAATTTAAGGAAAGGTATTTTTTCGACCTGTACGCTTCCACCTATCCTCAGTGTTGTTGGTAAACTTGTCGTAAAAGATTCACCGGGACTGTTCTTTCCCTTAAACACATTCTTTACGGAATCCTGAATTTCAGCGTTATATCCGCTAAACGTAAATATTCCCCCACCGGATGATAGCAATACATTCTTATCCCAGGTGATAGAACCGATGTCAACCACGCTGATACCGAGACGAATACCATTCGTGAATTCTGAGGATATCCCGATATCAAAACCAGTGCCTCGCCCGACCGGATCAGGCAGTCCTCCGGATGAACTATTGGAATTATCGTTGTTAAAAGCGTCTATCCCTGCATGTCTTGCAAGGTAATTAATATTGCCGATGATGCTGTTTTTCCCCGTATCCAGCAGAGCAACATTATTCTCGATAGAAGAATTGTTCTGCGTCGTTTGGAATATTCCATAACCGCGGATGAACTTTATTCCGCCGCCGACATAGAGATCTCTCACATAGGGAATCGTCACCTGCAGCTTCCGGCTGTAGGAGAGGTTATATTCCAGATATAACCATGACTCAAACGAAGTGCCATTAAAAGAATATTTGGCGTCTGAAGGCAGACCCTGGAGATACAGGAGGTCAAAATAATCTCGTGAGAAACCGAGATTCACACCTGAATGCGCAATGAGAGCAAATCCGATTCCACCAACGATCGGCGATTGAAAAGAAGCACCAACGATCATCGATTCGAAATTGAAGCTTGTGAGCGGATTTTCCGTTAGCTGGCTTTTAATGTCTTCCTTGTCTGCTGCAGTTAATGGATAAGGAACGCGTGTCGCCTTTCCATCCGTACCCACGGAATCTTTTCCCGTAAAGTATTTTTGATAAATATCATACGTGAACAGCTCCGTGCTCACTCTGAAACTCGACTGTGCAAGAGCGAGATTAAAATGTCCGACATCGGGTATGGCGATGTTCGCTGGATTGATACCTATTGCATCTGTCCCGCGGGTTAAAGCAACTGCAGAGCGTCCCATACCGACTGCGCGCAGACTAATTCGATCACTGGCAACAGCCAATGCGGACAGAGAAACTGACAAGGAGATCAGGAAGAATATTCGTATCGTTTTCATGGTCAGTCTCCTATTGCTTATTCATGGTGTATGTTATGTCCGCCTTGGCATACACACGGATATAATCCATGGCCCGAATTTTCACTGGGAAACCACCACTTGTGGACATGCTAAATTGAATATTCAAAGAATCGGCGGCATTAAACTTTGACATCTGATCTCCGTTCAATGTAATCGAGACTTTTGATACAGTCGGCGCCAAGGAATATCCCGTCGTTTGATCAATCTGTCCGGCCGCAATAGAATCAGATGGGACAATTGTAAGTATTGTATCACCTTTGGGTTTTGAAGTTGAATAGTTTCCTACAAATTTTAAAGCGCAAAACATTTTTAATGGAATCTTATTCACAAAATTAAAATTCAGTGATCCGCTGGTCACTGCCTTTGTAAATTCCTTGGGCAATTCCGCCTTGGTAAAACCACTCGTATTCGTCAGCTTCCCGTTGGAAAGACCAACAAACATCGGGAAATTAACATCGAAGGCAGGATAGATTTTACTGGAATCATAGGTGGAATATATGCCTGCAGTTGCAAAATCCGGATTGAGGATAACGGTCCCCCTGATATAAAAGGAATCAGGTGCAACCGGAACGAACTTACCCAAGAATCTTTGAAAATTCGGGACATTGGAAATGGCAATAACAGGGTTGTTTGGGAAAATTCGAGTAAATCCGTCTTGACCTGTAACGATCCTGAGTGAATCCACTGATAATCCTTTGGACCGGGCTATTAATGTGAGATTATAATCCATAGGATAACCGCCTGTCATAGGAAATCTAACAGTCAATACGACGTCTTTAAATGTTATCGCATCAAGCGTAACATTTTTGACATCTTTGAAATCCAGACCCGACGCAACCATCGAATTAATATCCAGAGTTTGTGTTTTAATTTTTCCAGAAATAGATTTTAAAACAAGAGGGGGACCCGGGATAAGAGAAGCTTTCACAAAGTCATTCTTCGTAATTGGTTTTTTTGCTCCTTTAGAATCTATAGTTTTGATACCAACGCTGTATGTAAGCTGTGCTCCAATTCCTGTGTTTGGCTTAACATCGGGTTGAATACTTAGCTGGCTGGCAATAATTGTGGTGGTGTCCGTAGTTTTGCCCGCAAGCGTTTCATCATAGGTATAACTTAAACCGCTCTTATGTAATTGATTAATAACAAAATGCGCTCCAACGTCAATCCCTAAATTATTTACTATGATAAGTTTGAAAGAACCGGCACTAAAAGTAGCATTCTGAACGATAACAGAATCATCGACGACAACCGAAGAGTCATTGATAGAAGTCAATGTCTGCTGCGGAACAACAGCAGCCGCACTGTCGGCAGTAAGGCTGGTAGAAGAAAATTGGACACTCAAACCATTACTGCTTTTCAAAGAAAATTTCGTTGAACGCTCTTCTGTAGTAAAGGAAACCGAATCAAACTTCATGCGAGAACGCATGATTTTTCCGCTAAGAGATTGAGTCCCGGTATAGGTTGCGAGAGGCATACCATTAGAATCTATGGTTCCCGGATTAAAATAAGCGATCCAGCTGGTGTCCAGGAATGGTGTCAGTTGATTGTTCCGAAGAATAATCGGTTTGTTGAAGGTCAACCGTAATGGAAGATTATTCACGAATTGAAGAGTTAATGTCCCGGAATTGATGGCAGCATAATCAAATTGTGAAGAAAAGTTAATTGTATCTCCGGGAATAGAGACATACGATGCTGGAAATGGTGGAATGAATGGGGGATTAGCTCCAGGATATTCGATAGGTGAAAGTCCTAACTGTGCCAAAGTCGGATTCTGACTTGTGGAGGGCAAGGCATCTATTTCAAACAATCCTACACCTACCTGCTGAGCCGATGGATTCATTTGCATTTTTATTGAATCAATCGACCGTGGTGTTGAATACTGGGTTGTCGTGAAGGACATGGAACTATCAGAATTGATAGTTGCTCCTGATGCTTTTCTTTCAAGATCTCTAAAATAACTTGTAATATCGATCACTGAGATACCCTGCAGCACGATATCCGACGATGGAGCAACCGGTGAGAGGGGACTTTCTATGCAGCTGATTGAAATAAAACCAAGAACGGAAAAAATAATACGGGTAAGAATTATCTTCATATTTACTCTAACGTTTTTCATTAGCGTAGCGCCTTGAATAGTATTTGGGGTGAATTTTCTTCCGATAATATACCTACTCCAACAAGGAATATCAAGGATCGGTTCACGCAGGGATTCAAATGGGGCCGGTTTGTGCGTTTGCTCACAAAAAAACGCCAGATTGAACTAACTTCAACCCGGCGTTTTCATTCTGATGGTCAATAAATGAGTTTAGTGAATTTTCTCCTCTTTTGTCGGCATTTGGAAGGTAAACGACGGCCCTCCCGGAGGATCACCCAGCAGCTTGATCTCGCCAAACTTCTTTTCAAACTTATCAATATTGTCATGAATCGCATTGAGCAGCATCTTCGTGTGCTGCGGTGTCATCACAATGCGAGCGTGAACCTTTGCCTTAGGAATTCCGGGAAGCACACGCGTGAAATCGATCACGAATTCCGCTGGAGAATGTGTGATGATCGCGAGGTTGGAGTAAATACCTTCGCCTTCTTTTTCTCCAAGTTCGATATTGATTTGCTGCTGAGTTGGTTGATCAGACATACGACATTCCATTTCTTCTTAACATATGAGTAAATCGTTCACTTGCCGGCTTTTCGAATTTGATCAGCTTCATCAAGTGCTTTCACAGCTTTTTCGGCTTGACCAAGTAGAGCATAGATCGTACCGACGGTATCCCAAATTCTTGCATCCTCGGAGGTTAATTCAGCGTGCCATTCTTTTCCGGATTTTGCTGCCGCGTCGTGCCCCTTTGCGGTCTTCAGCTCTACAACTTTTTCGATCCATGGTAAAGCTTCTTTGAATTTATTTTTGAATTCCGTGCTCTCATCCCCCTTTTCCTGCGCGGCCTTCTTCATCTTGACGCCCCAATTATATAAGGTAGCCCCGATATCAAAGATTGCATCGCTGAATGAAGGGTCGATCTCGACCGCTTTCTTGAATTCGGCTATTGCTCCATCATAATCCTCCACAGTCCTGTAGAGCAGACCCAGAATATAATGATTCATCTTATTCCCCGGATCATTGTCCACAGCAAGTTTGAACGTAACCGTCGCTTCTTTAACCCGTCCGGCTTCGTAATACGCCTGCAGGAGTAAATTCAAGTTTTCGTTATCCTTAGGATTCAGCGCCTTGATCTCTTCGAAGACGTCCACTGCTTTATTGAACTCTTCTACGGCTTCATAATATTTCGTCGAGTCAATTTTATAATCATACGGTTTATCGATTTTCTTAGCGACCACTTTCTCGTTTTCGATCGTCAAGGTCATTCCGTATTGATTATACACCCAGTCTTCCCTCTTGGGATTCTTTTTGTCCTTCTTCTGATTATCCGGAGCGCCAAAGGAGCGCATGACATCGCTCTTATAACTTCCTTTATCGGTCTCATTCATATTCTTTTGAAGTTTTAATTTATCTGCATTCTCGGTTTTGAATTGATCTTTCTTTTCCAGGCCTTTCGAAACCAAATATTTGCCAACTTGCTTGTATTGTTCTTTGTCACGGCCGTAATTCCACGCCTTCTTCTGGCTGAGGATCAAATTATCATAATCGCCTTTCCCTTTATAAGCGGCAGCGAGGTAAAGATAGGTAATCGCGGTATCCGGCCAGATCGAGGCGGCTGTATTGTATTCCTTTATTGCATCGTCGAAGAATTGGACCGAGTCGGTTCCGGCTCGTTTCACAAAACTCACGCCATTGTTGATGTGCTGTGCCCAAAACTTATACCGCCATGCACGGATTTCTAGTGTATATGTTGGAGAAAGTTTTTCGGCTTCCTGGAATGCATCCATCATTCCTTTGTAATCTCCCAATTGCTCACCGCGCAAACGACCAAGACGGAACCAGGCTTCATGATTTGCAGGATTTTTTTGGACTTCTCGCTCATAGAGTTTTACCGCTTCAACGTAGTTTTTATTTTGCTCTTGTACTTTTGCTCCCGTAAAGTCAGGAGATCCACACTGGAATCCTAACGTAAGAAATCCGGCGAACAGTACCGATACGACAAGATAAAAAAGATTGCTTTTCATGAGGAGTATCCTTCATATTAGGTTTTTGAGGGGAAGCGCGTGCAAAAAATATACCAAAAGGTGAAAGTATAAGCAAGGTGAAATTCGATTCGATACGCAGGAATTTATAGATAACTTCTTGTAAAAAGGTGAGCACGTTTTTCGTGATTTTATCGTATTTAGGGAGTTCTTATCAAGTCTTGTGAGGTACTGGATTGATCTACACGAGTAATCCCGTTATCACTTCAGGAAATATCAGAGACCACTGAAAAACTTTTCGACGAGAGAATTGAAGATGCGTGCTCGTTCAAAGTAAACCGAATGTCCTGTATCCGGAATACAATGATATTTTGCTGACGGCATTATTGATGCGGCCGCAGATGCTGCGCCCGGAGGAAATAAAAGATCTTCTTCTCCAGTGACAAACAACGCAGGAATATCCAATTGTGATATCGCCTCAGGTGCAAGGACTCTCTCTTCTTTGATCTTCTTTCGAACAGCTTCTCTGTACTCACCGGGAGTCTGCTCATAAATCTGTCGGTAAAGAAAATACAAATCCGGACTTTCATCTGCCATGCGAGCTCCCACAGATTTGAGAATCCCGCGCTGTTCCAAGAGTGTACCTCTTTCTTTCGATTGACCTTCCCAAAAGGGGAGATTCTTAATCTCCGGATGATCGATCAAAGAGAAATTCAACGCGCCGGTCGTCGAGGCCATGACAAGTGCGCGCACTCTGCTTTTCTCCCGCATAGCATAGTGAAGGCACGTCCAGCCTCCCATCGATTGTGCAACAAGGTAAACTTGTTCGAATCCGAGATGATCGATAAGTGCTGCAAGGTCATCGGTGAAAACGGAAGTTGCTATCGTGGCAGCGAAGTCCTTCGATGGTGTAAATCCGCGCTGCGAGTAGGTGACACACGTATACTGGTGAGCAAAGAACGGTATTTGCTGCCACCAGGACAAGTGATTACCTCCCAGCCCATGGACAAAGACTAGACCCGGTCCGTTTCCCATAACCTTATATTGAATTTCGCTTTCCTCCCGTGCAAGAATACCAAGTCTATACATTATTTTTCATCTCTTATTGACAGTATTGAAGACAATCTTTAACCTCTTAGGGAAAGGAAGCGTTATGCATCACCATCCAATAAAAAACGGAGGTATGAGAAGTAATAAGGCTAAAATAAAAAAAACGATCTGCAACGGCAGCATCCATCGAAACCATTTATCCCAAGGGATTCCCGCCATGCCAAGGACTCCCATCGTAACTCCTGAAGTAGGTAATATGGGATTAATCCACCCTTCCCCGAATTGAAATGCCAACACGGCAGTTTGCCGCGAAACACCGACGACATCTGCAAGAGGCGCCATCACTGGCATGGTCAGCATTGCTTGTCCGGATGCTGAATGAACGAAGAAATTTATCACTCCTTGTGCCACAAACATCACCTGGGCGGCATTAATGGGATGCAAATGTTTAATGACTTCCGACATGGCATACAGCAGTGTGTCCATGATCTTGCCGTCATTAGCAATCACAAGAATACCACGGGCACATCCAATAATGAGTGCTACTCCAACCATGTTCACTGCACCTTCCTTAAATGCATCCGTAATTTCCCGAAGAGTAAGTTTTCCAAGGACTCCTGCAACGATTCCCAATGCAAGGAAAAGCGCACCCAATTCCGTTATATACCATTTGAAAGCAAGAATTCCGATGATGAAACCTGCGATGGCAAGAAGAAACGCGAAAAGAACGGCTTTATGAGATAACGCAAATTCTCCGGCGTGGGTGTGATCAATATGAAGACTTTTTTTTTGTTCTACGTCAAACCCGTACATCGGACTCAGCGACGGATTAGCTTTTATCCTGGAGGCATACAGCATCACAAAAGCAACCATGAACACCGTGCTCAGGCACCAAATAACAATCCTATATTCCAGGCCGCTGTATAAAGGTACTTCAGCAATACTTTGTGCGATACCGACTGTAAAAGGATTAAGCGTCGAACCTGCAAATCCTGCAGATGCACCAAGGAAGGGAATGGATGTCCCAACGATGGAATCATAACCCATGGAATATGCTAGGGAAACAAAAATGACAACAAAAGGAATTGTTATCTCAACGCTTCCGAAAACACTTCCCCCGAGTGAGAATAACGTCATGGCCGATGGAATAAAGTACTTATGGATATTCGGTTTTTTTGCGAAGAGGTAGGCCATCCGTTGAATAGAGACAACAATCGCACCAGTTTTCTGTATAACGCTGAATGCCCCCCCGATAATAAACAGAAATCCAATGATATTTGCGGCCTGAATAAATCCCCGTAATGGCGACATCATGAGCGCACCCATTCCCTGCGGATCGTTCTGAACAAAGTGAAAAGAATTTGGAAGAACGAGAGTCTTTCCGTTCTTTATTTCTCGCAAATACTCTCCGCCGGGAACGATCCATGTTGCTATCGAGACAAGGGCGATCACAGCACAGATCATAGCGAGCGTATTGAAGTTCCTTTGTTTCTTCATCGCAGTTAGCTGCCGGGCAGCGACTCATCTTCGTTCTTCTGGGGAGCAATGGAAAATCCTATAACTCCGTACAGGATGGGGAACAGGAAGCCAATATAATTGAATACAGCCCAAGGAGCGTACTCCCACGTCGATACACCTAATGTGCCGGTCATGTACACTCCGGCAATAGCCCAGGGAACAATTGGAACAATCGAGTGCGCTTCCTGTGTAGCCCGTGCAAGATTCTTTGCTGCAAGTTTTCTTGCAGTGAATGCAGGAGCAAAGAGCTCTCCCGGTATCAACACGCTTAAGTAGGCGCTGCCGGTAACGAGTGCTGTGGACAACGCAGCGACAACTCCGGCACTTATCAATAATGAGGTTGTCTTGGCAATCTTGAGTATTTTTTCCAAAAGAAGATCCAGGATCCCTGCCTTTTGAATAATGCCGGCAAAGGCAAAAGCGCAGAAAGCGATGAGTGATATTTTCATCATTTCCTGCAGGCCGCCGCGTGACAAGAGTTGATCGACTTCCTTCATGCCGGTCGATGCTTTATAACCGGAAACGCAGTACTCCATGCCATTGATGATCGGTTTCCCTTGAAGCCACGCCGCAAGAAGGATAGCAACTGTTGCAGAAATGAGCATTCCGGGAATTGTCGGCTTCCTCATAAATGTCAGAACTAACACAATCGCCGGAGGCAGGAGGAGCAGCCAATGATACCTAAAATTCGTACGGAGCGTTTCTTGAATGACGAGAATCTTATCTGAATTTACGTTATGGATTGCAAAATGTGAACCCGCAATCCAGTAGACGATGAGGCCAAGGATAAAAGCAGGGAGTGTTGTCCAGAGCAGGTGCTGGATCGTATCGATCAGATTGCCGCGCACGGCTGCCGTTGCAAGGTTGACTGATGCAGAAAAAGGGGAAATCTTATCTCCTAAATATGACCCTGCAACGATTGCACCCGCCGCAGGTGCCAGAGGGATCCCCATCCCTTGCGCAATGCCGATAAAAGCAATACCTATGGTTCCTGCCGTACCATATGCTGTTCCCGTCAATAAGGAAATGATTGCACACACCACACATGCGGTCACAAGAAAAAGCGATGGAGAGACAATACTCAAGCCATAGTCGATAAGCATAGGAATTGATCCGCTTGCAATCCAAGAGGCAATCATCACCCCGACGATAATAATCAACATCTGTGCAGGCATCGCCTTTGCGATCGAATCGATGATCCCGCTTTCGATATCTTTCCAATTATACCCAAGCCGTATCGCCATCAGTCCGGCAATGAAGGAGGCAATGATCAGAAGAATTTCAACCGGTAATTGAAATCCTCCGTACCCGACTCCCAGGAGCAAAGCCATTGCACCTATAGGGATCATGGCTTCTCCCATTGTGGGCTTCCGCTTGGGTGGTTTTGGCGGAGTTTTTTTTACTTCCTGGATCGAACTGGTCCGCATAATTATTTCATTCTCAATGGGTCGAGTATTCGAATAATAGGATAGTCTTTCCCTCTTTCACACAAGTGCGGGAATTCATCATATTGGACGATCCCCCACATCGACGTCGGCTCCAACGCAATAACCAGCATATGGGCTGCACGTTGATCCAAAGAAACAAGGACATCTCCAGTTTCAAGCACAACATCTGAAAAGCGCGAGTTTGTCGTCACACGCGTATTGATTTTATTTTCCAACCATACTTGTTCGATATTTTGAACAGTATAGATTTCTCCTCTTATTTTCGCTGCCTGCGCCATGGTAGTGTACACAATGCTGTGCCGATCGAGCAGGTCGATGATATCCCTGCGGCTTTTTGGGATAAGATATGCGGCGGGAGGGCGCACAGATTTAAGAGGCTCTACTGCCGGAGAAAAGAGCATGGAGACTAGCGTATCAATGTTTGACTTGAGATCTCTCATGGGAAGATTAATTTTCGATCCATAATAGCGGTAATCCATCTGAACAACAACAGAGTCGTTCGATGTGCATAATTTCAGCTGTTCTGCACGTACCATCTGCCGGATCTTTTCGCTCCGCTCGTTGATGAACGATAAAAAAGCCTCAATTGCCGCGGCCTGTCCTTTAGTACGCCGTTCGAGTTCATCATTCATCTCTCGTCCATTCTTTCCTTCGAGGATAAATGAGAATGTGTTGAGAATGGCAAAACTCTGTCGTCCATCATCAATGCTGGTGGTGCTTGTCCGTATGGTATCAGCCGGGCCATCCATTTTATAGTAGTTCGAGAATTGAATTCCTTTATTCTTCAATTCCGAATTCAAATAAGGGAATAATTGCTGAAGAGCGAATTCCCGGATGATTGACGATACATTGAGATTTGTCGGTGCGCCGAATTGCTCATCTGCAGTACGGACATACCCAGCCGCACGGAATTCTTTCCGATACGCAGAATATTCATGCACATCCAATGTCACTTCCGGATTCAAGCGTTCAAAAACACGATGGAGGGCACGTGTTTCCGGCTGGGAAAGCAGCAGATGATCCCTGTTGAGATCTACACCGCTGGCATTCGCTCGTTTGCCGGTTTCATTGCCGTCTGGATTCACCAGTGGTATGATGAAGAGATCGAGATTTGAGATCAACGCAGAATCCGTCCCCGACGCAACTTTATTGAGGATCTGTAACACCGCTTCTTTTCCGGATGGTTCGTTGCCATGCTGCTGACAGAAGACCAGCACTTTTATCGTCGATCCCTTGCTGGCCGGCAGCACGTGAACCATGGGAATATCTCTTCCCTGTCCTGATGAGCCGATGCTTTCAATGGAGAACCTTGTGGACGACGTTTTCAAGGTCGTTAGATACGTCAATAATGAATCGTGCGACGTCACGTGCGTATAAGCAGTTCGTTCCAGAGGTGTCTGGAGATTCTGAGCTTGGATATTAAGTGACAGGGCAACTATGCCGAATATCCAATTCCTCGTACAGAAAGTCGTAACCGCTTTTGTCACTTTTCTCATGATAATTTCCTCATAGAACATTGCTCGACAATTTTGAGGCCGATATCGGCGGCGATAACAAGATGGCGGACATCGATGCATTCTTGAAAAGAGTGAGCATTCTTGAATCCGACACCCAAATTGAGAGTCGGGATCCCCTTCCTGTTCAAGACATTTGCATCACTTCCTCCGGGATACTTCATCGGAGTGGGGATGAGACCGGCCGCTTCAATACTTTTACGGGCAATGCGAATAATCGGATCATTCTCAGAAAAGCTGTAACCGTGGTATTTTTCCTTAAAATCAATTTTTACTTTTCCCCCAATTTCAGAAGCAGCGGTTTCGAATGTTGTCCGGATGTATTCCATTTGTGATTTCAATTCATGTTCATCCGCATTCCGGGTCTCGCCCGTTATATCCACGCGATCAGGAATCACATTGATCGATGTCCCGCCGTGAATCGTTCCAATATTGAGCATACCGGTATTGGCCCATCGCCCCAATTTGAGATGTGCAATCGCTCTGCTGGCAATTTGAATCGCGTGGATCCCTTTCTCAGGAGAAACAGCTGCATGGGAAGACTGGCCGTGCACAGCAACATCAAAGGCAACTGCCCCAGGGGCCTCCACGATATACGCCCCCGGTGATGCCTGGCAATCGAATACAAAACAATACGGTGCTTCAACATCGGAACGCTTGATATTTTTCGCTCCATGCATGCCGGCCTCTTCGCACACAGTAAAAAGCATTTCAATGGGGCCATGTGGAATCTGTTGTTCTCCTAATGTTTGAACGATCTCCAGTATGATCGCTACGCCGGACCGGTCATCCCCGCCAAGAATCGTCGTCCCATCGGACTTGATTATTCCGTTTTCCCTGATGTGTTTGAGACCCTTTGTTGATTGGACGGTGTCCATATGTGCACAGAGCAGCACAGGAGGTACATCGATTGTACCCTCCATGCGTGCAAGAATATTTCCTGCATTTCCGCCAAAAGAGGTACCGGCGTCATCCATGGAGGATTGTATTCCCAGCGAATGGAGTCTCGATTGAATATCACGCGCGACATGAAGTTCATTTCCTGAAACACTATCAATAATTCCCAGAGTAAGGAATGTCTGAACAAGCCGTTCTTGATTCATCATTCGAAATTTCTTTTCGAGAATATCATTTTAGAAGTAAAAGTTTGATAACAGATAAACGCTCATTGCATTGAATTCTGCAAAAGTAGACTCCCGTTGTGTACCGGGTTCCATCAAATTTCTTTTGGAAGACACCCCTTGGTAGAACATCATCAACGAGCGTTTGAATTTTTTCACCCAATACATTATACACCACAACCGTTGTCTGAGCTGGCTCCGATAATGTAAAGACAATATTCGTGGACGCATTAAAGGGATTCGGATAACTGTCGATGTTCTGTTGTTGACGGACGGGAGGACATTCGTTCCTGACTGATGTGAGGCCCTGGAGATAGGAGCCTGCAGCGGCAGCCATTTTCTGATATTCATGGGCAGATCCAGCCACATCCAGTAAAAGCCAACGGCACAACGGACTGACGTCATGTCCTTTCTGAAAAAAATATCCGGCTCGTTGATAGCGATTGAGCCCCTGCGCATCTGAAAGCGGATCAGTATTGAGATTTGAATCCCTGATTGTGTCTCCGGTGCCGCGCATAATGATGAGATCCCGGGAAACAAAATTCATCAGATCATCATGTGTAATCGAGAGAAAAGCATGCTTCACTCCCCATGGATACGCGATGGAGCTGTCCGGAGCAGTATACCATCCAGGATTCGCAGGGATTGCCCGTTGGATCCTCGTATCGTAGGCAAAGAGCACCATACGATGTACAAATTGTCCACCGGCAGAATGCCCCCACAGGGTATACATCGTATCCTTCAATCCGAATCCGCGAACGAGAGTTCTTTGGATGTCGGAGACAATGGTGAACGACCATTTCTCACGCAGATTAAGCGATCCGCCGCCATCGTTGCCGGTAAACATATTCCCGAGCGAGTACGCATCACTTGTCCAATCAGTTGCATTGAATTCAGGAGCGACCACCATCCATCCATTCGTGGATGCAAAACTCGTCCACGTGGAACCATAATTGTATGCATTCCGATCGATTCCATGCATGGATACCAGTAACGGGGTCGACGAGGAAAAAGAACCGGGAAGATAAAAATAGACCGGAATTGGTTTCGTCGGGTACCACGATGACCGATAGAGGTATTTTTGCATTGATCCTTTGCTGAAAACCTGAAGTTCAAGGGAATCCTTTTCACTCCCCTGGGATGCAAATATTTTATAGAATGAATATTTCGTGGCAAATTTGATGAGACGTACTTGAACGGAATCACCGGAACCAAAGAGTGTGTCCCCGGCCGCAGCGTATTCATTGGTAGTCTCATCGATCGTGTACGCAGCAATTTTCCAACCGACATTCAAACCACGATACGCAGGAGCAGTTTTAATATATGCAATGCTCACCGGCTGGAGAACAGGTATTCTTTCAATGATCGGTGCGGCGACTGAAAAAGTCGTGCTTAGGATCAGTGATGCACATATACCACGTGTGATGTTTTGGATGGCTCCCTCCGGATATATTCGAATTACATTCGAATACCAAGTGAAAAAACATTCACCGCTGTAAATACACCAAACGAGGCATAAGCATAATCAAATGTAACCACGCTGGCACCTAAGGAGACGTTTACACCGCCGCCAAGTGTTAATCCTTCCTCATCGGTGTTGAAGATATATCCCCCGCGGAGAAATATTGTCTGAAAGAACCCATATTCAACACCTATGCTGTAATGCTCAGGATTATCGCTCAAATGAATTCCGTCGATAGATACGATAAAGGAAGAAGATGTTGAGGGCACCACTCCATCCGGGCCGACCACAGGTATCGAGAAAGATACACGGAAACTGGCAGGCAATGCGTACGATTGTGTCTTGAGATCGGCTTCCACCACCGGGTTGATTTCACTGGCCGGATCTTGGTCCACGGTTCTGATCAGATCACTCCCGCTCATCTGCAGGGCGGGACCAAAATTCTGGAATGCCAGACCCAATTTTGCACCATAGAAATCTGTACGGAGCAGAAATCCGAGATCAAATCCGACTGTTTGTGCGCTAGTGTTCGCTATACGCTGGGAGATGTATTTTGCTGTGACTCCAATATTCACCCTGTCCATAATGGCGCGCGCGTAGGATACGGAAATGGCAAGATCCGCGGCTGAATAATATGTCCCGGTGCCTTTCGGTGATTCAATGGTCGTGGTTTCGATATCACCGGAACTCAGCTGATCAACAGCGAAGCCCACGATGCCATTGTTCCCCATCGGCAGTGCAAGACCAAGAAAATTATGATTAATACCAGCAAGCCACGAAGTATGCGTCACACCAATTTCAAAGCGGTCAAGTGAAACGGCACCGGCAGGATTCCAGTAGAGAGCGCTGATATCATCAGCAATAGACGTAAATGTACTTGCCATCGACATCGCTTTTGCACCGACAGGAATTTTTAAAAATTGTCCGGCTGCTGTCCCGGCTTTGGTGAACTCCTGGGCATGAAGAGAGAGAGAACACCCGAGCAGAACGAGGATCGACCGGGTTGATAATTTTCTGAGATTCATGCTGTTTCTCCGACTATTTTATTATCGAAAATTTGCCAATAGTTTTTTCCCCGGCAGGTGTCTCCACCACATAGAGATATAATCCATAGGCAACTTCAACACCGGATTGATTCGTCAAATTCCAATCTTCATCGCCAGTACCGTTAGTATGAGGCAATCGCGTGACCAGTTCGCCACGTACAGTATAAATTCCAATCGTGCATTCCGGCGGAAGGTACATGAATCGGAGCCTGCGGCTATTCGAAACTTGCTCCCACTTTGCATTCACAATGAATGGATTAGGGACGACACGGATTCCGGAAAGGTTATTTTCCACCAATTGATGATCCCGAAGAATTTGCGTTGATGTCGTTTGAACACGAAATGTATCAGCTGCCGACAATTGACAGTACGATTCAATGGTAAATCCTTCACCTGACATGGGCAGCTTGGCACCCGAAGAGGTGTCTCCATATATGGCAATCGTGTAATACCAGAAGAGAAGATTAAACGTCCCGACCGTATCACTGTTGGAATTATAAGGAGAATTTACCACCCGGATCTCATCCCCCAAATCAAAGGTGTTATTTGCATTTTTATCCACCAAGACACAGCCAATCTGATACGCTTTTTCCGGAATTGACATATTCCAGATTTCGAACGGAACAGAATATTTCTTTATCATCGGTTTCGCTTGTCCTGTCAATCCTGCCGCCCATGATCCGGTCGAAGTAAAGCGAAATTCATAGTGACATCCTATTGCTTGAGTATTTGCAGAGTTGTTTTTTACTACGTCTTTGACATACCACATTCCATCAGGATTGGGATTCTGATCTCCATAGACATTGTTCCCCGAGTTGTCTTTCAGAGTTTTGACATTGCCGGTTGATGCATCACCATCAATACGGATCCTTAATCCTTCAGTAACCACCATGGCATCAGATGCTAACGGGGCCTTTGTCAGCAGGCTATTTGTTCTGCCATTGGTCACCAGGAAGCTGTCTGCCGGGGATTTGTTGAATGTGATAAAGTACGGATCGCCTGTTAAAGCATTCGGGTCAGCTATCTTTACGCTGACGATGCCGTTGCCCACATCTGCGATCTGTTTGACAGTGGATGATGCACCAACATAACCGATAGGATTAGACCGTGGTGTCACATCGACGAGGTTTGCATCTGCTGCAGTAGTACCACGTGCTGATTCAAGAGATTCCAGATCATTTGCAACAGACCCGGAATCATAAGAAGTAACAGTATAAGAATACAAGATCCCGTTATAGACAGTTGAATCAATGAACATATGTACGAGACCCGTATTGTCACCAAGATAATTCGCTTGATTGATCGGATCCGATCCCTGGATTAAATCTTTCTTATCAAATTGAGCAATCGGCACATAGCCAACGAGTTTTCCTTTGGAATCGGTGACCTTCTCTCCCCATGTCGATCCTTGATCTTGACTCCTATATATTTTGTAACCCTGAAAATCGGCAACCTTCGCAATCGGATCGATAGCTTTTTCTGGTGCATCTTCCCAGTATAATGTTACCTTTTTGTCGCCTGCAACGCCACGCAGTTTGGGCGACGGTGGAGCGGCAGGCCCGAGAAATTTATTGAGATACAGTTTCTGTGCCATCTGAAAATTTTTCTTCAAATCATTGAGATCATTCCCGGCAGAAAATGCCACCGTTGCTTTTATCTTCTGACCCGGCAGGAGTGTGAATGGTCCGCTCGTGACGTACATCGTCCAGTTATTCGGACCGGGATTTTTGCCGACCGCAGTAAGACTGAAATCATCGAAGTGAGTATTCGTGCCATGGAAATAATCATCCTTTGTTGCTAGTAGATTCGGGCTATTGGGATCACTGATGATAACGGGCCACATTTGCGAATCTGTCCCGGGCGTAACGCTCCCGGAAAGATCGCGGAAAAAATGTCCGTCGGTCACACCGAGATCAAAGGGTGTCTGCAACACCATCATACCGAAATATCCAACCTCAATATTACCGGGACTTGAACCATTATAGTCAAATTGATAATAGGCGTTATCATACCCTTGAGAGTTAATCCCTGTGTTGTAGGAACCCCAGGTCTCCTCCAAGACATCGCCAAATTGAAAATCCGCATAGTATCCAAACCAGCAGCTGTCCAAGGTATTCGAACTATTATTCGTTATCGTGAGATCATAGAACTGTATGTCTTCTGCAAACCTCCTGCCATATGAATATGCCTGATCTTCCATCGTCAATCCGATGGTGACCGAGGGCAATTGTGCACTGCGGTCAGTCATGATCGCATAGACTTCCCGGTCGGCGGCAAATTCACCGGGGACTTCTTTCCCAAAGTTTGGTGAGAGCGGATCCACATCGGCGCGGAACTTCCCGGGCCAAAAACGCCATACATTTTTATCGGTATCATAATACGCTGCTTTTGCAAGAACGATTTCCTCATCAGTGTCCGATAACGAAGCAAATGGTCCGGTAGGAGCATCATGCCATACGGTAACCGAATCAAAATATCCCTTCGGCCAGGTGATGGGAATATCGCTGTGAGCCAAACGGGGAGCGCCATCCGGAGCAAACAATTCTTCCGGTTGATCATCGGCATGATAGTGTCCGCGTGCACCAACCGGTGCCATCCAGTCTTCATTGCGGTACATCGTGTATGTATCAAGGACATTTCCTTTGCAGGCGAACATCACCGATACATCATCCATCGCATTCACATCACCGAGGTTGGGGTTTGCAACACCCTTACTTTTTGGCCAGCGGAAATTATAAATCAAGTTCTGATAATAGGAATCGGAAATCATACCCTGGTTCCCAAGGATATTGATCAGTTCACCCTTATCCAACACACCGAACGCATCCTCCGGAGAAGTGGACGTTTTTCTCAGAGGAGATTTTTCTGCCGGATCATCTCTTGAGATACTTTGTGCTGAAGCGTACCCAAGGAACCATGCGGCAAGTACGAAAAGGAAGAATATGTTTTTCATAGTTATGGCTGCCAATCGTAGAAAGTTAAAAGTCCAACCGGATTCCGGCCTGAATTGAACGTCGAATGTCTACATAGCTGGGATTTCTCATGCGATCGCGTGTTCTGCTGTATGTTGGACCTGCATCTAACGGGTCTCCCGATGTTGCCCATACGTCAAGAGCATTAATATCATCGAATACATTATTGATGATAGCGAACAGCGTGAATTTTATATCGCCCATCTTGAATGCTCTCGAAACTCTCAAATCGACTCTCTGATTGGAAGGCATTCGTTCGGAGTTTTTTTCTTCGAGAAGGCTTGTGCTCTCTTCAGGTTTTTGGGGTGTGTACGGTAATCCGCTGGACACACGAAGAACGACATTTAGAGAGAAATTTTCCAGTGGATGCATTCCGGCCAATGTGGGACCGAAACCTTTGGGGAATTCAATTCCCATCGTACTATAGAAGACATGTTCACGGTCAAATGCCAGAAGGAACACACGCTTGGGCCGATAGAGCGCTGATGCCCGTCTGTAATCGTTGTAGCCCTCACGGGGGTCAGATTCATTTCCTTTTGCAACAGAATAGGTATAATTCATATTCGCGAACCAATAATCACTCAGCCGCTTATTGAGGCCGACCTCGAATC
Source organism: uncultured Ignavibacteriaceae bacterium (assembly GCA_964651225.1). Taxonomy (GTDB): domain Bacteria; phylum Bacteroidota; class Ignavibacteria; order UBA10030; family UBA10030; genus Fen-1298. The sequence continues at coordinate 61,576 of CAZYYD010000020.1, forward strand.
CTTGAACATTACCATAGTTTGAATTATCGAATACCGTATACTCATACGGGAAGACAGTGAGATATGTGCTTCCTGCCAGATTTGTGATATCTTTGAAATACCCGCCGATATCGATGGAATAATCCGCTGCAAGTTGATGCTTCACTCCAAATTCGAACGCGACAGTCTTTTGCGCGGCAATTCCCGGATTGCCAACAATCGCTCCATCCAAGGTTGGATCGCGTAAAGTGTACATGTCGACATAATCTGGAATCTGAAAGAAATGACCATATGACCCATAGAAAACTGTGCTTTCGGTCATGGGAAATGCAATACCCAGTCGTGGACTGATCTGCTTCTTCGCCGGTGTTGACACTTCGCCCTCTGGTACCCAAACTTTTTGACTGTTCACATACCCCGCAGGCACACGCACCGATGGCCATCGGGTATCGTCTACATCAACATAATCGTACCGCAGTCCTGCATTGATGATGCAGATATCAAATTCAATTTTATCCTGGATGTAGAACGAAACCTCAATTGGATTTTTTAAATATTTTTCATATGCATGAAAACCGCTGGGGTACGGTTCTTGAAAACTTAAACGATCGATCGCGTACTTTCGAATTTCAACACCGGTCTTGAAAAGGTTATGCTGTCCGATCTGAGAATTAAAATCACTTTTAAGAAGAATCGTTGTCACATCATTCGATATATAATTACCGTTATCCGTGTTTGTCCAAAAAGGAGGAGTGTTGTTGTTCTTTACCCGATAATTAGAGGTGAGAAGTTGTCCATCGGGAGCGAAGACTGCAAATCGGCCAGGTTCGTATCTGTGGAAATAACGTCTTTGATAAGAAAGAGATGCTTCGTAAAACGTTCGGGCATTCAAAGCATGAGTGATCTTCAAATTATCCCGCCAGGAATAATCTTCTCGATCTTCATATCCTTCAGGTAAATATTTCCATGGATGGGAGTATGGTTTGTAGACCTTGTAAAACCGTTGAAGGCTTAGATTAAGTTTGACAGCTTCCCACGCATAGGTGAGTTTTCCATTCACTTCCCGCTCTTTCGTATATCCCCATGGAAGCGGGTCAAGTTTATTGAGATATCGTCCGGTGAGAAAGAACTTCAGATCAGGTATAAAGGGAACCGGGCCATTGAGCACCGCCGAGAGTTGTCCCAGCATATTGATATCTGGCCATAATTCCGGCGTACCGGAGAGCGATTGTTTTTTATACGCGGATGGATAATCATTAACGAGATTGTAACCTCTTCCATCGACCCGCTGTACGAGCGAACCGTCGGGTGCCACTCCCCATTCATCATACGCGAGCGCATCTGCTTTATGATAGGGGGATTCATTCAGTTGGTCGCTCGTGTATTCAATTCGGCCGCTCAGGTTGTTGCCGCCTTCTTTTGTCACAATGTTGACTACTCCGGAAAGAGCCTGACCGTACTCTGCATTGAATCCGCCGGTAAGGACCTGAAGTTCCTCAATAGCATATTTATCGATTTCCCCGTTGAAGCCGCCGGAAAGTGGATCGCGTACAGGAACACCATCGATCATATAGGCAATTTCCCCGCCGCGTCCACCGCGTGCGTGTAATTCACCGTCTGATCCTACGGTAAACCCTGCCTGCAATCCGACAACTTCCTGGAATGAAACCACCGGGAGATCAGAGAATGTCTGAGACGTAACGATCGATGTGCGGGAAGTTTCATCCTTGTTGATAAGGGGGCGTTCCGCTTTGACGATGACACCTTCCACAGCAATGGAACTCTCGGTTAATTGAAAGTTGATCTCGGTCGTCAAATCCGCTCTCACGGACACCTCTGTCACTATCTGTTCTGAATAGCCCAACAGACTTGCTTTGAGTGTATAAGTGCCCGGGCGTACTTGCAGCAAAACGAAAAAACCTTCCATATCGGACACCATGCCGAGCCGTTCTCCAACAATTTGGATATTGACAAAGGGAAGCGGTTCTCCTGTCGCTTTACTTATCACTTTACCGGATATTTTTCCTGTTATGCCTGCAACAAGGATGGTGGGAATTGTAATGAAGAGCACGATCACCAGACATTTCCCGAACGCATGACATAGATTGCCCATACAACTCTCCGATAGTTCGTGATTATTCAATCTCATCATCCAATAAATGAGAAGAGAAAAAGAATATGTTCCTCACATCAATGAACCGTTATTTCAGCAAGAGCATCCGCTTTATTTGCACAGAGGAACCGGCTTCTAATGTATAGAAATAGACGCCTGCAGACAACCGTGATGCATCAAACTGTGTGTGATATTGTCCTGCTCCCAATTTTTTATCCAGCACCGTTGCAATTTTTTCACCGAGAAGATTGTACACATTCAAACGCACTTGGTGTTCGCTCCCCGTGGTGAAAGAGATCACAGTAGAAGGATTGAAGGGGTTTGGATAGTTTTGATGAAGAGAGATTGAGCCGGGTATCAGAGACTGTGCCTCGTCACCAACACTTGTTGCTATATCCGGTAAAAAACCGGGCGAGTAGAACAAAGATGTATCGATTGCAACTTGCTTGTGCCATCCCCATTTTCCAGTCGAGGATTGCACATGAATTGACTGACGGATTTGTCCTTGAATAGTATCCCCCTCCACTGTATTTGCTCCGGCAAGATAAATTCCTTTTGAGGACAACATCTTTACCACCAGACCTATATTATCATATCCCCAAGCCACTTCAGCAATCGTATCGGAAATAAGCGGATCAACGATCATGATCCGATCACCATTTGAAGCCAGATTGGTTTTCGTCCCAGTCGATGTAGTCACCGGGCCGAATCCCTGATTGGTGGCACCGGTCCAAATGGAATATTTGTTTGTTCCTGCCGGGAAATTGGCTCCCCATGGTTCTGCAATGGCATTCCCAAAGACTACCGCAAAATTCTTTGCAGGGAGTATCGCTCCGAACGGAAAAGTAAACACTGACTGTCCTTCACGTTCAATAATCACATACCCACTCATATCAATCGAGCTATTGCCACTGTTGTACAATTCGATAAATTCGTCGCCGGCTGACTGCCTGGTTCCATCTCCATTAGGATCCCCATTAGGACTTGGAGGGATATCGTACAAAATCTCTGTAAGCTTCAAATCACTCTGTCCAAATGTGACCGCGCTGAAGAGACCTAATAGTATCAGCAAAGCGTAGATTGTGTGTTTCATACAACCTCCTAGAGTAATGATGGATGATGAAATGATGAGGACTTGATTACAATCGGAATATTTTCTATCATGGATTAGTTATTGGAATATTTATTCCACACCATCATGGTAGCAGAAATTATAATCCTTGTCAAGGAGAAAATTCATGAATTTCCATCGCACTCCAGAAATGTGAGACTCCTATGAAAGACGAACGCCCCTTTCAGCGCCTCCACGATGCGATCTATGCCCATCGCGATTCATTAACTCCCACAGAGAAGAAGATCGCATCGCATCTGCTGGAACACACACAGGATATTGTCTTGCTGTCAGTGCAGGAACTCGCCGCTCACCTGAACGCAGGTCCTGCCTCCATTATTCGTATAGTCCAAAAGCTTGGCTACCACGGCCTCTCTGATCTCAAGAGAGGATTGAAGAAAAACATCCGAGAAGATATATCACCCCTGGAGCGCTTCCGGATCACCTTAGACCGGCATGAGGAATCTGGACTGTCAGAGATAGATACACTCGCTCAGCAGGAGGTGCGAAATATCAGCGCGACAATGTCTATGATAGACAAAAAAACATTTTCTAAGGCTGTCAACCTTGTAAGCCGGGCGCATGCTATCTATACCGTCGGTGTCGGTATCTCTTCCCATGTCGCAAGTATCGCAGCGCTCGTTCTCCAGCACATCGGCTTGAAGGCTGTAGCTCTCCATCATTCAGGGTTGAATATCTCCGAGCAACTGATTACTCTTCGAAAGAACGAATTGCTGCTGGCATTTTCCTTTCCTCCCTATTCGACACAAACGATTGAAGCTGCTGCCCTTGCAAAGGAACAGCAAGCCTCCGTGATCGGTATTACCAACCAATCGATTGCTCCTATTACTCCGCACTGCGACATCGTGCTCGTTGCAAAAACTGAAAGCAGTATTCCGTCAAACTCATTGTCCGCTGTATTGGTACTTCTTTATGCACTCACTTCCACGGTCGCTTCCAAGGCCCGGACTCGTTCTACAAACGCCCTGCAAAAGACACTCATTCTTCGAAAGAAATAATACAACTTTTCCTATCCAAAATATTCCTTGCGCTGAAAAATCATGGGGGATCCACAATCGTCTGTCACAAGAATCCATATGAATTCGATTCTTCGTGGATATAAAAAAACCCGGCTCAACAGGCCGGGCAATATTCTTTATCAGTGTACGTTATTCTTCCTAGGGCACAGTATTCGCTGGAGTAGCTGCAGTATCATTCCACCGGTGAATGCGTATCGATCGAGGCAATGATTCAGGATTTATCCCTTGTTTCCGAACACGCGGCTGGATCACAACACGCATATGCTGCTGCTCGTTCTCCTCACCCGGAACACTTATTTCCACACTGAAGAATTCCTCACTCCCCACCATGGGCGGTATAGGCAAAGCGATGTTTCTCCGAATACGTTGAAAATCCTTTGCCATCATTTTTTTCAGCAGAGCTTCTCTATGCAGTTCAATCTTCAGAAAATCTTTTTCCATCCGCCGGCGAAGACTATCAAAATCGACCTGGATTCTTGAATACATCATCGTATCCGGTGTGATGATCACAAAGTCGTTGTTTCTTCTCAATGTCGGTATTTTCTGTAATACATGCACTTTTTTTCCATCCGGTACGCTCCGGGAGGATACCGAATATGGGGCATCATTTACTTCCAGCAAACGTTCAAATCGAATCCGTTGAGGAGGTTCCAAGCATGAAGCGATGTTGGTGACCATCATTCTGTTCAGTCTCGGCAGATCAGGCGCAATGGCCATGATATTATTATCTCCGATCAATACAGACGATTCAATCCGATGTCCGGTGAGTTCCAGGAGCGAATCGATGATGTATTTCTGCTCAACGGTCGGCTTCACTTCTGCGAGGAAGTGATCGAACGTGATCGGTGTGTTCTTCTTAAAATCTTTCCCAACTTCTATACGATATCCTTTCTCAGTTTGTTCATCGACACGCAAGGCTGTTTCCGATTTATCGTCAAGAGCCAGCGTTCCAAAAAGTGAAAACTGCAAGGCCTGATCTTTATCAACTTTCGAAAAGAGAGGCAGCAGCGAACCCTGCAGGACATTCTTCTCATACACATCCCGGACTGCCTGTGATTTTTCTGAGAAGAAATGAGAGAACTGTCCTTTGTTTGTATTGATATAGACTCCGGTTACAACCAGTATCACGGCGGTCAGTGCCGTTACTGCCGGCAAATATCTCCGGGGAAACGGCAACAGACTTCGTTCATCCATTTTCTGTTCCTCTAATGCTGCCGACAATCGCGTGGCAAATCCGATATCAGGAACAAGCTTTTGCTTCGATGAAAGAAGCGCCTTCAGCCGCCGGAGTTCTTCTACGTACGCACGTGCAGGAGCATCAGACTTGAGACGATCTTCTACAAGCGCTTGACCTTCCTTCGAAAGGACTTCATCCACATACAGAGAGAAAAACAATTTCCATCGTTCTTCATTCATCCGTTTCATGATTTCACCTCCTCCAAAAGCGGTTTGAGCGATTTCTTGAGCATCGACCGCGCCCGGGAGATTCTTGATTTTACTGTACCGAGTTCGCACTGCATCACTTCGGCAATTTCTTCATAGGACAGTCCATCAATATCTTTTAATACTACTGCAGTGCGGAATTTTTCCGGCAGTGTCTGCAGCCCAAGGGAGACTAACTCCTGTGTGTCCCTATTTTCGGGCGGAACGGAGAGCCGTGAGGAAATTTCACCATCAAATCCTTCATCGAGTGTTTGGAATGAAAAGAACCGGCGGAGTTTCTTCTTTCGAAGTTCATCTCGGCTTTTATTCACAGCTATGCGGTACAGCCATGTATAGAAAGATGCTTCAAATCGAAACCGGGGGAGCGCCTGATATGCCTTAATAAATACTTCCTGGGAAAGATCATCAATGAAAGTCCGGTCATGGAAAATGGAATACAGCAGATTGCGAATTCGCTCCTGATGCCGTTCGACAAGGATACGATAGACATCCCGATCTCCGCTCTGAAATATAGAAATTAGCATCTCATCGTTCATCTCACGGAGAGCTTCGGCATTCGGTCTTGGTATTCTCTGTTCGTTTGTCATTAAAATCGCATCTTCTCTCCTTGGCATTGAAGGTACAAAACTTCTTGCACGAACTCCAACGGTGGAGGGCGGTTCCTTCGAATACCACTCTGCACTCGGCAGCGGTAGAGCCATACTTGCTCCTGTCTCTAATGATTTCATAGCCGGATGAACAATCTTGTGAATGTTTTCATGCGGTATGTTAGACGAATGGTGAAAAGCGATGGTTCCCGCATAAAATGAAGAAACCCGCCCCGGTATTCCCGAAGCGGGTCTTGAGAAGGATATGTGAAGTTACACAACAAGGGCTTTTTTCTGCGAGACTTCTACTCTTTTTTCAAATTCATCTCTGAAACGGCGTATCATAGATTGTACCGGCCAGGCAGCTGCATCGCCCAATGCACAAATAGTATTTCCCTCGATATTATTGGCGATGTCCATCAGCAAATCAATATCTTCTATCGATGCCCTATGCTGTTCAAACCGTCGTAAAATCTTGAACATCCAGCCGGTACCTTCCCGGCATGGTGTGCACTGACCGCATGATTCGTGGTAATAAAATCTGGCAATGCGAGTAATAACCTGAATAAGGTCTGTCGTCGAGTCCATTACTATTATACCTGCTGTCCCAACAGATGAACCGGCCGCTTTCAGGGAATCTGCGTCCATCCGCACACCTTCCAGCTGATCACCGCGTAAAATCATCGTCGAGGAACCACCGGGAATAACCGCTTTGATGCCATGATTACCGGGAATTCCACCGGCCCACTTATAAATAATTTCCAGCAATGGTTCTCCTGTCGGCATTTCAAATACACCCGGATTATTCACATGTCCGCTGACACCGACGAGGATCGGTCCGGGATGCTTCGGTGTACCAATTTTTGAGTACCACTCCCATCCATGATTGATAATAAAAGGAATATTGGAAATTGTTTCGACGTTGTTAATCGTTGTCGGACAGCCCCACAAACCGACCTGTGCCGGAAACGGCGGCCTCACTCGCGGATAGCCCCGCTCCCCTTCGATAGAATTCATCAGGGATGATTCTTCACCGCAGATATAGGCGCCAGCTCCCCGATGAATCGTGATGTGTGTTGAGAAATCTGTCCCCAGAATTTTTTCGCCGATGAGTCCCTGTGCGTATGCATCATCGACTGCCTTTTGCAGCATATGGATCCATTTTCCATATTCACCACGGATATAGATGTAGGCAGACATAATACCCATTGCATAACAAGCGATGAGAGTTCCTTCTACAAGCAAATGCGGATTGAACTCAAATATTTGCCGATCTTTGAATGTACCGGGTTCCGATTCATCGCCGTTGACACAAAGATATTTCGGTCTACCAGAATTCTTTGGCATGAAAGACCATTTCAAACCGGTCGGAAAGCATGCACCTCCGCGGCCGCGCAGATTCGATTTCTTCACTTCATCGATCACATCTTCCGGTTTCATCTCAAGCGCTTTTCTCAGCCCTTTATAGCCTCCATTGGCAATATAATAATCGATTTTGTGCAAACCACGCACATCCGGAAGAATGATGGGTGTCCATGTTGTAAGTTTTTCTGTATCTACGGGGCGAAGGTTCATCTTAGGCTATCAATCAGTTTATCAACTTTTTCCAGCGTCAGGTTTTCGTAATACTCATCACCGATGGCGATCATGGGAGCGGTACCGCATGAGCCCATGCACTCTGCTTCAGAAAGCGTCCACCGTTGATCCGGAGATGTTTCACCCGCGTTCACCCCCAAACGTTTTTCGAGGTGTTCAAGAATTTTTCCGGACCCGCGCAGCATACAAGAAATATTGGTGCACACTTCTATATGATGTTTCCCCACAGCCTTCTTCTGAAGCATAGTATAGAAGGTCACAACGCCGAGAATGTGACCGAATGGCACATTTAAAAGTGTACCAATGTATTTCATGGAATCTTCAGAGATATACCCTTCCTGTTCCTGCACTATCCACAGCACCGGCAGTACCAACGCCTGCGATGTCGGATAACGCTTCCGGAGTTCTTCCACTCTTCTCTGATTCGCCTCGCTTAACATCTCTCCTCTACTGTCTCTCTTTTATACTATCGACCGGTTATTACTTCACTTCTCAATTCTAAATTTCCGCCGCAAGTGGATGGCCTCTGGCGCACTTCCTACTGACTCCTGACTTCTGAATTCTTGCTTCCTCTTCACTTATCCGCTTCCCCCATCACCGGATCCAGGCTTGCGATAATTGCGACTACATCGGAAATCATTGCCCCTTTTATCATCGTGGAAATCGACTGGAGGTTGACGAATGATGGGGACCGGATTTTCATCCGCCAGGGCTGTCCTTCGCCCTTACTATAAATATAAAAACCTAACTCCCCTTTCGGGGCTTCGACTGCGTGGTACATTTCTCCGACAGGTGGTTCTATGCCAAAATTTACAAGCATAAAATCGTGGATAAGTTCTTCCATTTTTGTGTACACCTGCTGCTTCCCGGGGAGAACTTTCTTCGGCTTCGCCGCTCGAATTTCTCCGGCGGGCATTTTTTCCAGCACCTGCCGAACAATTTTCGCGCTTTCCCGCATTTCGTCTATACGGACATAGTATCGCGCCAGACTATCGCCCCCGTCGTAGACCGGGATACGGAAATCCAAATCGCTATAGACGAGATAGGGATTTGCACGACGCAGATCATGTTCTACTCCGCACGCCCGGAGACCTGGGCCGGTGAGACCGAGATCGATTGCCTTCTCTCTCAATATCACGCCGACTCCATCTACTCGTCCAAGGAAAATGGCGTTTGTATTAAGCAGTTTTTCGCACTCACGAATTTTTCCGGGAAGCTCGTCGATGAAGGTACGCACGATCTTCATCGTCTCCGGTGTGATATCTTGGGCGACTCCTCCGATACGAGTATAGCTTGTTGTAAACCGGGCCCCTGCGATCTTCTCAAAAATATCGTATAATTTTTCGCGTTCACGGAACGACCACATCCACACCGTCAGAGCACCAACATCCATGGCCAAGGAGCCAAGAAACATAAGATGCGAGGAAATACGCGCGAGTTCAGAAATGAGAGTACGAATATACTGGACACGAGGCTGCGCCTCGAGGCCAATCAGTTTCTCGACAGCAAGAACATACGCGGTATTATTGGATAGGGGAGAAAGATAGTCAAGCCGATCGGTATGAGGGATGAATTCATGGAAGCTGCAATTCTCTGCCAGCTTCTCATAACCGCGGTGCAGATACCCTAATTCCGGAACAGAGGCAAGCACAGTTTCGCCATCGAGTTTAATAAGAAGGCGCAGAACACCATGCGTCGCAGGATGCTGCGGACCCATATTCAGCACCATCTCATTCTCCAGCGGATCGTTGAACGCCACACTGGTGTGTTCGTTCTCCAACGCTTCGAGAATTTTCGATTTGCGGGTATTCTGTTCTGATTGTTGTTCCATCACTTCTTGGGGAGTTCTAATGAGCCGGGAATACCCATCAAAGGAAAATCTTTCCGGAGCGGATGGTATTCAAATTCATCCGGCATATACATTCTTCGCAAATCGGGATGTCCTTCGAAATGAATGCCGTACATATCAAATGTTTCGCGTTCATGCCAATTTGCCGTGCCCCATACACCTGAAACGGTTGGTACGGTCGGATTCTCTTCTTCGCAAAAGGTTTTAAGACGGATGCGGTGTTTCGTGGTTAAAGAATAGATGTTATAAATGACCCCGAAGCGTTTCACCGGCGTATACATATCGATGCCGCAGAGATCGGCAAGCAGGTCGAAATGAAGTTCTTCATCCGTACGTAAGAATGTACATATATCAACGATGCGCTCCTTGGGAACAACCATGGTCAACTCACCGCGGAATTCATTCGATTCCAGTATGGCATCACCGAATTTCGCTGTGAGCTTTTCAAGGACCTTTTCGTTCATCGATTCCATACACACATGACACTTTTTAATGTTTTCCAGGAAATTATTGAGCGGCTGCTTTCGACTGATGCGGACCATGAAAATCACCGACGTAAGCGGGAGCAGTACCCTGACACTCGCCCCGCTGTACTTTCTTCTGAAGAAGCATGAGCGCGTTGAGAAGATTATCAGGACGCGGAGGGCATCCGGCTACATAGACATCAACTGGAAGAAACCGATCAATCCCCTGCACAACAGAATAAGTGCGGTACATTCCGCCGGATGATGTGCACGCTCCCATGGCAATCACCCATTTCGGCTCAGGCATCTGATCATAAATTTTGCGCACCACTTTCGCCATTTTATACGTTGTTGTTCCGGCGACGATCATCAAATCGCATTGACGCGGGGTAAACCGCATGACTTCCGAGCCAAACCGAGCAATATCAAATCGCGGGCCTGCGGCTGCCATCATCTCGATAGCACAGCACGAAATTCCCATGGGCATGGGATAGAGAGAATTCTTCCGGCACCAATTGATCACATCTTCAATCTTGGTAGCAATATATCCATCCCCCATCCAACTCTCTAATCCCATTCCAATGCTCCTTTCCTCCAGATGTAAAAATATCCCACCAGAAGGATAACCACAAATATAAACATTACGACGAAACCCTGCACACCGAGCTGTTTATAGGCAACGGCCCAAGGATACATGAAGACAATTTCTATATCGAAGACGATAAACAGCATGGCGACCAAATAATACTTCACCGAGAATCGTTCGCGGGCTGTTCGGACCGGTTCCATACCGCTTTCGTAGGTGGATGATTTTTCGTCGGTGGGGCGACGTGGTCCGAAAAGTTCGTTGGCTTTTCCCATAAACACACCGAACACGACTGCACAACCGACCATCAAAAATATCGGGATGTAATGTTCTATCATTTCATATGAAAAATATTGTGAAGAATTCTAAAGAAAAATTGTCTGAAAAACAAACTTCGTATACTTTATTTCTCATGAGAGAAAACAAAACATGAAAATTTCAGTTCCAAAATCTCTTTCCCGTCATTTCATGCGTATCTGTACACCTTCCAATGGCCAGCGGGCACGGACTTTCAGCGTGTCCGAAAAGGAACTCAGCCTTTCTGAGTAGACAAACGGAAATGGTTCTCCTCCATCATATCTTCCATTCCTATTCCGATCCCGGAATGCCTGAAATACATACTGTCCTTCCACCAGTTGTGGAAAGATAAATTTTCCGGTGGTTTCTGAGTAAACCGTGTACCGCTGAGGTGTTTTCAGACTGATGGAAGACGCCGTTACATAGACCCGGCCTGCGGTGTCGCTGGTATTGATATCGGTAACAGTACCTTCGACACTGCTCATATCTTCGATATCCAGTGTTTCAAACCTCCACATCTTCACCGAATCTCTGCAGACACGCCCAGCCCAATCGTGCAGTTTCTGCATGTCCGCTCGAAGGATATACCATGTACGACTTTTCAATTCCGTCTTCGGACGAATCGAAATCATGAAATCGCTGATCTTCTTCGTCTCTGTCGGAATCGACTGCTTATTATTGTCGAGGATGTTCACCCAATCCAGCGGCCCGGTCATCGTTAAGGCATCGGAAAATGTCAGCGTCAATTGTGGTTGAAGGTCGACGGCCTGCGCACTGTCCTTGATCGATACCGAAGCTATGTGCGGCCTTGTGGTATCGATTTTTGAAGATCCGCTAAAGAGAAGTAATCGAGCAAGAGGATTGATAGGATTACCCACCGAATCCGTGATATTCATAACATGGAATTGATAGACTTTCGTGGAATCTTGATCCCGGCTCACGACCACACACGCGGCAGCTGTTGAGGATAATGGGTTTACATTCAACAGGTCAAGAGGTTTCTTATCGATGGTATCCATGATGACAAATGACAATCCTGAAAGAGATGATGGATTCACTGATTCGGAAAACTCTGCAACAATATGATTCCGGTCAAGCGATGTCACATTGATGAGGCGTGGACCGGTTGTATCCTCTTTTGTCAGTTTCATGAATATATCGGTACGAAGTGAATCCTCAGTAGTGATGTTGATGGAGCTCGAGGGGACACCATATTCATCCACTTCTCTGTCATACAGTAAATTTCGATACTCATCTCGTACTGCAAAAATGCGAAATTCTCCAAAGGGTAAATGGTTCAGGAAGAACTCTCCATTTTTCCCGGTCTGCGTGATAAAGTCGGGTCTCAAGGTGATCGGGTTCAGCGTATCGGGATTGATTCCATTGAGTTGATACGCAAAGATCATGACACCGGACAATGCATCACCTTCTTTGATAGGGAAAACATTCCCTTGTATAACACCTCGATCAATGTCCGGACCCGTTGAAAACGCCAGCGACGCTGCTTGAGCCATTCTCTTCTGATTACGGAAACGATCCCGGACATCTGTGCCGATATTGACAACATAGGTTGTATTGTGCCGGAGTTTCTCCGAGAATGAAATGCTCACATCTTTTCCACTCCAATCGAACTCCAAATCGCCGATATGAGGCGAAATAAAGATGGATTCTTCCACCGAACGTTCATCAACGTAGCGATCGAATCCCAGCCGTATCTGATGGTCATTGAAATTTCTGGCATTGCTGTCCGGATAGACTGAAACGATTTGAGGAGTTGTCGTATCTACCGGCCCTCCGTTCGGCGGTTCCAGGCTGGCACAGCCGATAAGGCCCCAAACGATGCCGAACAACAGGGGAAGCACGTATCCAAAGGAACGTTTCATGATATCGGGAGACATCGGTTGGTTGAACTTCATCGGGAATGCGTCATCCTTTAGCAGATAAACGCTGCAGCTCACGACGCACACGATGATATTGCCGGATATTCATTTGATGGTCGCTGTAATTTTTGGCAAAACGATGACCGCCATTCCCCGTCGCAACAAAGTATAAGTACTGGTGTTCCTGTGGAAACAATGTTGCGAGAATAGATAATTTTCCCGGACTATTGATGGGTCCTGGAGGAAGGCCGTATCTATGATATGTATTATAAGGAGATTCGACATTCAGATCTTTGAATGTTAAACGCCTGTTTTCGCCCAATGCATATTGAATGGTCGGATCCGCTTCTAACCGCATCTTTTTCCTTATCCTATTCCAATAGACTCCGGCAATGACCGGACGCTCTTCGTCAATATTTGATTCCGCTTCAACAATAGAGGCAAGGGCAAGGACTTCTAATTGCGACAGATTGAGCTTCTCTTGCTTCTTCACAAGACTATCGTTATAGAATCGCTTGAAATTATCAAGCATCCGGACAAGGATATCCTGTTCATCCGTCTGCCAATAAAACGCATACGTCTCCGGTAATAAAAACCCTTCCAGGGAGGGCGCATGGATCCCCTGTTCAAGGATAAATTTTTCATCCCGGCACAGAGACAAAATCTTATTTCCATCGATCCCCAGATCGTGTTCATACCGCCTCGCGATTTTTTCTAAGCGCCATCCTTCAGGAATAGTCACAGGAATAATCAGTCGCGACTTGCCAACGCTGAGATCTTCAAGAATAGTGAGATTGGATTGCCCGGAAACAAATAAATATTTTCCAATTTTGATCGATTTGGTGTACCCCAGCAGCCGCCCTGCAAGTTGAAATGCCCATCGGCTCCTGATCGTCCCGGTGCTCACGAGGGAATCGACAACTGTATGGAATGTGGCCCCACGGGAAATTGTTACGATCTTTCCCCTCGGCTCTTCGTACCGATTGGGTAAGAATAGAATAAAATATATAACGGCCATCAGGATAACAAGAACGGCGCCGAACGCGAATACGAAACCTTTCCATGCAATTTTGAGACGGGTGGTCATATTCTCCTACTTGGTTCTTTTTTTGGGTTCCATCATCGTCATCCGTTCCACACTTCGCGATTCATCAATGATTCGTTCAAAAAGACGTTTGATGGCTTTAATGGAAAGCGGACCAGAATTTGCTGCCGAGACATTTCGCATGACTTCTTTTTCACGCTCTGGGGAATACGCCTCTATCCCCATCTCTAATTTGAGCTTACCGATTTCCTCGGCACAATGCGCCCGTTCATTGAGAATCTTGACCAGTTCGAGATCAAGAGCATCGATCCGGTCCCGCCAACGAACAATTTCTTTTCTGAGGTCATCCATAGTTCATGAAAGCTGAAGATTGGGTTCAGCTGTCAATTCCAGATCTGAGACAATTCCATGCCGGAGCCGTTCATACCCCGCAAGTGCAACCATTGCCCCATTATCCGTACAATACTCCAGCTTGGGAACAAAGAGATTCAAATGATTGATTTTCGCTTCGGCAGCCATCCGGCGCCTCAGTTCGGAATTTGCCGAAACCCCGCCGGACACAGCAATATCCTTTACGTTCGTGAGTTGTGCTGCTGAAATTGTTTTATCGATGAGTACATCCACCACCGCTGCCTGGAAACTTGCGCAGACATCTGCAGCAAATTGTACATTCCTTTGCACCGTCTTGTTAAAACCGACTTTTCTCAAATAGTACAAGACGGACGTTTTGAGTCCGCTGAAACTGAATTGAAGCGAACCCTCTTCAAGATACGGACGCGGGAAAGAAACGGCTTTAGCATTTCCTTTGGCTGCTAACGAATCTACGATTGGTCCGCCCGGATATCCGATCCCGAGCATCTTTGCAACTTTATCAAATGCTTCACCAGCTGCATCGTCCATCGTCTCCCCTAGGACTTGATGGTCAAAATAATCCTTCACCAGGACAAGCTGCGTGTGTCCGCCAGAGACCGTCAAATTGATAAACGGAAACGATGGTTTAGGCTCTTCTATCATCGTAGAAAAAATATGGGCTTCCATATGATTAATACCGATAAATGGCAGACCGAGCCCTAATGCCATTGCTTTCCCGAAGCTTAATCCTACGAGGATGGAGCCGATAAGGCCAGGGCCATAGACAGCAGCAATAGCATCCAGATCCTTTTTCTCTACAGAAGCTTTCCGAAGAGCTTCGTCGACAATCGTCACGATGAATCTCTGGTGTGCCCGCGAAGCCAGCTCAGGGACTACACCGCCATGATCTGAATGAAAAAGCTGCACCATCGTGGAATTGGACAGAAGTCTCCCCTCCCTGACCACTGCGGCAGATGTTTCATCACATGATGTTTCGATACCTAAAACGGTCATCATCGTTCAGGACTCTGCGATCCCTCCTTGATATCCTTCAGATGCACTTGAGGGTCTTTTCTTCATCAATGATAACCAAAATTGATTCTTTGTGCAAACGACATCCGCTATGGGGTTGCATCCTTTTTAGTGGGGGGAAGGGCATAGTCTGAGATGTTGAGATTGAG
>CAZYYD010000021.1:0-76466 GCA_964651225.1 uncultured Ignavibacteriaceae bacterium
CCCCCGAACGCTCTAAACCAATTGAATTTATTCAATATTTAACCGGACAGCAGTGGTTCTTTTATATGAATTACAGAAGAGCGAAAATCAAAACAAGGGAAGGGATCACTTTCCCGGCGGATCGAAGAAGGAGCACTGAATGAATCTGCATACACCGCGCCCCTATATTCTCGGAGAAACGACCTGGAAAACTATCAAGACCCAGGCATACGAGGTTGTTGTCCTCCCCTGGGGAGCGGCAGAGGCCCATAACTATCATCTTCCTTATGCTGCAGATATACTCGAGAGCGAATATATTGCAGCAGAATCGGCACAATTGGCATGGACGCGCGGTGCAAAAATTATTGTCTTACCGGCTGTTCCATTCGGCGTGAACACGGGCCAGCTTGATATCACATTAACTATCAATATGAATCCAAGCACACAATTTGCAGTGCTGAGGGATGTCGCAGACTCGATCTATCGGCAGGGATTGCGAAAACTCGTGATTCTGAACAGCCACGGCGGCAATGACTTCAAGCAGATGATTCGAGAGTTGGGACCGCAATTCCCCGAGATGTTCATCTGTCAGATCAACTGGTACCAAATTCTCGATCAATCGAAGTACTTTCAAGAGCATGACGACCATGCGGGTGAAATGGAGACGAGCATTCTTCTGAACATCGCCCCTCATCTCGTTCTTCCGCTTTTTGAAGCCGGTGAGGGAAAAGGGAAAAAATTCCGTCTCGAAGGATTACGTACAAAATTAGCCTGGACACCGCGTGAATGGACGAAGGCGACAGATGACACCGGTATTGGTAATCCGGCGACGGCATCTGAAGAAAAGGGAAAACGATTCCTGAGGGACTTAACACAACGTATTGCCGATTTTTTTGTAGAACTTTCCAACGCTCATCTTGCCGATCTCTATGAAACATAATGGAACGCAGAATTCAGATTCTCAGAACGTCCCGTCATTCACGGCACAGAACTGTGGAACGTTAAAAAACGCAGAACAATCTTTTTCCCCTCTTTTGGAGAAGATATGAGCACTTCAACATCAGCATTCCTTTGCCTGAATTGCGGAACATCAGAACATGAATCACCGCTTCTCCATCTTCGGTATAAAGCTCAGGAGATATGGATTTGTTCACCTTGTCTGCCAACCTTGATTCATGCACCGCAAAAACTTGCCGGCAAACTTGAAAACGCCGAGCAAATCAAACCATCTCCGCACAAACATTAGACATGAGCCGTGGCACATCAATCATTAAAAACCGGTTATGGTAGGCTGGTTGATCGTCTCAATCGGTTTCCTCAGGGCGTCGCTCCGTCAACCTTACTCAACGAGATCTTGAAGATGCTCTTCAGTGATCGGGAAGCGGATCTGGTCTCGCTGCTCCCGATCAAACGGTTCAATGTAGAAAAAGCGGCGCAGATCTGGAAGATGGACATTCCCAGTGCACAGCGTGTTCTGGATGAATTGGCGAGCCGCGCAATTCTCCTGGATGTCGATGGTGTCTATACGCTTCCACCTCCTATGGCGGGATTTTTTGAATTCTCTATGATGCGGATACGGAATGATATCGATCAAAAAGTCCTGGCGGAACTCTATTATCAATACATCAATATTGAAGAGGACTTTATCAAAGCATTGTTCGGTGCGGGCACCACGCGGCTCGGCCGTGTGTTTGTTCATGAACCATCTCTATCCAACGATCATGCCCTTCACGTTATGGACTACGAACGTGCCAGTGAAGTCATCAAGACGGCAACACATATCGGCATAGGTACATGCTACTGCAGACATAAAATGCACCACGTCAGCAGAGCGTGCAACGCACCTATGGATATCTGTATGACATTTAATTTTACCGCCGCATCGCTCACGAAACACGGATATGCACGTTCCATAACAGCAAATGAGTGCTTGAAGTCGCTCGACAATACCTATGAACACAATCTCGTTCAATTCGGAGAAAATAATCAGCGCCAGGTGAGCTTCATCTGTAATTGCTGCGGGTGCTGCTGCGAGGCCATGATCGCCGCACGCAAGTTCGGGATACTTCAGCCTGTCCACACGACAAATTTTCTGCCTGAAGTCCATGAGACGAATTGCAACGGTTGCGGCAAATGTATCCATGTATGTCCTGTCGAAGCGATGACGCTCGTCTCTGCAAATAATCCGCACAAACCAAAAATGAAGAAAGCGAAGATCGACGAGAATGTGTGTCTCGGCTGCGGGGTCTGTGTCCGGTCATGTTCTCTCAATGCCCTTTCTTTAAAATCGCGGAAAGTGCGGGTGATCACACCTGTGAATGGTACACATCGGGTTGTGCTGATGGCTCTCGAACGGGGGAAGTTTCAGAATCTCATTTTCGATAATCAGGCATTAACCAACCATCGAGCCATGGCAGCTATTCTCGGAGTCATCCTGAAGCTGCCGCCGGTGCACCAGATCATGGCGAGTGAGCAGATGCGATCGAAGTATCTCGTCAGTCTTATTAACCATCTTGGGTATTCATAGAGCGTCAACATTCCTGCCAATTCTTTATTTCCCTCCCTTGCAATTTTTCCTTACCTTATGACAACCAAAACTGTTTCAACACTTCTTGAACGCGTATGGAGGTCGTATGCCCATGAAGACCATCCTGGTCACCGGCGCCAATGGCGAGATCGGCCATGGACTCATCGAACATCTCTCCGAACATGGAGGGATTCATATCATTGCTATGGACCTGGTTCCCATTGATGATTCAGTACGAGCCCGATGCCATCGAATCGTGACCGGAGACATTCTGGATTCCCATGTCTTAGAAACACTTTCTACCGAACATAATTTCGACACAATCTATCATCTTGCTGCATTACTCTCGACGCGTGCTGAGCGGCAGCCGACGCTCGCACATCGGGTCAATGTCGACGGAACCTTGAACCTGTTAGAAATAGCCATTACGCAATCCCGCCTGCAAGGGCGCGAGATTAAATTCATCTATCCTAGTTCCGTTGCAGTCTACGGGCTTCCTGATCTTGCAACAAAACAGCGCGCTGGTAAATTACAAGAAGACCAATGGCTGGAACCGCGTACCATGTACGGTATCAACAAACTGTATATTGAACAACTCGGTCGCTATTACTCAAAACACTACCGCCAGCTCGATGCCGAACCGCCCAAGGGGCAGGTTGATTTCCGCGGTGTGCGTTTTCCAGGACTTATCAGTGCGGCGACTCTTCCGACGGGTGGAACGAGCGACTTTGCCCCGGAAATGCTCCATATGGCCGCAAAGCATAAACCGTACGATTGCTTTGTCCGTGAAGACGCACGTATTCCCTTCATGGCGATGCCGGATGCGATCAAGGCTCTCTTAGAACTTCAAGCTGTCCCGCGGGAGAAGCTTACACGCATGATTTATAACGTTGGCGCGTTTAACCCTTCTGCATTGGAAGTACACCAGATCATTCAGAAAGCTTTCCCCAATACGAGCGTTTCCTTTGCTGCTGATTATAGACGTCAAGCAATCATTGACAGCTGGCCGGCAGATGTAGACGATACGGCAGCTCGAATTGATTGGGGCTGGAAACCGGAGTACAATCTTGATCGTGCGTTTTCGGAGTATCTCATTCCGGCGGTTCGAGACCGATATACTCCGACGTAAAAAGCGCGAAGGATATAACGGGCCCGGAGAACGAGACGCCCGGGAAGAGTGGCCGGCAGGATATTATTCTTGTCTCTGGATTTTTAACAAATTGTTGATTTAATTAGATACAGTGGAAATATTGCAGGACCGAAGACGAAGACATCAACTTTTTTTGAGAGGATAGAAGATAATGCGAATAGGGATTTTAACTGGCGGCGGCGATGTACCCGGCCTCAATGCCTGTATGAAAGCTGCAGCCACTCAACTTCTTGAAGATGGCCACGAAATGCTTGGTTTGAAACGCGGCTGGGCTGGATTGCTTCATTACAATCCAGCAGACCCAAAAACTCACGAGGATCTGATCCTGCCGCTCACCAAGCAGCTCGTCCGCACAATCGATCGTACGGGCGGCACCTTTCTCCATACTTCACGTACCAATCCAGGCAGAGTAAGTCCGAAAGGAATGCCGGCATTCTTAAAAGGAAAATTCGAACACAAGAACGGAACTGAACCGACGGATTGCACTGCTCATTCACTGCGCGTCATCGAACATCTGAAACTGGACGGACTTATTGCTATTGGCGGCGACGACACTCTCAGCTACGCTGTCCGATTGCACAAGGAAGGCGTCCCCATTGTGTGTATCCCCAAGACAATGGACAACGATGTCTATGGGACAGACTATTGCATTGGCTTTTCCACAGCCGTGACACGCAGTACGGAATTCATTAATTCCATGCGCACACCAAGCGGTTCGCACGAACGTATCGCCGTCGTCGAATTATTCGGACGTTATTCAGGCGAGACTTCGCTCATCTCTGCATATCTCGCTGGAGTTGATCGGTCCATCATAACTGAGGTGGACTTCGATATGGATAAACTGGTAAAATTCCTTATTGAAGATCGCAATGCCAATCCCAGCAATTATGCAATTATGACCGTGTCCGAAGGGGCAAAACCCCTCGGCGGCGGGATGTTCCTCACGGGTGAAGCAGATGCCTATGGACACAGAAAACTTGGCGGCATCGGACAATATATCGGTGAAGAAATCGAAAAACGCTCCGGCGTTGGCGTTATGGTCCAGCAATTAGGTTACCTTATGCGCGGAGGTGCACCTGACGCTCTCGATCGAATGGTCGCTACCACCTTTGGATATCTCGCAGCCGATCTCTTAATCAAGAAACGTTCCGGGCAAATGGTAGCACTTCGCGATGGCAAGTATACAACCGTTTCTGCCAGCATGATCACCGAAGGAAAAAAATGTGTCGACGTAAACGAACTTTACGATATTGAGAAATATCGTCCAAAGGTTGCGCATTTGCTCGGCAAACCGATGTTCCTGTACTAAACGATAGAGCAAAAAACGAAATACCTGAAAAAATCCCCTTCACTGCGAGGGGATTTTTTCTGCTTCCCAAGAGAAGGATACGTCATGCAAGAACATAGTAAACACCTCGAGGAACATGTCCTGGTCTTCCCTTCCCGGATCCTTGAACAAATAGGAATATTCCAGGGTCTTTCTTTTGACGTGGATAAATATCTGGACGTTATTCTTGATCCCAAGAACCAAATGTACCTCAAGAGGAAAGAAGCAGAATCCGATCCAGCATATAAGCAATTAATCCCGTACGCCGTTCTTCATTGTGATGATAAAGTCTTTGTGTATCGTCGTGGAAAACTTCAGGGAGAGAAAAGACTTCTGGGAAATTATTCGCTGGGCATCGGAGGACATATTTCCATTTCTGATCCCACGTTATTCGGCACAACGTATCAAGCCGGTCTTCAGAGAGAACTCGACGAGGAAGTATCACTGGAATCCAGGTACACGCAGCGTATTGTGGCATTGCTCAATGATGATTCCAACGAGGTCGGGAAAGTTCATTTCGGGATTGTGCACGCAATTGCACTCGAAAAGCCATTCGTAAGACCGAAAGAGAAATCCATCAACGAAACAGGATTTCTTGATGCAGATAAACTTCAAAGGGATATCGACAAATTCGAGAATTGGTCGAAGATCTGCATTGAAAATATCCATCGTGTGATCGCTCACAAATTGTAGACTGCACTCAATGATCAAAAACAGAAAGATCGAGCGTCCGTCGGACCGGCTCTTTAGAAGAGGAGCTGTTCAACATACCGGGCAATGGCAGGCGACGAAGTTAATCCCGGTGATTCTATTCCAATAAGATTCACAAATCCTGGCAGTCCCCTTTCTTTCTCGTGGACGATTACAAAATCGCGCGCCGGCGTTCCTTTCTTTTGAAGCTTCGGCCGGATACCGCACATATCCGGCGATATATCATCATCGCTGATTGAAGGTAGGATTCGACGGATTGACTCTGCAAATGCATTTCGTCTTCCTTCGTCTACACGATAGTCAAGAGTACGATCTTTCAGATATTCAACATCGGGACCAAATTTCAATCGCCCTGCCCAATCCATGAGTGCATGAACACCGAGCCCTTCGTTGGTCGGCACAGGATAGACCAGCCGTGAAATTAACTTTGCCTTTGAAGGTGCTATGGCAAAATAAGATCCTTTGACATAGTTAAGACGTAAATCCTCCTTGTCTATATCGATACCAATCATCTGGGCAACGAGATCCGACTGCAGTCCGGCAGCATTAATAATGATTTCACTCGTAATGGTAGATCTGATCCCTGACTCCTCCAAGACGATTTCATATCCGCCGTTCATGGTTCGAATCTGAACTACCTCGCATCGATGCTGGAGGACTCCCCCTTGCGCTAGTATCGTGTGGACGAAGTAATCCATGAGATCATGAACACTGATGACACCTGTGAGCGGCGAGAAAAGCGCTCCCTCCGTTCGGATGTTTGGTTCAAGTTTCAACGCTGCCGTTTTGTCCAGAACCTGGAGATCCACACCATTCCTTGCTGCGTTTTGTCTTATCGTCTCGAGTTTAGCCAACTCTGCTGAAGTCGTTGCCGTGATTAGCTTCGTTAGGGGCTTATATGCAATGTTGTGTGCTTTGCAGAGAGAATACAGTTCTTCTCTGCCCTCCACACAGAAGCGCGCTTTAAAAGAGCCCGGCTCATAATAGATTCCGGCATGAATAACTTCGCTGTTTCGGCTTGATGTTTCCAAGCCATATTTCTCATTCTTTTCAAGTACGACCAAGTTGGGATGCCGCTGTGAAAGGCGAGCGGCAACCGCTAATCCCACAACTCCTGCGCCAATCACGGTAATTTCAAAATCTGCCATAAGAAACGCTATTCCAGGAAAGAAAAAGATATTAACACTCCATAATAATACAAAATCATTCCTCAAAGGACACATGAAATCTTGACTGACTCCTTTTTGCTCCGTACGTTGAAGAGAATTCATGTCATAGGATTACCAAAGATCTAGATTTTCTTGTAAAACACAAAGGAGACGAGAGATGATGAACACTGATCAACGGAGAAAACAGAGAGCGCATCATGGAAAAGGAAAAGCATCCGATGAAGTTCAGCTCCTTCTCCAGCTGATCGGCGAAGCCTTTAAGAATCGTGCATGGCATGGGACCAATCTCCGCGGATCAATACGCGGCTTAACACCACAACAAGCCGCTTGGCGCCCGGCGCCAGACCGACACAATATCTGGGAGATTGTGGTACATACCGCTTATTGGAAATATATAATACGGAGACGGTTGTTGGGAGAAAAGAAAGGATTGTTTCCCTTACCTGGGAGCAATTGGATCAAGCGTCCGGTCGAGCGAAGTGAACAAGCATGGCATTCGGACATTCGACTCCTTGAGGAAATGCATAGTTCCATGTGCGAGGTAATATCACATCTTCATCCTTCCGACCTTGAAAAGAAACCTGCGGGTTCCAAGGTGAGTAATATGTCGATCATGTTCGGAATCGCCTGCCATGACGTATACCATGCGGGACAGATACAACTGCTGAAACGATTCATGACATCATGACAACCCCTACCGCGCCGAGACTCTCTTGGCAGCAGACCTTTGCTGCTTTGCAGCATAAAAACTATCGTCTTTGGTTCTGGGGGCAAATGATTTCCTTGTTCGGGACCTGGATGCAAATGACCGCTCAAGGGTTTCTCGTATATGAACTGACGCGTTCTTCAGCATATCTTGGATACGTCGGTTTTGCATCCGGTGCTCCCTCGTGGTTATTCATGATGTACGGCGGCGTCCTTGCCGATCGGATGTCCCGCAGAACGCTTCTCATCATCACTCAAAGTGCGATGATGATTCTGGCATTCCTTCTTGCCGGATTGACCTATTTCCACATCACTCAACCGTGGCATATTCTCGTCCTGGCCAGCGGATTGGGTTTGGCCAATGCTTTCGATGCACCCGCACGATTGGCATTTGTTTCGGAACTGGTAGATCGGGAAAATTTGACAAACGCTGTTGCCCTCAATTCCATGATGTTCAACACCGCCATCATCATAGGCCCGGCAATTGCCGGACTTACCTATGCTGCGTTCGGGCCTGAATGGTGTTTTGCTGCAAACGGAACTTCATTCATTGCAGTCCTTATTGCCCTTTCAGCCATACAGGTAGTGCCTCAAGAAAAGATTGCTCAACGTATTTCAACCCTCGAGGCGCTGAAAGAAGGTATCAATTATGTGCGCCATCAGCCAATCATCCGTACACTGATAGTATTAGTCGCTGCTACCAGTTTATTCGGCATGTCGTTGGGAACACTTCTCCCGGCGTGGTCGATAAAAGTTCTGCACGGCGATGCAACAACAAACGGGCTTCTCTTTTCTGCACGAGGGGTCGGTTCTTTACTCGGTGCATTCGCAATTGCCTCTTTAGGACGAATATATATTCACGGGAAGCTCATAACCTTAGGCACACTTTGCTTTCCTGTCTTCATTACCTTCTTTGCGCTCACGAGTTGGCTTCCGCTTTCGTTGATCTTGATGGGGCTTCTCGGTACGGCATCGATTCTGATCCTCAATCTTGCGAATGCAACGATCCAATCACTTGCACCAGATGCTTTAAGAGGGCGTGTGATGGGAGTCTACAGCACAACATTCATGGGAGCGATACCCATTGGCGCTCTTCTCCTTGGCAGTATAGCCGAACATGCTGGCGAACGAGAGGCAGCTCTCCTGAGCGCCAGCTTTGCATTTTCCATTGCTGTCCTTGTCTGGTTCTTCGTACCTAAAATGAGAACATTGGAATAATCACCAAAGGATCTCTACCACAAATATATGTTCAGCCCTATGGTGGCATACAGGGGGGAATACGATGGACGGTTCTGATCGTCCGCGAGAGGATACAGCCAGCCAATTTGAGTAGTGAGACCAAGTTCATTCCCATACAGAGTTCCAAATGCACCAATCTGGATAAAATTTCCTTCCTGTGAAGGAAGTCCAAGGGATTTATTATCCCGTACAAAATCATAGTACCGAGTTTTTGAGAATCGAAATATCGAACCATACTCGAGATCGCCGCCTCCCTGACCATTCTTGGATGACCCCGTATTCCTTTCGGTAACAGCCGCGTTGACCTGAATATAATATTGCTGCGATTTTGCATCCACACGTACCGTTGGGATAATGAACCCTAAAAAAGTCCTCTTTCCGGCATCAAGGCTTGCATTGGCGATTCCTGATCCATATCCGGCGAGAACCTCAATCTTCATCATATCCTTTCTTAATGAAAACGGGGAAAGATAAAATGCAACCGCTCCTTCAAAATACCGATGAGAGTGTGACCATTCAATTTCATTTTCGGGGGTGGTTTTATCGGCGGGTTCTATTTTCTTGCCAAACGACCAGGAACCTGCACCGACAAAACCAATATGCTCCAGCGGCGAGACTGCGACATGGAAATCATAGCTGTTCGTTCCGGCATATCCGGTCAATCGGACATCGCCGGCCTGATCAAACATCGGAGTGGGCGCTGTATTGGGAAGAAAATGAGGCGTATAGCATCCCATGAAAACGATGGAGAGCACAGAATATATGACACCGGGAAGTGATTTCATGATAACCTCGATATAAGAAAAAGAAGGTTGCATCCGACCTGCTTACAAGACCCCTACAGAAAAGTCGGATGCACTGTTTATTGCATTCCATTCATATGAACCAACCGAAGACTCGGCCCGAGCTCACAGCCAACACCTTCAATGCAACGAATTTAAGAACGAAAAAATCAGGAATGGACTTCGTGACAGGAAGCACAAGTTTCTAGAATTACAATGCTCTTGCGATGGTCGGGTGAACACAGTGTCGCGGCAGGCTCATCACCAACAGGTCGTTCCTGTGTACACTCTCCACCATTTTCAGAATTTACACCAGATAAAAAGAAGAGGATTTTTCCTCGCCCTTTCACACTTCACCTAGGGCAATTGTCTCCCTGCCCACTATCACCTGTTGATGAGCCAAAGACTCAATTCTGGTACATAGGTAATAAAGAGAAGTGCGATGATCTCCAAGACAAGGAAAATAAAAACCGAGCGTGCAACACCCAACACCGATTGTTTGAACCGCAGGCTGGATAAGAAGAGGTTCAAACCAAATGGAGGTACGAGGTATGCTACTTCCAGATTTGTAAGGAAGATGATGCCGAGATGGAACGGATCAACTCCATAACGATTGGCGATAGGAAGGATCAACGGTACTACCACGAGAATAGCGGGGAACATTTCCATAATCATCCCGATCACCAGCAGGAACACATTAAGAATCAACAGGAATGTTATATGGCTCGTGATCCTGCTTTCCACAAGACTTAACAGCATTTGCGGCACCTGTGCATCGACGAAATAATTTGTCAATCCGAATGCTATACCAAGGATAGACAGTGTAGCGCCGACCAGCATCATACTCTCCCGCATCACACGGGGCACATCTTTGATGAGATGCAAGTCCCGCACAATGAATACTTCAACCACAAAAACATAAAATGCTGTCACTGCTGCAGCTTCGGTGGCCGTAAAAAATCCTCCGTATATTCCGCCGATAACAATAATGGGCAGCGGAATTTCCCAGACCGCCGTTTTTGCTGCAGCAAAGACATTGGAAAACGTAAAAGGAATTTTGGGAACCTTTTTTACTTTCCCGACCCAAACGCTGTATCCGCCGAGAAAAAGGATCAAGATAAGGCCGGGAATAAGACCCGCAATAAACAATTTGTCGATGCTCACCTGCGCAATCAGGCCGTAGAGAATAACAGGCAGACTTGGCGGAAAAAGGAGCCCGATATTCCCCGAAGCAGTCACCAGTCCCATCGAGAACTTTTCAGGATATCCTTCTTTCAGAAGAATGGGAAACAACATTCCCCCAAGAGCAATAATGGTTACACCGGATGCCCCGGTAAAGGCGGTAAAGAATGCACATACGATAATCGTGACAATAGCTAAGCCGCCTGTGCTCCATCCAAACAAGGCTTGTGCCAAGGCAACGAGGCGTTTAGGCGCGTTGCTTTCCGCTAAAACATATCCCGCAAAAACAAAAAGCGGAATAGCAACCAGCATGGGAGTTTCAGCAATACGATAGAATTCGATGATAATCGCCGATGTATCAATTCCTGATGTACTAAATGCGTAGATGACAAACCCGGCAAACACCACAAACAACGGTGCGCTCAGTACCGCCACCAGCACGAGGCCAATGACAATCAGCCAGATATTCATGCGGCGCTTCCTTTCCGGAAGGCATCAAAAGCATTCATACCCGATCGTAATAGAAAGTGAATCATATGCAATCCGAACCCGACAGGAATGATGATCTCTGTATACCATGCCGGTACACCTTCAAAGATCATGGATTGAGCATCAATTTCACCATGGATGAACGTCAGTGACGCATTCAGAAGAATGACACAAATAACTGCACCGAAGAGATTGGTGATAATGCCGACAATGGATTTCACTCGCGGTGATAGAAAATGAGCTAACGCATCGATGTGAATATGACGCTGATGACTCGTAGCAAGCGCACCGCCTAAGAATCCCAGCCACAGAACAATGTGCCGAATGAGTATGTCCCCCCACATGAACCCGCCATGAAAAAGGTTACGCATCATCACCTGCCAGAAAGCAAGCACCACCATAATGCTCAGCAGAACGACCAGCAGAGCACCTTCCATTTTGTTGAATGCAGTATTGATCTTCTGAAGGATATTCATCGACCGTTTTTCCCTGAGTTTGTCTTTCGGTAGGTTGTCAAAGCGGTTTCGACGCGGGTGAGGAATTCCTGGGAATAATTCTTCCCTACTAATTCTTTTCGTGCCCGATTGCCGGCGTTCATATAATATTGAACATCTTGTTCTGATGCCTTGATAAATGTTATACCCTGCTTCTTAAATTCTTCCATGGCTTTTGCATTATCGCGCCGGCTTAATTCTGTCAGCTTTGCCATGTATTTTTTCCCGTTCATCAAAAGAATATCCTGCAGATCTTTCGGGAGTGGATCGAACTGCTTCCTGGAAATAAGTACTGCACCAGCAGCACATGTTAATGGAACATCGACAATATACTTTGCGCAAGTGTACCACTGCAGAGCTATGGCAGCATAAGGTGATATATAAAACGCATTCACCAGCCCGGTTTGAAGGGATGTCCGCACATTTTCCAATGATAGTGGTATCGGACGCAGGCCCAGAACGCTGAATGCCGTTTCGGCAACCGGATCTCCCTCCCACACCCACATCTTCAGGGATTTCAAATCTTCCGGCTTTGTAATCATAGAATTCGTAAAGACATACACAAATCCTACCTCAGCCCATCCGAGCAATACGTAGCCGCCTTCGGAAAACGCTTCTTCAAAATCCTGGTTAAAAGTGGTATAGAGATAATCCGCTTCTGCGGAAGAGCGCACCAGGAAGGGTGTATCGAGAATGCGAACCAAGGGTGCAATTTCACCCATCGCAACACCCGTAAATCCGCCGGCATGAATCTGACCAATACGGATCTTTTTGAGAACCGCTTTTTCATCTCCCTGGACCGCACCGGCATATACTTTGAATCCCATTCGTCCGCCGCTTTCCTTTCGGATGGCAGCGTCGTATTCTTTCATGACATTCATCCAGGTACTGCCTTCCGGAGCGACAGTGGCAAATTTCAGAGTGTACTGCTGAGCATGGAGCGAATTCAGAACAGACAGGAAAACGGAGAGAATGAGAAATTGGTATTTCATGAAATTATTCCTTTGGTTCCTGTTAAATTAAAAGAGTTCATCTGCCCGAGCTAATAATTTGCGGGCTTTCTGTTTTGCAATAACATTTGCAAGACGCGCCTCCGGTAAAACATCGATGGAAGCATCTTCGATTTGCTTGAGGAGCGATTCAAACAGCTCTCGATCGAGGTTTTGCACGGCATAGGATCGGGCGTAGTAGAGCTGCGTCAATAAAAATTTCCCTTTATTGATAGTAAGGCATTTCTCAAAATACGATTTCGCTTTTTCCGGATTCCCGCCAAGGACTTTGGGAGTGGTTGCTTCCATCGTTCCCAGAAAAAGGAATGCACTGCCATGATAATACGAAGAGTCCTTTTCTGCGACGAATTCTACCAAGGCATTGATCTTTGGGAGGTCAGCAAGTCCGGCCAGATCTGTACGGGTGATATTTATATAGCTTCCCCAGCAAAAGGCTGTCCAGAAAATCGCCGGAACATCATCTTTCGAAAATGACTTTAGTGCTTCACGAAACCGGGTCAAATCGCCATTCACGGCTTCTCGAAAGTGCTTCTTCTTGCGCAATACCCTCATCCCGTACTCTTTCCCTCGCAAATAGAAAACACGAGCTCGTTCAACGCTGTCATCTTCGCAAAATGCCAACCCGTAAGCTTGATATCCCTGTGCCGCAAATATGAGAAATTGCTCGTTTTCCGGATCACTCTTGATCATGGCTTCAATAAGCTTAAGGTTGCTGCCGAGTGCTTCATGCGCCAGCTGAAGGTCGGATTCTTCATTGAAGGAGGCCAATCCATTATCAAGGATACCGCCCATAGAGCGGAGCGCGATCGTTTGAATACACCCTTCAAAGAGAAACACAACCGTGAGACAGAAAAGTATTTTTTTCATGGGCTTTCTCAGAAAGATATTTAGCAGATCGTTCCACATTCCAGTCGGATTCAATCTGATCCTCAATGGATGAAAATATATGAAATAATATGGGGGATTCAAAGAACCCGGACATGAAGAGTTTTTCATAGAATGTCATAACACATGCCGAACCTTATGAGACAGCTCTCTTTGCGCGTCGGCTCTCTTCTGCAGTTCTTGGTCCTCAGCCGCCGGTTTTTGATTTTTTCCCTGATTTGACACTTTTCGGATAAACGGTTAACTTCTCCAGCACGGACGAACGGCCACCCCACCACAGTAGGAATAATTATGCGCATCCTCGTTGTTGAGGACGAACAGAAAGTTGCCCGCTTTCTCAAAAAAGGTTTGGAAGCTGAAGGGTATGAAGTCGAAATCGCTGCCGATGGAAAAACCGGTGAAAAGCTTGCCCGCACGGAAGCCTATGATGTGATCCTTCTTGACGTTCTTCTTCCTAAGAAAGATGGCTATGAAATTCTCCGCGATCTCCGCAAAGATGAAATCCGTACTCCGATTCTCATGCTGACAGCACGGAGTGCCACGGAAGATATTGTGGGGGGACTCGATCAAGGCGCCGATGATTATCTCACCAAACCTTTTGCTTTCAATGAATTACTCGCACGCATGCGTTCCTTGATTCGCCGGGGGACCGTAAAGACAAAGCTCAAATACACAGATCTGACATTAGACACCATCGCCCACAAAGCCAGCCGGTCGGGATCCGCGATTGAATTGACTGCCCGGGAATACGCACTCATCGAATACTTTCTACGCAACCCTGGTAAACTGATCACACGGCAGGAGCTGTCAAAAGAAATTTGGGGCTACAGTTTTGATCCCGGTACGAACGTAGTCGATGTTTATGTCAATCATCTGCGAAAAAAAATCGATGCCGACTTCCCGGTGAAACTTCTTCAAACTGAACGCGGCAAAGGATATTATCTTTCAGATAGGAAGATCACATTTAAACCTGCCAAAGATATGCCGGCGGGCAGATCCGTATGACCATTCTTCATTCCATCCGTACAAAACTTACCGTATGGTATGCCGCTGTACTCGGTATCACGCTCCTCGGATCCGGCGTAGGTGCCTATCTTGTGTCGCGCTCGACGCTCATAGACAACCTCGATCTCTCACTGAAAAACGAAGTAACATGGGTCAATGAATTCATCGAGCCAAAAGCTAAAAAAGTAAAAATCAAACGAGCAGCGCTTAAAGAATTGATGGAATTGAAACGAAGTGCTGCGCAGCAGGAGGAACAGCCGGAAGTAGACATGGATACATCTGTTACTCAACGGACAGAAATTGATGAAATGTGGAGTCAAATTTACCAGCATACGCTTCTGAGTCCGCGGCGGCATTACATCCAGATTCTTGACCGCAACGGCGACTTGCTCTATCGATCGCAAAGCTTGCGTGGACATACGATCACCTATGGAGATATTCCTTATCAATGGGTGAATGTGGTCAGCACGAATGGACCAGATGATAAGGAAATCCGCCTTGCACTGATGCAAAACGACTATGTGAAAATCTATGTGGCATACCCTCTCGAACCGGTCTATGAGGCGGTTGACAATGTGTTCTTTAATTTCCTGTTCATAACGCCTATAGCACTCCTGATTTCTGTTATAGGGGGGTGGTTTCTTGCCCATAAATCCCTCAAATCCGTCGACGAACTCACGAAAACCGCAAAGGAGATTACGGCACAAAACCTGACTCGACGTCTGCCGACGCATCAAGTCGATGACGAACTGGGACGACTGACAGAACAATTCAACGATATGATCAGCCGCCTCCAGGCATCATTTACACAAATTCAGCAATTCTCCGAGGACGCATCCCATGAATTACGAACCCCGCTGACAATTATGCGCGGTGAGATTGAAGTTGCTCTCCGTAATCAACGATTGTCGAAGAATTCGCGTGAACTCCTCGCCAGCATTTACGATGAATTAATTCGGCTCTCATCAATTGTCGAAAGCCTCATGATACTCGTCAAATCAGATACCGGACGACTGGTGTTCAATATGCAGCCGGTCGCACTTGATGAATTCCTTGCCCAAATTATTGAGGAAGCAAAGGTACTTGGAGAATCCAAGAAAATAAAAGTCAGACTCGACCATCCGGAATCCATACTCGTTCTGGGTGATGCAGCCCGCCTGAAACAACTCTTTTTGAACCTCATCGATAATGCGATCAAATACAGTCATGCGCGCAGTCAGGTAATAATTTCTTTGACAAAAACCAATGGTACTGCAGTGATTGCAGTGAAAGATAACGGTGCAGGCATTCCACGGAAAGATCTTACAAGGATCTTTGAACGATTCTACCGTGCGGATCGAACTTCTGGAGAGACTGAACCTGCGAGCGGAAGCGGACTCGGCCTCCCGATCGCTCAGTGGATTGCTGAAGCACACCACGGATCCATTCAAGTCAAAAGCAGAGAGGGAAAAGGAAGTACATTCACCGTCCATCTGCCTGCGTTGTAGATGATCTTGTGCATCTCCAAAACATTACCATGAAACACTTCCTGTGCATTCCTTTTATGCTTCTGTTTATCAATAGTTGTTCCGGCCTGAGAGAAGGCATTCCCGCTGCTTCGCACAAGTCAACCGGCGAATTAGTCGAGGCGCTGGTAGATCCCTCTGAAATAACGCTGCCTGTTCTCGTACCGTTGACTTCGCTCGTAAGTATGGCAGATCTGGAATCAGGTTTACCTATGTCGGAAATTGCCGATGATACATGGAAAGAAATTCCGGAACAAGGGTCGGGAAAAGCAATCAAATATCGGTGGGACCGGAATCCGTTTGAAGTGACCGCTCATGACAGTGTTCTTGTAGTCAGCACAGAAATCCGGTATCAGGTTCAGTATGCACATCGCGTGAAACAACCGTGGCCTTTCACAAATTACACATGGATAACGCTCGGATCCTGCGGGTACCATGAACCGATGCGTCGAGTGCGTGTGAGGTTGACATCAAACCTGGCCCTGCAGTCGGATTGGCGTCTGCACTCCACTACAACGATCACTACCGACTTCATCGACAACTGTGAGGCAACATTTTTCGGGATCAATGTCACAGATCGGATAAAGCGCATCCTCGATGATCAGCTCCTCAATATTGCCGAAAGAATCGATGAACGCGTTCCGAAAGCAGTGGATGTCCATGCCAAGGCAGAAGGACTCTGGCAGACGATGCTCAGCCTTTCGCTCTCGATACCGCCCTGGGACTCTGGCTTGCGATTCAGCCCCATGGCATTCAACTGACACCTCCGACAATTCACAATGCAGCGATTTCGTTTACCTTCTATCTCCGTTGTCGTCCCTGTGTCACTCTAGGGGAAAAACCGGAATCTTCGAATCGTCCGTACGTCGAAATTACCCGTGTCAAGCCGGATACCGGCTTTCACGTCGAACTGCTTCTCGACCTCAGTCATGAATAGGTGACCAAAATTCTCACCAAGCGATTCGCAGGCACGTCGCACACACTTTCCGGAGGCCGCACGATCCAGATTGATCGGATAGATCTTTCCGGCGATGATATCTTGACAACACTCGTCCTCGATTTTCATGGTGATCTTGAAGGTCGCATTCTGATGAGCGGCACACCAATCTACGAACCCTCGACACAGACCATCACTCTCTCTGATCTCAATTATTCGATCTCTACCGGAAGTATCTTCTTTTGTATCGCGGACTGGTGGAATCATGATGAGCGTCTTGCCGAACTACGTCAACACGCACACTGGGATATTCATCGCGAATTACAGAGTGCACGTGAAATACTGAATGCTTTCCTCTCCAAATCGC
This sequence comes from uncultured Ignavibacteriaceae bacterium, assembly GCA_964651225.1. Taxonomy (GTDB): domain Bacteria; phylum Bacteroidota; class Ignavibacteria; order UBA10030; family UBA10030; genus Fen-1298. The sequence continues at coordinate 17,464 of CAZYYD010000021.1, forward strand.
AAAACGCACACATGCGCTTGAGCGGAACAGTGCAAACCGTGGAAGCTCTTGGTGTGATTCCTGCAAAGACCTCTGTGATGTGCGGCCTGATGATCGACGGCTCGGTATCAGGAGAACTGCGATGAACGTGGAGTACTTGAGTTACATTCGATTCTTTTGACGAAGTGCTTTCAGAACTACCGATGGAACAAACTTACTGACATCGCCTCCAAGCCGGGCAATCTCACGTACCATGTTGGAACTCAGGTACGTATATTTCTCATTCGGCATAAGAAACACCGTTTCCATCTTCTCGTCCAATTTGCGATTCATCAAAGCTAGCTGCAGTTCGTATTCAAAATCTGTCATTGCACGCAATCCCCGAACCACAGCTGTAGCTTTCCGCTGCTGAACATAGTCCACCAGCAATCCCTCAAAAGAATCGACCTCGACATTCTTGTATCGTTTCGTTACGGCCTGGAGAAGGGCAAACCGTTCCTCTTCGGAGAAGAGAGGATTCTTTGCGGTATTGCTGGCTATGGTGATGATGACCTTGTCAAACAATTTGAGTGCCCGCTCGAGGATGTCGAGGTGCCCATTCGTGATCGGATCAAAAGATCCTGGATAGATAGCGATTTTCATTTTATATCCCGGGAAGTGATGGTCGAACAATGGTTTTCAGTATCAGCACGGTTGTTTGGCCAAAGGGTTTTTTGATGACGTCATACTTCTGTTCATTCAAATCGATAACGGATTCGCGGCTGTGTTCCATCACCACATAGATACCATCCCGTACGACACCGCTTTCATAGATAGCATTAGGGATCGTTCCGATATTCTCCAACGCATACGGTGGATCTGCAAAAACGAGATCAAACGATTGTTTTGAGTTTTTCAGATACCAGAACACATCTGCCTGATAGAGGGAGCATTGCGATTCACAACCGAGCGTCGCAACATTCTTCTCAAGCACATCCAGTGATTTTCTTGCTTTTTCGATAAATGTGACACTTTGTACACCGCGGCTGATCGCTTCCAATCCAAGACTGCCGCTGCCTGCGAACAGATCCAGGACATTCATACCATCAAAATCGATCCGGGTGGAAAGAATGTCAAAGATTGTTTGTTTTGCGCGGTCGGTCGTCGGACGAACAGTCAAATCACGGACCGATTCGATCATACGTCCACGCAAGTCACCTGCAATAATTCTCATTTTGCGCGCAAGGCCAGACCGATCGCCGAAGCGAACCGGTAGCTCTCCTTAACGAACGGCTCGTAGAGTTTTTCTGCGGCATTGATCTTTCGGAGTGCATTCATCGCCAGCGTTTGTTTGATACCCGTCTCTGTACGAAGAGAGTTCACAAGTTCCTGTGCAACATCAATGCCATGGAGAAGCAGTGCTGCCGGTGTGCTATTGTCTTTTTGCTTGAGATATTTGAGGTACTCGACAATCGGTTTTATGGGCTGAACATCACCATCATAGTGAAATGCCCGGTAATCCGTCATCTGCCCGTTGTGGATAAGGCTCGCATCAACTCCGCGATAGCGAAGCCCAAAGAGAACAATGTCGTGTTCAAGGATTTCGGGATAATTAGTAATCAGGGTTTTTTCTGTACTGAATTGATCGATGTCGATGATATTCAGCTTCATCTTCAACCCTTCCACGGTTCTTTGCAGAAAGGCAGCCATACCCCGCCGGACAGCAACCATAAATGTCTGCTGAGCTGCTGAGCTCTCCAGCGGTAAGCCATGTGAATCGATGATAAACTCTTTCGGCGACACATCCGGGAAATACTGATCGACTTCCCATTGAAGAAAGTTTGCCAGATCCTTTCCCGTCAATCCCGGATCTACAGGAATAATGTTAATGAACACCGGATCCGGCGGCAATGCAAAGGAGATATATTCCGCCGATACCTTTTGCTGCTTCAGAAGTTCGCGCAGTTCGATCACGAACGTGTCCAATTGCGGATGATCCGCTGAGAGATTCACGCCCGCCTGGGCGAAATCCAATACCGTATCGCTTTCTGCTAAGACTGTAACTGTGAGTTTCTTCTTGTGTTCAACCTCTGCAAGCTGCATTTTCCCCCTGAGGAACGAAACGCCGACATAACGGTTTGATTTCATGTCAATACTCTCTCAGTGCATAGTGGCTATTGAGTGGTTATCAACGGTTTCAATTGCTCCAATTTCCTCTTACTCATCCCTTTGATCTTGCGAAGATCCCCGAGAGAATCAAATTTTCCATTCTCATCGCGATAGGAAAGAATCCGCTCTGCTGTGACTTCACCGATACCGGGAAGATCCATCAGCTGCTGTTTCGTTACCGTATTGATATTAACGGTGACGGATTCCTCATCGGCGTCATCCCTTGTTGTATCTGAAGTACTCTCCTCTGCTCCTGTGCTCAGCGCAGCAAACGTGCTGTCCGATACCCGATAATCAAATTGCGGTGCCGAAGGAAATGTTGCCTGATACAAACGAATTCCCGCACCGGCAAACATCGTGATGGTGAGAAACAGAATCACCTTCTGCTCTGTCTTGGTTAACGCAAACCATTCTATGATGCGCTTCAGCATATCCCATTAAGAAAATACATCTTTTACTTTTTCGAAAAACGATCGGTCATTATTACGCCGTTCTTCTTCACTGGGGGTCACATGTTCGCAAGTGGAGAGGTCGCGGAGCAATTCCTTTTCTTTACTGTTCAACTTGGTCGGTACCCAGACATTAACCCGTACCAACTCATCGCCGCGTCCGTATTTGTTCAAATGGGGAATACCCCGCTCGCGCATTCGCAGCAGCCGCCCCGCAGGCGTTCCGGGATCAATGGCAAGCTTTGCTTTCCCCGTCAATGTAGGGATCTCCACATCTCCCCCAATCGCGGCCATCGGATAACCGATCCACAAATCATAAATGATATCGTCGCCGTTCCGCTTAAACTGCGGATGCGGCTCTTCCTCAATAACAACAATGAGGTCTCCTGCAGGACCGCCGCGCCGTCCGGCATTTCCTTGACCCTCAAGCGGGATGTAGTTTCCCTCCATAACTCCTGCAGGAACAGTGACCTTGATCGTCGACTCGCCTTGAACGCGTCCTTCTCCACGACAAGCCGTACAAGGATCTTTGACGATGCGCCCTTCACCTTCGCAATTCGGACATGTTGTAATGTTCACGAATTGACCAAACATGGAGCGCGATACCTGCCGCAATTCTCCACTCCCGCCGCATTGCGTGCATGTCGATTTTCCGGAGGAGGACTTTGCTCCGCTTCCACTGCAGACATCGCACTTCTTCTGACGTTTAACTTTTATCTTTTTCTCAATACCGCTGGCAATTTCTTCAAGCGTCAGAGAGAGACGGACACGAAGATCGGACCCCGGTTGTCCATGTTGAGCAGAAGAACGGTGGCGTGCCCGCTGACCTCCGCCGAATACCTCATCAAAGATGGAACCGCCGAAGCTGCCCGAAAACACATCCCCGAACGTATTGAAGATATCATTAATATCGGTGAAATCACGATAATTCGTGCCGCGTAATCCATCGTGCCCATATTGGTCGTACCGCTGCTTCTTTTCGGGATCGCTCAGTACTTCATAGGCTTCGGCAGCTTCCTTGAATTTTTCCTCTGCTTCCTTGTTTCCGGCATTACGATCCGGATGGTACTTCATTGCCATCTGCCGATATGCCTTTTTGATTTCATCCGGGGAAGCGTTACGCCCAAGACCCAGCACTTCATAAAAATCTCGTTTTACCATCGTTTCTCGTTACTTCCCTGAAGAACTGTTGGATGATTCTGTATTGTCCTCCGCAGGCTCAGATGAGACAATTACTTTCGCATGTCGGATAACTTTATCGTTCAGCATATAACCCTTTTCGACCTCTTCAATGACCGTGTGCGGCGGCACATCCTTCCTCGGCATTTGCATTAATGCGTCATGGAAATCAACATTGAATTCCTTCCCCACCGTCTCAAACGTCTTGACACCGCGTGACTCTAATACTTTAATGAGCTTTTGGTAAATAAGGTCGATGCCCTTTACCAATGCCTCATAATCGGCGTTCTCCTTGCTATGCTTGAGCGACCGTTCAAAATCATCGACAACCGGCAGCAGATCGTCAATAAATGATTCTGTCGCATACTTGAAGATGTTGGCGGTCTCGTTCTCAATGCGCCGCTTATAATTGTCAAACTCTGCAGCCTTGCGCAGCAACAAATCCTTATACTGGTCAACCTGTTTCTGAAATTCTTCCAGCTGAAGCGCTGTTTCCGTTGCTTCCGGTAGTTCGTGTGTCGCTGCTGTTTCCTGTTTCAGTTCTTCTCCGGTTCCGTTTGTCGTATTTTCCAAATCCTTTTCTTCCATTGTCTTAAATTTCCGCATGAAGGAGCGGGCAGTTGTATAGGGATTACGCACGTAGCATCTTGGCAATTGCCTGTGCGACAAAATCGACAAGGGGAATAACCTTGCCGTAGTCCATGCGTGTCGGCCCGATAATGCCGATACGCCCCGTCACACCCGCCACATCGTATGTCGAGGTAATAAAGCTGTACTCTTTGGTCGATTCGTCCTTATTTTCCGTACCGATGGTAACAACGAATCCCTTTTGAAGCTCATCATGCTTTTCCAAAAGGTGGACAATAATATCCTCATTCTCAATCATTTCGATCACTGACCGAAAATTTTTCGGATCGATAAATTCTGGCTGCTCAATAATGTTCTTGGTACCACCAATATGGACTTTTTCACGGTCCTTGGAATCGGTAAATAATTGATCAACCGATTCGATAAAGAGCCTGATGAGACCGGTTTTTTCATCTTGGACATCTCTCACGCGGTCAACGAATGAGTCTCGGATCTCTCTTAATGTCAACCCGGAAAGTCTCTCGTTGATCAAGTGACCAACATGATCCAGGTGATCCCGTCGAATTTCAACGCCGACTTCCAGCATGATGGTCCGGACGATGCCGCTCCGGATTGAGAGGACGACGAGCAGTTTGGAACTGGCAATCGGTATCAATTCTATCTTTTCAAAAATACCGCTGCTCAAATGCGGTGAAGTAACGACGCTGAGCTGGCGGGAGATCTTTCCCAGGACCTTAGAGGTTTCCCTCAACAATTCCTCTGTATCATTTGCCTGTTCCAGCTGCTGATGGATCCGTAGTTTTTCGTCATCGCCAAGCTGCTGCATTTCCATTAGGTAATCGATATAAAATCTATACCCGAGATCGGTCGGCACCCTGCCAGCCGATGTATGTGGATGGGACAATAGCCCGGAGTCTTCCAAATCCGCCATAACATTACGTATTGAAGCAGCACTGAGATTATGTTCAAAATGCTTAGAAATATATCGGGAACCGACCGGTACGGCAGTCTGGATGTAGTTATACACTACATGATGCAGAATGCTTTGCTCACGATCTGTTAATTTTTGATTTTTATCGGTGATTTCATCCATAGCACATCAATGACTCTTATACAAAATTAACCATTAAAGTCTCCTTTGTCAAGGTAAGCACTCAATGAGTATGAGTGCTCTGAAAAATTTCTTCTCGTCCCTGTTTTTTCCACTAATCCTGGGAAATTGCATCGCCCCACTTTTCTTCTTATCTTATCGCCGTCATGAAAGCAAAACTTGTCCTCGAGAATGGTACGGTCTTCACCGGCGATTCATTCGGTGCAGAAGGTGAAACAACTGGCGAAGTGGTTTTCAACACCAGCCTCACTGGTTATCAGGAAATTCTTTCCGATCCATCCTATGCGGGACAGGTGGTAACGATGACCTATCCGCTCATCGGAAACTATGGAGTGAATGCGGGCGATCTTGAATCGGTTCGCCCGCAAGTAGCCGGATTTGTTGTTAAGGAATATAGTGAATATCCGAGCAACTTTCGCTCAACAGAAAGTCTCAGTAGTTGGCTGGAAAAACACAACATCATCGGTATTCAAGGTCTTGATACCCGTATGTTGACGAAAATCATCCGTTCTGCCGGGGCTATGCGGTGTATCATTTCGACGAACGATGGAGAAGATGAGAGTCTTTTAGTAAAGGTAAGAACATCACCGCTGATGACCGGACTCGATCTCGCCAGCCGTGTCACAACACTAAAATCGTACACATGGAATAAAGTAGACACGACGTCATTTGCACTTCCTCCTCGTACACCGGCTTCAAAAAAGAATTGGAAAGTCGTTGTGTACGATTATGGAGTGAAGCATAACATCCTTCGTCGTCTTACCTCCTATCGATGCAGTCTGACCGTCGTACCGGCACAAACACCGGCAAAAGAAATTTTGAGAATGAATCCGGATGGGGTCTTTCTCTCCAACGGTCCCGGCGATCCTGCAGCCGTTACGTATGCCATTGAAAACATCAAACAACTCATTGGACAGAAACCTATCTTTGGTATCTGTCTTGGACACCAACTCCTTGCTTTAGCACTCGGCGGGAAAACATTCAAATTGAAGTTCGGACACCGGGGGGGGAATCACCCGGTAAAAAATCTACAGACCGGATCCATTGAGATCACTTCTCAGAATCATGGCTTTGCTGTTGATCCTGATTCACTCGATCCAAAGTTAATCGAAATCACGCACGTGAATCTCAACGACCAAACGAACGAAGGATTCCGCCACCGTTCTCTGCCAATGTTTTCCGTCCAATATCACCCGGAAGCATCCCCCGGCCCACACGACAGCGATTATCTTTTTGCGAGGTTTATCGACATGATGGAAAAGGTCTGAGCAGACCTATTCCGGTATCATCATTCGGATGTGCTTTCCTACTCTTTCTGCTATAGGTGGATCATAGTTTGCAAGTACTATAATGGTATATCCTTTCCGCGGATTCCAGTCAAGAATCGTATTAACACCAGCTGTTCCGCCCGCAATTCCTAATCCTCCGCGACCTTTAAAGGTCTCGGGAACGATCTTTCCTTCTTGTAATGCTATTGTATATCTCAGCAGGTCCATGGCTGTCGAATACCCTCCGCCTGCTGAGCTTCCCTTTTGCGGGAGCATCGCAGTATTGCGATGGCGGATGCTATCGGGTGTTCCTGTTCCGGTAAACTGCGTATAGCCGACGGCACAGTTCTCCGGCAGCGCATCCCGTTCAAGCCATTCGGTATTTGTCATACCGGCAGGAACGCATATGTTCTTCGCAATGTACTGATAATAATCCATGCCTGATACTTTTTCGATAATCGCGCCGAGCACGACGAAGCCTCCGTTGGAATATCGGAACTGTGCCCCTAGTTCAAATTCGAGCGGCCTATCGGCAAAGAGCGGAAGGTAATCGCTGATCGTCTTGATTTGTGCCTTGTCGGCTGCACGAAATCGTTCGCCAAAGAAATCACCAATCCCTGATGTCATGGAACCAAATGTTGTACGGTTATCTTTTCTGCTGCTTCCTTGTTAGGATATTCCGGTAGAAATTTCTTGAGGGGATCGTTGAAGTCTAATTTACCCTGCGCAGCCAGTTGATGGATGGCAAGAGTCGTGAAGCTTTTATTCATCGACCCGACATTAAACTTCGTATTGACGGTATTCAGAACCTTTTTCTCTTTTTCAGCATACCCCCATGCTTTTTGGAAAATCGGTTTTTCATTTCTCGCAATCACCACTACGCCGGAAAACCCATCCGCTGCAGCCAGTTTCTGGACATAGGCTTCTGCATGCGAAATGAACTCGATATCGTTTTTTGCATGCGGCACAGTTTCGTCGTCGTCAGCTGCGTCATCAATAACGATGCTTATGATACCATGCGGCACGACCGGCTCAAATTCAAACTCCATTGTCAAAACCTTACCGTCTTTGGCAGTAACCGATAATCGAATAAGATCCTCGCGGGAAACGATCACCTTGCGCAGTGAAAGACCTTTTATTATTGAAAATATCTGCCGGTATCGTTCCAGGCGCTGCCCAAGCGAAATACGCTGCAATACATTTTTAGAAAAATGCTGCAAGAAAAAATTACGCATAACTGTTGTATCGCCGGAGTTAAAAGCTTTGAAATATGCCGCTGTTTTTTGTCCGGCCGCTGTTTCAGGTAATTGAACATTCTGTTAGGCAAAGAGCGGGAGGATAAAAAAGGAAAGAGAAAGGAACAACATTGATCCAATTTTCATAGTAGATTCTCCATGAAGTTTATAAAGTGTTACATTTTGGACGTTCAATCAGTGGATTTGTTCCTTTGTCGTATTCTTGTGGGTATCCTTTTACTGATTGTCACTGAATTGTGAGAGAACATCAATCTTCATCATTTATTTATTCATGGACCTTCATTGTGTGGGTTTAGCCTCGATTATCGTTGAGCCTATATGAAGCGTACTGACTAACAAGGAGAGGAAAAATCCCAGAACCATCGATGGTACTAACTTGTTTTACTTTTACTGCCGCCGCAACATTCTGTTGCATATTTCGTGATCAATAACGTATTTAGCATGTGTTCAATAGCAGGGATGCTTCTATAACTCAGGGTGTCAGTGAGAGGAACGCCGAATGAAAGAAGAAAATAGAACCTATAACTCAAGAGCCACTCGTGCAGAAATTTCTCTTGGGAACCTGCGGAATAATCTTTCCATCGTAAAAATCCTAGCAGGGAATGATGTAAAAATTATGGCCATGGTAAAGGCAAATGCTTATGGCCATGGTCTGTATGAAATCTCCAGAGAACTCGTACAACAGGGAGCCCATTATCTGGGGGTCGCCTTTCTCGAGGAGGCAATTTCTCTCCGAAAATGCGGAATCACTGCTCCGATACTCGTTGTGGGGGCTATCAATACAGATCAGATCGCTGAGTTTCTGACACAGAATATCGAGATGACGAGTTCCTCACTCGATCATTCGATCGCGATCGCAGCGGTCGCCAAACAAATGGGAAAAATTGCACTTGTCCATCTTAAAATTGATACCGGCATGGGACGGATTGGTGCACCCTGGAATGAAGCCGAACAGTTTATCGAACAATCGTATGCTTTGGAATCGATCAAAATAAAAGGAGTATATACACACCTCGCGAAGGCAGAATCTGATCCCGGTTTTACAGCACAGCAGCTGAAACATTTCGATACGGTAATCAATGCAATGGAGAAGAAGAAACTCCTTCCGGATCTCGTTCATTGCGCTAATTCCGCTGGAATTATCAATCACAAGTCATCGCACTATTCCATGGTACGCCCTGGAATCATGCTTTACGGATATAATCCGAATGGCTTTCTGCCGGATGTTGCTTTCTCGGGCCGAAAACTGAAGCCGGTTATGACTCTGAAAACAAAAGTCTCTTTTAGCAAGGTGGTCCCGGCTCGAACCGGAATAAGCTATAACCATACCTACACGACAAAGAATCAGACGCGTATTGTCACCCTTCCCATTGGATACGGTGACGGATATTTTCGCCTGCTATCAAATAAAAGCGAGGTCATGATCCGCGGGAAGAAATATCCGGTGGTGGGAACGATCTGTATGGATCAATGCATGGTCGACATTGGGTTGGAAGGGATCGCTGACATCGGAGAGGATGTTCTTCTCTTTGGTGAGATAGACGGAGACGTTCTTCCTTTAGAATCTCTCTGTAAAAGGATCGGGACGGTCACGTACGAGTTTTTGTGTGGGATAACCCAGCGGGTCGCTAGAATTTATCTTGATTAATACTGGAGATTATTTCGAAAAAAAAGACGCCGATGATGTTTTTCACCATCGGCGTCTGTAAACGAATAGCCTCGTTTTTGCTTTCCAAAATCAGGAACATCCTGACGTCGAACCACACTCAAGGCATTTATAACACGAACCGCTTCGAATCATGATGCTGCCGCATTCCTGGCATGGAGGAGCATCGGACTGCATCTCGAAAACCGCCTTCTCATTCCGCTCCAACACCGACGCTGCCTTTGTCGCCGCCGCTGTTAGGATCGCGACCGGTTTCTTCGCTGTTTCGGCACTTACCTGTACTCCGCTTAATTCATTATTCGCGCTGCTTGTACCGCTCTCCTCTTTCATGAACTTCTTCCCCAGCCAGCGGAAAATATAATCGCTTGCAGATTTTGCGATCGGGATTTCCGGATTATTCGTGAATCCGGAGGGTTCATAGCGTGCGTGGCTGAATTTATCAACCAGTACCTTTAACGGAACGCCATATTGTAATGCGATCGATACGGAAGTTGCCAGTGAATCCATCAACCCGGAAATCGTAGAACCTTCTTTGGACATCGTAATGAACAGCTCACCCGGAGCTCCATCTTCAAACATCCCGACAGTGATATAGCCTTCATGTCCCGCAATGCTGAACTTATGCGTGATCGATTGGCGTTCATCCGGTAACCGACGCCGGGCTGGCTTTGCAGCTGCTGGCTGCTGCTTCTCCTGCTTCTTGCCAAGTGATGTACTGAGCGGTTGAGTACGCTTACAGCCATCCCGATAAACCGCGATCGCTTTGAGGCCCAGTCTCCAAGCTTCGATATAGGCTTTCATGATCGCTTCGGCAGTGACATCGTTCGGCATGTTGACGGTCTTGGAGATGGCACCGGAGAGGAAGGGCTGTGCCGCCGACATCATCTTGATGTGTCCCATATATTGAATGGAACGTTTACCATTTGCCGGTTTGAATGCACAGTCAAAAACCGACAGGTGCTCTTCCTTTAAATGCGGTGCGCCCTCAATGGTGTCGTTCTTGTCGATATAGGAAATGATATGCTCGATCTGTTCGTCGTCGTAACCCAGTTTCGTCAGTGCTTCCGGTACTGTCTGGTTGACAATTTTCATCAAACCGCCGCCGCTCATTTTTTTGTATTTCACCAGCGCAATATCCGGTTCGATTCCAGTAGTATCGCAATCCATCATAAAGCCTATGGTACCTGTCGGTGCAAGGACCGTCGTTTGCGCATTGCGTAGACCATGCTCTTTGCCGAGTTCAACGACATCCTTCCACGTACTGCTTTGAGCTTCCCAGAGTGTTGATTCTACGGCATTCTTGTCAATGCGTTCAGCGTAAATACCATGCTTCGCCATAACGTTGAGCATCACATCCCTGTTCTGCGCATAACCGCTAAACGGTCCCTTCACTTCAGCAATCTTGGCAGATTGTTTGTACGCTTCGCCGCTCATGAGCGAGGTGATGGCAGCAGCGAGCGTGCGTCCCTCTTCGCTGTCATATGCAACGCCGCGGGACATGAGGAGCGCACCGAGGTTTGCATACCCCAAACCCAGCGGGCGGTACTCGTGACTGTTCTGCTCTATGGCCGATGTCGGGTAGCTGGAATTCTCAACAGAAATTTCCATGGCTGTAATCGTTACCTGGATCGCTTTCTTCAATGCATCGACATCCAGATCGCCGTTCGTCCTGCGGAACTTCATAAGATTCAGAGAGGCAAGGTTGCACGCACTGTCATCCAGAAACATATATTCACTGCAGGGATTGGAGGAATGAATCGGTGCTGTGTTGGCGCAAGTATGCCAGCTGTTGATCAAGGAATGAAATTGAATGCCCGGATCGCCGCAGATCCATGCTGCATCAGCAATTTGCTTCATCAGATCGCGTGCCCGGAATTTCTCCACCGGTACCCCATCCTTCACCGCTTTGGTCCACCATTCTTTGTCTTCCAGGACAGCCTTCATAAACTCATCGGTAACGCGGATCGAATGGTTTGCGTTCTGATAAAAGACCGAATCATACGCACCGCCGGGGACATTGAATCCACCGTCGTAGCCGGATTCGATGAGTGCCCAAGCTTTTTTCTCTTCTTCGGCTTTGCAGTTGATGAACGTGACAATGTCCGGATGTTCAACATTTAAAATAACCATTTTCGCTGCGCGCCGTGTTTTCCCGCCGGATTTGATTACACCCGCGAACGCATCGAATCCTCTCATGAAAGAAACCGGACCCGACGCTGTACCGCCGCCCGTGATCCTCTCTTTCGAAGAACGGAGTGTCGAAAGATTCGATCCGGTACCGGAACCATATTTAAAGAGCATGCCTTCTGTCTTTGCAAGATCGAGGATAGAAGTCATCGAATCCTGTACAGAGTTGATAAAGCATGCCGAACATTGCGGCTTCTCTTCAACACCCACGTTAAACCATACAGGACTGTTGAACGACATATATTGATTAACCAGGAGATACAGCAGTTCCTGGTAAAATATTTCTGCATCTTGTTCTGATGCAAAATATCCATCCCGCAAGCCCCACGTATAGTAGGATCTGGCAACTCGATCGACAAGTTGACGCACGCTGGTCTCTCGCTGCGGAGACCCGATCTGACCGTAGAAATATTTGGAGACGACAACATTGGTTGCAGTCATAGACCAGAACTTTGGTATTTCGACATCTTTTTGCTCGAAGATCTTCTCTCCGCGATCGTTCGAGATCGCTGCTGTACGGAATTCCCATTCTACTTCGTCAAACGGATGGATTCCCCGCTTCGTGAAATACCGCTCAAACCGAAGTCCATGATTCTCTGTCGTGTGTATGGTTTTAGAGGAATCAACTGAAGCATGAGTGGGCTGCAAATTCCGCATCGAATTCTCCTAACGTAGATAATTATGTACGAGATGATTAAACTCTTGATAATAACATTCTAGGACGTCATGCGACGTCTTGAAGAACCTGATTTCAAGGCTCAATAAAATTGAGTAAACAAAAAACGGTTGGTTGTTGCACGCCTATAAACTCCATACATACCTGCAGGCATCGTGTCATACCTGCTTCGTTCATGAGCGGCGCAACTGGTTGTAAATATATCCGGTTGCGGCGTCTTTGTCAAGTTAATATTTAGGTCTTTTTTCCCTTTTTTCATGATGGCAAAAAAATACTTGACACATCATGCAAATATAGATTTTGAGCACCGCCTATCCGCCACCCGCCTCACATGTCTTCTGGTGAACGGAGTCCATACTTTTTCTATCCGTCACTCCTACCATTAATCAGATACAAAATTATGGCTCTTGCATCGTGGTGTATGTTGACTTACTTTTACCGCTCAAGAATAAAAAAAAGATTTTGGAAATTCCTTGGTTACTGTGATCCTATTTGCTGCTATCACTAATTTGTATGGCCGGCTGACATCTCGTTTCGCACAAAACACACGACCCTTTCTCTTGGATAAGGTGGAAAAAGAATATCAAGGTGTCGGGTACTCCAAACTTCGTTGAACGGTTGAAGTGTTCGCAAAGGTTCGCGCTTCCATGGGTATTCATAACGATGATCTGGTGCTATCATTTCGAAGAACCATCCGGAATGGGTGACCGCTATTCTTTCCATTGTCTATCTTGACGCTGATTACCTATGAATTCATTGCATGCTGATACCAAGAAAGCACGAAATTATATGTAATGACACCAACAGCAAAATAATTATTCTTTCTAACGCACTTCAACTAAAAGAAGTTCTCTCAATCCATTCCGAAGATCCTTCGTTCCACGACAATATCCTCATAACTGACAACATGACTTCAGATAATGTTTCTATCGTGAAGTATTTCTAGCGTGAATGAGATAGGGCAGGTATCCAAAAAAGAGGGGATATACTCAAGTACATTGAAAATTCCAGCAAACGGTGATACTTACTGGAAGATCTTCCTTGTTGTGGGATATCGTGTCGGAGCAAAGATTATTTCGGGAGAGAAATTCGTACCAGCTTACGCTGGATAATGCGATCAGGGACAATCCAGGCATCGCGATAACCTTTTTCTACAAACTCTGGTAACCGCTGATTCGCTTCGTACCGACTCACAAAATCTCCTACTCGTACTTTATAGACCGGTGCATCGTAGACAACATAGATAGAATCACCCATGAATTTTTCCCAGGTCACACTCTTCATCAGGGTGGCCTCATCGACGTTCGAAGAAGAAAATACTTGAATACGAAAACCCTGCACGACCTCTTCCTGAACAATAAGACTATCCTTCGGTATTTCCAAGGGGGCCTGTGGTTTCTTTTCCTCACTCTGAGATTTTTGAATCACCTCAACTTCCTGGTCGAAATCCGCCGGATTCAGTGTTGCTTCATATGTTGACAACGGTAGTTTTCTTTCTTTTTGCACTTCGGGCTTTGCTGCTTCCGGACTTTGCTCGTCTCTCATCGAGGGCTGCGAAGAAGAACATCCCATGACGGCCAGCAACACAACTAGTAAACAAGAAGTGGCTGGACGCAGGTTAATCATTGTATAAAATTGATCCAGCATTGGTCGTACTCTTTTGGATATTGTTGTTTCATGGTATCGCTGAGCGCGAAGGCCTCCCGTCTCTTCTCGTATCTGCCGACACTGACACGATACAATTTCGCACCCTTAACGTAATTATTGAAGACAGGCCGGTCGGCAAATCGTTCCTTCGCTTTTCGTTGCGCACGTAAAGCATTCGCTACACGACCAAACGCTCCAATTTGTACTGTGAACAAGGGATGTTCAGGGCGCACAATTGTTATACGAGGATGAGACGATGATTTTACTTTTGTTACAACAGATGCATGAATAGTATCCTGGCGGGTTTTGAATTTGGGTGCAACCCGCGGTCGTTTTGCTGCTCTGAACTTCGTGGAATCGATCTTTGGTTTTTCGACAGTATCGCGCCGTATTTCACGCCGTAGTACATGCCGTGTCGTATCGATCGGACCGAAGATCTGTACCGGAGTTTTTGCTCTGTCACCTGCACCTGTTTCTTCTGAGGAGACACAGCCACTGAACGAGAGAACAACGCTCAAGGGAAATGCAATAATCGTGAGAAACCGTTTTATCACCCGTTGCTGCTTTCTAGTAGGTTGATGGTGATGCTGCCTTATCCCCGGTAACGATTTTTACGCTCGCGCTCGCCCCGATCCTATCTGCCCCACTTGCAATGAGCTCTAAAGCCTGTTCCTGAGACCGCACTCCGCCTGATGCCTTCACACCCAATTCCGGTCCGACAACCTTCCGCATGAGTGCAATGTCACCGGCTGTCGCACCCCCTTTAGCAAATCCCGTCGATGTTTTTACAAAATCTGCACCGGCGCGTTTTGCCAGTGCGCAGGCTTTTACCTTTTCTTCATCTGTCAATAATCCGGTTTCGATGATGACTTTTGTCAGCACGCCATACCGATGAGCTGTGCTCGTAACGGTCAAGATGTCTTCTTCAACAAACTCAAGCTCTCCGGATTTGAGCATCCCGACGTTGATCACCATATCAACTTCCCGCGCCCCGTCTCTCACAGCCTGATCCGTCTCAAAGGCTTTAGCGGCACTTGATGTAGCTCCCAGGGGAAATCCGATCACTGTACAGACCTTCACATCAGTATCCCGCAAAAGCTGGGCACAGAGTTTCACATATGATGGATTAATGCATACGCTGGCGAATCGATACAGTTTTGCTTCAGCGCATAATTTTTCAATATCCTGACGGGTTGCATCCGGTTTCAACAGCGTGTGATCAATCATCCTGGCAAGGGCAGGATCGAACGTACCCTGGCCTAATCCAACACCGGTTGAAATACGGTCTGCACCGCTCTGAACGATATTCCTGACACCGTCTTTATTGTGGACGACACAGAGATGATCAGTGCAAATGCCGTCCTTGGTACAAGTGTAGGCATTGGTCTCTTTGAGGACCTGTTCGATGAGACGAAGAATTGTTTGTTTATCCATGCATATCCCACAACAGAAAAGGATTTTCTTGCCTGTGTAAATATACGAGAAATATGTTGAGTTACAAGAGCAGCTTTCTCATGGATAGAAAGGAATTACTCGAAAATTTCACCTTGTTCAATCTCATAACCACGGAGAAATTCTACAATACCCATACGTCGTTTCCCTTCTTGTTGGATTTCAAGAAGAGATACCGCACCTTCTCCTGTGCCAATGGAGAGCATACCGGCTGTTCGCTGGAAGACGACTCCGGGATGCGCTGACAGCGCCTCCATCACACTGCTGTGATATATTTTTATGACTTTTCCTTTATGAGTTGTCCATGCAGCCGGATGCGGCGAAAGCCCTCTGATAAAATTGTGCACCTGCCGTGAAGGCATATTCCAGTTGATTCGACAGTCTTCTTTAAAAAACTTTGGTGCTGGACATGCGAGTGCATCATCCTGCAGACGCGGCTGGGCTTTGCCCAGTTCGATCAACCTGACTGTCTGCAGCACTATTTCGGCACCCACCTCAGAAAGTTTATCATGCAGCATACCGGCTGTTTCATCCGGACTAATGTTCACTCGAGCTTGAAGGAGGATCGATCCTGTATCCACTTTTCCCTGGAGAAAAAATGTGGTCACACCTGATTCCCGTTCTCCCTGGATAATTGCCCAGTTGATTGGTGCAGCACCGCGATACTTCGGCAGCAACGAGGCATGAAGATTAAAAGAACCAAGCAAGGGAAGCGTGTATAGTTCTTTCGGTAAAATCCGAAATGCTACAACGACGATGAGATCGGGTTTCAGGGAGCGCATTTCAGAAATGAATTCTGAATCGTTCAGGGTCTCCGGCTGAAGAACGGATATATGGCGCCGGACGGCGAACTCTTTCACCGGCGTACTCGACACTTGCTGACCTCGTCCCCGCGGCTTATCCGGTGCAGTCACCACTGCGGGAATTTCGTACGAATGTTCGAGGAGAATACGCAGACTTGGAACAGCGAATTCCGGAGTACCCATGAATACGATCCGCATCCTGTTATTCCTCCACAGCAGTCACGACGGGATAATCTGTTTCGATCTCTCCCTTCCGGATTTTTCGCAGTTTCCCCAGCAGCATACTTCGCTTCGCTCTCTTCATATGATCGACGAAAAGAATTCCGTCGAGATGGTCCATTTCATGTTGAACAACCCGCGCCAATAATCCGTCGGCAAGAATTTCCTGTTCTTGGAAGTCGGCGTCACGGTACCGGATACGTACTTTCTCAGGACGGTCCACCTCACCACGTACACCCGGGATGCTCAGACATCCTTCCTCCATGATCCAGGAACCCTCTTCACCGAGGATCTTGGGATTGATCAACGCCAACGTACGAGGGAGTCCGGGTGATGTAGGGTGCATCTCGTCTTCCACCTCACCTTCAGCATTTGGCTCGCTCACATCTGAAATATCAATCGTAATGACTCGGCGAAGATCGCCCACCTGTGTTGCTGCGAGACCAATGCCATTTGCCTTGTGCATTGTCTCAAACATATCATAGATGAGTTTCACCATGGAATCATCGAGGCTATCTACGACCTTCGCTTTTTTCTTAAGAACATCAGTTCCAAAAAGATATACAGGGAGAACAGACATAGGAAGATTCTTCTCTCATGATCAAATGTTATTCCGGGCTAAGGAATGGCATGGTGGAAAAAGGACGATTATCGATATTGTTCATACTTTCTCAAAGAGATCATTGGATAATCCTCCTTGCCATTTCGTAACGTTTTTCATAGTAAGAACTTTGCAGCGAAGAGATCGTCACACCAAGCGAAACGCTTGCATGTGCGAACAAATCATCTCCAAGATAAATGCCGACATGAGACGCACTTTCACCCGTGGTGTTAAAAAAGACCAAATCTCCAAATTTCAAATTGCTGAGATCGACCGGCGCGCCTAATTTTGATTGCTCCGAACTCGTCCGTGGAAGCTGACGGCCCATGGAGTTCTTGTACACCGTCATGGTATACCCAGAACAATCCATTCCATCGATGCTGGCACCGCCGAGCACATAGGAGACTCCCATGTATTTGGAAATTTCCCGCATCATCTTACTCTGATCAAGCGGTTTCAGTGCTTCGTTTTTTTCCTTCCGGAAATCGCGGGCACCAATTGCAATACGCTCAACTTCCCGAGGATCCGGTTTTTTATCATTCTCTTTGGTTTCTTCTTCTGCCTCCCTCGAAGCAAATCGTGGACTATGTTTTTCCACTGATTCAGGAGATGATTTTTTTTTCTCCCGGTTTCCAAATCGCGGTGAGGATGCTCCGCAGCCCGCGAAGAACAAGACCGCGAACAAACATCCTATGACCAAGAGTGTGGTATGTCTCTTCACGTTGCGGATGGTGCTTTCAGTAAAGAGAAGCCCCGAACGTGCGGGGCTTGCTTCAAAATATTTTTCTTGCACTCCAAGATCGTCTGCACATTCCTGTTTATCCAAGATAGGCGCGCAGCGCTTTGCTCCGCGAAGCATGGCGCAGCCGCCGGATTGCCTTCTCTTTAATCTGCCGGACACGTTCACGTGTGAGGTTGAATTTCTCGCCGATCTCTTCTAAGGTAAGGGAATGTTCTGAATCCAGGCCGAAGTATAATTTAATAACTTGCGCTTCTCGCTCACTGAGAGTTGCCAGCGCACGCTTCACTTCATCTTTCAACGACTGCTCCAGCAATCCCGAGTCGGGTGTGGGCTGCCGGTTGTCCTGGATGACATCGAGCAGACGATTATCTTCACCCTGTGCAAAGGGTGCATCCATGGATAAGTGCCGGCCGGAGATCTTCAGGGTGTCGGAAACTTCGAAGAGAGACATGTCCAACTCTTCCGCCAATTCGCTTGCACTCGGCTCGCGCTCAAACTCTTGTTCCAAGGTACTGAATGCCTTACCGATTTTATTCAGCGCACCGACACGGTTCAGCGGTAAACGAACGATACGCGACTGTTCGGCGAGCGCCTGTAAGATCGATTGCCGGATCCACCACACGGCATAGGAAATAAATTTAAACCCGCGTGTTTCGTCAAAACGCTTTGCGGCCTTGATGAGTCCGAGGTTTCCTTCATTAATCAAGTCGCCCAGCGACAGACCCTGGTTTTGATATTGTTTTGCCACGCTCACCACAAAGCGCAAATTTGCCTTCGTCAGTTTCTCCAGGGCCTTTTGATCTCCCTTTTTGATGCGCCGTGCAAGATCAATTTCTTCCTGCGGTATCAATAATTCGACTTTGCCAATTTCCTGAAGATATTTATCAAGCGATTGACTTTCGCGATTTGTGTATTGTTTGCTTATTTTCACCATTAACTCTTCTGTTGTACTTGATTTTGATTCTTGTTTCCCATAAGACCGTTATGGGTGTTCCAGCAGCTTCTCCTTATACTATAACAAGCAAAGGAGTATGAAAAGTTCACGTCCGCTGGAGGTCGATCCGATCCACAATTCCAACAATGCTTGCATCTACAGGCGCCATGTCCACCGGTAAGGGAATAACGGCTTCTCGTGAAGTAATATAGAATATCGTTTCCCCAGGGCCGGCACCGACCGTATCCACGGCAATCAGCGGTGAACCCGCATACTCGCGATGAGCATTCAACGGCTGGATGAGTTGAAGTGTAAAGCTCTTCATTTGTTCATCCTTCCGCG
The DNA here is from genome assembly GCA_964651225.1 of uncultured Ignavibacteriaceae bacterium. GTDB lineage: Bacteria > Bacteroidota > Ignavibacteria > UBA10030 > UBA10030 > Fen-1298. Next base: position 36,711 of record CAZYYD010000021.1, read on the forward strand.
TCGACCATAACGTCCCGATCACCTTCGCAAAGAACATACTCGCCTCAATCTGACACGTCCAATTTATCTACGACCGCTACAATAACTGCATCGACCGGTTTGTTTTTTGTCAATGTTGTTTGTCGGGCAGAACTTCCGGACGTCACCAACACAATATCACCGACGCCGGCCTGAACCGTGTCGACAGCCACAACGAATGCATCTTTGAGTTTATAGTCGAGGTCAACATGTTTAACGATCTGCAGCTTCATGCCGACCATCTCTTCGTCTTTGCGCGTCGCCCAAACCGTTCCAACAACTTTTCCAAGAACCATTGTTCACCTATGTATTAGACTCTGCGATTGAATTATTGTTTCCGAGTGCAATAAATTATATAATATTTGCAAGAAAACTGCGACCTGCCAGCGTTTGAGCATTCGAAATACCAAAGAAATCTGCAACGGTCTTACCGACATCCGCAAACGAGCTCCGAACTCCGAGGTCGATATTTTTCTTCCCTGATGGTGAATAGCTTAAGATAGGGACGTATTCACGTGTATGATCGGTACTTTGATCTGTTGGGTCATTCCCGTGGTCGGCGGTGAGAAGAAGCACGTCACCTTCGCCAACGCACGATTGAATCTCCGGAAGTTTTGCATCAAATTCCTCGAGCGCTCGTGCATACCCTTTTATATCCTGCCGATGGCCAAAGAGCATGTCGAAATCTACCAAATTCGCTATCAGGAACCCGGAGGCCATCGTTCGACCGATTTTTATTATCTCTTGAATACCTTCTGCATTCGATGTTGTATGGATTTTCTCCCGCAATCCCCGGCCACAGAACAAATCATCTATCTTGCCAATACCTGTCGTTTGTACTCCGTGTTCAACTAGAAGGTCCAACACTGTCCTTGAAGCAGGTTCAACAGTATAATCGCGACGAGATGGTGTACGTGTATATGCACCGCTTGTTCCTACAAATGGGCGCGCGATGACACGTCCCACGCGATGTTCACCAACAACGACCTGCTGGCGTGTCTTCTGGCAAATTTCATAGAGACGATCAAGCGGAATAACGTCTTGATGCGCCGCTATCTGAAATACCGAATCACCGGATGTATACACAATTGGGAATCCTGTCCGCACATGGTCATCACCCAGCTCTTTGATGATTTCTGTACCGGATGCAGGCTTGTTCCCCAAATAACCTTTGCATTCAGTGACGCGTAAAAATGTATCTAGCAAGGTTTGAGGAAAGCCCTGGGGATACAGCGGAAAGGCATGTTGTGTAACGATACCTGCAATTTCCCAATGACCCGTCGTGCTATCCTTCCCCTTCGATGCCTCCGCCATCTTCCCATAGCACCCGGATGCAACGACAACCCTATCAACACCTTCGATATCGGTAATGTTGCCAAGTCCGAGCGATTCCAGGTGGGGCAATCGTAAGCCGTTTACTTCCCGGGCAATATTCGCAATAGTATTTGTTCCCTTATCACCATACATGTCTGCGTCCGGCAATTCGCCAATGCCGACACTGTCAAGGATGATGAGTATGAATTTAGAATTCTTCAATACGATTCGAATTGTCCGGCGGATGGACGACGAATGAGATTGCTATCCTAGAATCTCCTTTTCATTGCATTTGCACAGCTGCACACGCTGACGGTTGAACCGGTAGGAACCATGTGCTGAACGGACCGACTGAACATAGAGCGTTGGGGTCTTCACCGTGCCGCATTTAGGGCACTTGATACCTTTTTCTTGTCCTGCTTTTTTTGCTTTCTCAGCAAAATCGGTTTTTTTTGCCATCTATTTCTCCCAAAATTCAATTACGGATTGTTATTTAATATACTCGAACGATATTACCGCCCGCTTCAACTGCTTTGCGGAGAACCCGGTCTGCATTTTCTATGAGTTCGACATCTGAAGCTTCGTCCATCACTCCGGCCACTCCAATACTGATGGTCACAGAGAAACTCTTGTTATCGATATTGATAATATTACTGGCCACATTTTTACGGATCTTTTCCGCCCAGAGTGAAGCCTCGTTTGATGTGGTGTTCACCAACACAACAACGAAACAATTGAAGTCAAACCTGCCAACGACATCGTACGGACGGATGGAAACCTTCACCATGCGGCCAACATTCTGAAGGATGAAATCAAAGGCTTCTCTGCCATAGCGCGCGATATGGTCATCCATACGATCAACGGAAATCATCACCAGCGATAAATCTGTAGAGAAGTCGTTTGCACGGAGAACCTCCTCCTGCAAGCGCCCTATAAAACTCTTTCGCGTCGAAACGCCTGTGGTTTCATCGAGCGAGATGTAGTTATTCATTACTTCCGTTAAACTAAGGATTTCAAGCGCCCACGACGACGTCTCTGTCAGTTTCTGAATAAGCTTTACATCAGCATCGGAATACGTTTTTGGATCCTTGCTCTCGACAACTAAAGCTCCATAGCACCGGCTTAACGAATTGAGCGGTATGATCAAGAGAGCTCCCTTGGAATCGCATCGTTCAGCCTGATAAAATCGGGGCACTGCACTATTCGTCAGATCATCTACTATTTTCGGAACACCGGCCTGGATGACATTGGCTACCAAACTCTGTTGCACATCCAGCTCGCACAACAACGGGACATACGGATCATTCATACGGTTGAGGAGATGATGGACTATCCAGGACTTTCGATTGTCATCAAACAGCACCACCGCGACATAATCCCATGGAATAAGTCTCGAAACTTCCTCCGCGAGAGATCGCGTTATCGACTGCGCCCCAAAGTCGATACTCAGTTGTTCCCGCATACGGTTAATAGATCGTAGAACTTCAGAATCCAAGAGCAGATCGTACTTGGATGTGTAACTCCGGATGAGCGTCGAAACAAGCTTCGCAATCTGGGCAAGCGACGAAATAGTTTCATTCCCGTACGCATCGGCTTCTAAACAATCCAAAAGGAGAACAGCAACGGGATCCTGCGACTGTGCACCCCCATAAAAGATCGGGATTCCGACAAAAGTTTTTACTGCTTCAGAAGATTGATAATACGGCAGAATATCGCTTTGGCCGAGAGTATGAACATAATTCACTATTTGCGGTTTCCCATGTACTGCAATTTGGCTCGCCAAATCAGATCCAATGGATAACCGTCTATGTGTCATAAACTTATCGCTGTCAGACACATGACTTTCGAGAACCAATTGTTGTTTTTCCCTGTTGACCCAAAACAGTGCGACCGTATGGGCAAAATGGACATCTTTTACGACATTTAAAACACGCTGGATTAAGGCGTTGAATTCTGCCCGAGGTCCTTTTTCGGCATTCTCTCCATTATCCGGGGCTTCTATAAATTCATTCAACTCAAAAACTGTTGAGGTTGGTTTTTCTGAAGCCTTTTCTTCAAGCGTCATGCGAGTTTGCTCATGTTGTACTGGTTGTGGATGTTCTGACTCTTCAATAAAATCAATCTGATATTGTTTGCCAGAAGCTTGAAAATCATCGAAAACGAGTTTCTTCATTTGCGTGTCTCCTTCTTCCGAAGTAAAAGGAGGACGATCTTCTCCTGTTTGTTCAGAAATTTCTTTCCGTCTTCCTATCCTCACCATCACATATGCAATCAATGCTCCCGAAGCTAGAAAGAGCATCGTCCTGACAAATGGTGAGGAGAGGATGATCCCCCCAAAAAAAGAAATGACGCCCCCCGCCGCAATCAATTTCTCTACCTGCGTTATCGAACGCACAAGAAGAATGATTGTGTTGAACCTTCGGGCGTCAGTCATTGAGTATAAAGAGTCTAATGGTTGCCCTCAATTTACATTGAATTTAGCTGTTTTGTGCGGGAAAGTCAACCAATCAGATAGATATTAATAGTTTCTCACATATCACATAAGCTGATCGGTTTTATCTTGAGCTTTGACTTGCTATTGTCTTGCGACAGTGTTTTTTTTTGCATAAATTTTTCTTGTAGAGTTACCCTTGCTTCATTTCCTAGGAGTAATCATTCCCATGAAAGCTGTCATCATGGCTGGTGGATTCGGCACTCGATTGCGCCCGCTCACCAGTAATATTCCCAAACCGATGGTTCCTATGGCCAACAAGCCCATCATGGAACATATCATTGAATTACTCAAGGCCCATGGGATAAGGGATATCGTCTCGACGCTCTTTTATCAACCCGATGTAATTATTGGTCATTTTGGCGATGGAAGTGCTTTTGGCATTAATATGCAATATCGGAGAGCAGAAGCTGATTATGGCACAGCGGGGAGTGTTCGCAATGCGAAAGACTTTCTTGATGAACGCTTTCTCATTATTAGCGGCGACGTTCTCACAGATTTTGACTTATCCGCTGCAATTCGGTTCCATGAAGAAAAGAAGGCGAAAGCTACCATTATGCTGACGCGCGTCTCCAACCCGCTCCAATATGGGGTCGTCTTGTCCAAGGAGGATGGAAAAATTACACGTTTCCTGGAGAAACCGTCATGGGGTGAGGTGTTCAGTGATACAATCAATACGGGAATCTATATCTTAGAACCTGATGTGTTGGATCTGTTACCCGAAAAGCAAGAATTCGATTTCAGCAAGAACCTTTTTCCTCTTCTCCTGGAACGCGACCTTGGTCTCTATGGCTATATCGCCAAAGGATACTGGAAAGACATCGGCAGTTTGAACGAATATCAAGACGCACACATGGATTTTCTTCGGGGCGACGTTAAACTGAACTTCGAGGGAACAAGACAGGGCAATCTTCTTCTTGGTGAAGGAACGACCGTTGAAACGGATCCCCGCAATCTTTCAGGAACAAACGCTATCGGAAAAAATTGCCGCATCCACACTGGTGCCATCATCAGCAATTCCGTTATCGGCGATAATTGTGAAGTTCTCCCCGGTGGGGTTGTCCGGAATTCAGTCATCTGGAAGAATTGCAGAATTGGCACGCGCGCCGAGCTCTCCCTGGATGTCCTCGGATTCGGATGCGTTATCCACGATGACACGGTTATTCTCGAGAATGTCTTTATCGGTGATTCGTGCAACATAGGAAAGCGGAGCAAACTCCTTTCTAATATCAAAATCTGGCCTGCGAAATCTATCGAAGAGGGTTCCATTGTCACCCGAAGCCTCGTCTGGGAGGATCGATGGCTCCGGGATTTATTTACTGATGCTCGGATCACCGGTTTATCGAACTTAGAAATCAATCCAGAGTTTGGAGCCAAGCTCGGAGCAGCGTTTGGCGCACTTGTTGGCACCGGATCCACCGTGGTCACCAGCCGTGACTCGGATAACGTCTCCCGAATGATCAATCGTGCAATTATGTCCGGATTAATGTCTGCAGGTATTCATTGCCTCGATCTCCGTGCAACCTCGATCCCCATTGTTCGTCACGAATTACGGACCGGTAAAGAACGCGGTGGTATTCACGTTCGCAAATCACCGTTCGATATCAACAGCTCTGATATTATTTTCTTTGATGGACAGGGAAAAGATCTTCCCTCCAATAAAACGAAATCCCTGGAACGTCTCTTTTTTGGTGAAGATTTCAGCCGAGCCCATCATAGTCAGGTTGGTTCCATTTCATTCCCCGAGCGAACAACGGAAAGTTATATCCAGCGTTTTCTGGAAACCCTGAATACCGAGACGATCCGCTCTGCTGGTCTCAGGTTGGTCATCGATTATTCAAACGGTATTGCCTCGACGATCTTCCCGAATATCGTGGGAAACTTGGACGTTCAAGTTGTTGCATTGAACGCGTATCTGGACAGCCGAAAAATTACGCGGACGAAGGAAGGATTTGATGAGTCGCTGCGTCAGTTGGCATATGTCGTGACATCCTTGAAGTACGACGTCGGATGCATGTTTGATGCAGGAGCGGAAAAGATATTCATTGTTGATGAACACGGTTCTATTATTGACAGCGACCGCTTGTTATCGTTGATGATAAAATTTTTAGTGCTTTCCAAATCTAATATCACTAAAATCGCAGTTCCCATTTCGGCCAGTGGAGAAGTCACTCTTATCGCAAAAGAATACAACTTAGAGGTAATCAAGACTCGCGACAGCCATCTGGCATTGATGGATGCCGCCACGGACAAACAGATCAAGTTTGTCGGTGGAACCAAAGGCGGCTTTATCTATAATGAATTTCTCTTCGCCTCCGATGGGATGTACTCTATAGCCAAATTGCTCGAGTTTATTGCGAAGACCGGAAAAAGAATAGGTGACCTCGATAAGGAGACGCCAAAACTTCAATTCGTGAAAAGAAATATTTCCTGTCCGTGGCATGTCAAGGGACGAATTATGCGAAAACTTACAGAGCAATCGGAAGGAATTCCCAGGGAATTAGTTGAAGGAATCAAGTTGTACCCGGAGGGCGTGAATTCGCAGACATCACTCCTTCTGAATCCAGATCGCGCAAGACCGGTCTTCCATATCAATGCAGAATCTCCCGATATCGCTACAGCGCAACATCTCGTCGACGAATATGAGACACGAATTCGGGTGTGGATTGACAGTGAGCGGAACGAGGAATTGTAAATTCATTTGTATTTTGACAGAATTTCTGCAATCTTAAGAGTGAAAGCCGCGTTGGAAATGCCCTTGAGCAATCTCCAAGCGGCTCTGCCAATTTGGAGACGTAGATGAAAATTACTGATATCCTCAATGAATCTGTGATACGAACGAACCTCTCCGGTGCATCGAAAGATGAAATTATCAATGCGATGATCGAACTCGCCGCTACTCAGAAGCAAGTCGTTGATAAAGCACGGATGCGTAATGCGATTTTTGAACGTGAAAAAATCATGTCGACCGGGGTGGGATCGGGTTTCGCAATTCCGCATGGTAAAACAGATGCCGTCAGCGATATTGTCGCGGCATTTGCAGTAACAGCGCAGCCCATTGACTATCAATCATTGGACGACCAACCGGTGCGGCTGGTATTTCTTCTGGTCGGGCGCGACAATATGGTTGGACCGCATATTAAGCTGCTCAGCCGAATTTCGCGTTTGATGAATAAGGAAGATATTCGGAAGCAGCTCCTCGAAGCAGAAACACCCAACGATGTCCTCGAAATCTTTCGACAGGAAGAGGCAACGATTTCGGAGGGATAGCCTCGCACACCGTGTAGCTGAGTTCACACTGATATTCTACTCGACAGCACAGATTAACCCTGCAGGAAGGATGACAGATTGAAATTCCGATCTATTAAAGGAACCAAAGATATTTTGCCGGAAGAAGTGACCGGCTGGCAGCATGTGGAAACGACTGTCCGCCGCGTCATGCACGACTTCAACTATCGCGAAATCCGCACTCCTGTGTTTGAGCAGACAGACCTGTTTACCCGCAGCATTGGCGAGCTAACAGACATCGTCAGTAAAGAGATGTACACCTTTCTGGATCGAAGCGAAGACAGTATAACACTTCGTCCTGAAGGTACAGCTACCACACTTCGCGCGTATATACAAAACAATCTTGGAGAGCAATCACCCCTCACAAAAGTATATTACATCGGACCGATGTTCCGGCAGGAACGCCCTCAAGCCGGGCGGCTAAGACAATTTCATCAATTCGGTGCTGAAGCGTTGGGTGCCTCCTCCCCGCAACTGGATGTTGAAATGATGGTACTCCCGATGGAAGTGTACAGGCGGCTTGGTTTGGAGAGCGGTGCATTGAAGATTAATTCGGTGGGATGTGAAACATGCCGTCCAAAATATAAAAAGCTCCTGCAACGAGAACTCCGGAATGTGTTCACTCAATTATCGCCTGACAGTCAGGCCCGTGTCGATCAAAATCCGCTCCGTGTTCTGGATTCTAAAGATGCAAACGACCAGAAAGTGACTGCCGGCATGCCGATCATTAGCAACCATCTTTGTGAGGACTGTTGTGTGCATTTTACATCGGTTCAATCGCTGCTCGATGCACTCAACATAACGTATGCCGTTGACGGCAGACTTGTGCGTGGATTGGACTATTATACAAAAACAGCATTTGAAATCACCAGTACGGCCCTTGGATCGCAGGATGCGCTCGCCGGCGGCGGCAGATATGATCTGCTTGTTGAAGAACTTGGCGGAAAATCTACTCCCGGCGTCGGCTTTGCAGCCGGGATTGAGCGATTGCTTATGGTCCTTACTTCGCTCGGGAAGAATCGATCAGATTCGACCGTACCGACTGTGTACTTCGTCGGGTTGGATGAGCCAGCCCGCATCTGGTCCTTTCTTAAGGCGAATGAACTGCGCCGGCAGGGAGTATGCACGGAGGTCGATTATCTTGGACGAAGCGTGAAAGCTCAAATGAGAGAAGCGAACCGTCAGCGGGCACAATATGTCATTGTGGTAGGAGAACAGGAACTGAAAACCAAATCTGCCAAGCTGAAGAACATGCTCACCGGCGAGGAGACTCTTATTTCCCTTGACTCTCTCCGGATTCCATCCTGACTATGGCTTCCAAGAATAAACGTGATCCGGTGTATACACTTAATATTTTTCCTCATTACGATGAAAAGACGAAAAGGGATGTAGTGGTTTTCTTGGTTCAGACGACGAAAATCTTCGTCAGTTTCCGGTATGAAATTCTCTTGGAAGACATACAGACCGATGATAATATTACCTTGAAGATTACCGGACTCCATGTGCCGGAGTTACTTATGCCGCAGACTGGTCCAGCTCAAGGACGTCGTGATTATGTCAACCTTAATGGAACGTACACGGTCGTGGTCGTCAAACCCGACAAAACTGAAAATGAATTCTCAGTGGAGATCTCACCGGTAGATATTAATATTAAACGAAAACCGAGAAGTCCATTTATCCTGGTTTCCAAAGATCCGGTAATACTTTCCTAATTCTAATTTCCATACTTGTTTTTTCTTGAGATCCTATGTGTCCTCGACTTTTTCAAATCGGCCCTTTTACAGTCTACGGATATGGACTCATGCTTGCTTTGGGGTTCATCGCCGGCAGTTACCTTTTCGTGAACGAATTCAAGCGTCGTAAGCTTGATCCGAATATTGCCAACAATATCACACTCATCGCACTGGCAGCAGGGGTTGTTGGTTCAAAAATACTTTATCTCTTGGAAAATATTCCCTCCTTTCTCGCCGATCCGGTAGGTATGACATTCAATCCAGGCGGACTAACATTCTATGGAGGGTTTCTCCTGGCATCCTTGTCCATATTCCTGTACGGGAAAAAGAAAAATATTAAATTCTTCACAATTGGCGATGCAATCGCCCCAGGCTTAATGATCGGATACGGCATTGCACGCATTGGTTGTCATCTGGCCGGCGACGGCGACTATGGCTTCCCGACGACCCTTCCATGGGGAACAGATTATTCCAAAGGTACATACCCGCCATCGATCGCATTCAGAGATTTTCCGGAGATCACCAGTCGATTCCCCGGTGGTATTGTTCCCGACACAGTTCTCTGTCACCCCACACCGGTGTATGAGCTGATCATCTGTGCATTGATGTGCTGGTTTCTCTGGAGCATCCGAAAAAAGACTGCGCCGATTGGAAAGCTCTTTATGATGTACCTCGTCCTTGCCGGGGTCGAGCGATTCTTCATTGAGTTTCTCCGTCCTAATCCGAGATACATTTTGGGTTTAAGCGAAGCACAGCTCATAGCAATCGTTCTCATGTCGATCGGAACATTTGGCTGGTGGAAATTGTCATCATCTTCACAGGCAGTACAGCGGCATGGATAATCTTATCATTGGCAGACAACCGGTACTGGAAGCTCTGAAGTCCCGTCTGCCTCTAGAGAAAATATTGATCCTTCATGGCACTTCCGGCAGCCATATCGATCAGGCAAAACAGTTGGCCCGGAAACTCGCCATTCCTGTAAAGAAAACGGACAAAGAACGATTTGCTGAGCTCGCAGGCGACACTCAATCGCAAGGGATCATCGCCGTCATTGATTCGTATCGCTATGTGGAAGTTGAGGATATCCTAGCTCTCGCACATAAGAAGAATGAATCCCCCTTTATCCTTGTCCTTGATGAAATAGAAGATCCGCATAACCTTGGTGCGCTTGTTCGAACGGCAGAGTGCGCCGGAGTCCACGGTGTCATCATTCCTCTTCATCATGCAGCATCGGTCAATTCCACTGTGGTAAAAACATCCGCGGGAGCGACCGCCCATCTTCCCATCGCACGCGTTACCAACATTGCTCAGACGCTTGATGATCTAAAAAAAGTCGGAGTCTGGATTGTCGGAACTGAGATGAGGACTGACAAGCGGTACTTCGACCATGACTATCGCGGAGCTTTAGCAATTGTCGTGGGGAATGAAGGAAAGGGTTTACGGCGACTGGTCAAAGAGAAATGCGATTTTCTTGTAAAGATACCAATGCACGGAAACATTGAATCCCTCAACGCTTCGGTGGCGGGAGCGCTCGTAATGTTTGAAGCGGCAAAGGGAAGATATCAAAATGAAAAGCGGTAACGCAACGCTTTCGTGTTCGTGCCCCTTCTTCTTTGTGGTATTCTTCATTGTGAGAACTGAAGAGAGCGACGACAAAGGTCACCATAACACGCAGCCTGTTTATTCCCCTCCCTCTTCGCCCTCTTTCGCTAGACCATAGCGTTTCATCTTCGTGTAGAGATGACTGCGTTGGATTTCCATTGCCTCCGCTGCTTTCGTAACATTCCACTTGTGTATTTCCAATTGCTTCTTGATAAATGCTGCTTCGGCGCGTTCTTTGAAATCCTGGAACGTTCCGCTGATCTGCAGCATACCGGAATCTTCGCTGCTGCCCGTTCCCCCGAGGGTGTCGAGCACAGAGATATCGATCATCGTACCGGGCGATAAAATGACGAGACGCTCAGCGGCATTGCGTAATTCGCGTACATTGCCGGGCCAGTCACGCTGCATCAGAATATGAAGCGCTTCCTTCGAAATTGTTTTCACAGCGATACCGTTTCGCTCGCAGACGTCTTCGATGAACGACTTCACAAGAATCGGTATATCATCGCGATGGTCTCGAAGTGCAGGCGCATGAATCGGAATCACATTCAACCGATGAAAGAGGTCATTGCGGAAATTTCCTTTCCCGATTTCATCCTTAATATTTTTATTCGTCGCAGCGAGCACACGAACATCGACATGAATAAGCTTATTTCCGCCGACCCGTTCGATATTTCCTTCTTCCAGCGCTCGTAATACTTTTGCTTGCGCCTGCATGCTCATATCACCAATCTCGTCGAGGAAAAGCGTTCCCTCGTCCGCCTGTTCAAACTTCCCAATGCGCTGCACCGTCGCGCCAGTGAACGATCCTTTTTCATGGCCAAACAGTTCCGACTCGATCAACTCCGATGGAATTGCCGCACAATTTACTTCAACAAACGGCTTTGAGGTTCGTTTGCTTTTTCGACGAATAGCCCGGGCAATCAGTTCCTTTCCCGTTCCATTTTCTCCGGTGATCAGTACACGAGCATCGCTCGGTGCTACACGAGTGATCACTGCGAGGATTTCTTTGATCTTCTCACTCTCGCCCAGAATACGTCGTTTTCCTTCTACACTCTCCTGCAGTTTCTCAAAATCCTCTGAGAGTTTTGCTTGCTGCATGGCGTTCCGAATTGTGACAAGAAGCTTGTCACGGTCCAATGGTTTAGAAAGAAAATCGAACGCTCCGAGTTTCGTCGCTTCCACCGCAGTTTCGATGGTACCGTGCCCGGAGATCATGATCACGGGAAGCTTTTCATTCTTGTGCCGGATCTTCGTTAACACCTCGATGCCGTCCATACCGGACATTTTCACATCCAAGAGGACACCGTCGAACGGAAAGCGGTCAAGCTTTTGCAGTCCTTGTTCCCCGTTTTCTGCGAATTCAACCTCGAAGTGTTCATATTCAAGAATCATTTTGAGTGAATCCCGAACGGATTTATCATCATCAACAATGAGAATGGTTTTCATGCGCAGTCTCACAGACCGAAGTCAGCATTCCAGTGGATTGTCAGTTATTTACGATGTTCCTGTTGAAAAGTCAAGTAGTCGGACGGAAGAAGTGTTTTCACGATGAGAAGATCACGTCCAAAGCTTTCGCCATGGTTATTGGCTCGCTTATCACGCGTATCTTCGGCGCCTCCGACAACTATTTTTGCTTCTCCCCATTCGATAAGGTCCCCTGTTGTCCGCGTCAACTCCGATGCTTCAGACGAGTACGCTAGATAGGCCGATCCAAAGAAATGCTGGAGTTTATCCCGATCACCAACCTGACCAGGAGGCGTGTCTGCATAGATATGACGGGGAAGGTGCTGGATCCTGGCTTCAAAAACGGTGTCCTCTTCAAACGTGAGCGGGACTTCTAACGATGAAAAACCCGGCACTTTCACATTTATTTTTCGATGCTCCAGTACCGCCACAAACGAAAGAAAGAGCGCCCGCGCAATATTGTAATCAGCTATTTTCAGTGCTTTCAAATAGATAGCATCGATAGAGCGCATATCACCGCACCGGTTCCGAAGAATTTCGAACCGTTCATCAAGAATGTAAGCTCGGATACGTTTACTATCAGTTACGAGTTGCGGTGTAAAGGTATTTGAAAGAAACGTGCCAAGAGAAAACGACCCGGACTGTTCTTCATCAAAATCCCATGAAAGATCGTCAGAGCTCTTCCCACCATCACATTGTGCAGAGACCTCAGTGTAGAGTAGGAGCCCCAGGAAACAACAGAGGAAGAGTGAGGTGTGGATGCGATATTTACGGTACTCTGACTGGTCCATTATACATTTCGATACTACGTAAAAAGGGTACACAGGTTTCCCTTAGGATCTATGAAAAAGAGATATTACTGTCGTTGCGGCAGTATCCCTTTCGTCCAAATATCGTAGAACAGATCTTTTGCTTCTTCGTTTTGTGGATTGAATTTCAGAGCCTCGAGAGCAAAACCCGCAGCACGGCCATCCTTGTGCAGATAACGGAGACAGCGGGCAAGCTGAAGGAAAAGAACATCGTCCTGTATATTCGAGCTATGTGTATAGGCTGCACGTATCTGAATCGTTCGCGCATACTGGTCCATGGCGAGTGCATAGCGCTGCGTTCCAAAGAAAATATCCGCCAGCCGTGCACGGTAGCGGTCGACGGTATCAGAAACAAGTGCAATACTTTTACGAAGAAGACGTTCACACTCTTTCGTCTCCCTTGGGGAGAGAATATTTGTATGAATACGTTCATGTGAGTATTTTGTCCATGCATAACGTTCGAGAACATTCGGATCATCTGGTTGAAGCTCCAGAAGCGTCTTGCGGTACCCTATCGCTTCATCGGAAAGCTGCAAGCGTTCGGCAACTTCTGCCAAGAGATCCAGAAGACGGATATCTTTGGGTCGACGTAATCGAAGCTCGGTGAGAACACCGTATCCAAAACTAGTGTTTCCACGAAGATTTTCAGTATGCAGCATACCGATATTCCATAATTCCTCATCGGTGAGTCGTCGAACTGCGGAGAGTATTCGCAGCTGGAGGGCAATTGAATCACATCTCATGCGATCATCAAATCCTGAAAGATGTATCCCTTTATTGACAAAGAAAGCACTGGGTGCACCGTACTCTACCCGAGGATGGTCTTCGGTGTTGAATTCTCCCGCCCCAACATAGCGAGCCACAGATTCGGGAGAAAGCATTTCCAGCGATAATAAGGTTGCAATATCCGGGATGGTGATACGATCCAAATCTTTTTTTACTGCAGGCATAGCTATGGCTGTCCGCAACCGCTCAAAGTCAAATCGAATCTCCTGGTCGCAACCGATCAACATAATATCACCGTTCAGCGGCTGCCACATCGATACGAAGTTAAAACTCGATTGGAACGATCGTACAACCATTTTAAAAATGTTGTCATTCATCTCGTAGGCGTGAAACCATTGCACCATAAGTCCGCCATCGTTCATCTTTCGTTTACATTCTTCAAAAAATTCTTTGGTATAGAGACTGCCGATCCCGGCAATCCAGGGGTTCGACGGTTCACTGACAATGATGTCATACCGCCGCTGCGTAATTTTGAGAAATGCATGAGCATCTTCGATAAACAGCTTTGTCCGAGAATCGTTCAATGGACGATAATTTACCTCATCAAATTCCGAACATGCCTCCACAACCTCAGGTGAGATTTCCACACAATCAACACTTTTTACCGGATGCGTGAGGATACTCCCTACGGTGACGCCGCTCCCCAGACCAATCACCAGGGCATTCTGCAGGTTATGATGAAGCAAAGAAGGGATCTGCCCAAGCAAGACTTGCGTTGGAAGATCGCCCCTTGACGACGCATCCGGTTTGCCGTTGACAATGAGAACTCTTTGCGGGCCGTCCGATGTTATCCCTTCTACCACGCCGACCGTTGCCATCGTCCCTTCTTTATAATAACGTACTCTGATCAAAGCCGACTGTTGCGCAAAAGCAGAATAACTTGCTGGCGGTTCCGTATTGGTGTTGATATTCCGGAACACGCCTGAAAGCATTGCACCGCGACTCCAGTTCGGAACGAAGACTGCATACAATGTGATGGCCAGAAAAACCACAGGCAAAACAATGGTTATTTGCCGGCGCGAAAATGCAGGGGTGAAAACTATCAGAAATATTGCAGCAGCCAGATTACATCCTATTCCCACTTCAATTGTGTGTTTCACTCCAATCAGCGGAATCAAGACGAGACCGGCCAGCAGTGAACCGATAACCGTACCAAGCGTATTCACTGCAAAGATATTTCCCACAGATTTACCGAGAGCATCAATCGCGTATGATGCAATGCGTGTTGCGATGGGAAGCGACATTCCTAAAAAGATCGTCGGTACGATCATAAGAGTGAAACCAAAGAGAAATTGAATAGCCAGAAAAAGCGGATACGTACCTTCATTGCGGATGAGAACCGATGCAACCCTCCAAAAATCATACGGAATACGCGCATAGAAGGGAAGCATGAACAGCATTGAGAGAACGATACCGATCTGACACCATGCCAGGAAAGCTGTGAGGTTTTTTATTCTCTGAACAAGCGTTGAAACGATGTAGCTGCCGAGAGTAATTCCGGTAATAAACGCGACCAGCATGATAGCAAATGAATAGATTGCAGATCCCAAAACCGGAATCAACAAGCGCACCCATGTGACCTCATAGATCATAGCTGCGAGGCCTGAAATTCCTGCTACAGTCACTGCAAGAATCATTTCACGTCGGGAAAACACTCTGAGGGCTTCTTCCTTTTCTTCTGCGAGGTTCCCTTCAGGGATATGCCACCGAGACAATAAAAACGCCAATGCTCCAAGCAAGAGATTAACAACCGCTGTCACATACACCGTCATACTTAATCCAAGAATCCTGATCAAAAAGAAACCCGCAAGAAATGATCCAAGAACCGCCCCGAAGCTGTTTAAGAAATAGAGTAACGCAACATTTTTTTCCGATTCTTCTAATCTGCGCGAGATGAATCGAACGAGCACCGGTAAAGTGCCGCCCATCAAAATTGTCGGGATCAATAACGTGCAGCAGCTGATGAACAGTTTGAGAAGAAGGACGACTGCCCCGTCGCTTGGAAGGCGCGAGGAAATAACAGTCGAAATAAATAGATCTTCCAGCAGTTCAAGGAATTTTGGATAAAGCAGACAATAAAGACCGATGCCTAACTCTAAAAGTGCATAGAGTCTCAGCGGCTGCCGAACCTGATCCACTTTCCTTCCCCACCAAGCCGCACCAATTGCTAATCCCGCCATAAACGTAGCAAGAACAATCGTCTGTGCGTACGTGGTATTCCCAAGAAAAAGAGTAAGATATTTGAACCATACGATTTGATAAATGAGTCCCAGTGCACCGGAGAAGACAAACAGGAGACCAATAAGAGAATGGAGCGTTTCACGCGAAAGGAGCTTCATGGGAACATAACTTTCTGAAACAGATCTGAAATCAAGATGTATGTTTTATGTCGACCGACATGGGACGTTTATTCTTGGGACAAAAAGATCCGTAAATTCTCACGCTGATATTTCGTGGAGGATGCACCTGTTCCTGCGGAGTCGAGCTCATCGATAACCGAGACTATACAAAAAACCGTACATTGCGTACAGTCTTTGCGCTCTCATCACACTGGGCTATTGCGCTGACTGAAATTTCTTTTGAAAATATTCCGCAGTTATTTGCAACCCTTCATCCAGCTGAACAAGCGGACGCCACCCAAGTTCGCGCTCGATTTTCTTTGAACTGATAACGCTCCTCTGCTGTTCCCCTGCTTTCGGCGGGGCATGCTGTTCCAGACATGTGGGATGAAGGTGGCTTCGCAATTCAAAAAAAAGCTTATTGACATCACTCTCGACACCGGTACCTATATTATAGATCGCCGAACCATTGTACGAAAGAGCAAGGAGGTTTGCTTGGACGACGTCTCCAACAAATGTGTAGTCGCGTGTTTGTTTCCCGTCACCGTTAATGACAGGCTGTTCCCCTTTAAGCATTTTACTGCAAAAGATTGCAACAACACCGGCTTCACCATGCGGATTCTGCCGGGGTCCATAGACGTTGGCATAGCGCAGAATAACATGATTGATGCCATACACTGCTTTATAATAAAAAAGATACTTCTCTGTACAAAGTTTCGTGATACCATACGGCGAGAGCGGTCGTGTCGGATGCTCCTCGTCAGCGGGGAAATAATCCTGTTCGCCATAGATGGCACCGCCAGTTGAAGAAAAGATAAATTTCTTCACGCCATATTTCCGCGCCTGTTCGAAGATATTTAATCCGCCAAGGACATTCACCGAAGCATCAAATGCCGGATCTGCCACTGACCTCCTGACATCCATCTGTGCAGCATGATGATTGACAATATCAATCTTTGCTTTCTGGAACACATCCCCCAGTTTTTCACTCCGTATATCGAGTTGGTAGAATTTCGCCTTGGGATTGATATTTTCAGGAACACCACCGGAGAGATCATCAACGATCACGACGGTATGCCCTGCGGCGATGTACGCATCAGAAATGTGCGATCCAATAAATCCGGCGCCTCCTGTTACAAGAATATTCATCATGACTCTTTCAATGTCGTTATGTGGTACTCTGAACATGCTTCAATGCTTTTTTCCCGATATCGCTGCGATAATACGCGCCATCAAAGGTGATTTTCTCAACAGCACGGTATGCATTCCGTATGGTCCGTTCCAGTTCGTCGTTGTATCCAATCGCCGTGACACCGAGGACACGTCCGCCAGAAGTGACGATTTTGTTTTCGACGGCCTGGGTCCCGGCATGAAAAACCACGACACCATCTTCCATTTTGATGTTCTCAAGTCCAAAGATCTGTTTTCCGGTCTGATAGTTGTCGGGGTACCCATGGGAAGCCATAACAACACATACTGCAGTCGCTGCATGCAATTTCACTCTCGATGGATCGAGCTTCCGTTCTGCAACCAAAAGAAAAATCTCCGCGAGATCGCCGTCAATAAGAGGAACGACAACCTGAGTCTCCGGATCACCAAAGCGGCAATTATATTCCAGGACTTTGGGACCATCGGCAGTAATCATCAAACCTATATATAAGCATCCGCGGTACGGCATTCCTTCATGATTCATTCCATCAAGCGTTGGATGAACAATCTCCTGGAGAACCTTCTGCAGGAGGTGTGGCGTGACGATCGGTGCTGGAGCATAGGCACCCATGCCGCCTGTGTTCTTGCCAAGATCGCCATCGAGGATTCGCTTGTGGTCTTGTGCAGAGGCAAGTGGTGCAAAACGCTCACCATCAGTGAGAATAAAGACCGAAGCTTCCTCGCCGACGAGAAATTCTTCGATGACCATCTGGTTACCCGCAGTTCCAAAAGTACGGTTGAGAGCAATCTCATCTATTGCGAGGTGCGCTTCTTGAAGAGTTTTACAGATGAGGACTCCCTTCCCTGCTGCAAGACCGTCCGCTTTTACCACCAGCGGCGGTTGAAGCGTGCTCACATATTTTTTTGCCTCTTCGAACTCAGCTGAAGGAAAGGATGTGTACCTCGCAGTAGGAATTAGGTGCCGCGTCATAAACTCTTTAGAAAAGACCTTGCTTCCTTCCAGCTGTGCTGCCAGCTTGCCCGGACCAAAGATTTTCAATCCACGATCTTCGAAGACATCTACCAATCCATCGACCAGCGGTTGCTCTGAACCAACTACTGTCAAATCAATGTTCTTTTCTTTTGCAAACTTCATTAAGCCTTTCATGTCTGCGGGTTTCAGAGGCACGCATGTTGCCAGGAGTTCAATTCCTGCATTCCCTGGTGCACAAAAGATGGATTTTACCAGGGTGCTCTGCCGGAGCTTCCAAATTAATGCATGTTCTCTTCCCCCGGATCCGATCACAAGAATATTCATGCTGACTGCTCCCCCATCGGCACAAAACCGGCACGGTCGTAGTCCATCAATGATTCGAATTGTTTTGCCAACTCTCCCGTCAGCATCAACCGATTGAATTTCACAGCAAACGTTGCAGGGATATGTTCGAATTTTTTTTGTTCAAATCGTTTAAACTGCTCAAGAATGGCCTGTTCATGCGCTGCCACATCTTTCAACGGAACGGTCAAAGCCGCACGGCATTCAATAATGAGCTGCTTTGTATATCCTTCGACGGATGAGGCAATCATCGGTTTGCGTGTCCCAAAATACTCATATAACTTTCCCGGTGTTTGAAAATCATTATCGACAATAAACCATAACACATCGGATTCAACAAGTCGCTTCACGCATTCACGGTGGGTGAGATACCCATGGAAGTACACAACATTCTGCAGATCCAACCGCTTGATGAGTTGTTCTTCTTCCACGCGGACTGTTCCGATGAAATGCGCTTCGAGGCGTCCCCGGATCTTAGGATTCGCCTGGAGAACATTCGCAAGTGCCTGGAGGAAGACTCTCGGATTTCGATCTGCATAAAACGTTCCAGCATGAGTAATTTTCATTCGTTCAGGATGAGCACGCTTTTCAACGACGGCTGCCGGGAAATCTTCCGGATCAAATCCCTGAGGAATAATACTCACTTCATTGTAATCGATAAATGGATAACGGCGAAGAATACTCTCCTTCACCCGTCGATGGGTCACAATCACCCGATCAGCTGCCTTTAAGACCCGTTTCTCCAAATATTTGTGCCATAGGCGATGGAACGGTGTGGGAAAATATTTAAATGGATAATCTAGCCAGGCGTCCCGATATTCCACGATAAACGGAATCTCGAACTTCTTTTTTAATACAGCACCTACAAGAAGATCAGTTTGCGGAGGTGCGGTTGCAAAGACAAGATCAAAGTGTTCCTGCTTCATCAGCTCTGATGCGGCTTTTACCGCAGCGGACTTCCACCCGATTTTTGTATCTGGGATAAAAAGAAGGTCTCCGAAGAATTGCAGAATCTTTCGTACACGTTCAGATGGCATTTTGATGACACCGCGCTTTTTCAGCAGGCGGTTGACATCAAATGAGTGCGTGCGGACCATCTTCACCCCTGCCTCCTCTGCTTCTTTCAGAAGGGTCTCATCAAACGCATAATATCCTGTCGGCTCGACAGTCAGGACGGTGGGTTTCCATCCATACTTCGGAAGGAATTTCGCAAACTTTGCCGTGCGCTGCACACCACTTAAACCCATGGGAGGAAAATAATAGGCGATGATGAGTACTTTTCTAAATCCATCGTTCATCATAATTCACACTATGATCAGTTCCTTAAAGGATGTCGACAATACATCACAGCCATGGGGGTTGACAACAACATCATCTTCGATACGAATACCGCCCCAGCCCGGGATGTAAACTCCCGGTTCAATGGTTATGACATTCCCCGCACTCAGGATTGCTGTACTCAACGCAGAGATCCGTAATGGATCGTGAACATGGATTCCAAGCCCATGACCCAAAGAATGGATAAAATATCGCCCATATCCATGGTGCCGGATATGCTTCCGCGCCGCTGCATCAACAGAACGTGCCGGAACACCGCTTCGGACCGTATCAAGCGCTTTTTTCTGAGCATCCATCACAATGTGATAAATTTTCTTCATTTTTGCAGATGGTTTTCCCGCAGCGATGGTACGTGTGATATCACTGTGGTACCCTTGATACCGGCAGCCGAAGTCCAGCATCACCATCTCGCCATTCCGGATCTTTTTTCCGGATGCTCGTGCATGAGGCAGCGCACTTCGTTCACCGCTTGCAACGACGGGATCGAAGGCATCACCTTCGGCCCCATACTTCCTATGATAATAGCTGATTTCCGCAGCAACATCACATTCCTTTATACCCGGTTTCACAAAGGATAAAATTCTCTGGAACACCTTATCCGAAATTCTAGCAGCAGTTCGAATCGATTCGATCTCTCTATCTTCTTTCACCGCTGTAACGCGTTCGAGGATGTCCGATGCTGGGACAAATCGCCGGCCCGGGAGGAGCTTTGACAGACTCTCCATATCCGCGACAGAAACAGAGTGACTTTCAAACCCGACTCGAGCCCGAGCAGGAATTATTTTTTTCTCCGCAAGAAGAGGAAAAAAATTTCGTTTTGCAATGATGATAATACAATGATTAATTTCCTGCGATGCTTGTGTTGTATATCGCCGATCTGTGATAAAATATTGTTCAGTTGGAGTTACTACACAAAGTCCGCCGGATCCTGTGAATCCCGTCAAATAACGCACGTGAGCCAGTTCGGTTACCAGCAATGCCTGTAACCGACGCTCTGCCATGAAGCGTCGAACTGTGTCCAGCCGTCGATAGGTTATGGAGGGATTAGAGGTGATAATTCGGCGCTTCTTTTGTAATGGAAATATCGTGCGGATGACTCTCGCGTAATCCTGCTTCTGTCATCCGAGTAAACTGTGCCTTGTTTTTCATCTCGCGGATGGTGCGGCATCCGCAATACCCCATTGCAGCACGCAGTCCACCAACCATTTGATAGACAGTGTCGGCAAGATTCCCCTTAAAAGGCACTCGGCCTTCAATTCCTTCCGGTACCAATTTTTGAATATCATCTTCCGCATCCTGAAAGTAGCGGTCTTTGCTTCCCTTGTCCATGGCTTCCAGTGACCCCATCCCTCGGTACACTTTGTAACTACGCCCTTCATAAAGAACTTTTTCGCCCGGGCTTTCTTCAACACCGGCAAAGAGTCCCCCAATCATCACAAGATCAGCACCTGCAGCAATGGCCTTTGCAATATCGCCGGTCTGTTTAATTCCGCCATCTGCAATGATCGGTGTCTTTGATTTTGCTGCAGCTTTCGCACATTCCATGATCGCTGTGACTTGCGGTACTCCGACTCCAGCCACAATACGAGTCGTGCAAATGGAACCCGGTCCAATACCGACCTTGACGGCATCCGCCCCTGCTTTGATGAGATCTTTTGTCCCCTCTGCGGTGCCGACATTACCGGCAATGAGGTCCACATCGAATCTTGCCCGTACCTGTTTCACCATCTTCATAACACCGGCTGAATGCCCATGCGCCGTATCGATAACAACAACATCGACGCCGGCGGCAACGAGAGCTGCGATGCGATCCAGAGTATCCGCAGATATACCGGCTGCTGCGCCGACCCGCAAACGTCCATGCTTGTCCTTAGATGCGTTAGGATGACGTTTTTTCTTTTGGATATCCTTGAAAGTAATTAATCCTTTTAGCTTACCGTTTTTATCTACCACAGGCAATTTTTCGATGCGATGTTTTTGAAGGATCACTTCCGCCTCTTCCAACGTTGTGCCCACTGGCGCGGTAATCAGATTATGAGTTGTCATCGCTTGGGAGATCATAAGATCAAGATTCGGTTGAAATCGCAAATCACGATTTGTCAGAATTCCAACCAGATTTTCCTGGTCGACGATCGGGATGCCGGAGATACTGTACTTTCGCATGACTTCGAGCGCATCGCCGACCGACTGATGAGGCGCAAGTGTAATGGGTTTCTGGATCATCCCGCTCTCAGAACGTTTTACCCGATCTACTTCCTCTGCCTGCCGCTCGATGGACATATTCTTGTGCAGTATGCCGATTCCGCCTTCGCGGGCGATGGCTACCGCCATCGCGGATTCCGTCACCGTGTCCATCGCTGCACTGACCAGCGGAATATTCAACTCAATATTCCTGGTTAACTTTGTGCAGAGATCCGTTTCGCGGGGCAGAACTGATGATTGAGCCGGAAGAAGCAAAACATCATCATAGGTAATGCCTTCACCAAGAATTTTTTTATTGAGCATGATTTTGGCCATGAAGTAAGTGTTAATGAAACGAGGAATATCCCGTGATATCTTCACCAATGATGAGTGTGTGCATTTCATGCGTACCTTCGTACGTTTTCACCGATTCCAAATTTGCTGCATGACGCATGACGGGGTATTCATTCAGGATGCCATTTGCACCAAGAATTTCCCGTGCCATACGCGCGATCTCGAGTGCATGAAACACATTATTTCGCTTTGCCATGGAGATCTGCGTATGTTTTGCTTTCCCGGCATCCTTCAGGCGGCCGAGTTGCACGCATACCAATTGTGCTTTTGTAATTTCGGTCAGCATATGGACAAGTTTTTCCTGAGTCATTTGATATGATGCAATGGGCTTGCTGAACTGGATGCGCGATTTGGCATAGTTGAGCGCTGTGCTGTAACACGCCAGAGCAGCCCCTACAACACCCCAGGCTATACTATAGCGTGCCTGATTTAAACACATAAGGGGTGATTTCAATCCGAATGCTTTCGGAAGAAGGTTCATCTCGGGAATAAAACAATCCTGAAAAACCAATTCCGATGTAACGGATGCCCGCAGCGAATGTTTACCGGTCATTTCTTGTGCCGAAAAACCTTTTACTCCTCTCTCAACGAGAAATCCTTTTATCTCACCGCCAAGTTTTGCCCAGACGACAGCCACATCAGCAATCGTGCCATTCGTTATCCACATCTTGGCGCCGTTGAGAAGGTAACCGTCTTCTACTTTATCGGCATGAGTAATCATGCCTGCAGGATTTGAGCCAAAGTCAGGTTCCGTTAATCCAAAACAACCAATTTTTTCACCTCTCGCAAGTTTCGGCAGCCATTCATTCTTCTGCTGCTCCGATCCAAACTTGAATATCGGATACATGACCAATGCACTTTGGACGGAAGCAAAACTTCGGATACCGCTGTCGCCGCGCTCGAGTTCCTGCATGACCAAGCCATAGGCTACTTGATTCATTCCTGCGCAGCCGTATTGTGATGGCAGTGTACAACCCAGGATACCAAGTGCTCCCATCTGGGGAATGAGATTCAATGGAAACGTGCCTGCCTGGTAATGACTTTCAATAATTGGATTGATCTGCTCATCGACAAATTTACGGATAGTGCCGCGTACAAGGGTTTCTTCTTGCGTGAAAAGGCTGTCAACGTTGTAGTAGTCAATACCCTCAAATTCAGCCACAAAACGTCCTCAGAAAGATGACGGATATCCGGCGTTCTGTGCCAGACATGCACGAAATTATTTCCAAAAAAATTAGTTAATAATCGATGCAAAAGCAAGGAAATGACAGTGAGGGGAAAAAATGGAAGAGCCAGCTTCTCAATCCACCCCACCACGAGCGACCGATTACTGGCTCCACAAGAAGGAGATTTGGGAATCTTGGTTATGTTCCCATGTGATGTTACGGCATAGTTGATAAAAAGTTACACGGTGGAAAAAAATTGATCGAAATTATTCAGGAATATCCCAGCGAGGTACCTCGATGTGATAACGTTTGATTTTGAGATACAATGTTTTTGTTGTAATTCCCAAGGCAGATGCGGTCTTCACGCGATTCCAGCGATGATGCCTTAACACGCGTTCGATGTAGAGCTTTTCTAGTTCCTCCATGGTAATCAATGCATTTCCATCAGGTAACTCAGGGTAAACGGCCGATTGGGCTGGTGCAGTACTTAATGCAACATTCATCCAGAGATCTTTCGGTTCAACGAGATCAGTATGACTCAGGGCAACGGCTCCCTCAATGATGTGTTCCAGCTCGCGAACGTTTCCGGGCCACTCATAGCTCATGAGAACCTGCATTGCTTCCGGACTAAGGTGTTTTGTTCTCGTTTTTCGATGCAAAAAACTTTCTACAAGCAAGGGAATATCTTCTTTACGTTCTTTCAAGTCAGGAAGACGAAGACTGACGACATTTAACCGATACAGTAAATCATCGCGAAAACGCCCCGCTTTTACTTCTTCCTGTAAATTTTTATTTGTTGCGGAGACAACACGAACATCAACGATACGTGAACTTGTTCCGCCGACCCGTCTGAATTCCCCCGTCTCAAGGAATCGAAGAAGCTTAGGCTGTGTTACTAAGCTGATATCTCCTACTTCATCTAAAAACAATGTACCGCCGTCGGCTACCTCGACAAGCCCCTGTTTCGTCTTGATAGCGCTTGTGAAAGATCCCTTTTCATGTCCAAACAATTCACTCTCAAGCAATTGATCCGGCATGGCTGCACAGTTCACGGCAATGAACGGCATATCTTTCCGCGGGCTGTGTTCGTGAATGAGACGTGCAAAAAGTTCCTTCCCTGTACCGCTCGCCCCTTGAATTAAGACGAATGCCTCGCTCGAGGCCAATTTGATCGCTTTGTTAACAATCTCCTTGAACACTTGACACTCGCCAATCAATTCAACCGAACGACCGAGTTGATTCACCTCTTTTTCGATCAGTAATTGCCTATGCTCTAACGCACGGCGAACGGTTGCGATAAGTTCTGCCGGCTCATACGGCTTGCTGATAAAATCGTAGGCACCTAATTTTGTCGTTTCGATAGCGGTCTTAACATCCACAACGTTGGTTAAGACAATGACTTGTGTTGAGGGGGCGTGGTCTTTAATATGCTTTAATACTTCGACACCGCTGATACGCGGCATCTTAATATCCAGTAAGACAACATCGTAGACTTTCGATTGGATAAGATTGATCGCATCTGAACCGCTCTGTGCTGTGTCAACTTCGAATTCTGAAAGGTCTTCAAGCTCAGTTTTAACGAGGTAGGTTATTGATTCTTCGTCATCAACAACAAGAACCCTGTGCTTTTTTGACATGGCGGCAAGTCTCCCTTGCCGGAGTTAGGCGGTAGTAAGAACTCTTTCGACTGTTGTCAGCAGATCGACGAGATCGTAAGGTTTGCTAACAAAATCTTCTGCGCCAAGTTTTTTCGATTCGATAGCATTCTTGAGATCGGCAAAACCGGTCAACATAACCACTTTGGTCTTAGGCCAGTGATCTTTCACAAATTTCAATACTTCGAATCCATCCACATTGGGCATTTTAATATCCAAGAGAATGAGATCAAATTCATTGGAAGTCAGGATATTGATTGCCTCTTGTCCGTCAGCGGCACTGGTTACTTGATATCCCTCACCTTCTAATTCGGCACTTAAGACTACACGAAGTGCTTCTTCGTCGTCAACAACTAGAATTCTGTTTTTTGCGGGCATAACACCTCTCCTCGCGGATTATCTCTCGATTACGAGAACGGACAGTATTCATCGATTCTGCACCGGTATTTACTTTTTTGATAATATGAAGAATACTTTATAAAAGCAAACCCCTGTATGAAAAAGCACCACTTTTTCCTCTCTTACGATATGCAAGAAAACCACGAAATCCCGCTCTTTTATTGAATGTGAGGGGAACTTATAGTACCATGAGGTCAAATGGATACTCCGAATATTCAACATCAGTCGAAAGCTGTACGCGTTCTTCTCGTGGATGATGATACGATTTTCGCGAAAATTGTTCAGGCATTTCTGCAAAAATACCACCAGCCAACATTCACACTGATTTGGAAGGAATCTGTTGAAAGCGCTTTGATAGAAATTGGACAAAATCACGAAATCGACATTATTCTGACCGATTATTATTTCCCAACTTCGAACGGCTTGGAATTTTGCCTCCAGCTTAATCACATGGGACGGACTATTCCAATCATCTTTTTAACCGGATCCCGTGATTTCAAACTTGCAGTTGAAGCGATGAAACTGGGGGTAGAGGATTTTCTTCTCAAAGAAGATTTGGATGAAGCACATTTGCCACGGACTATTTTAAGTGTTCTTGACCAAGTACACCTACGCAAGCACAAACAAGCCATAGAAAAAAGGCTTGCAATGGCCGAAAACCGTGCCCAAGCTATTCGAGAATTGGTTGTTACCGTTTGTCATGAGTTTAATAATCCCCTGGCAGCTGTAAAAATCAGCTTCGATTTGCTCCAACGCCAGCCCCTGGAAAAGGTTGCACCCGAAATCATGAAGTCTTTTGAGAATCGTTTTAACACAATTGATTCTGAAATCAAGCGATTGCGCGATTTGAACTTTGAACAAATTGACTTTCATGGAGTGCTCAACGACCACGTCTAGGGAACCGATGGAATATTGCATCTCTGTCCATTTATCATTATATTTTTCATGCTCAATGGAGCAGAGTAAATAGTTCCCAGCGGTTGTAACATAGATCGAGATGCCTGTTACCAAGAAATTAAAAATCGCAAAAAAGCGTTCCTCGAAGACCTAGAGAGTTTTTATCCGTGTCCCGCCCAACAAGCGGGACACTTTTTTTTCTATCACCATGCACATCACCGATATTATAGGGCTATTTGAAGAATGGGCTCCTACCTGGGCGGCATGGGAAAAAGATAATGTCGGCCTGCAAGTTGGTGATGCAAATCGTCGTGTCTCAAAAATTCTCGTCAGTCTGGACGCTACCAAAGAAGTTGTCTCCGAGGCTATAACAAAAAAAGCAGACCTCATCGTCACACATCACCCGCTTCTCTTCCAGCCGCCGTCCGCAATTACGCGAAACGATGCAGTAGGAGATCTCGTCCTGAAGCTTGCAGAACACAAAATCGCCCTTTTTTCTGCGCACACGAATCTCGATTTCGCGAAGGGCGGTGTCAGTTATTCGCTTGCCGAATCGCTTGGATTGGTAGATATCCGGTTTTTATCACAGCAAAAAAAAATGCTTACTAAGATTATTGTCTTTGTTCCCGAAGAACACGCCGCACCTGTTCTGGAAGCAATGACAAATGCCGGGGCCGGAATCATTGGCGACTATTCCGCCTGCGCATTCCAGACAAAGGGCAAGGGAAGCTTCCGCGGTTCGTCCTCTGCACATCCATTTCTTGGAAAGCGCGAAACTCTGGAGCGTATTGACGAGATCCGCCTGGAGATGGTTGCCCCCCGTGCGCTTGTCTCCGCAGTGGTCAAGGCCATGAAAGCGGTTCACCCGTACGAGGAAATTGCCTATGATGTTATCCTTGTTGAGAATCCCAATCCGAACTTTGGAATGGGAGCACTCGGACGACTTCCGAAACCGCTGCCCCTCGGTACCTTTCTGAAACATATAAAGCATGCCCTGGGCTCTCGAGCAGTCCGGTTCACAGGAGATCTCGCTCAAAACATTCAAACGGTTGCCGTGTGTGGCGGTTCCGGAAGCGATCTTTTACCGGAAGCTCTTGCCTCCGGCGCAAACGTGTTTGTTACAGCCGATATCCGGTACCATACATTCCACATGGCAGTGGGTTCGATCGCTCTCGTGGATGCTGGTCATTTCGAAACAGAACAGATAATTGTACAGCCTATTGCGAATCGTCTTCGAGCTGCCGCTCGCGCGGCACAAGAACCGTTGACCGTATGGATCACCAAACATTTAACGAACCCGATACAAACATTTTAAGCTGTTTGACTGAAGAGAGGAGCAACCGTTGGAAAATCGATTACGCATGTTGTATTCATTGCAGTTGGTTGATTTAGACCTTGATGAACTGCAGGAGATGAAAGGCGACCTGCCGCAAATCGTAGCAGAATTATCAGAGATCGTTAAAGCCAAACTGGCTCAGAAAAAAGAATTCGAAGATACTTTGAAAAAAATCATCGTGAGTCGAGACCAGGCCGATGTCGACATCCTTTCTCTGAAAGGAAAGATGGAAAAATACAAGACCCAGCAGTTTCAAGTGAAGACCAATAAACAATACGATACGTTAGCGAGGGAAATCGATCTTGCTCAGGAAAAGATTACCAAACTCCAAAAAGAAATGGAGAGCCTTGAAGGGAAAGCGTCGAATACAAGGGAAGATCTTGAAAAGCTTAAACCCGAGATCGAAACGATGCAAATGGATCTTACAGAACGCAAGAAAGAACTCGCGGCTGTGAATAAGGAACATGAAGACGAAGAATTGAAGCTACAACACCAGCGCGAAAAAATTATTGTCAGGATATCCAAAGCAGATATTCAAATGTATGAGCGAATTCGCAAAGCAAAAGAAGGGCGCGCGATTGTTCCTGTAATGCGAAATTCCTGCGGCGGGTGTTTCAACCGCGTCACACCGCAGCGCGTCCTGGAGCTGCGAAAGAATTCTGAGTTGATTACGTGCGAGCGGTGCGGACGCGTTCTCATATCCGACGAGATCGTTGAACGTGCAAAGAACGGGCAATGACCATCCTTGCATACACGGATGGCGCATCGCGCGGCAATCCGGGTGAAAGTGGCGTCGGTATCATACTGAAAGATGAGCGCGGCAATATCCTCGCCTCACAGTTCGGTTATATCGGAGAAGCGACAAACAACATCGCTGAGTATACGGCGCTGGCAACATGTCTAAAACTCGTAAAAAGATTTCGATGCAGTGCTCTTATTGTGCATTCAGACAGCGAGCTGATAGTCCGCCAGTTAAACGGTCAATACAAAGTGAAGGATGCCGGATTGAAAAAACATTTCCAGCACATCCAAAAAACACTCTCGACATCGCCGTTTCAATTTGCCATCAAGCACGTACCGCGCGAAAAGAATCGAGAAGCAGACCGCCTGGCAAACCAGGGAATTGACACAAAAAAAAGATTGGACGAAAAGTAACAGAGTGAAAGTGGTACAACCTCGAGAAGAAATTTTTGTTGAGAAGGCTGGACGAAGTGTCCAGAAGCAGAAGCTGGTGCGTCAGGCAGCCGCTCTATCTCGCGTATGCGGGATGGGGAGGAAAGTCCGAACACCGCAGGGCAAGGCGCCTCGCGAATCCGCGTAAGCGGAACAAGCGGGGGTCCTGTCGGCGATATCCGACAGGAACGGATAGTATCACAGAAAATACACATCCCGATTTCTTCGAAAGAAGAATCGAGAAAATGGTGAAAAGGTGGTGTAAGAGACCACCGCATTGTCAGTAATGACAATGGTCGCGAAAGCGATTCCAGTGCCGCCTCTGGCTGCATGGGAACACGAGAAACCCCGCTTGGTGCAAGACCGTGTAGATCCCGTTTCTGATTGGGTGAAAGCTCAGTCAGGATAGAGCTGCCCGTTCAAGTTCACGTCGGTGAAGACGGGATGGGTAGGTCGCTCAGAGAAATGGTTGCCTCGTTTCGCTCAACACGCAAGTGCTGGACGGAATTAGACAGAATTCGGCTTATCGACCAACCACTTCATGCTTCTGGACGTACACAATGAACAAGCTTGTGTATCATTCCTTTCCCTTCTCTTTACATTCATTCACCTATGACTTGAAAGATACCTGTGTCACCAATTCGGGAATATCGCTGGAAATTTCGGAGGGAGTCAGACTTGACTCCCGAGACTGCGCAGCTCGTACAATCGTTAACACGAGAACTGTCGATCTCTCCCATTCTGACCGAGATACTTGTTCACCGTACTATCGATACGTTTGAGAAAGCACGATCCTATTTCCGTCCAAGCATGGAAGATCTCCACGATCCGTTGCTCATGGAACATATGGATCTCGCGGTAGAGCGGATCACCCGCGCAATCACCGGCAACGAGCATATTGTTGTTTTCGGTGATTACGATGTCGATGGAACCGACAGCACGGCTATGCTGTGGAAATTTCTCCATGACGTCGGTGCGAATGTCAGTTATTTTATTCCAGACCGCATCAAGGACGGTTATGGTCTTTCGCTTGCAGGCATTGACCGTATTCGCGAGATGAAGACCTCTCTCCTTATCGCCGTCGATTGCGGCATTACCGCAACACAGCAAGTGGAATATGCCAGTTCCCATGGCATCGATGTTGTTGTTTGCGATCACCATGAACCGGGGAAGGAAATTCCAAAAGCTTTTGCCGTACTAGACCCGCTGAAACCGACATGCACCTATCCCTTCAACTATCTATGTGGATGTGGAGTTGCATTTAAGCTCATTCAGGCGTTGGCGGCCTCCGAACCGATCCAAAGCAAACTTGGTGATGAGGCGCCGAAACGGCTGCTGGATTATCTCCAATATGTTACGCTGGCGACTACTGCGGACATTGTACCTCTCGTGAACGAAAACCGGACGATGGTCAAACTGGGCCTGGAACTTATCAACTCCATTCCCATTCCCGGTATTCGTGCATTGATTGAGACCTCCGGAATTTCACCGGGAAAAATTTCTTCCGGACAAATAGTCTTTGTGCTTGCTCCCCGCATTAACGCTGTCGGAAGATTAGGCGATGCAAACAGGGCAGTGGAAATGCTTGCCAGCGATTCCTATGAACGTGCACTTCAGATTGCACGTGTGATGGAAGACGAAAACTTCCAGCGTCGGAAGATCGACGAGGAGACCTTCCTCCAGGCTCAAGAAATTGTCGAGAAGTTTCTGGACGCCGATAATGACACCGCCATCGTTCTGCACCAACAGGAATGGCACCCAGGGGTTATTGGAATTGTCGCATCGCGGCTTGTGGAGCGATATTACCGCCCGACCATTATGATGACTACCGTAGACGGTGTAGCAAAAGGCTCTGCACGCAGCGTCTCCGGCTTCAATATTCACGATGCGCTGAAGCGATGCGAACACAAATTGATCCAATTCGGCGGGCATAAATATGCTGCAGGCCTCACTGTAGAACTTGACAAACTCGATGAATTCCGTGAAGCATTTAAGCAGGTTGCCGCCGAACTTCTCACGGAAGAATTGTTAACGCCTGAAATCCGTATTGATGCAGAGGTGCAGCTGTCCGATCTTACCCCGAAATTTATCCGGGTGTTAAGCCAATTCGCACCGTTTGGTCCGGAAAATATGCGTCCCGTATTTGCAGCGCGAAACGTGGAGGTCCTGGGACAGTCGCGAATCGTCGGGAAGAATCACTTACGGTTCAAAGTACGCAGTAACACACACGTCGTTGATGCAATCGGATTCAATCTCGGACACTTGCTGAGCCGTGTTCGAAGCGGCAGCAAGGTGGACGTTGCCTTTTCACTTGACGAAGGTGAATTTGCAGGTGAAACCGTTCCGCAATTGAAAGTTCGGGATGTGAAGTAAGGAAAGGAGCTCACGTATGTCTGGACACAGCAAGTGGTCGACGATTAAAAGGAAGAAAGCTGTTACCGATGCACGCCGCGGCAAAGTCTTTACCCAGGTTATTAAAGAAATTACAGTTGCCGCAAAAATGGGCGGGGGCAATCCGGAAATCAATGCGCGTCTCCGTTTCGCAATTGATAAAGCAAAAGCGAGCAATATGCCGGCCGATAATATCAAACGCGCCATCCAGAAAGGCACGGGTGAACTGCCCGGAGTTAATTATGAAGACGCGGTGTACGAAGCGTACGGTCCGGGCGGCATCGCCATCATCATTGAAACTGTGACGGATAATAAGAACCGTACAGTCTCGGACATCCGGTATATTCTCGAGCGGAATCATGGCAAAGCCGCAACATCCGGATCTGTTGCCTTCCAATTCCACAAAAAGGGGGCTATCCACATTCCTAAATCCGTCATACCCGAGGATGATCTCCTTTCGATCATTCTTGATGCGGGCGCGGAAGACATGAAGACAGAAGATGAAGAATACAGCATTATCTGTGCACCGGAACAATTCGAATCCGTAAAACAAGCCATCGAAGCAAAAAGTATTAAAATCGAAGCCGCTGAGATCCACCTTGTTGCCGACAACGCTGTAAAGGTAGAAGGTAAAGATGCAGAGAATCTCCTCAAGTTGATGGAAGCCCTCGAAGAGCATGACGACGTGCAGAAAGTCCATGCCAACTTCGATATCGATGATAAGGAACTCGCACGAATCAATGCCGCCTGACCATCTTCGAGGATAAGAACAGACCGGTGCTTTTTATATCAACTCAAAACCATATTGCATTCGTCATTATTGGTAAGGGAGTCTTCCCTAACTCATGATCATTCTTGGTGTTGATCCTGGAACGCTTATCACAGGGTTCGGCCTCATCGAAATAGAACGGGGAGCCTATTCCGTTCTCGCTTATGATGTCGTAAAGAACTCCAGTGATCGGTCTATGCCCGTCCGATTAAAAAAAATTTACGATCGGTTGTGCGAGGTCATCTTGGAATATCATCCGGATGAATTTGCCATCGAAACGGCTTTCTTTGGGAAAAATGTGCAATCGGCACTCAAGATCGGCCATGCCAGAGGTGTTTCGATTTTAGCAGCCGTCAATCATCAAGTCCCCACGACAGAATATTCACCTCGTGAAGTCAAGAAATCGGTAACGGGAAACGGCGCTGCGTCCAAACGGCAAGTTCAATTCATGGTGAAATCACAATTGATGCTGGAAGAAGTTCCAAAATATTTTGATGCAACAGACGCATTGGCTGTAGCATTATGTCATTCTTTTCGAATGCGAAACACTAAAAAAAAATCGGCCCGCCGTGGTGAGAAACCTGTATCAAAATCCTTAAAAGGCTGGGCAAATTATATTCATACACATCCAGAACGAGTGATGAAAAACAAATGATCGCCTCACTTACAGGTATACTCAAGCTCAAAAACCCGACGGAAATTGTCGTCGATGTCCATGGCATAGGCTACACAGTCAGTATTCCCCTTTCGACCTATGAACATCTGGGAGATGTGGGTTCCTCCGTTTTTTTGCTCACGCATCTTCATGTACGTGAAGATGCGATGCAATTATTTGGATTCTCAACCGAAGAGGAACGGCGCCTTTTTAAACTGTTGATTTCCGTTTCAGGAATAGGCCCAAAAATCGCGCAAAGCATCCTCTCGGGAATAAATGTAGAAGAGTTGAAATCCCATCTTGTCACAGGCAACGCAGCCGCTCTGACAGCTATTCCCGGAGTTGGAAGAAAGACGGCAGAACGGCTTATCCTGGAATTACGCGATAAGGCCGGAAAGATATCACGA
Organism: uncultured Ignavibacteriaceae bacterium; assembly: GCA_964651225.1. Lineage (GTDB taxonomy): Bacteria > Bacteroidota > Ignavibacteria > UBA10030 > UBA10030 > Fen-1298. Next base: position 69,764 of record CAZYYD010000021.1, read on the forward strand.
GAATCTGAATCAATCTCCGCTGCTGGTCTGAGTTCCGCTGCCATGCGTACTGAGGCTCTCCAGGCCCTTCTTTCACTTGGGTACAATCAGCAAATTGCTGAAAAATCCATTCGTCAGGTCTTGAAGGAAGCTGAGGGATCGACGCTTTCACTGGAAGAACTGGTAAAACGCGCTCTCCGGCACACAAGTACACGATGACGAACAGATCGTGCATTGACGAGAGTATTTCAGACGTTGTATTGCAATTCTCTGCTGTTCTTGGTATTTTTTTCACATATGAGGCAGTCTGATATCATGCAACCTGAACGGCAAGAGCACGAGAGTGACCTTGACCAGACTCTTCGACCGGCGGCACTGACGGAATTTGTTGGTCAGGAAAAGATTGTCGAGAACCTGAAAGTCTTTATCACCGCTGCGAGGCAGCGAGGTGAACCGCTCGACCATGTCCTTCTGACCGGTCCTCCGGGACTTGGAAAGACAACTCTTGCCCACATCGTTGCGCGTGAAATGGGATCCGGGATCAAGATGACATCCGGACCCGCATTGGAAAAACCGGGCGATCTCGCAGGCATCCTCACATCGCTCGAGAAATCAGAAATCCTTTTTATTGATGAAATCCATCGGGTGCCCCCTCGGATTGAAGAATATCTGTACTCGGCAATGGAAGATTTTCGTGTGGACATTGTCATCGACAGCGGACCGGGCGCGAAAACCATTCAGCTCGGTCTTCAGCCTTTCACACTCGTTGGAGCCACAACACGAGCCGGACTTTTAAGTGCACCATTACGTTCACGATTTGGGATCACCAACCGGCTGGATTACTATTCCTTTGATCAACTTGACCGCATTATTCGCCGCTCAGCAGGAATTTTATCGGTTCCAGCGGCGCCGGAAGCAACACAGGAAATCGCCAGACGTTCGAGGGGAACACCGCGTATTGCCAACCGCCTCCTCAAACGGTGCCGGGATTTTGCTGAAGCTGATGCGCGCCTTATCCAGTTCAAGGGGACGATTACCAAGGAAGTTGCAGAATTCTCGCTGAAAGCCCTGGAAGTGGACACACATGGATTTGATGAGATGGATAAACGCATTCTCCACACTATCATGGAAAAATACGATGGCGGTCCGGTGGGAGTTGGCACACTTGCCGTTGCCGTGGGAGAAGAACCGGGAACGCTGGAAGAAGTGTATGAACCATTTCTCATTCAAGAGGGATTTCTCAAACGTACTTCCCGCGGACGTGAAGCAACGGCATTGGCGTATAAACATTTTGGTGTGCCATCGAAGCGGCGATCGAAAGATCAATCAACCCTTGAGTTTGGCATTTAACGCAAGCATCAACATGAGAACGATGTACTCAATGGTTAGAATATTTTCCGGGTGGTAAGCAGCCTCCAGGTTCACCCTTCTTCATCAGTCATCGAATAGAGATTTACCCCCTTCATTTCTCCCGGTACTTCCTCAGGATTTTGAGTGTCGCTCCCATATCCCGGGGCAGAGGTGCTTCGATCACAATTGTTTCATTCCGTACCGGATGAAGTAAAGAAAGCGAACAGGCGTGCAGTGCGGTGCGTGCTAACAGCGGCTGCTCCCTCTCCTTCCCTCGATAATTCCGCTTGATGCTTGAGAGATAGAATCCGCGGCCATCATGATACAGCGGATCGGCAAGGATGGGCAATCCAGACGCACTGAGGTGTATGCGAATTTGGTGCGTACGGCCGGTATGCGGGTGTGCCTCCACAAAAGCGTAACCATCGAATCTCTCAATCACTCTGAAGTCTGTGTATGCTTCCTTTCCATTTCTTGTATCAATCTTCATCTTCCTTATGCCATGGTCATTCTCTGCGATGGGCAGATCGATGTGCCATGTATCTTTTTGGGGCGTTCCGACAACAATGGCGCGATAGATCTTGTTTACCTGACGCTGTTCGAAAGCGGTATTGATTTGAGCGTGTGCTTCCGTTGTCCGCGCAAAAAGCACAACACCGCTTGTCTCTCTGTCAATCCGATGGACAATAAAAATTTCCCCCAGGGTTTCTTTGAGCAATTCGTAGAGATTCAGCAATTCCCGGTCGTAACGGTCCGGCAGCACCAGCATCCCCGAAGGTTTATTCAATGCAATCAGAGAAGTATCTTCTATCAGGATACTGCCTCCCGTTTTCTTAAGAATATGTTCCAGTTTCCATCGCATCGTCGCTTCACTCAAATGTAGAACCGGTTTCGTTGAGAAACAAGCACCCGGTAAATTGATTGTCAACGAAATTTAATTTACATTCGTTTTGAAATTTGTTGACGAAGGATACAACTATGGGCACAGATAAAGACTTGCAATCGATTCAGGAAACGCGTGATCTTCTCAACCGCGCCAAAGAGGCGCAGCTTGCCTTCAAGAGTTTTACGCAAGAAAAAGTTGATGTCATCGTCAAGGCTATGGCCGACGCAGGTTTTTCAGCATCGGAAAAGCTCGCAAAAATGGCTGTCGAGGAGACAGGGTTCGGCAAGACGAATGATAAAAAGATGAAAAATGAATTCGCCACCAGGCGCGTGTGGGAATCGATCAAAGATATGAAAACCGTCGGTGTTATAAGCGACAACAAGGAGAAGCGCATTATCGAAATTGGTGAACCGATGGGTGTCGTTGCGGCGCTTATTCCCTCCACTAATCCGACTTCGACGATGATGTTCAAAGCGATCATCTCTGTCAAAGGGCGGAACGCTATCGTCGCCAGCCCGCATCCGAAATCTGTCAATTGCACGCTGGAGGCAACAAGGATCATCGCACAAGCCGCAGAATCGGCCGGAGCACCCAAAGGACTCGTCAACTGCATCTCTGTCCCGACGAGTGAAGGAACGAGCGAGTTAATGAAACATAAACTCACTGCGATTATCCTGGCAACCGGTTCCGGCGCAATGGTGAAAGCAGCGTACAGTGCCGGTAAGCCTGCCTATGGCGTCGGTCCGGGGAATGTTCCTTCCTTCATCGAACGGACCGCCAATGTAAAAAAAGCTGTGGCAGACATCGTCGCCGGTAAGTCATTCGACTGGGGTGTCCTTTGCTCAACTGAGTCGGGAGTTATCCTCGATGCTCCAATCAAAAAATTAGCGGTAGAAGAATTCAAACGCCGCGGCGCCTATTTCGCTTCACCTGAAGAAAAGGAGCGGCTTGGACGTCTGATGTTTGATGCGAGAGGAGCGTTGAATCCGGAAGTCGTCGGCAAGTCACCTTCCGCGATTGCCCAAAAAGCGGGATTTAACATTCCTCACGATACATCATGCATTATCGCCGAACTTCCAGCGATTGGAAAAGAGTATCCGTTATCGCGTGAAAAACTTTCACCGGTTCTCTCCATGTATACGGTCGATGGATGGCTGGAAGGATGCCACCGATGCATTGAAATGCTCGAGTTCGGCGGGATGGGACACACGATGGTGATTCACTCCAGCGACTCGGAGATCATCCTGAAATTTGGATTGGAGAAACCGGCCTTCCGGATTCTCGTGAATACCACTTCCGCTCTCGGTGCCGTCGGGTATACGAACGAATTGAACCCGTCAATGACACTCGGACCCGGGACCTGGGGCGGCTCGATTATTTCCGAGAATGTATCAGCAAAGCATCTCATTAATATAAAACGCCTAGCTTTTGAGACTCGACCGATCAATCCGCCGGAGAACTTTGGCGGTCTGCCGTCTGCCGAAGTATCTAAAGAGGTTCAACCAGCCAAGACCACACATACCGTTTCTTCGCCTGATCGGTCAGCCAAATCATGGATGGATGAGATCGATGAGCGAATTCGGTTGAAGGCTGGGAATGTGGTGGAAGGCCAGAAGTCAGGAGTCAGGAGTCAGGAGCCAGAAGTCAGTGCGCCAAAGGCACATCCGCCTACGGCGGAGAGTCAGAAGTTGGAAAAAAAAGTTGAAGCTGCCCATGCTGTTGCCGAGCCATCGAAACCGGCCGAACCTGTCTCAAAGTACGGATTAGGAATTTCTGAAGCGGATATCGATCGCATCATGAAAGAATTTGAGAAGCAGAAGTAAAAGTTTTTGGTTTTGGATTTTTTTTACTGTTTTTTGTTTATCTCTTGGCATTTGGAATTTATCCTGATTCAAATTTTGTTTTTTGCATTTTTAATTATTCTTTATTCCCATCATTCGTCACTCTACATAAATCACTGATCACTCACCATTCTAAATTCTTCACTAACCATTCTTCATTCGCATGAAGCCTCTCCCCCGTTCCTTTTATCTCCGTCCGACACTTCGGGTTGCAAAAGATCTTCTCGGTAAACAGATCATTCATCGAGTGGGCAGCAAACTCCTTGTCGGAAAGATTGTTGAAGTGGAGGCGTACCGCAGCAAGGATCCGGCATCTCATTCATTTCGCGGGGAGACCAAACGAAACGAAGTCATGTTCGGACCCGGCGGACATCTGTACGTCTACTTCACGTACGGCATGCATTTCTGCGCCAATGTCGTCACCGGGCACGAAGGCCTTGGCGAAGCAGTCTTGATACGTGCAGTAGAACCGATTTCCGGGATTGAAGAAATGTTGAATAATCGTTTCCCTCAGCCCCGATTATCAAATCTAAAGATAGAAGGGAGTTGTACTCCCGACATACTTCGTAATCTCACGAACGGACCGGCAAAATTCTGTCAGGCATTCGCTTTGGCACGACCCGAGAATGGACTGGATTTGTGCGAAAGCAGGATTATGATCATATCTGGAATATCTGTTCCGTCTCGCGACATTTCTCGTTCCTCGCGGATCGGTATTCGAACCGGTTTAGAAAAGAAATGGCGGTTTTATATCAAAGGAAATCTATGGGTCTCGCGGTAGAAAGCGTGATTCCCCGACTGTTCAAGCAAAACGCCCGCCTGCAAGAAAAATAAGAGAATGGGGAGTTCGCCAGATGTCACACAGAAGGTCTATTCTGCCTTTTATCGTCCAATATTGCCGTTCGCAGAATATCTTTAACTCCTGGCACAATCAATATGTACCATTCACCTGATTCATTTATCCATGAAATCCGGGGTATAGACAATCTGTCCGCTCCCCGACCTTTCATCGATACAGACCATGAAGCCAGGAACGCGGAAAGAGAGTTTTTGTTTTACCACGTATTCAACCATCAACCATTTGGAGGAACCATGAAAGCATCTATCATATTGGCACTCTGTACGACTCTATTGCTGGGGATCCTAGGATGCACTCAGAAAATAGAGTACAAAAAGATCCCGATCACCACATCGTCGGAAGAAGCCCGGAAGGAATTTCTGGAAGGGCGCGGCATCGCAGAGAAATTGCAGATCAGGAACTCCCTGCCGCATTTTGATAAAGCTATAGCGCTCGATTCGAACTTCGCCACAGCATATCTCAACCGCGCGAACGCCTCGTTTGCCGCAAAAGATTTCTTCGCGTATCTGGAGAAGGCGGCGGTTCTCTCCGACCGCTGTTCGGAAGGAGAACGGCTTCTGATCCTGGCAAACCGTGCCGGCGCGTACGGCAAGCTGGTAGAGCAGAAACTCTACCTCGACTCACTGCTGGGCATGTATCCCGGCGATGAGCGCGTACAGTTTGCATGCGGCGGATACTATTTCGGTCTGCAGGACTATACCCATGCGATCGAACATTACCTGAAAGCGATGCAGATCGCGCCGGAGTACACCCCCGTGTATAACATTCTCGGGTATGCGTACCGGCAGGTCGAGAACTACGCAGAGGCCGAAAAAACATTTAAGAAATATACAGAACTCATTCCGAACGATCCCAACCCCTATGATTCGTATGCAGAACTGCTCATGAAAATGGGGCTCTTCGATGAATCGATCGACAATTACCGGAAAGCTTTAGCCGTCGATTCTTTGTTTGTTGCCTCCCGGTTCGGTATTGCAGCAAACTACATGTACAAAGGGATGTACGACAAAGGGGCCGCCGAGCTCGAAACGCTCCTGAAGCTTGCCCGTAATGACGGTGAACGCCGGACAAAGTATTTTACACAGGTTGTACTCTACGTCGATGCAGGCAAAATGAATGAAGCACTCAAAGAATTGGAACAGCAGTACCGGATCGCCGAGAAGAACGACGACGCTGCGGCAATGGCCGGCGATATTGGCGCGAAAGGAACCATCCTGCTTGAAATGGGCAAGTTCCGTGACGCGCTTGCTGCATTCGAAGCCTCTGTGAAGATCATCACTGCATCGAACCTCTCGCAGAAAGTAAAGGACAATGCGGAACTGTTCCTCCATTACAACCGGGCGCAGACGGCCATCGAACAGAAGGAGCTGAAAGGTGCTAAGAAAGAAACGGAGATATTCCGCGCGGGAACCGAGGCAAACAAGAATCTCAACCAGATCCGTTTCGCGCATGAACTTGCAGGGCGCATTGCGCTGGTTGAGAATAACGCTGATACTGCGGTGAAGGAACTTCTACAGTCGAACCAGCAGAATCCATACGATTTATACAGGGTTGCGCTTGCATATCAGATGCTGGGAGATAAAGCCAAAGCTAAAGAGTTTTGTACCAAAGCAGCTGATTTTAACGGACTCCCTGCTTTGAATTATGCATTTATTCGTACGAAAGCTAAAGCTTTGCTGTCGAATTTATAATATGTTGAGCCTTAATGAGAAAGACCATACCCATCTGGCGGCAGGTTGCATCCTTTTTAGTGGGGGGAAGGGCATAGTCTGAGATGTTGAGATTGAG
>CAZYYD010000022.1:0-72153 GCA_964651225.1 uncultured Ignavibacteriaceae bacterium
TTAACACCAAAGGAAGTCTTCAATAAGATCGTTGCACTTCCTCATTGAATCCAGCATTTTGTTTTTCGGAGCGTTCTGGCGATATGGTGTTTCATCCATTTATTTGGCACGAAACCCTATATCCATAATAGTAAATCAGCGACTGACCTTCAACTTCAAGCTGTTGGAAGGTTAAACCTTCTCAAAACCATCCAGCGATCTTTGATGGATGTGCCTGTCCAGGTCCGATCGTAGAAGAAGCTCCGCACTGTACAACATCAATACCGCGCCTCTTAAACTATCACTTCTTTGGTAACTCGTTGAAGGAACACGAGCCGTAATCCCTCATTGCCTTTACCGCGTCAGGATCATTTTCTTTGTTTCAGAATATGTTCCTGCCTGCAATCTGTAGAAATATATGCCGCTACTCATCCCTACCGCATTCCATGATATCGTATATCTTCCCACCGGCTTTTCCTCATTCACCAGCACCGCCAGCTCGCGGCCGAGGAGATCATACACTGCCAATTTTACAAATCCCCCTCGCTCTCTCTTTTCGTAAAAGGGGGATGGGGGGATTTCATATTCTATCTTCGTTTCTGGATTAAACGGATTCGGATAGTTTTGATATAAAGCAAATGATGCCGGAACACTCAAAGAGATTTCGACAGTGTGAGAATATTTGAACGCACCGTCGGTATCGATTTGTTTGAGCCGATAGATATAGATTCCGGAGGTCACCGAGGCATCGGTAAAAACATGGGTGTGCGGGATATTGGTTGTTCCAATGCCTGCCACATACCCAATTGGTCTCCACACCAGATCGTTCCTTCTTTCAATGATGAATCCGGCAGTATTGATTTCCGTTGCGGTGCTCCATCGCAATTCAACAGTATTCTCTTTTACTTGTGCGATAAAGGATGCTAATTCCACAGGTAGACTTCCCAAGTTATTGTAACTGACATCGTCAAGATACAACGTCCAATCAGGTGAGGCATTGGGTGCATAGAACATGATTGCGTCAAGGGAAACGACTGCACTGTCAAGAGTTCCATTCCCGGAAGCAAAACTCGTCCACCCGCTACCCGGTAACACCCATTCATACAAATGCCACTCACCGTCGTTGAGTACATTTTGTTTCGACGATAGTTCTGTTTTATCGATCGACCCATTGCGCTCATCGTCAATAGTCAGTGCCACTTGAGAACCACCCGGAGCACTCGAGGTCTTCATCCAGAAACCGACATAGCCGGTGTTCGACATCTGGACGTTGTTTGTGCGGTTTCCCGATCCCGAAACTAGCCGGACTGTCCAATTGGTACTGACTGATGTGCTGTCCTTCAACACCACTTGTAACGATGCACAGCCGTTATTTGCAGCATCGTTCGACTGGACAGAGGTGGAGAGTTTCGAGATACCAACGGTCGACCCGCTATAGGTCGGCAGTTGATTAAAATGGCCTGTTCCGGTTTCAAAGTTATCGAGCGATGTATACGATACATTTGGTGACGACGCGAAGGCTCTCTTTAACGCCCCCCACAATTCTGTTTCCGTGCCATCGTACCCCAAAGCCCACATCCCCGTACCTGCAATATTTTTTGCCTTGGTTGAATCATATTTCATCGAGAGCGAGAGTGAATCATCATACCAGCATTCACGCCATGATGTACCGTTATTGTAAAAATACCATCGTGTGTTGTACGTGGTATTCCAATACTGATGACTTGCAGGGATTGTGTCGATATAGTTATTCTTTACCACGGTATAAGTACGGGAATTTCCAGAAGCTGTTGTCGCCGATAACAACGTTGTATCGACGGTGGGCCAGTCATATCCATAATACGGATATCCAGCGATAAGCTTGTTTGCCGGACATCCTTTTGCTTTATACGTATCTATGCTTCGCAATGAATGCCACTCGATTGTCACGGAAGATGCGCGAAGGGGAGCCACAGGACCGGCATTGGGACTCCCCGACCAATAATAATCGTACGCCATCAGGAAATAATAATCGACAGAAAAACTTGTTGCAGAAAAAAAAGTCGTCCCAAAGACAACCCATCCGGAAGACCAATCCACCGCCGGAAGTTCAACAACGAGTTCTTTCCCAACCGCATGGAGAGCTGTTCCAAGCTGAACAATAAACGTGCGAAGACTGTCTTTGAGTGTAGAACTCACTCCTTCAAAATCGACATTACATCCATCGGCGCTGCGGACATTGATCTGTGTGATGATGTTGTTGATAAGTGCCTGACGTTTTGTGTTGTTATTCAGAATCGCCGAGTGTCCGCTGAACAATGTGACAGCAAAATGAACTTTGATTCCATAGCTCTGCGCAAGGGAAACCACATTGGCTGAGGACCATAAATGCGTCGAAGAAAATCCTCCATTTGATGTATCGATATCTCCGCTGAAATAGACAAGATGCGTCAGAAGGGAAAAATAATAATTCGATTCCGAACCATTCTGCCAATAGGGATGAAACCCGTACACCACATGAGACAGGGCGGTAACCTTCGCGAGATCGGAGCGTTTGGCAAGCGGAGTGACGACAATTCCCTTCCCGACTTCTTCCTCATGCGCTCTATAATATTCCCACTCGCGCTGCATGATGGATTTATGCTCTTCTTGCGCAAAGACGACTGGTGAAACAAGAAAGAGCAGTAAGAAAACAATTCGTTTCATAAAACTCCACGGTACCGCTTCTTCACTACACGTTTACACTGTAGCCGCGATCGTTGATCGCGGCATCCTGAAAACCGACGTCATCGACCCATTAAGGCAGGCGGACAGGCTGACGGTTGCAAAATTAAATCCCCTAAGTTAGGAGGGAGATATTCTCCCGACTTGTTTTCCGGACGCACTTTTAATTCATTGCACAGCAACTCGATGCTCCGTGTCAGTTCAGGAGTAAAAATTCCTTCACAACGTGAGATAAATGTCGGACATCATTCTTTGTTCATGCTCAGGCAGATGTCAGATATTTTTCATCGGTTCAGGAATACTCCTTCACAATTATATTTCACTAAGGAACACAAAGTATCGTCACGAAGAATGATCACAAAGGACACGATGTTTTTTTCTCCGTGTAATTTCGGATCTCCTTCGTGGCACCTCGTGAAACATCTTATCACCAGTCGGGAGGGAGATCCGCCCGTGTTTTCAACTTCATTGAACACGTTATCTCCTCACCCGGACCAGTTCAGGAAAACTCATTCACAATTTGCGGGACTTTATGTACAAAAACAATCCCCTTTGCTCCTCCCTCATGAAGAGGAAGCAAGGGGGTCGATCTTTCTACTAACTACCAACAACTGACTACTGATTACTGACCACTGGAGTCTGTTTCCTCACTTCATCAATGTCATCTTCACAATCTTGCTGTATTCCTGCGTTTGGATTCTCGCAAAGTAGATGCCGCTTGGCAGGTTTGTAGCATCAAACGTAAACCGGTATGTCCCTGCTGCGAGATTCTCGTCAGCCAGCCGCGCCACCTCCTGGCCTATACTATTATAGACAGCAAGTTTGACATATTGCGGCAGAGCAAGAGATACGGAAAGCGTTGAGCTCGGATTAAAGGGATTCGGAAAATTCTGAGAAAGTTCACATTGCCGAGGCACACTCAATGCCACTTCAGCGGATTGAGAATATTTAGACATCCCACCATTGTCGATCTGTTTGAGTCGATAGATAAAGGTCCCTGAAGTCACCGAGACATCCGTGTAGGAATATGTATGAGGCATCGTGCTCGTTCCATTTCCTTTTACAAATCCGACCTTCATCCATGGTGAATCCCCGATACCCCTTCGTTCAATATCAAAGCCGAAATTATTGGCTTCCGTTGTGGTGACCCAGTTGAGCGAAACTGCGCTACCTATGGCTTGCGCAGTGAAGGAAGAAAGTTCTACAGGAAGGGCCGGTGTACCACCAGTAACATAGGCAGCCACCCCTTCATTGGCACTTACCATAAAGATTGTAAAGGTATCATCTCCATTATTTTTCAGATCTATATCAGCATAACCAGTCGTACTCGATGTCCCCATTGCCGAAGTTGAAACAGCAGTTATCCCTGCTGAAGGAATACCGCCTGCCATTTTATACACCGATGCAAAACCATACCCACTTGTGGTTCTATCACATACAAAGAGATAGTCATCGGAACTAACGGTATTGATAAATGCCAGACCTGTGTGTCCTGTAGCATAAGTAGAGCTAGCATTTCCAGCATCGATTGAAGAGCCATCTGAATTATGTTTTGAGATTTTTGAACCGGCTGCTTTATAATAGAATGTACCATTGGGTAAGGGCGTGATGGAAGGCTGTGCATTTGTCGTTGCACCTGCCAGGGTAATCGTATTGGGAGTGAAACTTCCACCGTTGTCAGATGTTGTGAATTTTATGAGAGTAGTAGTACTTGCAACTGCAGCATAAATGACTAGTGAGTTATCCGAAGTCGAACCGGCAACAGTCATTTTGTCTCCCATTCTCCCCGTTCCAGTATAGGATATCACATTGGTAGGATCAACACCTTCAGAATCCCATCTGTAAACTTTGAATTGGGTTGTAGATGCATCTGTTGTCATATTGCAGACAAATATTATTCCGTCGGCAGAAACTCCAACATCACTAATGGCATACGTCCCCCCACTCACCCCAGTTAAGCTTAAAGTGCTGACGTCAGAACCATCCGCTGCGCTAAGAATTCTCACAGCAGTTGTCGTACTTCGGGACGTAACAAAGACTCTGTCATTCGATCCTACATGTCCATATGCAATCCCTCGCTCAGTCGCACTTCCAAACCATGCCGGCATTGTGCTTCCATTCGCTTGAGATCTTTCCCAAACCCTCGTCAGCGTAACTTGCGCGTAACTACCAACTGAAATTGTTAGTGCTGCAATAAGAATAAGAAGTCTTTTCATAAATCCTCCCGAATTGTGAATACATGATTGATAAATTATGAGTTCTTGAATTCATTCCGCGAATAGTATCTTTCTACAAAACGATTGTTGTTTTAACCAACAAATAAAAAACATTATACTTTTTTAAAATAAATTCCCTTGCAGGAATTTTCAATCACTCTGTTTCAGAAAGTTGCATGAAAAATTGAAGGATAAAGAATATGGTGATCCACGGAATACCTGAACCACCGCGGCCATTGAACTCTGACTACTAATCTCTGTTCCCTTGCTTTGTCATCAATCCCGAAAGAAAAACTGCTAGATGACCCTTGCGAACAAAACACCCCCCTTGCTCCCCCCTTCAATTCGAAGGGGGAATATGGGGGGTTCAGTTTTTCTTGTAAATCCTGATTACTGATTACTGACCACTGGAGTCTGTTTCCTCACTTCATCAAGAGCATCTTCACAATCTTGGTGAATTCCTGCGTCTGAATTCTTGCAAAGTAGGTACCGCTCGCTAGATTGTAAGCGTTGAATGTATATTGATAGACTCCAGCCGCAAGATTTTCATCCGCCAGAATACTTACTTCCTGTCCCACCATATTATAGACTGCAAGCCTGACATACTGAGGTTTCGACAGCATCACCGACAATGTCGTGCTTGGATTGAAGGGATTCGGATAGTTCTGGGATAACTCGAACGCCTGAGGTAGACCCATAGTAACTTCCGCAGATTGAGAATATTTGAATAGTCCGGTGTTGTCGATCTGTTTGAGCCGGTAAACAAATGTACCGGAAGTTACGGAGGCATCGGTATAAGAATAGGTTTGAGGTATAGTACTTGTTCCATGGCCAGCCACAAATCCAACCTTCATCCATTCCGACTTCTGCAGTTCTCTCCGCTCTACTTCAAAGCCATAATTATTCGTTTCCGTTGCAGTAGACCAGGTTAGCTCAACGCTCGGTCCGCGTGTCGATGCGCAGAAATTTGTCAATTCTGCCGGCAGGGGCTGAACGACAATTTCATCCGCACCCATATAGGGGAAAAAGGCATCGCGGGTTTGACCATCGATATCTGTCGTCACCGAAGGAATGGGCGTTCCGCCGAGATTGTAGTCCGGCGTTGTTTTATAGGAATCATTCAGGTGAAGATCGGTACTGCTTGCAAATGTCACCGCAACAGATTTGGAGTTTGCGTCTTGTGATGAAGCGGTTTTCCAGGCAGTAAGATCGCTTGTGTTGGAAGCATCATAAAAACCGATTTGGGCATTTACTGTCCCGCTGCGGTAAAAGTCATTATAATCTGAAGTTAGTGTTCCAACGTTTGGCCTGTAAATATTAAAGGAGGCAAAATCATCCTCGTTATTGACGACGATATTGTTTTTCAGAGTATTTGTACCGTCACTGAGGTAGATCCCATAATATTTCACCGCTCCGGCTCCGAGGCTGGCCAGGTTTTCCATCTGGATGGTGTTATGGTAAATGTTGGCGGTTGCTGTCGCTGAAGAGTTCTTTATTCCGTACACATATGCTGATATATTGGCATTGACCGAGTTGAGGGCAAATCCACAGATCATGTTGTTGTAGATATTATATGTACCATTTGTCTCAACACTGATCCCTGCATTGCCCGTTGTGTTTGCGGTGGAATTGATCGAAGCAACGCTCGATATTTTGTTATTATAGATATTGACCGTCGATCCCGTAAGGACACTGGCACAGAAGATTGCTTCGTTCGTTAAACCGTCATTGATATCTTGATTCAGGATAATTTCATTGCCATAAATTTCGGTGCTGCCTGCGTACCAGAGGCCGATTCCTCTTCGTTTTCCTTCAATTTTGTTATTATGGATAACGATGTTATTCGGCATTACGGTTGTTGCGGCGGATGCATAGACACCGATTCCCTGTCCGCATTGTGCAACACCGGCAAAATTGGCTTTTAAATAGTTATTATCAAATGTAAGATTTGCCGGGATTTTTTCCACTGTCAATGTATTCGCGGCAGTTGCAGACCGTATAAGAATCGCACCGATAAATAGACTCCCTGATGTGCTCACTGTTTGTACCTGATAATAGACATTACAATTTTTAACGGTACAATTTGCAACATCACCAACAAATGTTATTCCCATAGCATTTCGAACAGCAGTTGTTGCTGATTGAATTGTTAGATCCCGTGTTATTCCTCCGGGAGTGTTTGACCCGTCAAAAATGATGTTCCGTGTCGTTTTTAAATCTGCCCATGCCATACCAGCACTATTCATACCAATGACAAACGCTCCCGACGGACCGGTGTTGCCATCGGATGGATACGAGTTGGTGATGGTAGGTGTTAATGCGGTATACGGTTTAAATGTGATGGTGAAAGAACCCGGATCAACCGCTAGACCAATCCCTTTTCCACCTGTATTCGGTTCAGTAATATCGCTCGTAATATAGAAAGTGCAATTACCGGAAAATGTAGCACCTGCTGTACTCAGCGAATCGAAGACCGCTTTCATAGACAAGAAATCCGGATCTCCGCCTCCAGGTCTTGTTCCAGAAACTCCTACGTAGTATGTCCCGCTGTAATCTGTGGCATAAAGCGGTAGTGCAAAGACCAGCAGACATACCAGCACTGCCAAAGTTGTAGATAGTCTTTTCATGGCATATTACTCCTTAGAATAGTTATGGATAGTGGATTAGATGAACGAATAAGAGATATGAGAATTTCTTGATAGGGGCCATTACAATAAATCCCTTCCTCCGGAAATAGAACTTTCTGCATGCTCATGAAGGTTTACACTGCTCTTCACAGAATTTATGAAGAGGAAGACTACTGCATGGGATGTGTAACTATTTTGAATTCCATGTGAATATGGAAGAATGTTAAGAGAATAACAAGTGATAATTAAAGCTGCCCCAAGTTTATAGATCCGGTCTTCTTCACACCTTCAAAGCCGCGTTATAGGACATAAACGCTACGTCAAATTCGTAAGAAACTCGGCCACTTTTTTCGCTTTCGCCTCAATCTTGGCGCTGTCCTCTTTCACTCCTTTCACAAAACTATTCTGTTCGAACGTGCCGCGAACCGCAGCAAAATCGGCATCGCGTACAACTTCGTCACCATCCAATCCATAACTGAGCTTCGTATCGGTGTTAAACTCCTTCTGAGCATCCTGCAGAATCATATTGTTGAACTTCAACGACGCAGTTTTCCATTCTCCGACAAGCGTTTTCAGCGTTTCTGCCGTTATGGTGCCGAGAAGCTGATTCGACCGCATTTCGATGAGTTTCGCACACCATTTCCATTCTTCCTGTTCATAGTCCTCGTGAATCTTCGAAAGCTGAGTATGCAAATCCTGAAGATCCTTAATCTTTCTGTCCACAATCTGATTGACAAAATCGTTCATAGCCGGTTCTGTCGCAAACAATCCGTTGATATCAACCCATCGCAGCAACTCTTTGTCGATATGGTGAGAAAGAGCGAGCTGAATATCTTTCAGCGTAGACTTGCTGCCAAGATTGTCGAGTTTCCGTAGAAGGCAATCACCTACAAATATCCTGATCGCTATCTCATAATTCTCCATCGAAGTTTTCACAACCTTTTTCTGGATAGCAACGCCATGAAAATCCAAATATTCCTGTCCTTCCGGTGTGTTCTGAGAAAGCTCATGAAGTTTTTCGAGACCTCGCAGCATTTTACCAATGACGAACGGCGAGAGCACTTGAAAATGCAGTAAATCTAATTTATGGGAATCTTTTCGTCCATCCCGGGCAGGCCATTTCATACCATCGCGCTTTGTACCGACTGTAAATAGATTCCACCCCGGAATACAGATACTTTTCCCTCCATGTTCTCTGATCAAAGAAAATGGAAGATCAGAAGTGTTGAAATTTGCATAATGTTTACCAAGGACGGCGGTGAATGGTCCGACACGAACGGGCCAAGAAAGATAGCTGAATGAACCTGTCTTTGATCCTCGCTCAAGGATTCCCTGATGTACGGGTCCGAGCTTGTACATATGGTTACTTTGATTCGATCCGCTGCCGGCATTATAGAAAGAGAAAAATCCGGCAATCAGTAATGTAGATTTATGGTGCGTTACGGTATAGGGACCGGCGAATACCGAACATCCCTCACCGTGGAATAATTCGGAGTTGCAGAAGAAGGCAGAATTTTCCGCTGAATACTGCTTCCCCACCTTGACACTCTGTCCGACAAAACATCTTTCCAGAATTGCAGACTGATCAATTTTTGAGCCCGAGAGAACAATAAATTTCTTAGCGATGACCCCTGATCCTATAGTCACAGGCGCCTCGCGACAGCTTTGTATGGTCCCCTCCTCCAAACAGACCACCCCCTCAATCTGTGCATAAGCACCGATATGGACATTTGTTATGGTCGTTGTATGGGCAATACGGACATGGGTTTCAATCACACCGCGGCTTGCAGTCCTGCCTGCGACGTAGCCGTCAATCATGGCATTCAGTTTCTCGATCAGCGGTGCATTATGACGATACATCACGATCATATATGCCATCTGAGCGGACAACCGGTCGAAGATCTTCAAGGTGCGGCCCCCTGCCTCATTCAGGACATCAATTTCAACACCGTTGCCGAACGAGGTTGCTCCCGTCACCCGTATCGCGCCGGCGTGTTCGATGACAACATCGCCTGCAATGTTATAGTTCGCCAGCATGTCAGCATTCGACACAAAGACATTATCACCCACCGAACAATTATGGATTTGGCAGTTGGAGAGTCCGCATTCTTTTTCGATGCCGTCCGGTAGGAGAACTTTTTTGTTGAATACTCCAAGCCGTACATCGCCGCTGAAAGTGACATTTCTTAATCGATGAACAAGAAACGGATCCTTCACCTGAATACGATTCCATTCATCGGCACAACAGCCTTGATCCCTGAGCTGTGAAATCTCAGTTTCTGATAATGATCTATACTCCATTGTTCAGTCCTTCCCAAAAAGAGGAACCCGCCGGCTGTTTCCGGCGGTCTATTCTGAGTTCTACGATTACAGGAGTTCTAAGGTGAGGTGATCTCGTTCGATATCCTTAAAGTAGTTGACAGTGCCGACCTTCAATTCCATGGTGGCATCTTCATCACAAACAATAATTCCATGCCGATGAAGCTGGAGCATAGACACCGTCCAGAAGTGATTGACACCCTCTTCGACACACTGCTTTAATGCCCGTGCTTTGCCATACCCATTGATAAGAATCATGACCTCTTCTGAGTCCATCACCGTTGCAACACCGACTGTTAACGCCGTCTTGGGAACCTTGTTGATATCGTTTTCAAAAAAGCGGGAATTCGCCTTGATCGTATCATAGGTTAATGTCTTCACGCGTGTGCGTGAATTCAGTGAAGAGCCTGGTTCATTGAATGCGATGTGACCATCCGGTCCGATACCCCCCATGAAAAGATGGATACCGCCGATTGCTTTGATCTTTTCTTCATAACGTATGCACTCTTTCTCCAGATCGGATGCATTGCCATTCAAGATATTGACGTTTTCTTTCGGGCAATCGATATGATCAAAAAGATGATGATGCATGAAGTAATAGTAGCTTTCCGGATGCGTGATAGGAAGGCCGATGTATTCATCCATATTAAAGGTCACAACATTTTTGAAGGATACTTTCCCCTGCTTGTGGAATTGCACAAGATACTTATACGTGCCAATGGGTGTACTGCCTGTGGGCAATCCCAGCACAAAAGGTTTTTCCGACGTTGGTTTGAATTTTTTGATTTTGTTGGCGATATAGGTCGCTGCCCATTTGCTCATCGCATCTGCACTGGGCTCTATAATAATTCTCATGTAACCAATCTCCTTTCATGAAAGCGTAGATGAACATTAGTGGATTACCGCAAAACTCCTTATCAGGTTGACGACAGCCTTATCGTCCTTCAAGGACAATGCATTCTTTGATATCCAGTGATTTGATCTTTTTGATCTCATTTCGTGCTTCACGATTCCACAGCACCATCGGTAGCTTAATCATGCGATTCTGTCACCTTCTTTAATTCTCTCACTTTTTGATAGAAACTTGTGAGGTCCATATCTTTGAGGAAAATCAATCCGCGTGCCGCACGTAACCGCGGATGAGAATGTTCCTGGAAATAATCCTTCCCCAGGCATGTTTTTACCATGGAATATTGCTCGACAAATATTTTTTGCGCGAGCTCGGAAAAAGGACCATCATGTTCATAGCTTGGGAATGAAGCTGCACTCTGTGAACCGAAACAATTCATAAAGGCAGTGTGCATCAAGGAAAGGGTATTCAGGGAGACGGGAATAATGACATCTGCCTCGGATGGCTTAAAGCGGTACCAGACATTCCGATATCCCCACACTCTGACGGAAGAGTCACCGCTTGATTTTTCATACATTTTCAGCGCCTCCGCTACAGCCATCAACACTTTATAGTGCGTATCCGGTCCGCTCCCTTCAGGGTCAAACGCTACGGTGACAACATTCGGTTTGATGGTGTTCATGAGGTCGCTGATCGGAAGAACATCTCTATCGAGTTCCGGCTCCTCCGAAAATATATCTCCTTGATAGAATCCCAGCCGTAAGGGATGAATGGCAGACGGCTCGATGCCGAAATAGGCCCAGAGGAGTTCCACCTCCCACTCCCGCAGCATACCTTTTAATGTCTGTACATCCGGCGGGTCTTTTGCCCCGGGATATTGCGTGCGCAGATATTCCTCCAAACTTTGTGCACGCAGCCGGAGAGCACGTATATCCGATGTACCGTTCACTTCGATGAGATTGCGCAACATACGTTTTGCTTCTGCTTCATCTTTCCGTTCCTGTACATTCCCGGCAAGCCCATCGAGGAAGAGATACATGTCTTCTGCACGTTTGACGGTATCTGTCGGATCGAAATCTCCATTTTTCATGTGTGCAGCAAATTCATCCGTTGATAAATAGCGGCGGAGTTTCCGGACGATCGAAAGAATATACGGATTCGAAACCGCTGTGAATCCGGAAGTGAGATTGGCAAATTTGTGATGATTCTTCGGATCGCGGACCAAATGATAAAGATACGGAAGATACGCCAGCATAATATCATCGTGATGCGGTTCCGTATGAAAGAACGTGGTGTCGGTGACCGGGGCTATTCCTTTTTCGATCCTCTCCACCAGACGTTTTTTTGCTCCGGCCGCAAGCTCCTGGAATGATCCTTTCGTCTTCTGGAGAATTTCTCCGGCGTACCGGTCTTTTTTAACATCTTTCTCTGTCAGCTCATCAAGTGTTTTCTCAAGACGGAGCGCAAGTGCAATCACATGCTCATCTGCCGTTTCATGGTCCACGGTGGGGGATTGCACGAGATTGATAAAACGACGCTCAGTGAGCAGACTTGCAGCTCCTTTCGATATATAGAATCTTGCATGATCCAAAGAGTGAAGGACAGATGCAGGATAGAGCGGGTTCAACTCCTCCTCAATTGCTTGCTGAACAATACGAGCTTTTGCATCGCCTGCAGCGATGATAATCGCTGTGGTCGTCGGATTATAAGTAATCGTGGCAAGTCCGATCGTAATGACCAAACGGCTTCGGGAGATCTCAATACCGCCCAGATCGGTAGCTGCAGCCGCCTGAGTTTCATAATTTGTTCCCGTCAGACGTGTCACGGAATAGAAACTGGAGCCGCGGACATTAAAGGCGACATGCCCATCCGGGCCTATACCGCCTAAGAAAAATCCAATGCCGCCTAAATCCCTGATCTTCCGCTCATATTCCATACAAAAGCGGTCGACATTGTTGATGACTTCCCGCTGAAGCGATTCCAGCTCCGTCCGTGTTTGCCGTACACGGAGGGTGAGGTCAACAATGCCTTGAGGAAAGACATCTTCCATGCTCTTCCCGTGAGGAACACCAAGCTTTGTAGCATCGATTAAGAGGGCTCTTTCCGGAGAGAGTCCAAATCCTTTAATATAGTATTCACGGACATAGAAGTGAAAACTATTGTGCTGCTGCGAATCCATCGGAAAGAATTCATCGATCTGCACAAAGGAGAGACTTTTCATCTCCGGACGCCTGGATCCGTCGATGCCGTATTCGGCGAGGAGTGCTTGTATTTCCTTTGAATTCCATCGCTCTAAAATTCGTTTCACCCATTTGATAAAATGCTCGGGCGTTTTACCCGTCGGTAAGGAAATCACTCCTCCAGGATTCTTCAGAACCCATTCGATGAATCGAAACGCCGTCAGCTTTCCCAGGATGGGGAAATTATCAACTTCGATGATCCGAAGTTTTTCTGTTGGAGCGTATTGAAATTCTTTTCTGCTTTTCTTGAGCTCGACCGCTTCAACAGAAGAGGTGCCGTCATAGGTCTTCATGGTGTTATTGCTTTTTCTCTCAATAGTATATGGTTTCGTCGTCGTTTTCGTACTCTCCCCGATGTTTCCTCATTTCCGAAGATGATCGGGAGGGATATTTTGGAAATAGCAAACGGTTGTGATTTCCAAAGGTTACAATGCAATTCGATAATCGGCAAATATTTTTTGAATAGACAATGCTGCCGCTCCGAGCAATGACGGATTGCCCGCTAATGAGGTCGGAAGGATCAAATTACTTCGCTGTGAGCCCAGGAACCCGCGCCGCTGGACAGTCTCTATGATTTGAGGATACACGATATCCCATGCCTGAGTAACAGAACCGCCGATGATGATAATTTCAGGATCACTGGAACAAACAATATTGGCAATTCCTACCCCTAAATATTTTGCGGTTTGCTCAAGCGCTTTCCGAGCAGCGCCGTCCCCCTTCTTTGCCGCTTCGATGATGTCGGTGATGAGGACGTTGTGCGTTTGTTCAGGCGTTAATCCTTTGGCAGTGGAATATCGTCGCAGCGTTGCTCGATCCGAAGCATACACTTCCCAGCAGCCCTGATTGCCGCACGAACAGAGTTCTCCGCCTTCGACAATGGTCATATGGCCGAATTCGCCGGCTGCGTGCGAATAACCGCTCAAGATGTGATTTTCGATGACGAGACCAGCACCAATGCCATACCCCACAGAAAGAAATACAATACTGGTTGGAATCGATTCGTGACGGCCTAAAAGAAGTTCAGCAAGCGCAGAGGCCTTGGCATCATTTTCAATGGTGATTTCTCCGATAGCGGGATCCAGTTCATGGATGATCTGTCCCAGATCAAGATCCTTCCATCCTAAGTTAGGAGCATATATCACTTTTGACTTCAATGAATCAACAATACCGGCGACTGATATGCCAATCCCCTTCAACTTGGAGACGCCTGATGTGAGGCGCAATTTGTTCAGATGGTCGAGACAGAGTTGAAGAAAGAGCCTGGGCTGATCCATTTCTGTATTGATGGTTTCATGACTCTTTATTGTACCGTCAATATCAACAACCGCGATCTCCGTTTGAGCGGTAGCGACATACAGAGCACCGACAAAATGTTGTCCCTTCTTTACACGTAAATTAATCGGGTTCCTGCCGATGTTTTGATTTGGTGCAACATCTTCTTCGACAAGATTTTCATCAACAAGACTTTCAACAATGTTCGAGACAGTACTTTTATTTAAACCGGTGAGTGTCGATATCGTCGTCCGTGAGATAGGTTGACTTTTTCGGATGGAGTTGAGAATGATGGACCGATTAATATTTCGTCCGATCTTTGCGTTGACACTCGCAATCCGGCTATGTTTCGGCCTGCGTAGTATTGTCATGATTGAATTTCCTCTCCTCTTAGCCAACTCCTTGCACAAAATTTTGAGATGAGCAATCTGAATACATTATTTTAGTACGAGAATAGGTCGCTTCTTTATTCATCAGAGTCTTTGGACATCGGGAAATATTTGAATACCAACATTTTCTAATAGTTTGTTGTTTCAACCAACTATATTAACCTAAAAAAAAAACCGGCGTGTGTCAAGCGTTAATTCACTCTTCTCTTTGACGCTTCCCAAGCGGGCTACCCATAAATTTTAGACAGTTGATTTGTTCCAGAGTCTATTGATCACAAAGAGCAACACAGATCCGCTGACAATAAACGCAAGCGAGAGGATGACCGCGTTGTCGATTCGACCGTACAAGAAATTACCGACTGTGAAGAGCGCAGACCAAATAGCGGTTGTCCCTGCCGCCCAACCCAGTAACCCTAAAGGAATATTTTCTTGTGATGATTTTGCATCCTCTTTGGATATTCCTGCTTCTTTGCGAATTATTTCCCAGCCCGGACCAAAAGGGCGAACCTTTTTATAAAACTCGACCAATGTTTTCCGATCCGTTTGAGGAGCACTAAATGCTGCCAAGACCCAGCAAACAGTTGTACATGCAACAGTAACGATAAGACTCATATGCATACTCACAGGAATGCCGTTTTTGTTCAGGACAAGAAGGAGAATAGAAACAAGGAACGAACTCACCATAGCAACGACTTCGCACCACGCGTTGATACGCCACCAGAACCAGCGAAGAAGGTATAATAATCCTGTGCCGGCCCCTACCTGAAGGATCATATCGAATGTATCTTTTGCTGTATCGAGAAAGAAGACCAGACCCGATGCACAGAGGAACAATCCAATCGTCGCAATGCGGCCCGCCAGCACATAATGTTTTTCACTGGCATCTTTTCGGAAAAATCGCTGGTAGAAGTCATGCACTAAATATGAGGCGCCCCAATTGAGATGAGTAAGAATAGTCGATGAGTTTGCAGCAATGAGCCCGCCAACCATTAATCCGAGAAAACCCACCGGAAGAAATTTTAGCATGGCAGGATATGCAATATCATGACCAAGTAATCTTGGATCGAGATTGGGGAATGCCGTTTGAATATCTGATAACTGAGGAAAGATGATCAATGAACAGAGAGCAACCAGTATCCAAGGCCATGGACGAAGAACATAATGGGCGACATTGAAGAACAAAACTGCGCCGAGCGAATCTTTTTCAGATTTGGTTGCCAGCATACGCTGGGCAATATAACTTCCGCCGCCTGGTTCGGAACCAGGATACCATACCGCCCACCATTGGACTGCAATAGGCATAATGAAGATGGCAATTGCCATGTCCCAATTATTTGTAAAGTCGGGCAGCATATTAAGATAATTGAGTCCTCCAGTCCCTTTTAAAGCAGAAAGTTTCTCGACCATACCGCTGAGCCCCCCCACCTGAGGAAGCTGGAGAGCAAAATAAGCAGCAGCGATCACCGCAGTCATCATAATGAAAAACTGAATCATATCAATGACGAGCACCCCCCACAGCCCGGAAAGTGCTGCGAACACCACATTGAGGAGACCGACGCCCAGTAATGTTTGCCAACGCTCGAGGCCGAACATGATTCCGGCAATTTTGCATGCAGCAAGGTTCACCGATGCCATGATCATACAATTGAAGAACAAGCCCAGATACACAGACCGGAATCCTCGAACCACACTCGCGGCTTTGCCCGAATACCTGATTTCATAGAACTCCAAATCCGTCATCACACCGGAACGGCGCCAGAGGCGCGCATAGAAAAATACTGTGGCCACACCGGTCAGCACGAATGCCCACCAGACCCAGTTGCCGGCAACACCATTGCGCCGCACGATATCTGTAACGAGATTCGGTGTATCACTGCTGAACGTGGTTGCTACCATGGAAAGACCGGCAAGCCACCATGGAACTGAGCGACCGGAGACAAAGAATTCTGTTGTGTTTTTTCCAGCCCGCTTACCGAAAAATAATGCGGGGACAAAGCAGATGAGGAGTGACGCCGCGATGATCGCCCAATCGAGAAGAGTTAAGTGCATTGTTTTCCCTTTTTATCATGGGGAGATTTGGGACATATATCTTGAACAGCGCATATGGCCAGCCGACATTTTTTCATGGAAATCACAATTCGTTAGCGTAAATGAACAGCAAACCCCTTCATTTGTTCATGGATGAACCTTTTCGTCACATTGGATTTCCACACGAAGACCAAATCCATAGGGAAACAGCGGCTCATAGATTTCATCTCCTTTGTTTATGGGAATTTGTTCCATACTTTTCGGCCAAGAACATGGGAGTGTGCCCGAAAATGGATACTTTCCAAAAAGAAGATCGGCAATTCCTTCACCTTCTGATCCGGGAAGCCATGCCGCAATAAAGGCTTTGCTGTGCTTAAGGCCTTCATTAATAATCATTGGCCTTCCAGAATACAGAAGAGTTATAAGAGGAACATGTGCGGAATCTATTTTCATAAGAAGCTCATCATCTTCTTTGGATATGAATAAGTCTTCCCTATCGCCTTTCATTTCTGCATACGGCTCTTCACCAATAACCGCAATACAGACATCTGCTCCTTCGACGTTTTCTCCACACCTCGAGTAAGTAACTTGAGTGCCGGTTCCTGCGTTGGTTTTGATTGCTTGGAGTAACGTAGTTCCTCCTACAATAGTTTGACCGCTTCTTCCCTGCCAAGAAATTGTCCACCCACCGCATTGGTATCCAAGATCGGCCGCGCACTTCCCGGTTACATGGATTCGCTTCAAGTTCTTGGACAGCGGCACTATCTGTTTTTCATTCTTGAGAAGAACGAGTGACTGCCGAACGGCTTCTCGTGCAATCTTCCGATGTTCGTCTGAACCCACAGACTGAAGGGAATACCCGCTTGAAGAGGACGATGTGATCTGCATTGCATACTTCACAGTAAGAATCCGTCGAACGGCATCATTCAATCGGTCGATCGATATCGACTTTTGCTGTACTGCTTGTTTCAACATTTCTATAAATTCGATGTAATTATTTTTTTCCATTGGACCATGGGGAATCATGACCATATCAAGTCCGGCATGAATTGCTTTTTGGATATCATCCTTATAATTTTCGCCTAATTGATCTATCGCAGCCCAATCAGATATGACAATTCCTTGAAATCCTAGTTCTCCTTTCAGGACATCTGTGATGAGATATCTGTTTTCATGCATTTTGACGTCATTCCAGCTGCTGTATGAGACCATAATCGTTTGGACACCGGCCTTGATAGCTGCAATGTATCCCGGTAAATGAATCTTCCGTAGCGTTTCTATGTCACATTCCGTATTTCCTCGATCTTTTCCATTGGTGGTTCCGCCGTCACCGACAAAATGTTTCGCGCATGCTGCAACAAACGATTTTTCTCCAGGAGCAACTTCCTGCAATCCTTGAATAAATGCAGCGCCTAAATCTTTCACAATTTCCGGGTCTTCCCCATAACTCTCATATGTTCTTCCCCATTTTTCATTCCGTGCAACAGCAACACATGGCGCAAATGCCCAATTAAATCCTGTCGCTATCATTTCTTCCGCTGTTGCTTTCCCGATCTTTTGGACAAGCTCAGGATTTCGTGTTGCACCCAAACCAATATTATGTGGAAAGATGACTGCACCGTCTACATTGTTATGTCCATGGACAGCATCAATTCCGATGAGCAAAGGAATCTTTAATTTTGATCGGAGAGTGTATTCTTGATATTTCTTGCAAAGAGCCAGCCATTGTTCAGGAGAATTATCCTCCGGATCAGAACTTCCCCCAAACAAAATCGAACCAAGCAACATTCCCGGAATATCTTGTTCATGCCCCTTGATTGCCAGATGGTCGACCTGCACCATTTGTCCGATTTTTTCTTCAAGCGTCATAAGAGCCAGAAGACTATCTACTTTTAATGATATCGCGTTTTGTGCGTGAAGCCGCACAGTGTACGGAACAAGAATCAATACAAGGCACAATGCTTCTCTATACAATGCCATAGAATATTCTCCTTGAGTACCGAATCGGCTCTTCCTTTTCAATCATGCAGATTCAGAGTACTCACTTCGTACCGGCCTATGTGAGCCACTCAATAAGCCCCTGGAAGACATATGAAAACAAATGCGCACAAAATCGCCTGCTTTCCTTGCATAGGTTGATTCTTTTGTCAGTGCGAAAGCTAGAACAAGGGTTTCGATCGCCTCTACTGTTTTCGAATAATAGCGAGCATCTGTTATACTTTCATACTCAGGATTTCGCTCGCCGTCTCTTCTTATGTAAGGTATGCCATTGGGCTTGCTGGTATCCGGCCACCAATAGGGTCCCATACTCATATAGTCATGCTTGTTTCCGCTGGGAGGAGTCTGCGTCTTGTCCATCACAGAGAGCGGTTTCATTTTGAGGTATTCGCCGGCATCAGAAAGCAGCGTTTGGAATATTGTTTTTGACGCTGATGTGTTTTTCAGATACAGCGCACGGAATTCCTCCATTTGATCCATATGAAGAATCAATGGTTTGCAAGAACCGGATTGCGTGGAGGAAGTATCGGCAAAAAAACTAAGGCTCATGCCAATACTTATGAGCAGAATATATTTTGGTGAATTTCTCGTCCTATTTGTTCTCCGGCATGATGCGGAAAACTGCAAAGTTATCTATCTGCTGGTGGCTTCTGGTAGTTCTGAAAGCGAAATATCCTTCGGTGTAAGGCTGCTTGTCTGTATAATCAAAATAGGGCATACCGTTCAGGAAGAATTGCGTACGACCTTCGTTTACGATGATCATAATCTTGTAGAGCGTGTTGCCCTGTAACAGATGGTCCGCATCTGTATACTCCTCGATCACTGGTTTTTCTCCGCGGTGATCATATTTTCTGAATCGCGTCGTTCTATTATCGTGCCCGCCTATGCCGGCATAATATAGATTGAGATTGTCATAGGAGGAGAACTTCCCGGAGCGCGTGAAGATATTTTCGTTCTGCGGATCAGTGGCCATCCAGAAGGCATTCAAATCCGAGACGCGGTCATGGATCCCCCCTGCATCTTGAACGATCACATCATAGGTTATCATAACGCTGCCTGAAAGCTTTTCTTTGAACCAAACCGTAGCGCCGGCAGATGAGCTGATATCGAGGATACCCTTCTCCACTCTTACCGTGGATGTTGAAGGATCTTCACATTCTGCAATCCAGCGAGTATTCTGCTTTTGAAAATCATCGGAGAAGAGCAATTCTTTGACGCGGTATCCGACCTTTGTGCGGGAAGAGACGCCTAGAAATTCGGATGGTCGTAATGCCCGGCGCGACAGACGAACGGTTCTGATTGCTCCTTTGAAAAATGACCGTTTATCCATTCTCATGCCGAGTGAAATATAAGCACTATCAACCGGAATATAGCTGACAGACCCGCTCATCTCTTTGACGCCGTTGACATAATGAGCAGCAACACCATTTGTATAAACAAATGCAATATGATACCAACGATTCATAGGATGCGGGTAATCCTTAGCCAGAGAGGTGAGATGCGTTGAGTCCGCTCTGATATGAGTATCGACAGACCACCCATTGTTCGCATTCAACCGAAGCTCAAGAAGAATGCGCCGACTTTCAAGGCTTGGTTGCTGAATATGTACAAAGCGCTGTTCGATATTATTGGGGAAAGCGGAGTCGGGTTTGAAAATGATTTCAATGGTAAATTCAGAACTTTTATTAATCGGACATCCCTGGATGATTAACCCGTCGTCAATTCCGTTAAATATGACTGCTGTTCCTTCCGGAAACTCTTTCACCTCGGGTTTCCCGAACACCGTCACAGGATATCCACCGATATTCGAAAGGTTGTCGATGGGCCAGGAGAAGTTCAATTGCTCTTTCTCTGTTTGTGCCCTTAAACAAATACAAGAGACGAAGAAAACGAGAGATATTTTTCCTAGACGCATAGAGAGTTCTTTCCATGAGATTGGCGTTTGCCATTGATTTTGATGATGAGAATTACTTGAAAAGAATGTAAAGAATCTTCCTATCAGGTGGATCATTCCCATAGTACTCTTCCCTCTCATGTCTGACTGGATTAACGATTATTCATTGATATCTTTTCCAGCAATTTAAAGAAATCTTTTTTCCTCTGAGATGATATGCCCCAGTCGACCGGAATGCTTTGATATCCTTCATGAAATGTTGAATCACCGTTCCTCAATGTTTCGCCTCTTTTCCGGAAATCAAAAAATCCCCATGAAGCACCGGCTTTGAACGCATTGATCATATTATTGATCGGTTTGTCGAAATCGTAATGATCGTCCTCGTTGAAGAGGATGGGCATGGGACGATAGCCAGAGACCGTTCGGGTCGACTCCACCATGGCCGTGATCCCTTCAGGGGTGTTTACACCATTTCCATGGAGAAGGAGAAAATCGGAAACCTTGACGACTTCGGGAGGAGGGATGTGACCCCCGGTGTAACTCGTAGAAACATAAAATCTGTATCCTGATTCCGGATCCTTCCTACTTTTCACGAGTTCGATCAGTTCGTGCACTCTGTCCGGTTTGAGAATAGCATGATCATATGACTTGCCGTTGCATTCGTTGTCGATCTCAAGAAGGACATTCCTGAATCTTTTTTCGAACAACCATTGCAGAGTATTATCGACAGCATTGATCACCGCTGTTTCATGGTCAAGGTATTCGTCCTGACCAAAATAGAATAATCCAAGAATCACGATCATCCCCAGATCGTCTGCCTTGGAAAGTATTCGTTCAAGTCTCCTGAAATAATCATCCCGTAATTTTCCATTCTGGAAATATCCGGGATTGATCCATCCCTTATTGCCGTATCCGGTCGGGCTTCCTCCCTGAATATTCAAGGAAACTGCCAGCAGCCCATGCCGGCGCCATTCGGGCATGGCGACAATGAATTCATCTGTGTTTCGATCAGCATCCCATTCACCCGTATCAGGATATTTCCACAGATGCCGTGTTTCCGGATTGAGGTCATCGAAAATTCCTTGAACCATGCGGGAGTTAGGGAGCAGACCTTCAAGAGAAATTCCGTCCAGTGTTCTCCCCTTCAGTGTGATTTCACCGTTGATAAAAAAGTCCTTACCATTAATGGTCACAATGGTCTTCGGCTGCGAGCCTGAGCCGGAATACCCGGAGACCAAACAGGCAAGAACGAATAACCTAGTGTGTGCAGAGAGAAATTTCATGGGTTCACAGACTTTTGCTAATTCTCTTTATTCCATCCCCGCATATTCAAACCAATCAAAATCAGCATGATTCCTGCTTGGTGCACTATTCGATGAAGCATACATACCGATGAACGTCCCCGTAAAGCGCCCGGCCCCCGCAAGACCCAGGAAACTGCCATCCACATGTTCCTGCAGTGGGGTCCAGTCATTCCCGTTGTTCGAGAAAAGAAAGCTGTAATACACTCCCTCTGCGGCAATTTTTAAAAATTGTGCCTTCATCTCCACAACCGCCCGTGCAAGGAGTGAATCCTTCATACCTGCTTCGCCTTTTCGAACAAGACGTAAAATAATGTCCCCGTTCTCCAATCCAAGAGTATATTTCAAATAATGGTCTTTGTCCCGTTCTACAACCAATCCGGATTCTTCATTGGGCGACATTGGTGTGAAATCTATTTTTACCGAAGCAGAAAAATTCATATGCTCCTGCCTTTTCCCAATAAACGATGGATTCGCCTGTCCCGAAATCATTTCCGGACGGAGATCGATCCGGAGAAATCCTTTCCGGTTTACTAAGGACCACCATTGAGTTCTGGGAGTGCGAATGAACGTCCAATATGGAAGTACTATCGGAGTATCAAATTCATCCTTCGATTGCATGTTCACAAATTTGTACTCCGGTAGATTTGGTATAGGATGCGTCAGTTCACCTCGTCCTTTCATTCCTTGAGAATTCACAACCGGCCACGTTCCGCTCCAATCGACCGGGGACATGAATGTCTCTCTTCCCAGAATATGATTTTCTCCGCCATAAGGCCGCTTCGCCAAATAAACGATCCACCACTCCCCTGTTTGAGTCTGAACAAGATCGGCATGACCGGTGGAAGTAAAGTACAGCTCTTTGGATAAATCACGGTGCGTCAGTATCGGATTGGCGGGATTAATTTCATACGGACCGAACACACGATCACTTTTCCAGATCGATACTGCATGATTCTGGCTTGTGCCTCCATGGGCAATCATTAAGTAATACGTTCTATCTTTTTTATAGAGATGAGATGCTTCGTAGTTGTTTACCCCCGACTCGATCCCTCCATCTAACGTACCTTTTTTAAAGTATTCCGATCCGTCAAGAACGTCACTTCTTTTTCCTACCAGTTTCCAGCTTTTAATATCCAATTCCTGCACCCATATATTTCGATGCTTATCCCATTGTTTTTTCTGAGGCGTATCGTTGCCGGAGTAATACACCTTATCGTCATCATCGAAGAACAGCGAAGGGTCAATACCGGGAGCATCGTCTATCCAATGCGGTTCGCTCCAGGGTCCAGCCGGATTATCTGTTGTAACAATAAAGTTTCGGTGGTGCGGCATTTTCGACTGACCGATCAATGTTGTAATCATATAATACATGCCATTCTTGTAACGGATTGTCGGCGCATAGATTCCTCCCGAACAATTTATGCTGTCAAGATCCAGCTGTGAAGGACGATCGAGTACATGCCCTATCATTTCCCAATGCACAAGGTCACGGCTGTGATAGACCGGAACACCGGGGAAGTATTCAAATGACGACGTCACCAAATAGTAGTCCCCGCCCACCCTGCAGATACTGGGATCGGGATTAAATCCGGGAATGATCGGGTTTTGATAGACTGAATTATTCTGTTGAGACAACGCAGCCCCAGTGGAAGCAAGGAGCGCAAGCGTATAGAGTACAAGGAAGCGAACAATCGAGTAGAGGTTTAAGCAGCGCCTTCGTTTCTTCTCGGGGACGATGAATCTATTGAGGAGCATCATTGTTCTGTGTTCACATGGATTTTTCAGATATAGCTCAACTGAACATGGTGATAATCTGTTCATATAATTCCTGTTTCCCGCTTCGCTGCACTGGCTCACCGCTCTTCAAGGCGATCTGACGCAATGCTTCTAACGTTAATTCTCCTTTTTCAAAACGGGCGCCGTCACCGCTTTCAAATGAAGCATATCTCTCTTTTCTCAATTTCTTATAAGGAGATTCGCTCAGGATTTTTTCTGCAATGAGCAGCGAACGCGCAAAAACATCCATTGCAGTAATGTGTGCGATAAAAAGGTCTTCATGGTCAGTGGAGTTGCGTCGCACTTTTGCATCAAAGTTGACGCCTCCTTTTCCAAACCCGCCCGCTTCCATGATCACAAGCATCGCTTCGATCATCTCGTAAAGATTAATTGTGAACTGGTCTGTATCCCACCCATTTTGATAGTCGCCCCGATTTGCATCAATGCTTCCGAATAAGCCTGCATCGACCGCCGACTGAATTTCATGCTGGAACGTATGACCCGCGAGTGTTGCATGGTTGACTTCAATATTGAGTTTAAAATCCTTTGCCAATCCATAGTGCCGCAAGAATCCAATGACCGTCTCAACATCAAAATCGTATTGATGTTTGGAGGGTTCCATCGGTTTTGGTTCGATCAGAAATGCTCCGGAAAATCCGTTCTTCCGCCCATAATCCCTTGCAATCGAAAGAAATTGTGCAAGGTGCTCTTTTTCCCGTTTCATGTCGGTGTTGAGAAGGGACATATACCCTTCGCGTCCTCCCCAGAAAACATAGTTCTCCCCGCCGAGTTCTATCGTCGCATCGAGAGTTCGTTTCACCTGGGATGCGGCATAGGCAACCACGGGAAAGTCAGGGTTGGTTGCGGCACCGTTCATGTAACGGGGATGAGAAAACAAATTTGATGTTCCCCACAGGAGCTTAACACCGGATGCTTTTTGTTTCTCTTTTGCATAGTCAACCATACCCTGAAATCTCTCATCGTATTCCGTGATCGTTTCCGCTTCTTCCATAATGTCCGTATCGTGAAAACAATAGAACGGGATTCCTATTTTTGTGAAAAACTCGAACGCGGCATCCATCTTTGCTTTTCCGCGCGAGATGGCATCCGGTTCATGATTCCACGGGAGGTCTTTTGTTCCGGGGCCGAACGGATCACCCCCCGTTCCGCAGAAGCTGTGCCAGTACGCTGTGGCAAACCGGAAATATTCTTTCATACTTTTTCCGGCGACCATGTGCCGCTCATCATACCATTTGAACGCCAGAGGATTGCGTGACTCACTCCCCTCATATTCTATTTTCCCTATCCCCTTGAAGTATTCCTTGTTCCCGATCAGGTATTCCATGATTCACCTCATGTGCAGGTTATTCTCTTCCATCTAGAACACACGCAGAGTATTTTACAAACACATCTTCAGTTTCATCAGCCAGGCATCGTAGGCGCACACAATTCTCTCAGACTCTTCTTCATGCGGATGTATTTCGTCTATTTTGTGCAGTGATTTCAAGCCCTCTGCATACGAGGCAGCATAACCCGCACCAACCGCAGCACCGCGCGCCGCTCCCTGCGCACCGTCCGTATCGTATAATTCAATAGATGCACCAATCAGGGTCGAAAGTGTCTGCACAAAGACAGGACTCAGAAACATATTTGCCTTGCCTGCGCGGAGAACTTTCATTTCCAGTCCCATCTTGCTCATGAGGTCAATTCCATATTTGAATGAGAAGGCGATTCCCTCCTGAGCAGCTCGATAGAGATGAGCGTGGGTGTGCCGGTTAAAATCGACACCGAACACCTGACATCCGATATTTTTATTCTCCAGCATACGTTCTGCACCGTTGCCAAAGGGAAGAATTGATATTCCTTCAGAACCCATGGGGATGCAAGAGGCAAGGTGATTCATCTCTTCGTAGGTTACCGCACTCCCGATATATTTTCGCAGCCAGGAATTCAAAATTCCCGTCCCATTGATACAGAGTAAAACTCCTAGACGTGTTTGCCGGTCGGTATGATTCACATGAGCAAATGAATTCACTCTCGAGAGTGGATCATAGTTAACGTTATCCATTACGCCGTAGACGACACCGGAAGTTCCGGCGGTTGCTGCGGTTTCTCCTGGTTGTAACACGTTCAGAGAAAAAGCATTATTCAGCTGATCACCAGCGCGATAGGATACCGGGGTTCCCTTGATCAAGCCGAGGTCTTGAGCGGAAAATTTCGTAAGGAACCCTTGAATGGAAAATGTCGGATGAAGCACCGGTAAAAGCTCGCGATCGATATCATAGATCGTGAGTATATCTTCTGAGACGGTATTGTTCCTGAAATCCCAAAATATTCCTTCTGATAACCCTGAGAGTGTCGTCGAAATTTCTCCTGTGAGTTTCATTGCGATAAAATCGCCCGGCAGCATCGCCTTGTGAATTTTTTTATACAGATCCGGCTCGTTTTCTCTTACCCAGCGAAGTTTCGATGCAGTAAAATTTCCGGGAGCATTGAGGAGATGCTGAAGACAATATTCTGACCCTAAGGCATTGAGTGCTGAATCTCCGATTCCTACGGCACGGCTGTCGCACCAGATGATCGATGAACGAAGCACGCGGCAGTTTTCGTCCACGACTACCAGACCATGCATTTGATAGGAAATACCAATAGATCGTATTGCCGCAGCATCAATGCGGTTTTTCTGAACCAGCTCGCGTGTGAGTGTTTTCAGATGATCCCACCAAAGTTCAGGATCCTGTTCTGCCCAACCGGGTTGAGGAGAATGTATTTTCATTTCCTCCGAAGGATACGATCCATGAGCCGCAACGGTTCCCGACTCTACGTCGAGAATGGAGCACTTGATAAACGAACTGCCGATGTCATACCCGAGAGACAGCATTGTTTATCCCGCTACACCAAGGGGTGAAAAGTATATAAACACTCCAATAATGAAGGCAACAACAAACAACGACAAGAGAAGATCAGTTGTTGTCCAGCTTGCTCGGGATTTTGCCTTATCCTCTGCAACCGTTGTTGCGTAGGTCAGTCCGTTAAGCTGTTCGGCAGATGGCTTCTCAGTGAATATACTGACAATGATTAACACAGCGATGCTGAAGATGAAAAGGAAAATGCAAAAATAAAGGAAGTTCAATGCTGCAAATGCATAGAGCACTCCGGTGAGTGAGTCTTTGTTGAGTTCCAGGACGATTCTCACCATACCGACAACGAACCCGCTGATCAATGCAGAGAGTGCACCTTTCCCGTTGATGCGCTGAGAAAAAACACCCAGCAAAAAGACTGCAGCGATCGGCGGTGCAAGATACGATTGTACGCTCTGCAGATATTGATACAGCACTCCGGATATTCCCTTCATCAGCGGAATCCAGAGAATACCCAGCAGTACGACAACGCCGGTTGCAATTCTGCCCACGAGGACTAACTGCTGTTCCGATGTCTGAGGTTTTATTTTTTTATACACATCAATGGTGAAGAGCGTCGAACAAGAATTGAAAACGGAAGCAAGCGAGCTCATCAGCGCGGCCAACAGTCCCCCGGCAACCAACCCCCTCAGCCCGATCGGCAAGAGCGATTTTACCATGACCGGAAATGCCTGATCCGCCTGTGCCAACTCAATTTTTCCGGTCGCCGCGAGTGCGGCAGCAATAAGGCCGGGAATAAGAAAAATAAAGAAGGGGAACAATTTGAGATATGCTGCAAATATTGTCCCCCGCCGGGCTTCAGTTTCGCTGCGCGCGGCAAGAGTTCGCTGGACGATATACTGATCCGTACACCAATACCAGATACCAACGATCGGCGATGAAACGAGGATTCCCAGCCACGGATATTTCGGATCGGAGAGCGGAAGAAACATGTTTAACTTTTCTTTCGGCACGGAGGAAATCATGGCATCCCACCCTCCTAATTGGACCAACCCCACGATAGTGAGAAAGAGAGAACCGAGAATAAGGACCATGGCCTGAAGCGCTTCGGTGTACATGACCGCTCGCATGCCCCCCAGCACGGTATAGATGCCTGTCAATAAAACAAGGATCAATGCGCCGGTCCAAAAATCTATCCCGAGAAACGATGTGATCACAATCGCGCCTGCATACACTGTTACCGAAACTTTGGTCATCACATAGCTGACGAGAGAAATAACCGACAAAAACCAGCGGGATTTCTCATTATAGCGCCGCTCCAGGAACTCCGGCATGGTGAAGACTTTGCTGCGCAGATAAAAAGGGACAAACACCCAACCGAGGAGCAAGGCGATCCACGAATGAAGCTCGTAATGTCCCATCACAAGTCCGGAACTCGCCCCTGTCCCTGCAAGCCCGACGACATGCTCCGAGCCGACATTCGACGCAAGAATCGACGTCCCGATGACAAACCATCCTAGGTTTCTATCGGCAAGAAAATACTCCTGCGTGGAGTCTTTTTTCTTTTTCATGGACCAAGCCGATATTCCGGCTATAACAAGGAAATAAAGAATGACAACCAGCCAGTCTATGATTCCGAGAAATTCCATCGTTCTTCCCTTCCTGGTTCTTTTGTGAGTGATGATAATAAAAACGCTTTGGGAGGAAAATACCTTTCTCCGGCCTTCCATGCTAAGCAACTATTAAAAAAGTCTTTCTTTATCATGGGACCAAATGAACTTTTCTGTATTTTTGAAATATAGAGGAGGTGCGTTCCATCTGATGAAATATGTATCTAAAGATAAAAGAATCAACTGAGGAATCAGTGTGTTGAAGAAGATACCAGCATCAAAGGAAATATTCAACCTGAGGGAGAAAATACTTTCGAGAGAAAAGGCGGGAAGCATCGAAGAATTTCACGATGCAAGAGGAAGAAACACGGATTAAAATTCCTGTAGAGTGAAGATGAAGATGCTTCTATTATTCTTCATCAGAAGTCTGGTCAATTTCGACATACATTAAAAAAGCTGTCCGAAATTCAAATAAAAACCGGTTGTTTCATTGCCAAATCCCAAATTGGCACGAACAATAAAAGTGTCCAAATATAGACGGAGGACCCCCCATAGGTTGGGAGGGAGATTATCTCCCGACCATACAATCTACGTTGGCAATTCTATTCAGGAGTATACTTGTCCGCCATGTTTTCTGGCGGAACTCCTTCACAACGGTGGTTCCAAAGCGGGATTCAGGAAAGCGGAACCGTCAACCGGGACAAGTTCGGGGTGGCAAAACAAGCATCATTCCTTTTTGTATAAAACTGTCATAAGTGGCCATATTTGATGTAACTTTCAAGCCGGGTCAGCATGACATTTTCGAAGACTCAATGGAGACTGTACTACTTATTCAGAGTGGGGGGAAATATCTTGGCCTGCCAGTAGGATCTGAGATAATCATCATGAAACATTACGCTGTTCTCCATCATCGCTTGAATGGATAATGATTTGATATATTTCAGACTATCTGGATGTACCGGAACTCCAAACGAACGTCCGAGACTATCGAAGTACATGAAATAAAATTTTCTAAAATTTCGCCCTGCTGGTAATGCTGTCCCTCCGTTTACCGTTCTCTTGAGGTAGAATTTTGGTGATGAGGGTATAAGATCAAGGTAGTATCTGACTCGGTCAGGAGATCCATCGTTATTAATATCGGCCCATACTTCAACCTTGCTTGTCTCTGCAATTGTAAAAGACGTCACTGAAGAATTATACCCCGCCTGTCTCATATCGGAAGAGAATGTAAAGGTGGTTGTACTGAGCTCCCCCTCCAGGTTTGCCTTTTCCGTATGCTCGTTCAGCAAGCCTTGCAGTAAAAACATCGCCTGGAGAATGATGAGGATGATAGCTCCCTTAATAATGTACGATTGGATAATATCAAAGAGAATCATAACTAATATGTTTTTACTGCACTGAAAGAAATTTGCGGAGTACCCGTAACAGGATCCGGAATTCGCGGAAGATATGTCGGTTGTTCCACGGTCACCACTATTCGCTTGAAGTATCCATAGTCACTGCTAGCGACATTCAAATTTTCGGGTTGTGTATATGTCACCGTACATATTGCTATGAATCCTTTTATCGTAGGAGTGTTGACCTTCCGTACATATCCATTATAATCATCGAAGTCATTATAGGATGTCGTGGAACGGAACGAAGGCAAAGACGAAGAAAAAGAAGTATCCGGCGATGAAACTGTAAATTTGGGTTCAGACCATTCAGGTTTTAATAATGATGGAGATGTAAATTCGGTGGAATCCGGATAGTAACTGAACGTGGTTTTATCGTATCGCTTACTCAGTGCTTCATTGATGATTTCATTTGCGATTTCGCCGGCAGCATTTTTTGCAATGCTTATATATTCATCCTGCTGACTCAAAATGATCATTCTGTTCGCACTGATCACCAGAATCGTAATCAGAACGAGTGCCGCTGCCGCTAATATCGATTGTCCTAAATTCACTTTGCTCCCTTATACCATA
This sequence comes from uncultured Ignavibacteriaceae bacterium, assembly GCA_964651225.1. GTDB lineage: Bacteria > Bacteroidota > Ignavibacteria > UBA10030 > UBA10030 > Fen-1298. The sequence goes on from CAZYYD010000022.1 coordinate 30,037, forward strand.
TCCCTCATCCCCGAACATCATACAGACCAGGCCAGCCAAACAATGTTAATCGTCTTCCATAGTAACTGTTGCAACCTCTTCCAGCGAGGTAACACCCTGTTTCAGCAATTCAATCCCCGACTGGCGCAATGTTTGCATACCGTTTTTTATAGCGAGTGATCGTAGAGTATCTTCATCGACCAGTTGATCAGATTTTAGAATAATCTGACGGATATTTTTATGGAAATATAATGCCTCGTGAATGGCCAGACGTCCTTTGTATCCATGAACACAATCACTGCATCCGACGGGCTTATAGATCGTCATATGTTTCGCCTCCTTCTCTCCAATCCCAAGCTTGATCAGTGCTTCGGCATCAATGTCCTCCAGCGGTGCTTTACACTTCGAGCACAATCGGCGTACCAGCCGCTGAGCAATGATGAGGTTGATGGCATAGGCGATCAGGAACGGTTCCACCCCCATTTTAAACAGACGTGAAATGGCGCTCGGGGCATCATTCGTGTGCAAGGTGGAAAGCGTGAGGTGCCCCGTGTTTGCAAGTTTGATCGCGATATCGGCCGTAATACGATCACGCATTTCACCAACCATGACAATATCAGGATCATGGCGGAGGATTGCCCGTAACGCTCCTTCGAAGTCGAGTTTGGGATTCAGTTTTACCTGGCGTCCGCCTTCAATAAGATATTCAACAGGGTCTTCTACCGTCATAATGTTGATGGAGGGATCCATGATCGCACGAAGAGCGGCAACAAGCGTCGTGCTTTTCCCGCTTCCGGTCGGCCCGGTAACGATAATGATCCCGTGCGGTTTTGAAAGCGCTCTTCGAAGCGTTTTCTCGGCATACGGCTCAAAACCAAGGTGCTCAATGGAGATATCGAGGTTGGGCGCTTGCAGAATTCTGATGACGATCGATTCATATTTGCTTTTGAGTTCTTTCCCTACCATCGGGATCACCGAGAGACGGCACCGGACGGTCTTGCGGTCAATGACGATTTGAGCGAAACCGTCCTGAGCAGCATTCCGTTCAAATCGATCAAGGTTTTTTGCACGATCTTTCACAACCGCGGAAACAGCCTCTGCGCGAGCATCAGTATAGGTAAACCAGAGCGACAACTTCCCATCAATGCGGAAATGGAATTCCGTGACTTTTTCACCGCGGGGAATAACATGGATATCGCTGGCACCGACCCGCACACCATCGATAAAAATCTTCTCGATAAGGTCGACCAGTCCGCTTCTGCTGATTTCATCTTCAAGAGCTTGTTCGTACTGTTGTGCTTCCTGTTCGCTTTCATCCTGCATTTCCACAATATCTTCTGCGTGCTGCTGATATGCCGATCGATCGATGGCAACGCGCTTCCATAAATCGGTCCACTGGGAAAACGGCATATAACAGATTTCGAATTTGCCGTAACGAAAAGCGCGTGCAACCGATACGGCTCCCTCCCCCGTGGGATCGGGTGTTGCGACGAGAAGCCGATCCGTTCGATTAGGGTCGACAGAAAAGGGGAGCACGCTGTATTCGATCGCTTTGTCTTTGATCGTATCCGGTAGTGCATTGAACTCACGACGGATAAAAGCCAGTCGTTCATCCGAAGGCGCAGCTTTGGAAATATCCAGAATGCGGAATGCATAGAACTTTGCTACTTCAAGATAGAGCCGATCGCGATCCACTTTAAAGGTGTTCGAAAGAACCCACGGAAGATTTCGTCTCTTCTTTTGAGTATCCCCGCTTATAATCCGTAGTGCTTCCGAAAGCATCTCCGGCGTAATGATCTCCTTATCTACAAGGACATCAGCAAGGTCGCGTTTTTTTACGCTGCTCGTCGTCTCGGGTCCGACTGAATTTATCATAGTTCCTGCTCTCGTCGATAGATGGTCGCTGTTCTCTGCACAAGAACACATCGCTGTGTCGTGAAGGTTTTCAATTGATACTCACATTTGCTGTTTCCGATGAAAGTAACGTAAGGAAAACAAGGGAAAGTGTTATCATGAGTGTCACTGACATCTCAATAACATTTGCCAGATTTTTCATGGCATAGCCATTTTCCATTTGATAATAATCGGCGAGCTGGGTGGCTGTCGACTTGACGTTGCCGGTTTCTGCTCCTGTTTTGAATCGCGAGATGACCATCTCAGGGAAGAACCCTGTATTTTCTATCGCTTTTCCGAGTTCTACGCCAAACCGCAGCATGTTAGGAATGGCCACCGTACGAATCTGATGCGCTAAATAGGGGTTGCCGCAGCTGTCTCCGGCAATTTGAATCGCATCGATATTCTCGCCGGAGGAAGTGTACATAATGCCAAACACACGGCAAAAAATTTCAATGCTTGTATCACGCATGATGCGGCCTAAATAGGGAACGCGAATGATCAACTGATGATACTTCAGGCGCCCTGATGCAGAAGTGACATAGAGATAAAAAACAATACAGAGAAGAAAGACAAGAGCGGCGATATAGAAAAAATTTCCTTTGACCCATGCACTGGCTTCGAGTGTCATCGCAGTCAATGGCGGAATAGTGGTCATTCTCGGTCCTAGCATTTCCATCATTTGAGGCAAAAGATACAGCACATAGAATCCAATCGCGCCGACCAATGTGAGCGCCGTAATGCCCGGAAGCATAAGGGAACTGGTCAATCCCTTTTTAAAATCTGCCTGCCGTTCCACCAGATGCGCCACACTTTCAAACACCTGCGTCATGTTGCCGCTCTTGGTCGCAATTCCCAGCATAAGACTTGTATGATATCCAAACACATGTGCCTGACGTAAAAAAGCCTCTCGTGAATCTGTTCCATTCCGCAGGTCGTTAATAATTTCGCGTAAAGCACCCTTGAGATTTCTTTCCTTTGTGTGGTTTACCATGAGCTGCAGGACATCATGAAAAGGAAGCTTCTGCTCAATAAGCTTTGCAGATTGTGTAATAAAACCTACAACTTCAGTCGCGGGGGCTCTAGCAAATAAATTTGTCCGGCGATGTACCCATTTAATCTTAAATCCCAGGCGTTGAAGGGCAAGAACAACCTCCTCCCGCGAATAGGCACTCTGAGATCCTTCGATAGTATTGTTACCCTGTCGAACTTTATATTGATACACAACCTTTTTCTTTATGGATTGAATGGTGCTGTCCCGCGGTAGGAAAGCAGCTGCCCGTTTTTTTGCGAGGGTGTCGGATCCCGCGACAATTTGCCGTCGCGTAATCCTCCCGGACTTGTCTCGAATCACTACCTGATATTCATTTGCAGCAGATGATTGCATGAAATTCCCCTTCTCCACTTCAACGGAGATTCTATACCTTTCTCTAAAGTAATATAATAAAAATAATGCAATGGAATCTCAAGAGCTGGCATACTCTTTCCCCTAATTATTTCCCTCAAAATCTCTCTGTAATATGCCAATTATAGAGCAAATGTGCATGTTTGGGCTTCCCTCGTGCTTCCTCTTGAAAATGAATGACCCAACTCCTTGCATTTTTTTACGTCTTCACTTACATTGAGTAGCAGGCGATTAAAAAGTTACTATGAATCAAGGCATTCATGCACGTCTGCTGCTCATCAATGCTGCAGGGGGAAAAATGACGATTCGGGGATGGGAATAGGAATGGCTGACGCGGACAAGAATAAGATGGTTGCAAAGGAGTATCTTCTTGCATCCGATAAATATCTGAAAAGTGGTATGTTCGACAAAGCTCGTCAGGAAATTGACAAGGCGAAGCAGAATGATCCTTCGAATCCTTATATTCCGGCCTTTGAAGAACGCTTAAGGCTTTTTGAGCAGACGCATGCCAAGCAAAATGCACCTGCAGGCGTCTCAAGCACTCCGCCCGCCCCGCGTCCGGCTCCCCCAGTACCTGAGATAGGAAAAAGGACAGAGATTCCCATGCCGCCGCTGACACCGCCGCCGATAAAATCTGTTCCGGTTCCTCGGCATGAACCGGCTGCCTCTTCAGGAAAAGAAGAGATGCTCACATCGACGATTGGCGAAATGCGTCAGCAACTCGAAGCGTTGAGCCGTGCACTGGAGCATGAACGGAAAGCTCGCGAAGAAATTGTCAATCAACAGCTCGAGTCGGCAGTCCGTCAATTGCGCGTAGCACTCGAACGAGCATGGCAGTTTGGCGCACCCAAGACCGAAGAAGCAGAGGAGATTCACAGGTTAGCACGGACATTAAATGTATCGTCCGAAATAGAGACTTCCGTGACACGGGAAGTCAAATTAATGATGTACAGTAAAGCCGTGAAAGAGGTCATCGCAAAGCGAAAACTCCTGCGGAGTTCCTCTTCTACGCTGGAATGGCTGCGAAAAATTTATCAGATCTCCATTAATGAATATCTGGAATATGAATCTCATTTCTTAATGGAATTAGTGACAAGTCAATTTCGAGGCACGATGCTGTTCATATCCCCGAATGTAAAAATTCGGGAAGAACTCGTCCCCCGGTTTAAAGAAACCGGTTTCGCTGTAGCTTCTGCTGTGAGCGCCGAAGAGGCCCTTGAAAAGGTTGAGAGATTAAATCCTACGGTTGTTCTTTGTGATACCATGGCAGAACAAGGCGGCTTAAGCGGCTTTAAGTTCCTTCATTTTTGGCGTACTCGATCAAAGTACGGGACCATTCCTTTTATTCTTTTATGTGAGCCCCATGAAGAAAGCCAGCTTCAAGCATCGGAATTAAAAGAAGTGGAAGGATATATTTCAAAAACGTGCGAGTTCGATGAGATCAACGCTTTAGTCAATGAAAAATTACATCGTGTTCGTGAATATATCGGAACGCTGACATGAGCTTTCAGCACTACGGTCGTATTTTCATTTAACGTTTTTCAGGAGATTGAAATAATGGGCAAGATTATATTGTTAGTGGAAGATGATGAGGACAATCGTGATTTGGTGGAATTTGTTATTGCCCGAAGCCGTCTTGATCTCGAATTAGTCTTGGCCGCCAATGGTCAGGAAGCCGTAGATTCTCTCAAGAAGAAACGGCCCGATTTAATTCTCATGGATATGCAGATGCCTGTGATGGATGGTTATACGGCCGTTTCCATTATCAAAGCAGATCCACAGTACAAATCCATCCCGATCATTGCATTTACTGCATTAGCACGTCCGGAGGATATTGCCCGAACGCGTGCGCTCGGCTGTGTTGAGCATTATACAAAACCCATGGATCCCGAAGAACTGCTGAATATTATCCAGAAATATACCGGTATACCCACTCAGGGAAGTTCATGAAAGAGTGTTGGTTCTTGAGAAGAATATTCTTTGACTAGAGGAAAGGAATGATTGAATGAAAGCTTCAATTCTTGTTGTTGATGACCAGGAAACGATTGCCATGTCCACCAAGGCAAAGCTGATGTCTCAGGGATTTGATGTCGATACAGCGGGAAACGGTGAAGAAGCATTGGATCGGATCCAGGCAAAAAGTTATGATATCGTCCTTCTTGATATCAATATGCCCCGCATGAACGGCGTACAGGTACTGGAATTCATCACTGCAAAACATCCTTATTCAGATGTGATGATGATGACGGGGTTTGACGACTTTACGCTGGCGACCGAATGCTTGAAGAAGGGGGCTAAGGATTATCTCCTGAAGCCCATGGACCTTACCGAGCTGGTGGCCCGTATTAACTCATTGCTCCGGGCTCGCGCTTCAGAACATCAATACACCGATCTCAGGAATTTTTGGCAATCCACGGTATTGTTCGATGTCTTTGGATCGCTGCAGAGTGTTCGTTTCATTCTCAATCATGCTGCAGAGTCCTTGAAATCTGTCCTCCCTGAGAAGGATGTCCTGCTACTCTCCCATGCACGCTCCCTGAACGACCGAATTACACAAACGCTCAAGGACAGTGTCAAGGTAACCGATCTTGCAGAAGGATCGCTGCTGTTCCGTCAGGTCGACATCGATCTCGGGTATCTTATTAAACAGATTTTCGACCGCTATGAACCATGTATTCTGCAAAAAGGAATCGTCTTTCAGCAATCCAATGATCCGAAACTCCCGCGAGTCAAATGCGATGCCGAAAGGATTGAGCAGGTGGTAAACAGTATTATTGAGAATGGTATCGAGACGTCAAATCCCGGCGATCTCTTCAGCGTCGCTATTTCGAAGTCTCAAGTCGGACTCTACGGGGAACCTTCTGAATATGCAGTGTGTAAAATTGAGTATTCCAATCATTCCATAACACCCGAAAACCTTTTAGCAATTTTAAGTGAAAAAGAAGTTGCTTGGAAAAATATCAGTCCTACCATCGGTGTCAGTACGTTTAATCTTGCAATCTCTCGGAGAATCATCGAGGCTCAGGGAGGGTCATTCCAGGTGGAGTCAGGAGAAAAAGGGCGCATCCAGGTACGGTTTGCGCTGCCCCTGATGTAATAAACCGAAATCCACCATCGGTACAAAAAAAACCGGTTACCCAAAAACGGTAACCGAAAAAATTTGTGTGTTTCTTTCAGTTCAGGTTTATGAAGGAAGCTCGGAAGCCGGAAGTTGATACGGATAGACGTACACTTTGACAACATTCCACTTGCAATATAAATAACCGTACGAATCTTTTTTGTTCTTTTGATAATCAGACCACCACCATGACGAGTAGGGTGGTTCAGGGACTATCTTAAGGACCGCAATTTGTTTCGCTGCAACATCTCCAAATTTCGCAATCACCGTAACACGCGCTTGATTAGAGGGAAGGCTCTTCTTTTCAATAACATATGACACGGTGTCACCACCTGCCAACACATTGTTGACCTTCACTGTATCGTTGAATTTATTGTTATCCCACCAGAAAGGAATTGCCATATTGGTGACAGCATGGTTGAGACCGGCAGTTGCGATCATTCGCGCTTCTGCGTAATAACTTTTCTGGTCTCCTACCTGCATAATCCTGTTATTCATTCCCTGGATCATGAAGGCATAGAAACCAAACACGAGACTGAATCCACTTACTAAAACTACTTTTACAGTACCATTCATATTGCTGTCCGCTTAGCGCCCTATATTTTTACGGCTTGAGATTATCCAAGATGCCTAATAAATTTTCCTTCGCTACGAATGCCGAGGCACCGACCTGCTGTGCGGCTTCCCTCATCGCTTTCGTATCGTCCTGCGTCATAATCATAACTTTTGCTTTAGGAAAACGCTCATGAATGAGTCCAGTTGCCGTGAGACCATCCATATCATTCATCTTCACATCCATCAGCACCCAGTCAGGGCGATGAAGATTATATTCACTCACTGCATCCATACCATCCGCACATTCGAAGATCTTGCTTGTCTTGCGTTTAATGATATTCGCAATCATCGACCTCATCTTTGCATTATCATCAACAATAAGAACACTTAAACTCGGATGCATAGTTCCTTCTCAAAACATAATTGCTAAAATTATTGTGTATAATTTATTCTTTTGCCATCACACATGCAATCAGTGTTAACACCTATTCTTCTAGGTGTTTCCCCCTAGGGGAAAACGGCGAAAAATAAAGGAAATCCGCATTTAAGCATAGGGGTTAGAGTCTCTAAATTGAAAATATGTTAATTTTGCCTTGTATCCAACCAATGCCCTTAGAGAATAGATTTATTCTCCAGAAGAAATCGCAAAAGTGCATGACTTCCATGAATACCTAATTTTGAACATATATTTGTGCGATGATTTTCAACGGTTTTGGGACTGATGAATAATTCTTCCGCGACTTGTTTCGTACTCTTATTTTCTGCTATGAGTTTAATGACTCTCCGTTCTGCTACGGTTAATTGATCAAGACCGGTTGCTTTCTTCGACTGAGATACTGTTTGTCCGCTTCGACGAACAAGGAAATGAGAGAATAGGGAACAAACATAATAACGTCCCTTGGCAACTGAGCGGATAGCCTCTGCAATTTCGGTCGCTGCATTTTCCTTGCTCACGAATCCTTTTACGCCGAGATCCATCGCACGAGAAAACAGTTGTTCCTCCTTATGCATGGTAAGAATGATGATCTCAACAGGATTGTCTTGTTTTAAAACCGCCTGTGCAAAATCCAGACCGTTCATTTTTGGCATATCCAGATCAAGGATAACAACATCGATCGGATGATCATTGAGAAATGCGAGTGCTGCTTCGCCATCCGCTACATCTCCAACGACGTGCATCTTTTGTTCGGATTCAATAATAGTGCGGAGACCCCTCCGGAAAATTGGATGGTCATCAACGATAAGAACATTCAAGTCTTTACTCATAGATGCTTACCAGGGTATATCAACGCTGATCGTTGTTCCGCTTCCTGCGGTTGAAGTATGATGCCAGGTGCCCTTGAGCATCTTCACGCGTTCTTCCATGACAATAAGGCCAAGCCCTTCGAACACCTTTTTCTCAGATTCCCTCGCGGCCATACCTTTCCCATTATCAGCAATGACCACATGGACCATGGTATCGTCTTTTATGATCTTCACTTCAGCTTCTGTCGCTTGAGAATGTTTAATGACATTATTGAGAGCTTCCTGAATCAGTCTGAACAGATTGATCTCGGATTCCTTATCAAAGAGATTATCCACGTCGGCGATGGACGCAAGAGCCTTGATAGACGTTACCGCTGCAATGGTCCCAACGAGATGTTTGAGCGATTCGGTGAGTCCCAGGCGATCAAGGAGAACAGGTCTCAGGTTTTGCGAGATCTTCCGAATATCTTCCAGCGTTTGAGAAGCAAACGACGATATTTCCTGCAGTTGTTCAGCCATTTTGGCCATGCTTTTCTTTGACCGCAGACCGAGCAGAGCATAATTCTTCATGATAAGAATATCCTGACCGATACTATCATGTAATTCCGCCGCGATTCTTTTTCTTTCTTTTTCCTGGAGATCGATCAGCAAGTGCGATAATTCGAGCTGACGTTCCTTTTCCTTCTTGAGGTGGTCTTCGTTTTCTGCCATCACCTGAGTCATACGTGCATTCTCGATTGCCACGGATGCATGGGCCGACAGTGCATCAATAAAGGAAACGTCGTCGTTGTCAAAATATCCGTGCTTCTTGTTGAGAAGCTGAAATACGCCGATGATCTTGCCATCTTTATTCTTCATCGGCATGCAGAGCATGGTGCGGGTTCGATATCCGGTCATTTGGTCGATATCTGGAATGAAACGCGGGTCTGCGTATGCATCCGGAATAATAATCGGCTCGCCTGTCTCTGCTACAAATCCTGATAGCCCTTTTCCAATCGGCAGCCGGATTTCCACTAAATTGGTACCCTGCAGTACCTTCGACCACAGCTCTTTCTTGATATCATCCACAAGGTAGAGCGTGCCGCGATCGGCTTCTACGCTTTGTGCTGCCGAGTCGAGAATCAATCCGAGCAATTTGTTGAGATCCAGCGTGGAGTTGATACTCTTGCTTGCTTCGATGAGCCGGTGCAGCTTCATGATCTTATCTTCGTACCGCTGGACGATTTTATCGTCAGCTTTCCGGATGCGGGCGCTGAGTTCGCGCAGCAGGTTGAACGCTACCTTATGGCTTGAACGCAAGAGTTCTTCAAACGCCGGCTTATCAAGAGAAAACAGAACGGAGTCTTCAAGACATGTAGCCCGAGCTGAACGGGTCTGTCCATCCAACAACGCCAGTTCGCCGACAATTTCTCCCCTGCCCAGAATATCCAGAGTTGTTTCTTCGCCAAAGGCGGTCACACGGGATATGCGTATCGCTCCTTCTTCAATGATATATACAGTATCGCCGGAAGTATCGGCATCAAAGAGCATCGAACCTTTTGGCTGCCGTACTTCATGGAATTTATCCAAGACCTGCAATACATCCTCATAGGGCAGATCATGAAAAAAGATGGTAGATTGAAGACAGCGTATGCGTTCATCCTGAGTGAACATTGAAAAAATTCTTTCGTGCAGGGGAAAGCAATAATTTGTAGATAATACCAAGAATCGGCCACTTAGTCAAGAATAGGTCCCATGGTTCAAGACAGCATGAGAACACGATCAAGGTGTTTCCCCCTTATTCTTTCCTCGTCAGAGTGTCTTCCATGCACTTCTGAAGATCGTATCGATTTAACCTCAGAAAAGGAGGCATGAAACGATGATAACCCAGGGATTCTTCATTTCGCCTGCTCTCCGTTCTTCTCTCAGAATACTCAAGGCAGGAAACAAGAAGGGCGATTACGGTCCCTTCTCCCAGCCATCCTCTTATCCTTGAATCCTTGACGTTCAGGGGACCTTGCCGCAACCGTTGTTCTCACTCCCTGGCATTCCCCTCCTTATCAGTTTTTTCTTGGAACTTCTCTCAACAATATGTATTTTATGGTTGCCAAGTGACAGTACACCGTACTTGCTTCATTGTGAGAATTACCTGATGCCGTCGTGCAAAGGACATTGCTTCTGTAATCAAATGATGGGCCGCCGTTCGCTTCCCAACGTGTAAGAAGCTATCACCGAGCAACCACCAGCAAGTATTCTTGGTCGTTGATTCTCTCACAAGAGCCGGTATCTGAGACGTACACCGTCCCGACGGTTGATCGGGGTAACTTATCTAGGAAAGGATTTGTTCCATGGAACAAGGAACAGTCAAGTGGTTCAATGGAGCCAAGGGATTTGGATTTATTTCACGCGCCAGCGGCGAAGATGTTTTCGTCCATTACAAGTCGATTGTAGGCGAAGGATACAAGACGCTGAACGACGGCGACAAAGTGCAGTTCGAAGTCGAAAAGGGGCCGAAGGGCCTTCAAGCAGTGAACGTTTCCAAAGTGTAAAGGGATCCACATCATTCTTGTGAATGTTTCTTCAAAAAAAAGGCGCTCAATCGCAAGATTGTGCGCCTTTTTCATTTATCAAAAACGGTCGAGATGCTGGAGAAAGGAATAAAACCTCTGACAAGGAATTTTGCAGTTTACACATTTATCTTCTTGCTGTTTTGGACCACACTCGCTTGGCCGCAGTCCAATATCTCTCGCGGACCGATCGTGTCCAATGCTACCCAGACATCGATCACGATCAGTTGGTGGACACAAAAGAAGTCGAGCACTTCAGTAGAATACGACAAAACGTCCAGTTATCAGCATGTGAGACAAGACTCTATTCAGACAAGAGAGCACAGCGTTTCGCTTGATGAACTCCAGCCATCAACCCAGTACCATTATCGAGTCATTGGACGGGACACGTCAGATGATTATTCCTTTTCGACGAGCGTACGGCCAGGCGAACCGTTTGTTTCCGCGGTATATGGTGACACCCGCATGAATCATGACATACACACTGCTGTCCTTCAACTCATCCAACAACATCATCCTCTTTTTGCTATCAACACCGGCGATCTTGTCTCTTCCGGTACGGAGTCCGACTGGAGCATGTATTTTACAATTTTGTGCGGCAGGACTTCGGTTGGACAGACTCTCCCCATATTTTCCACAGTCGGAAATCATGAAAAATATTCATCAGGTTATGAACAATACCTCCACTTGCCGCACAATAATCCTCAGAATAGTCAGTTATACTATTCCTTTGACTGCGGTAGTGCTCACTTTATTGCTCTCAACTCCACGATCAATTACGAGCCCGGGAGTCCTCAATATAACTGGTTTGTCAAGGATATCGCACAGGCAGCGACTGCGAAGTTTCGATTTGTTTTCTTGCATCATCCTGTATACAGCTCTTTCCCTCATGGCAGCACAGAAAAGGTTCAACAATATCTCCTTCCGTTGTTTGAACAACATCACGTGCAGATGGTTTTTTCGGGACATGATCATGCGTATGAACGGACAAAACCGATGAATGGGGTAACGTATGTTGTCACAGGAGGAGGTGGTGCCCCCCTTTATGATTCAAAGTCCGACAACAGCTGGACAGCATATAAAGAAAAAGCGTATCACTTCTGTAAGCTGCTTATGGACAGTGCTCAATGTACATTGTATATGATTCGGCTGGATGGCGCGATTCGGGATTCCATTACTTTTTCCGCGTCACACTAGCTCCGTCAGGGGAAGAATGCGTACATCATCCTGACAGGTTAAGCTCTCTGATAAGACTTTCAGTGGATAGTTCACGCCAAAATTTTACCGCATTGGCAATTTCTTCTTTTGTCTGCGGGCGCGGACAATGGATGCAAGAACTGCCAAGACCAGCACACCTCCAACGACACTCAGCGCAATGACTATGGGAATATCGATAATTCCCATAAGAAGCATCTTGAAACCGATAAACGTCAGGACCACTGACAATCCATGACGAAGATAGTAAAAGAGATCCATCATTCCGGCCAGTGCAAAATATAATGATCGCAGACCGAGAATCGCAAAGACATTGGATGTGTAGATAATGAACGGGTCCTGTGTGATAGCGAAGATCGCCGGTATGGAATCAACGGCAAAGAGTAAATCCGTTGTCTCTATTACAATCAAGACAATAATGAGCAGTGTTCCGTATCGCTTGCCGCCAGTTTTCACAAAAAACTTTTCCTCATGGTACCCGGCTGTGACCGGAAAAAACTTCTTGAAAAACCGAACAACGATATTGCGTTCAGGATGCACTTCTTTTTCTTCACTCTGAAGCGCCATTTTAATGCCCGTGACAACGAGGAATAATCCAAAGATATAGAGAATCCAATGGAATCGAGAGATGAGCGCCGCTCCAAGAAGTATGAGTAACCCGCGCATAATCAGCGCCCCTAATATCCCCCAAAAAAGAACTTTATGCTGATATCTGGGAGGGACTTTGAAATACGAAAAGAGCAGCAAAAAAACGAATAGATTGTCGACACTGAGTGATTTCTCAATCAGGTAGCCGGTGAAGAATTGCAAAGCCGAATCATGACCAAACCAAAAAAACACTCCGATATTAAAGAGAAGTGAAACACCGATCCACACTCCGCTCCATAACAACGACTCTTTGATCGTAATCTCATGCGGCTTACGGTTAAAGACTTTCAAGTCGATAATGAGGAGCAGAAGAATGAAAAGATTAAATCCGATCCAGAGAAGGATGGAATGCATCAGGACGGCTTTCGAGAAAGAACTTCACGATGAATCTGATGTTTCCAATAAAGATAGAAAGGAATTCCTGCAAGAAGCAAGAACAATCCCACCAAAGAATCGGTTGTTTGTTCAATAAATGTATTCACCACAAACCATGTAGCGACTATCACAAATGCAATCGGCACATAAGGGTACCCCGGTACACGGAAGGTACGATTAGCGGAGGGCATTTTTTCCCGAATGATGAAAACAGCAAGCGCGCCAAGAGCAAAGAAAATCCATCCTGCGAAGATGACATAGGTGAATAATTGATCATATGTTCCGGTCAGTGTGAGAAGCGAGGCCCAAAGACCTTGAATCATCAAAGAGCGCCCCGGAGTTTTATATTTGGAATGGACTTTACTAAAGCTGGAAAAGAAGAGTTTATCTTTTGCCATCGCAAAGAAGACACGTGCGGTGGTCATCGATGTCGCGTTTACCGTCCCGAAGGTTGAGATCATCACACATAACGAGATAATCGCCCCCCCATATCCGCTAAAGACCTTTTCCATGACATCTGCCGCAACGAGGTTGGATTTCGCGATCTGATCAATAGGAAGGACATAAAGATAAGCAAGGTTTGTTGCCGCATAAATAAGAATGATGATAATCGTGCCAAGCACCAGTGCACGCGGGATATTTTTCTGCGGTTCCCTTACCTCCCCGGCAAGATAGGTGAGACTATTCCAGCCGTCGTATGACCAAAGAGTTGCAATCATTGCAACTCCGATAGCAGGAAGCAGACTTCCGGACGATGGATTGCCCCACAACGGAAAGAAATGGTCTACACTTCCCTTCCCGAATGTGAATCCTAAAAAGACAATCCCGCCGATAGCGACTACTTTTAAAGAGGTAAAAACATTCTGTACAAAACCGCCAAATTGCACGCCAAAGTAGTTGATGAGTGCAAGGAGCATGATTGCTGAGATCGCCGTCAGTTTTAATCCGATATCTGCGAATGGATGGATATTACCTATGAAGGGAAGCTGCCAGGCCTCCAGAGAAGGAGGGAAATGCGGCAAATCAACGAAGAAACCGAAGTACTTTGCAAATGCAACCGCAATAGCCGCTATAGACCCCGTCTGGTAGACGATAAATGTCGTCCAACCATAGAGAAAAGCGATGAGATCGCTGTACAGCACGCGGAAGAAAACATACTGTCCTCCAGCCTCTGTAATTTCACTTGCTATTTCTGCATTCGTCAAGGCTCCGGCAAGAGTAAGTAATCCGGTCAGAATCCAGACAAAGATCATTACACCGGGGACCTGCACAGCCGCAGCAACATTGGCAGGTGTAAGAAAGATCCCGGATCCAATGACAGAGCCGATGACGACCATTATCGCCGATGTCAATCCAAGACGTCTGGACAGTTCATTCTGCTTATCCCCCGATACGTCGATACGTGGTCCTTGTGTATGATTCTCTGTTTGTTTCATCGGCAATGAGACTCCAGAATGAATTCAGACAATTTGGGGACTGCGCAATTTCCTGACTCTGATCCTACCCGCCAAAAATGACCAGCTGAACATCTTCAGGAAGGAGGGCGCTCAACGAGCGCATGACACTGCCTCTCAACACATATTCCAGCATACTGCGTTTCGTGGCTCCTAGAATCACCCTATCTACACCAAAGGTTGCTGCCTGCTCGGCGATCGTGTAGCCAACTTCATAACTTGGAATCGAGATGATTTGATAATCAATACCTGCGGTCGAACAAATTTTATCGATATGCTCTTCGGCACCATTTACTTTCATTTCCATGCGTTCCGGTAACGTTCCGACGGCAATTTCTTTAATCCGAAGGATGAATAACAATGCACTGCGTTGTTTTGCTTCATCAAGGGCGAATTTCAGCAGCCGATCGTTTACATCCTTGATGGCTAGCAGATATTTTGCTGAAGGAATGGAAGTACGCCGGCGCTTCCGCGTCGGTGGAGGCGGTACAGAGACAACTTGCGCTGCAGCCGGTATGCGTGCCAATTTCCACTTTACAGCCTGACGTGCGGCAAGGCCCAGGAAGAGGATGAGTCCTGCAAAAATGGTAGCTTCATGCTTATTAATAGCAATCGATAGTTCTATAAGAATGAGTATTCCCGCAGAAATCAGCATCAATATCTTCAAATATGGCTTCATGCTCACCGACTTGTCAGTTGCCGTCGATCCAAGGTTGATAATCATAGCCCCAACCAAACCAATTGCATAGAGATGTGACAGCTTTTCCACGTCTTGAATTACCATCAGAACCAAAATAGGCAGGAGTGTCGTGACTACTAAGGGGATGATCGGCACACCATGACGATTCAGTTTACGAAGTGAAAATGGAAGTTCCTTATCAGCTGACATGAGAAATTGGATGGAAATGAGACCATTTAACGCTGTATTTCCGGCTGAAATAAGAAGGGTTCCTAAAGAAAAAGCGACGAACCATCCAAACCACTGACCGACATAGTGCTCACCCAAGAACCGAAGCATATCTTCCCTGTGATCACCGGGGACTAATCCCGGCACTGCATGCATTGCAAGTCCAAGAAACACATTAGCAATAATGACTTTAGCAAGGACTGACAGGATGGCACGCCGAGAATCTCGTGCAGGGTCTTTCATCAGTCCCGTCATATTAGAAATTGCTTCAATACCGGACAAACTCAGAATAAATCCCACAAAGACACCCCAATTATGGAAGAAGCCTCCTTCGGGGCGTACAATTGTTGGCTGCTGTACCGCTGTTCCAAATGAGGAAACGATGATGGTTGCTAATGTTGCCAATGTGAAGGCAGAGATCAACAGGGCTAATCCGCCGGAATGCTTCGGTCCATACCAATTTATAAATCCAAGGGCGCCGATGATAAAAATCGCAAACAATGCAGGATAAGGCAGATCGAGATAATGACACGCATCCAATATAGAGAGCGCCATTGTAACGATATAATCTGCACCTAAGAGGAGAGCACCAAATACGGCAAGGAGCTGCGAACGATGGTAAACAGAGCTATAAACCCCGCCACCGCTTGGATAAAGACGACAGATGGTAATGTAATTGACAGCAACAAGGCTTGTGAGAGCCAGCATGAAGCAGAGGTGCCAGAAACTTGCATAGCCTGCGAGGGCAAAACCAATTCCCATCACGTAGGCAACGCTGGTCCCCCAATCTCCGTCTAGAATTGCTGCACTGCGGAGCCATCCCAATACACGGGGGCGGCTTGTTGCAAATTCCTTCACACCAGATGAAAAGTATGAAGGGCTAGTAGCATCAGGATCCAAAATTCACGTTTCCGAATTCAACAAAAGGAAGCCGAGGCCGTTAAACGACCTCGGCTTGTGAAAAGACGGGTAAAAAATACTATTTTAAGCGGATGGAAGCAACGACTTTCTCAAAAGCAGGCTGGAAGTCTTTCTTCATCGGAGCATAATAATTCATAATAATCCGGTAAATTTTATCGTTTTTGACAATAAAATAGACACGGCTGTCAATATTCTTTGCAGGTGAATAATTCAGGTAGATTGTCTTTTCACCATCAACCTTGGTTTCACCTTTTGAGGTCGATTTGAAAAACTTAGCATTCTGTTCAACGACTTTTTCCACGGACAGCTTCTTCGCCGGGCGTATATCGATATTGATGTCGCAGTCATTTCTCATCCCCTGCTGATTTCCTGAAAATTTCACCCCCGCAATCATGTCTCCTTTTTTCGGCATTTCATTTGGTCCAAAATTGGCGGGACATTCGAGCTGGAGATAGTTATCAACGTATTTCTCTACCTGCTGCAGTGGGATTGCCGGATCAATACCTTTTGCCATAACAATCTTTGTCGGCAATGTTAGTGAAGCCATCACTGAATCGAACACGTGTTTATATGGTTCGAATGTATCGTTAAACCCGGAATACTGCGCATAGAAGATTGTAGAATCTTTGAGCGTTGCAATGCGAGTAGCCGTCATCCTGGTCTGTTCATCATACGCACCTACATATGTGATTTGCTTTGCTGCAAGGGTTTCCATTTTTGCATCGCCGGCACTTTTAATCGTAAATCCTGCTGCTTCCTGGTCTGCTTTGTAGGTATCCATGAACTTTTCATAACTCTGCATTGTATCGCTCCGCTCGGAAGCGACAATAATCTGAATCCCATCAGGTTTTCGAGGATCGCGTGTAAAGAATTTTTCTGCCACTTCCATAGAATTATACATGAGTACGCGGGTAGGCTCTTTCACCACATACCAGTCTTTGGGATACATGAACGATACTTTAAACACCGGATCTTGAAAACGATCCCATTCCTTAATTGCCACCGATTTATTCTTTGAACAACCAGGGAATAAAGCAAAAGCCGCCAGCAGGAAAAACAATACTTTATTTTTCATAGCAGTTCCTTTCAATTAGAACACTGTTGAAGAAATTGAGATGTTATAGAAAAAATTGTTTTGATACACCCCTGATCCTGTTCGCTAGGGCTTCAATTTCAGGAGATCATCTAAATATTTTTTTGCCTCTTTATTCTTCGGATCTAGCTCGAGTGTCCGTCTATATTCCTTAATCGCTTCATCAATCTTATTCAGATTTTGATTGCTCTGACCTAAGAGAAGATGAGTCTGCGCCATATCTTCTTTGTATTTCAGGGATCTTTTAAGATCGACAATTGCATCTTCCCATTTTTTCTTGGACTCCTCAACAGTAGTCTTTTTTTCCATCATGGTGGCAATAGCAATCATCCGGTAGGAATCTGCTAATTCCAGCTTATATTTCACTTCTTGTGTATCGATAACCTTAACAGCTGTTTCGAATTCTTTGCGCCCGGCGTCATAATCCTTCATTTGGAAGTAACAAAAGCCGAGGTTCACATATGCCGGTGCATAATTCGGGTTTTGGGTTATTGCACTCCGGAGGACAGAGATAGCTTTTTCATATTGTTCCAATTGTATTTCACACAACGCCAAATTGATCGATGACGCCACTGCCGTCGTATCTAAGAGAATTCGCCTCTCAAAAGTTTCCGCGGCCCGTTCCCAATATCTAAATTTCATCCATATCGACCCTACTTCTCCCATTAAATAGGACCGGAGCATAAGCTGCTGAGTGGTATCCTTGAGTGCTTCTTCATAGGTGACCGCCGCTAGGGAATCTTTCTTTATCTGTTTGTACGCATTACCGAGCCAACGATTATCCTCGAATTGCATGGTATCAATCGTTGCCAATTTATTGAAAGCCTCGACCGCCAATGCGTACTTCTTTTCGATCATCCGCGCATAGGCAATCGACCTGTATGCCAGTACAGAGTTCGGTTCGAACTTCAAGTAAGCCTGGGCTGCTTCTGCTGCTTCCGTATATTGCCTACTATTATATAATGATTCCAGATACATCGATTGGACATCTTTTTCAGGTTTTTTCGCTTTCTTAAAGTATTCTTTTAACGTTGCCGCACATTTTGTCCATTGCCGGGCACGAAAGAATAAACTCGCGAGCTCAAGACGGGCCGTATCATTATTAGGATCTAGACTCAGGATACGACTATAGACTCGCGCAGCATCGGTATATTGCCGTTCCTTGTAATATGTGTCGGCCAACTTATAGAGAATCCCTGTCTGTGTCGAATCAAGTTCCAGCGACCGCTCATAGTTATTGATCGCCATGGGAGCGACTTTTTGCATTCTGTACGCATCGCCTAAAATTTCATAGACGGCCGGATTGGCGGGATCTGTTATTTTTGCTTGTGCGGCCGCGACTTGAGCAGCATCTGCGGAATCGGAAGCCAAGAGAATCCAGCCCAATTCTATAAGCAATGGAGGATATTTGGGCTGTTTCTTTTTCGTCATCTTGAGCCCTGCAGTGGCAGTGGCATATGCCTCCGGCAAATTCTTTTTCACGAACTGCACATGGGCGAGTACTGTGTAGCCTTCCATCAATTCATCGTCCAGCTGTATGGTTTTCTGCGCTGCCTGCTCGGCTAAGTCAAGTTTTCCATCTTCTTGGTAGGCTTGCGCAAGGAGTAACCATCCTTTTTCATCGCGGCCATTATTTGCGAGATAGGCTCGACATTCCGTAATTGCCTCACCGATCCGTTTTTCCTTCATCAACTCTTTTACTTTGTTTAGTGGCTGGCTCATGAGAGTTGTCGCAGCGGTTAAAAAAATAACCGTGACAACCGATAGCGTGTGTTTCATGGATGGTTCACTCCGCAGTTAACTGAATGGTACGATATGGAATAGAAACAGGGACTAATCCTGCCTTCTGTATGATCTTCTGTCCAATATTTGAGAGTATAAATGCACTGAATCCTAATCCGACAGCAGCTTTTGCTTCTGCATTATAAAGATACAAAGAATAATGGAACGGGTAAAGAGCGTCGTGAATTTCTCGCGGTCCAGGAAAATAATCCTTCTCATCCCCATCCGGTGATTTTGTGCGAACCGGCAGGATTTTGATGATGCTCGAAGCACTTCCAGCCGCCAAGGACGCTGCCACACATCCCACCGAAAGAGGATGTGTAGAAACATATTGAACAACATCATCCTGATTGTTCATCACTGTCGCTGGCTCCAGCGGCTTGGATCCAGGGAATATCTTCCTCTGGAGAAGTTCATACATCCCGGAATTTCGACCTGTCAGGACAAGATCGATAGAACCGGATCTGCGGGATTCAGGAATCTGTGTCCAGTCCGTCGCTGAACGGTTGACTATTTTCTGGATCGATTCGGCAGTGATATACGACAGAGGATTTTGGGGATGGATAATCATCGCAACACCATCTTCTGCTAATTTACTTTCCACAATTTTCATTGATGCATGCAAGGCGATATCTCGTTCTTCCTGATTGAATGATCGATCGATAACGATAGTACGGACACTATCATTCAGCAGATGTACCACCGCCTCCCGAGTCGAGACACCCAGGGCCACTGCCTTGATTTGAGGATAAAGACTCAGATATTGCTCCATTTCCTGCTGGATCAGAGGGAGGTAAGGATTAGCGGTTAGCACAATATGATGCCCGAGAGCTGGGGCCGCTGGTTTCTTTGTACAACCGGATGCTGAGAGGATCACCATGAGCATTATCAATCCTAGAGTATTCCTCATACATCACCGATTTCATCGTCTTGTTGACGGGTTCGAGATCTTATAAAAACAAACCGGTAGACACCCCAAAGCATCAATACGATACCGAACATGATTCTCATCTGCCGGGGAACATATATAAAAGCAAAGCCGCTAACAAGAACAGCTCCGAAAACAAACGTCACACCGGAAACCAGGTAACCAATATATGTTGTGATATCGGAGATTTTCAGCATGTTGGATGCTTTGCTTCCCATAACGAACGAAGCTGATAAGTTTCAGGAACAATCCACACTTGCATGTGATGCTCACCTGCGCTTATCAGCTTCGATAATAATCAATGATTATTTGTTGCCCGTTAACCTGAATCGGAATGGAATAGAAACCCACACCGACACCGGTCCTTTCTGCATGACCGCAGGCGTGAAGATCCATTGTTTCGCAGCTTCCTCAGCCGCTTGGACAAATATCTCTGCATCACTTTTCAGAGTAACCACTTTGCGTACTTTTCCTTCTTTGTCCACCCACACTTTCACAAAGACGTTTCCCTCCAGACCGGCACGCAGGGCAAGATCTGGATACTTCGGTTCAACCCGTTTGACAACGGTGGGTTCTTTTTCGTACGGGACAAAGTCCGGAGGCGGACCATCATCCTGGATATTCAGGTCTTGTTCAATCTGAGCTCCGCCTGCACCAGCTCCAGCATCAATCGCCGGTGCGGCTTGCTGGCTCAGCTCCGTTTGGGATGCGATCGTCTGCTCTGGACTTACCTCTGCATCAGGAACCGGAACAGGAACACCGACGCTTGGTCGGACTGCCGGTCCGGATACTGCAACCGCCGGGGCTGCCTGCTGGCTTAACGACGGAGGCGGTCCTAGATCTGTATACTTCAGAATACGAACCATGTGAACCGGTTCATCCTCTTCGCTTAACCAGACTGCAAGGTAATATGTACCGATAGCAGAAAAACTGATCAGTGTCGAGAACAGCATTCCCAGCATCATATATTTTTGAGCGATCGACTTGAGCTCCGCTGCACCGTATTTCATTGCCACTGCTATTGTTTGTGCCATATCGTCACCTATCCTGCTACTTTCCGAATCAGATTCCTGTCAGTATCTTTCAAAGGTGCTATACTAAATTTTGTGATATTGGCAAGATTCAGTTCATCGACGACGTCGACCATGTCATTGTATTTTGCATCCCGATCGATCTGTACGAGAGTGATTAGGTCTTTATTATTGCGAAGTTTTTCAACGAGTAACGGGCGTAATTCCTTGAACGTGATCTTCTTCAGTGCCGTCGGTTCATTTCCCATGCTCCAGTAAATCTCTAAATTTGGCATAATGCGCACCGTAAGCAACTTCGACGCTGCAACTTCCACCTGGACTTCTTTGTCGGGGGGCAAGTTCAACTCCATTGTCTGCGGTTTATTAAAGACCGTTGTGAGCATGAAGAATGTCAACATTAACAATGCCACGTCCACCATCGGCGTCATATCGATGCGAACTCCGGTACGTTTCTTTTTCTTCTTTTTCCCTTTTTCGTGCGATTTTGATTCAGCAACATCTGCACCGGCCATAATTATGCTCCTTTATCCAGATCTGTCACAAGATTGAACCGTGTAATCTTTGCTTTGACTAACACATCCATCACGTCTTCCATGGGTCCATAGGGGGCGTTTTTATCGCCCTTGACAACTGTACGAAGTTTTGGATTGTTAATACGCGCCTGGATAAGAATATTCCCAAGCGTGCCTTTATCAACTTCTACTGCCCGTTTGTATTTATTCTGTATTCCAAATAAACGTTCCATCAATCCTTGCGCATCAACGCCGAGAAAGATCTTTCCATCCTTCGTCACATAGACCATCATGATGTTGGATTCCGGCAGCTTGAACTGCGAATGCGATGCCGGAATAATGACTTCGACATCCTCAGGTGGTTTAAACTGTGTCGTCATCATGAAAAACGTGAGGAGCAACAACGCCACATCCACCATCGGTGTCATGTCGATGCGAGTGCCGAGTCTCTTTGTTTTATGTTTTGCCATACCATCACCTCTTCCGGGTTACTTCTTATTCGGTTTGCGTGAGGCCAGGGACTGAACAATGGAATAACTTGCTTCGTCAATCATATAGGTAAAGCCATCGATCTTTGTGACAAAGAAATTATATGCAACAATGCCACCGATACCGGCAATAAGACCGCCTGCAGTGTTGATCAGTGCCTCGGAAATACCAAGAGCAAGCTGAACAGCATCCGGTGCACCGGCGCGCGACATCGCCTGGAAAGAGCGAATCATACCAATCACCGTTCCCAGCAGACCGACCATCGTTCCGATCGAGGCAATGGTGGACATCATCGAAAGGTTTCGCTCCAGCATAGGAACTTCGAGCATGGTGGCTTCTTCAATGGAGCGCTGAATGCTTTCCATTAACTCCTTTTGTCCTTTAACATCACCCTCTTCTACAACCATCTTGTACCTTTCCAAACCTGCTCGAATGACATTGGCGCAGGAACCACGTTGTTTATCACACGCCGAGAGGGCTGTCTCAATATCACCGGTGTTGACTGCTTGCTGCACATTCTTTAAAAAGATAGTCAAAGAGCCTTTTCCGTTGGCTTTCTTCAGCGTCAGCAAGCGCTCGATGATAACCGCTATCAGCATAATAACAAGGGCGATGAGGGAGATAACAAGATAACCACCCTCTTTGATAAAGGTTGGAAGTGTGAATTCGAAAATTACCCAGCCGACCACGAAAGCGAAGATGATGACGAGGGTGTTGAACGTGGAAGTCTTCATGAAACGTTCTCCTGATTTTTGTGAGATTGTATGTGTATAAGAATCGATTAACCTTTGAGACTGGTGATCGCTTGAGCGCGATCTTCTTCAACATCAAAAACGCTTGTCAACTTCGTGATAACAAAAACGTTTTGGACACCTTTTCCCATATTGCATAACTTTATTTTTCCGGATACTTTTTGATACAGGGAGTGAATACTTACCAGCGCTCCAATTCCGGAGCTATTAATGTAGGTGATACCGCCAAGGTCCAGGATAAGCTTTTTATTCCCCTGTTCAATGAGATCTTTGGCTTTCGCTTTCAATTCATCGGTTTCTTCACCGCCAATAAGCGAACCCCTCGGCTCGAGTACGGCAATATCAAGATTGTTGAGTGTGGTTAGTTTTGTTGACATACGGTATCCTCGGCTTTTTTCTGGTAATGGATAATACTCACAATACCTACTCAAATTCGATACCACATATTCATGTCACATTTTTCGTTCAAAATCCGCAGAGATACAAGCAGCGTCTAGTTGGTTCGTTGCGAAAAGCAACGTGAAAAACTCGACTACCCTTAATAACATCTTTTCTTTGAATACTCTCAATGAATAAGTTCACGTTGTATAATGCAACGCCTGGTTGTAAAAAGTCTAAAATGAGATCGCCAGGTAGTGCTTTGAAAAATTCCAAAAATCGGCACATCCGCTAAAACACCGTGAATTTATAGATTGAATTTTTTCCTCTTTTTCCAAAGAGTTGCTCTATCAATACCGAGAATCGAAGCAGCCTCATCGTAATCTTTCGCAATTTGGAGCACTTTTTTTATTTGAAATTTCTCTGCTTCCTCTAGTGATAGAAATTTGGATTCGTTCGTATTACGTATTTCTTCGGGCAAATGCCCAAGTTCAATAATCCCATTTGCAGCAAGAAGCGCAGCCCGTCCGATGACATTTTCCAATTCCCGGACATTTCCACTCCAGCGGTAGGTCTTGAGAACTCTATCTGCATCGGGGGCAATAGTTACGGTTCGGTCCTTTACCGATTTGTTTAAAAAATATTGAATCAACAACGCAATATCTTCCGGGCGTTCACGCAACGAGGGAAGTTTTATACGAACACCGTTTAAACGATAGAAAAGATCTTCGCGAAAGCTGCCTTCCTTCAACGCTTCATCCAAATTACGATTGGTCGCAGAAATAATTCTTATATCAACTTTCCGTGTCACATTTTCACCAACACGCTCGAATTCTTTTGTCTGCAGAACACCGAGAAGTTTCGATTGAATAGATGGAGATAACTCACCGATTTCATCTAAAAAAATTGTCCCGCCATTTGCCGTTTCAAAACGCCCCTCACGGTCCTTTACTGCACCTGTAAACGATCCACGCACATGACCAAAGAGTTCACTCTCTAAAAGTTGTTCAGGAATAGCAGCACAATTCACTTTGACAAATGGTTTATCGGCCCGATCGCTCTTCTCATGAATGTAATGGGCCACAAGTTCTTTCCCTGTTCCGCTCTCTCCTTCGAGCAGGATACTGATGGCGCTTTCAGCAATACGTGCAGCAAGATCGAGCTGTTCGATCATCGTCCGGTTCCGTGTGATAATTTCTCCATACCCCTGCATCAAAGCAAGCTCTTCACGAAGTTCGGCGACCTCATGCACCAACCGATGATGTTCAATAACTTTTTGCGCAAATAATTTGAGCTCATCGAAGTCAAATGGCTTTTGTAAATAATCGAACGCCCCTTTTTTAATCGCAGAAACAGCGGTATCAACCGAACCATGGGCAGTCATCATGATCACGGTCGTACGCGGCGAATACTGTTTCAGTTCTGCCAGAACCTCGATACCGTCCATCGGCGACATTTTCAGGTCAACAAATGCGATGTCAAATACATTGTTCTGGATTAACTGAAGCACATCCTGGGGTTTTGGACACAGTGTCACATCGAGACCGATGGACTCCAGGCAGATTCCGATTGTGTTCAGGATATTCGTTTCATCATCGACGACAAGTACTTTTGGGTTTTTTCTATCCATAGAACTTATCCCTCATTCTCCCATCCCGCCGGGATGGTAAAGGAAAACCTGCTTCCGATACCAACCTGACTTTCGACCCAAATGCGTCCGCCGTGAGCTTCCACAACTTCACGGGCTATGGCCAGGCCTAAACCGACACTCCCTGGTGTTGTATCGGTTGAACTCTTGATTTGGACAAACTTATCAAAGACCGCTTCCTGTTGTTCGGGCGGAATTCCGTGACCCGTGTCGGTAACTTCGACAAGGAGGCCCCCATCCTGTTTCTTCGCAGTCAATTGTACTTTACCGCCGGCGTCCGTATACCGGAGAGCATTGCTCAAGAGATTTGTGATAACCCAGATCAATTGGTGCGGATCAGCTGAAAATGGAGGCATCCGATCTTCGACGTCAATTTCCAGCAAGATTTGCTTCTCCTCGAATGGAAGGCGCAAAGGTCGCACTGCCTCTGCCACTAAACGGCGGAAGTCGATCAACTCTTTTTTCATCTCGTACTTGCCCGATTCGAGCTTTGAAAGATCCAAGAGATCTTTCACCAATTTACGCAGGCGTTCCGAATCATCTTTCGCAGCCACGAGAAGATCTTTCTGACGCTGGTTCACAGAACCAACCACTTCCTTCGCAAGAATATCGATTCCCATACTTAACGATGTCAGCGGCGTCCGAAGTTCGTGAGAGACAGTCGCAATAAATTCCGATTTCATACGGTCGAGGTCTTTGAATCGCGTCACATCATGCAGCAATGTCACGACCCCCTGGATGTTCCCCCGTTCATCGATGATACGTGCTTGTCTTGGCCGAAAGTACAGCGTGAGACCGTTGCGGGCAAATGCAAAGAGAGGATCACGGTGTTCCTGTTCAAAGCGTCTGGACCTGCCTGGGTCCAGCATATCCACCCAACTTTGATTGCCGATGACTTCGTGCAACGACTTTCCCTGCCAATCCGATCCGCGCACTTCGAAAACAGCTGCTGCAGCCTGATTCATGAGCACAAGAATACCATGCTCATCCGTCACAATAACCGGATCGGCAATATTTTCTACGATGGTCTCTGATTTTTTCTTCTCTGTGATGAGCTGCTGGATGTTCATCTCTTCATAAACCCGCAGCCGTTCCGTCATCTTATTGAATTCACGTCCCAACTCTCCAATTTCATCATCCGTATTGACATCTATTTTTTGATTGAGCTGGCCGCTGCTGATACTTCGAACTGAACGTGTCAGTTTCTCGGCCGGCAGGATGATTGATCGAGTAAATCGTGCACTCGTAAAGAAGCTCAGAATCACTGCTATCACAGATATCGTAACGACGGTTGCTGTTGCATCATTCGCGGTTTGGTTCAACCGCTCCTCCGTGCGCGTCACGGCATCTTGATTGATTTCAAGATAATCGAAACATTCCTCTTTCAATGCTTCTGCGACCGGTCGGATAATACGGGTTTTGAAATCCGTTGCTGCTGTTGTCCGACCCTTTATTTGCAGTAGGCGGTACAGTGAATCAGCTAACTGTGTATACCGAGAGTAGTCAACAGTGATTCGATCCAGTACATTCTTTTCGTGTTCACTCACTCCCCCTTTCTTTGCTTTTTCCAGCCATCCGAGGAAACCAACGCGGTTAGTGTTAAATTGCACATAGGCAAGGTCAATATCCGCCAAAAGCATAGAAAGCTGAGCGTTTTCCTGACGCTCCAGAGCCTTGACCATGTACTGCGCAGCAAAGACACTCTCATAGTTATCCCGCAGCACGAGTCCAAACGTATCGCGGAGGCGAGAAAAGTTATAGACCGCAAAGACACTGGTTGCTAAACCAATGACAACAATAACGAGGTAACTGAATCCAATTTCACGTCGAAGACTGGTCACAGAAAAAGGTAGAAGAATTTCAAAGGAAAGGCAAGGTGACGATGAATCAGAATCCAGGAGTCAGAATTCAGAAGTGAGAAGTAAGAAGAGAAAAGGTGCACTGTGGTTGGCAAATAAAAGTCCCCCGGGGGAAACTGGACGGGACCATGACGGAAATACCTTAGAGCTTTTCGTTAAAAATCCGGACCGAGTGCGAAATAGTAGAACGGCTCTGAGAAGCTCCCCCATCGGAACCGCCATGCAATATCAAAGCGGACCGGTATCCCAAAAAGAATGAGCCGTGTTCCTATTCCTGTTCCGATCAGCAGATCTTTTGTAATTGTAGAACCATCGTTCGGATCGTTGCCGAATGCTTTCCATGCCTCTGAATTCGTCCAGGCAGAACCCATATCAACGAACGCTGTGCCGAGGATATTCGCAAAACCAATCGGCAGGGCGCCGAAGATGAGATATTTTAACAAAGGAAAGCGAAACTCCATGTTTGCTACAGCAAATTTGGTACCGATTTGTTGGGCATATTCATATCCTCGCAGCGGCAACACCTGCGTCAGAAACGCAAAGTCTTCCACGTTCACGATAGGGATATCTTGAGTCGCAAGATGATAATTCATCCATCCCTCTGTTCCGCCAATGAGGAAGTTTTGTTTGTTGCCCCCTGTGCTCATGCCGCCGGAGAGACGGTAAGCAAAAACAAATTCTGATGCTAATTTGTTATAGCTCCGGAAATCCGTTGTCACAGTTTGAATGTCCAAGCCGCCATCGTTGAGTTTCGGTGTTCCATAAAACGTGAAGTTGAAGCGCGAACCATTATTCGGGCCAAACCAGCTCCCCTGCCAGAGAGAATTGTCGTTCACATAACTGACCAACGGAAGAAGAAACGACCTCTGCTGTTGAGGAGATGAGGGATTATCCAAATTTTCGCGTGAAAGATTCAGCCACATCAGAGAACAATCGATCCGATTAAACCGGTCAATGGGATAGGAAGCCATGGCACCAACGCCCCAAGTGCGGAAACGATAGATCGTATCGTACATCGCACCGGCAAGATACAGGTCAAGAAATTTCGCGTTATGGAAGGCCTGGAATCCCCAATCAATACGTCCGGGCAGATAATAGTACGACAGTCCATAATCACTGTTCTTCAAGTCAATAAGAAGATTTGTTTGGAAGACAATTTGATGATCGCCCAGCATATCACTAAAAGCTAAAATCGTGCTTCCCTCCAAGCCATAGAATGTACTGTAATTCGCCGCTCCGTACACCAGGTCGGGTGAAAAGTTCAACTTGTAACGGCGAGGGATAAAGTTGCCTTCGCTATCCTCGTTATCTGTAATTTCCACCTGTGAAATCGGCGGTGGGGCATTCGTCGTATCGTGCATAACTTCAGGGGAAAATATGTAATTGGACAGGTCCGGTTTCACGGAGGGATGATAGCCAGTGTCCATACCCGCGGTATCGGCGACCACAATCACATTTTGATGGATGGCAATCGTATCCGAGGCGGGGGTAATCGCAATAACTTCTTTCGGTTTTTCCATGCGCGGCAGCTGATACTTCATCTTATAGTACTCTGTCGGTTCCAGAGTATCGACAGAAAGTTTCCGCTCCAGAGGTCTCAACATCAAATAAATATCAAATCCCGCCTCATTCAACGACGAGAAAACAAGCTTTGATCCATCGGATGAGAGGGAAAGCTGATAGAGGCCGCTGATGGAGTTGGTGATAGGATAATATTTTCCTGAACCAAGATCCTGGACATAGACATTGTTGATTCCACTGATATCGGCAATATAGATGATTCTTTTGCCATCCGGGGCGACAACGGGCGAGCTCTTGCTTCCATGCTCCTGTTTCGTGATACGTTTTATGTTCCCCGTACTGACCTCGATGGAATAAATATCCGTTTGCCCGAAATCGTACTTCCAAATTTTGAATCCCCTGGGGACCATCTTCGACGATGTAAAATCACTGCGATCGGATGAAAAATAGATTGTCTTTCCATCCGGAGAAAAAACCGGATCCATATCGGAGAAGATATCCTCGGTGAGGTTTTTCAATTCCTTTGTGGCAATATTGTAAAGATAAATATCTGATTGAGGCGTTTTCACTCCGACAAAGGTGAGGAGGTTCCCGTCTTTGCTCCAATCGACCGAAAACACACCGTCTAAATCCAATTTAATTTTCTCCTGCTTGCCGGACTTTACATCCACAATAACGATTGCGTCATGTTCTCCGGCTTTTACTGCGAGGGCAATTTTCGTCCCATCCGGCGACCACGTGATACCCGGTGTGAGCAGATGCATTTCTTCGAAGTCCTTCGTCTTTTGACCGCTGACAATTTTATTGAGTATTTCCCCATCCAAGGCCGAGATGAGATAGACATCAAAGTAATCATTGCGGTCGGAGATGAAGGCGATTTTATCGCCTTGCGGAGAAATCGCCGGACTTGTATTGTAGAAATTTCCATCTTTGGTATGGTTGGTCAATCGCTTGTGCGCAAAATCTGCCGGATCTTCGCGCTTGGCAACGTCAGGCCAGTAATAGACCTTCTGTTCCTTCTGCCAGCGCTCGGAGAGTTCTTTTACCGATAAGCCGATGGCAGATCGAAAGCCATTATCGACGCTGCGGGCACTCTTGATTCGGCTGAAAATCTCAGCAATCTTTTGTTCTCCGTACTTGTTGGCAATGTAATACCATACGGACTGACCGCCCCGGTATGCAAAATATCCTGACAGGTATTCTATAGGAGGAAGATAATTATGCACAGTTGCATCGCGCAGAAACATGTCAGAGTTATTGTCCCACTTTAATGAGGCGTACTCTGCAATACCTTCATTCATCCACATGGGCAATTGCACGGGTGCTTTACTAGAAATCAAGGATTGGATTGTACCACCGTAAAACATGTCGTTCAGCACAGCATGGACCAGCTCATGGTGAATCACATGGCGAAACTGGCTATAATTCCCTTCGAAGGGGACAACAACGCGGTTCTTAAAGAGTTCAGTGACTCCGCCGATGCCCTCTTCCATATATTCGCCGATAACATTGGTCTGCTGAAATTCGTTGTGCGAGTTATAGACCACAAGGGAAATTCGATTGTTGATTTCGTACCGGAGGAGTTTTTTGATGGATGCATACGCCGCTTCGGTAGCATTCGCGGCAAATTGCGCTATCTCGTAGCCGTTCTGGGAAAAATACACATCAAAGTGATCGGTCTGAATATACTGCCACTGGAAATTCTTATATTGTACTTTATTCTTCCCGAATACCGAATTCTGCGCTTCGATCGAACCGGTTACGCTGCAGAGAACCAGGCCGACAAGCATAAGACGCTGTATCTTCATCATTTTCTTTTTCTCTCTCATCATCACATCAACAAAAATAGTGTAGAGAAAATCACACGGAAAAGCAAACCGGCAGATTCCTCTACCTCTCCTTCGACCGTTTCCGGCGACCAGAGGGTGACGCTTCATCTCTCTCGATGAGTGCGAAATCAATTTGGCGCTCTTCAGGATTGACCCGCAGTACTTTTACTTCGAGCGGATCGCCGAGACGATATTGTTTCCCAGTGCGCCGTCCTTTAAGCGTGTACTGTTTTTCGTCATACTGATAGTAATCGTCACTCAAATCCCGCACATGAATCATCCCTTGCACCAGCGAATCGGTCAATTCAATGAAGATACCGAAGTGCGCCACCCCGGAGATCACACCATGAAATTCATCACCGATATGACGCTTCATATATTCCACCTGCATGACTTTCACCGCGGTCCGCTCTGCTTCCATCGCCCGTCGTTCCATCTCCGACGATTGTCTGGCAATGTTCGGGAGACGCTGACGAAGTGCATCCCGTTCTTTAAGCGAAATCCCTTCTTGGTACCTTTTCAGCATTCGATGAACTTCCAAATCCGGGTACCGTCGAATAGGCGACGTAAAATGCGAATAGTAATCAAATCCGAGGCCGTAATGACCAATGTTCCGGTCTGAATAGACTGCTTTCGCCATCGCTCTCAAGGCCACTTCATTGATAACATTCTCGGTTTCCGTACCCTTCACCTGATCCAGAAGCTGCTGCAGTGATTTAGACGAAACACCGCCGTCAATGTTCAACGAGAATCCGAACTTTTGTACAAACACCGCAAGTTCGCCGATTCGTTCCGGATCAGGCGAATCGTGTATACGATAGAGGAACGGCTTTGCCAGTTCTTCTTTCTTCGCCGCGCCGATGTGCCTCGCCACCACACGATTTGCCAGCAGCATAAATTCTTCCACCAATCGATGACTCTCCAACCGGATTTTCTTCGTGATTTTGACCGGCTTCCCTTGCTCATCGAGCTCAAATTTTGCTTCCACAGAATCAAAATCGATACTGCCTTCTTTCATCCGCTTTTTCGTGAGGATCGAACTGAGTTGATGCATTGTGCGTATCTTCTCAGCGAAGGGCTCATCGCCTGGCGGTGCAGGTTCTTTGCGATCCAACCGGTCAAGAATTTCCTGAACCCGCTCATAACTCATTCTCTGCTTGCTGCGGACCACGCTCTCGACTATCTCATATTCTTTGACACTGCCGCGGTGGGAAACGTTTATCAGCACAGAAAATGCCAGCCGGTCTTCCTGCGGACGAAGGCTGCAGAGGCCATTGGAAAGGGTTTCCGGCAGCATGGGAATAACCCCGTTGGGAAAGTAGACGCTTGTTCCGCGCTTGAGAGCTTCCGTATCGAGAGCACTTCCCGCAGCAACATAATACGAGACATCAGCGATATGAACGCCGAGGCGATAATTCCCGTCGGACAATAGTTCCATCGATACCGCATCATCGAAATCCTTTGCATCCCCGGGATCGATCGTAAAACAAAGGACATCCCTAAGATCACGCCGCCGGGCAATTTCCGAATCGGGAATCTTCGAAGGGATGGCACCCGTTTCCAGTAAAACTTCAGGAGGGAACTCTGTCGATAAATGGTATTCACGGGCAACAGATTGAATTTCCGTCGACAGTTCCCCTGCACGTCCCAGCACTTCGAGGATTCGTCCTTCAGGACTTCGATGGTTCTTCCCCCACATAACAATTTCTACGACAACTTTATCGCCCTCGCATGCTTTTTGGAGTTGTTCCTTCGCGATAAGAATTTCACGTGCCCTTCTTCGATCGTCCGGCACGACGAAGAATTGTCTGTGCGCCCGCTGCAGTGTCCCCACGAACACCTGGACTCCGCGCTTGAGAATCCGGACTACTTCACCCTCACGTCGTGCTCCGCGGTCTTTTTGCTTTGTGCTTTGTGCAGAGAGGGAAACCTCCACTGTATCCCCGTGCGACGCGCCGCCCAGGCTTTCCTGCCTGATAAAAATCTCTTCCCCCTCTTTATCCTCAGTTACCACACCAAAACCGCGAGAGGTTACTTCTAACTCTCCGGAAACTATTTCAACCGTATGGAGATGGCCATATTTTTTTCCCCGGATATATTCTATCAACTGCTCATCCTGAAGTGATCGTAATGCCTGCTTGAAGAGCTGATACTCTTTTTCGGTCCGAATGCCCAGCCTGCGTGAAAGCTCTTTCGATTTGAATGACTCGCGAGGAAAACGGAGAAGGAACTGCAGAATACGTTCACGGAGCGCGACCAGATTTTTGCTCATATTTTTAACAGACACGATGACACTCCTTAGATATAGACTCCCCGTTAAAATGTTATACGATAGAAAAGCCGTGCACTATTTGAGGCGCGACGCTGTTCGTCCACGTTTTGGATCCCTTCCACACGACGTTCGAGTGTGAGAATAAGATTACGCAAACCTTCTACTCCAACGATAGAACTCATGGGGAGTTCAACGCTGACATTTGTGTTGCCGATGTCGCCGGTAAAAACCCGTCCACCGGCGCGAATAACGGCTTCTCCTACCTGTCCCGTGACCCGAAGGTCTGCAGCCTGACCAAACTGCCCGCCATAATACAACATATCGACGGACTGAACAACTCCATAGGTCGCTTTACGAGCCGCTTCACTCAAGGGACCGGTCAGCATACTCGAGGCTAACGCAAAACCGAGATTCGTGCCGATAAGCCCCATCCGCTGCTGATCTGTCAGTTCGTCGCGAAACTGCCCGGCAATAATGAAAGAGATAGCATTTGCTTCCTCATCCCCTTTTTCCCATTTCTTCCAATCTTTTTCCGAGGAGGTTTTCGTCTGCAGTGAAATTCTTGTTTTGGGTTCATTCCTTGTGCCTGAAATCTGCAAGGTGACCAGAACCTGTTCATCTTTGGCAACGCTAGTACTGCCGGCCACCTGATTGGTCGTATCCGCGGTATGGGTTCCCTGGTATGTTCCACTGATGTCAAGTTCAGGATTTAATTCATTGCCAGTGAAGAGGAGCTTTCCGGTTGCTTCGAATTTCTTGATAAAGTTATAGTACGAGCGATTGGTCACGTCCACCTGGCCTGTGAGACGGGACATTCCCGGGATCCGGTTAAAATAGAGACGCCCCTGAAGATCAGCATAAAGCACCTCACTGGTTTGCGTATTAAAAACAAACCACAGCTGTGTAGGCCCTTGTGTCTCTATACCGACATCATAGTTGATTCCATCAAGAAACGAACTATGTTCGGCTACGGAAGCCACCCGAACAGTATCCTTTAATTTTTTGCGGTTTGCTTGTTCTGAGGAACTGACAATTGTCTCGGATGTATCGTTCTTAAATGTCACATTTACGACACTTGCCCGCATCAATTCCGCCTCCCGCTCCGGAGGTAGGGTCAAGGCTGCATCTTTGACATAAATATCTCCCCGCACTGTGGACGAGGAAAGGTCGCCTTGCCACAGAAGTCCATTCGGACCTGTGGCGGCAAACAGGTTTCCATACAGTTTCTGCCCGGCAATTCTTTTCCCCTCACTCATTACTTTGAGATCACCCTGAGCGAGGAGATCGAATCGTTCGAGCTGCAAGCCGAGAAGAGTAAATGTTCCGGACACCTTCATGGTTCCAACGTGCAGAGGTTCCTGCGGATCATTCCGGACGGTGAATTCTTCTAATTGTATCCTATCCCCCGCCGGGACTAAATTTCCATTCAGAATGTACCGGATATTCAGCGGATCAAACACGAGACCTGCATTCCGGATGGACATCAATCCTTCGTACCGAGGGGTCTCGATCGGACCTTTCATCCGCATATCACAGGTCATCACTCCGGAAAGATTTGAAATCTCAGGAATAAAGGGATCGAAAAATTCCAGATTCATACCGGTCGATTTCAGTGTGAGATCGACTTCACCTTCTAATCGATGGGGGATTTCCCGCGCAAGGACAAATTCATACGGCAGGGATCCGGAAAGTAAAAGATCCGGTGAAGCCTGCGGGTCTTGCCCTTGTCCAACGAATTTCACCAGGATATTCAGCATATGTTCAAAATAAGAAAACCGAGATTCGATCGTTCCAAGAACTTTATATTTGTTTTGCGTTGAATCTTCAGCACGAACTCCCTCTGCGCGTAAATCAACCGAGAGGTTGGGGTGGTCAAAACTTCCACGGAAGATGGCTGTCGCATCCACCATACCGCCGAACTGAGTTCTGACCCGCGCATAAGGACCTCGATGGAGCACCTGTTTGAGGTTTGAGAGAAGAAACCCTTTGACAGAAACATTCAAGTCTGAGATACCGGTGGGACTGAAGTAGCCTGTGAGGACTGCTTCTTCATTTTCATGAGCCATTCCGAGTGATTGAAGGTAGAAACCATCGTGTCCCAGTACGAACCGCACGGTATCCATATTTTCTGCAACGTACTGCCCTACTTCGGTTTTCAATTCCGGGAAAGTGAACTCCATCAACCCTGCTCGCATATGCGATGTACCTTCGATATCAATCCTTGCTGTCGAATCAATGAATGCGGAGCACTGGAGATCACTGGAATCAGATTCCACCTGCAGCAGGCTGGACACCTGATTAAACAGGAGGGAATTGAATTTAAAATTTTGAAGTTCCATGTCGACTGAAGCGCTGAAGGTTTCGAACATGGTCTGATGACAAATCCCCCCGAAAAAATACTTGAACGATGCTGTGTCAGCGCTTACCGAATCCTTTTCAGAACGAAGTCCGAATTGCTCCAGCGTCGCATCGCCTGTCAATTGCATGTCTGCCGAATCTCCAATAACTCCGCCATCAACCACACCCGTTCCGCTGAGCGGAACATGGATGAAAGCCCCGACAGGTCTGAGATCTTTCACATGAAGATGAAATTGCACATCAAGTGGACCGACGCCGGACACAATAGTTGAGGGCTGAAATTCCGGTTTTTTTGCGCTGAGACTATCAAATGAACGAAGAGAATCAAGGCTCCGAAATCGATAGGCAACCGCTTCCGTCACCAATCGATATGAATTATCCCATGCCGCTATAAAGGATGCCGGTGTAAAGCTGCCTTCCACATCCAGATCGGCGGCAGTAGATCTCACCTGTAATGATCTCTTCGTCCTGTCCTGCACATGGTATATTGTCTTTGCAACTCCCGACTCGAATGTTTCCACTCCGAATACCGATCGGGCAAAATGAATTTCCGCCGTATCAGACCGCGCTTCCGCTCCGATGGCCCCAGCAGCAGTAAGGTCGAACGACAGTTCACTCTGGTATTGCTTCTCCTTAAGAAGCTCGGCAAGGTCCAGCGAACGGATTCTTCCGGTTATCCTGTAATTTGCTGAGTCGTTTCTAAAAAACTTTACCTGATTTGAAATCTCATAATTTCCGCTTCCCAGAGATGCTCCCGCATGTGATCGCAGCAATCCATCAGCAATATCGAACACAAAGACGGAATGCTGGAGAGGCAGTCCATTGATGGAAGAAGAATCCATCTCCACTTTCGCAAGCGCGGTCATGGTCAACGGATCAAACCCAGTCCCATCGACATGGATCTTTCCATTGAGATTGCTGCTCACTTCTTCATCACGCAAAATCGTGCCCAAAGCGAGTGACTGCACGGTGATTATTCCCGCATATAATGGATTCTCAGGTTTGATCGTCAAGCTACCGTTGACATCAATATCCCCTGCCTCTGTATTTGCAATGACATGCGCCTTGAAATCCAGAGGTTTCCCTTCATAGGTAAGAGAATACTTTACCGGACCAAGGAAGGTCAGGTCCGTCAGATTCAATCCGGGTAAACAATCAAGGAGATCGTGCGGCGTAATAAAATTATCAATCGCTTCCACGGACATTTCTAAATCGCCGGGATGGTGTAAATTTCGAAGCTGCCCATGGAGCTGCATCATAGAGTGCGGCAGCTGGATCGAAAGTTGTTCAACCGTAAGGTCGCTGAAAAGACCTTTCACCGTCAACCGCAGTTTTATTTCACGGTCAAGAAAATCCACCGATGGATAGAGAAACTGTTTCAACTCCTTCGTATTGAGGTTGTCCGCTGAAAGTGTGAGATCGACGGATTTCATTTTCAGCTCTTCTAAACTTGTCACCCGTCTGATGTCCACTCCTCTCAGGCCGGCATCCAACCGAATATGTGAAAACGGGGTTTCCAAACGTACATCCCGTGCACTGACGTCAGACTTCGTCAGAAGAAAATTTCCGCTTGCATGCGTCAGCGAGAAGGCGGGAGTCTGTGAGGTGAATTGAAGATCTCTGATGGTTCCGGCAAAGAGCCCATCAACGATGTGCATCGAGGCGACCAAAGAAAAAGCCTGCAGACGCACTCGTGCATAATCGATGACACTATCCGGCGGTAACTCCCGCTCGCCGGTTTGCCGCTGTTGAAGAAGAAGTGAATCTGTGTAGAGCACATCGGCGTCCCGTAATTCCACTCGCTTGATGTTGATATTCCATGCAAACGGAGCCGTATCTGCCGGTGTCGGTTTGATCAGGCGTGCGACATTCCAGATGCCCTCCTGCGTTCGATAGAGATGGATGTAAGGTTTCACAAAAAGGGCATGACTGATTGCCACACGTTTGAAGAAGAACCCAAATAAATCGTACTTGAGTTCAATGCGTTCTGCAGAAAAAAAGGTTGTTGTATCGCTCTTCACACTTACATCATGCACCAGGAATCCGGTAACCAGATTGCCATCGATGACACCGAGCTGCAGTTCGCCATTGAGGACCTTGAGCGATTCCTGGAGGATCGTATTGCGAAGAAAGGTCTTAAATGAACGGGTTTGTGTATATCCAATAATAGCGATAAGAACGAACAGGAGAATGCCGCCAAGATAGTATGTAATTCTGAAAAACCTGCGCACGGTGAATGATCCGCTTTAACATTTGAGAGAACATGAAAAACTCTACATCGTTACATCCTATTGCATGAACCAGGGGTGCCGATTTATCATACTGCGCCGCTGGCAATTTTTTTGATGATATCCGTCGTGGACTGATGAGGAACAAAGTCGATACTCCGGACTGTACCACCGGATGCCTCCACAATATCTTTCCCGACAATCTGTTCAATTGCCCAATCAGATCCTTTCACAAGGACGTCCGGTACGACGGCTTGAATAAGTTCGTACGGTGTTTCTTCGTCAAACAGACAAACATAATCAACCACCCGAAGCGCGGCAAGAACGAATGCGCGATCCTCCTGACCGACGACGGGCCGCTTCGGGCCCTTAAGACGTTTCACGGAGGCATCTGTGTTCATCCCGATCAAGAGAACATCACCGAGTGCTTTTGCTTTCGTCAGATACTCTATATGTCCGCGATGAAGAATATCGAAACAGCCATTGGAAAAAACGACTTTCTTCCCTTCCCGCTTCAACTGTTCACGGACCTTGACCATGTCATTTCGTGAGATCACTTCTCCCATTAACGCTTGCCTCCGTGATTGATATCTTTCAAGATTGTTTGAATGAGGATTTCCTGCTCTATCGGAACGATGCCGACTTCACCGCATACAATCCCGCCGGCGTAATTCGCGAGTGCAGCAGACTCCCTGATCGAAGCTCCCGCCGATAATGCCATCGTCAGCGTGGCAATGACGGTATCACCCGCACCGGAGACATCTGCGACATGCCTGGCCTTTGTTTCCACATGGGATACCGAACCGTTCCGCTCAAGAAGCAGCATCCCTTTTTCACCAAGTGTGAGCAGGACATTATCCGCATCAAGCCGGGTGAGCAAATCACGTCCTGCGGTTTCCATATCCTGCAAGGTGAATAATCTGCGCCCAAGAGCTTCTTCTGTTTCTTTTCGATTCGGTTTGAATACCGACACTCCTTGATAATCAAAGAAGTTCAGAAATTTTGGATCGACGGTGATGACCTTCTTCTGTGCCCTGGCCAGCTGAATGATGGACTGAATCAATCCCTTGGTAAAAACACCTTTATTATAATCCTCAAGAATGATGCCATCCAAAGATCCAATACAGTTCTTGAGACTGGCGAGAACTCGTACCTCGACCTCGTTGTTGAGATACTCTTTTACTTCCTGATCGATCCGTACAACGTGCTGGCCATGTGCAATCACCCGTGTCTTTATGGTTGTCGATCTGGAGCTATCAACAACAATCCCATCAGTTGGAAATCCTTTTTCAACAACCAACTTTCTTAGCGATTCTGCACCGGCGTCGTTTCCGACGACGCCAATCATCATCGGAATACCGCCTAGAGAGGCGATATTATTGGCGACGTTTGCCGCACCGCCTAATCGTGTGGATTCATCCTCTATCTCTACAACAGGGACTGGAGCTTCAGGGGAAATTCGCGAGACTTTACCCCAAAAATATCTGTCAAGCATTAAATCGCCGATAACGGCAATTCGTCTGCCCACAAAACCATTTTTAATCTCTTCTAATCGATCCGGTGTAAGATTTACCATAATTGGGTTTCCATTGAAATTTTAACGTCTTGTAAAGAATATAGCCAGAAAACGATGTACAAGCAAGAAAACCCCTCCTCATTGAACTTCACAAGCATAACGTTGAAAAAGTCATTACATTTTCCCCGTCATCAACTCGAAAGATATCATGCAGCAATTTTTACGGAAACTCCGCGATCCCATCAGTGGTTTGACGCATTTCGTTGGATTATTGCTCTCCATCGCTGCACTCGTTCTCCTTGTGACATACGCAGCGATAGAAGGAACGCCATGGCACATTGTGGCATTTGGCATTTTCGGCACAAGCCTTATCCTTCTTTACGGAGCAAGTTCGATGTATCATCTTTTGCCTCTTTCTCCAAAAGGTATTTCCATCCTCCGCAGAATCGATCATATTATGATTTTTATTTTGATTGCCGGAACATACACACCGGTCTGTCTGGTGCCTTTGCGGGGTGTATGGGGCTGGAGCCTCTTTGGTGTGATATGGGGAATAGCGATTGCAGGGATCTTCCTAAAAATTTTCTGGATGAATTCGCCACGCTGGTTATACACTTTAGTATACTTAACGATGGGGTGGCTGGTCATTATCGCCATGTATCCCCTTATCCGGGCAATTCCCTTGGGCGGTGTCATCTGGTTAGCAGCCGGCGGTCTCTGTTACAGCGTTGGCGCAGTCATCTATGCCCTGAAGCGGCCTGACGTTGTTCCGGGGATCTTCGGTTTTCATGAACTTTGGCACATACTCGTTATGGCAGGAAGTTTTTGCCATTTCTGGGCTATGCTCCGGTATGTGCTTTATGTATGAGAGTAAGCCTGTAACTTTTTGATTTCCTAAGAAATGATTGCTCCCGCTATTGAAGTGAATGATATCAGAAATGTTTACTCTAAGCGGAGACAAGCTATAGAGCATGAGGATTTCTGACAGGCGATATGGATTTGAGAGTGCTTTGGTTGACAGTAGTGAGATAATTGGATACATTTATTTGTGATTTTGAGATTTGTTCCACATTTCAAAGGGCTGGGAAATGGGGAGTGAAAATTTTCGTGTCACGATTAAAAGAATTCTTTTACCTTCTTTTCGAATCTTTTTGGGATGCCTTCTTCTCATTTCTTCCGTCAGTAAATTCATTTCTTTTAGCTCATTTATAGCGACTGTACAAACAATTTTTCCTCTTTCTCAATTCGTTAGTACCCTTGTTGCAATAGGTGTAATATCAATCGAACTCGTTGTGGCCTTTTCTTTTGTCTTAGGAATATTTCTTAAATATTCTTCAATAGCAGCCACACTCCTTTTCATCCTTTTCACTCTTGTGATGGCAAATCAGCTTTTTCTTGGTAAGGCACCAGACGATTGCGGTTGTTTTGGTACATTAATCTCGTCCCCTGTGGATACAACTTTTTTCCTTCGAAACGGGATATTCATAATCATCTCAATTATGGTCTTTTCTCATGAAGGTAGAAAGGATGTCAAATGAATATAAAATTATTCGGTCGGAAGGTTACACTTTACCAACTCATACTTCACTGTATTCTTATTGTGCTTACATTTGAAGTTGTTTTTCTAATTGGAGAAATTAGAACCTTAAAAAAAGGTGGTGAAGATTTTCATAATAGAATTCTCAAACAGGGGGACTCTATCCAGGTTGTAGATTTAGTTACCCTTTCTGGATTATCAAAAAAATTTCCAGACACATCACGACATGCCCTTTCCCTAGTGTTTATTTTTCACACAAAGTGTCCTTACTGCAGAGACAACATTGAAAAATGGAACTATCTGAACGAACGATTGAAAGGAGATTCAATTGATATTGTAGCTGTTTCAATTCATAAAAAGGAAACAACTGCCCAATATGTCCAACAGTATGGTTTAAAAGCCGTATGTTATAACCCTCTGGATTCAGCTTTTCTAAGAATATTTAAACCGCACGCAGTTCCACAAACAATTATCATATCCAAAGATTTTAAAATATTGCGGAATTATTCAGGAATACTTTCAGAAAAAGATGTCGATTCCATATCGACAATAATTAACAATATTCATTCACAATATTATAGGAGGTCGTTATGAAAAACATCTTATCAATATTGTTCGTTACCTGCATAGCATTTGTTATGTTGGTTGGTTTCTATGAAAGTGCATATGCAATCAACGATTGCCATAGCGAGTGCATAACAGGTGGAGTTTGCTCTTCTTCTCCTGAAAAAACTTGCAATCTCACTGCATGGTGTCAAGGTAGACCTAGCTATTATGAGGGAATTACATGTGAAGACTATTTTTTCAATTTTTGTTGTGTAGATGGTTGCCCTTGCTGAAAATGCATTGTGTAGTTATTAAAAATAGCTTGTGGCAGAGAGTCTTCAAAAATATTATCCTTCTTTTCATTGTCTTTGCCCTATTTATAAACACCCTTTCAGCCCAATTTTCCGGATCCGACGTATTCTATCGTGTCAGCCGGCTCAGCAGTTTTGAATTCGGCATAGCAAGCGCCGGCGGATTATACGCAGATGGATATGTGTATACAAAATATTTTAGTCATCTACCAATAGGATATTGGCCCAGAGGATCTTTTCACCTGATTCCTCAAACTGGGAATAAAGGCTTTATTTTTCTGGCAAAAAAGAGTGGTGTCGCTTCTGTATCCGGCGCAAATTTTCAAGATGTTGTGAAGGCAGATATTCAAGGGCCTTTTGCACAGACTGTGCCGGGAAGAATTGGTGATCCATATGCTGGCTATGATTCTCTCGCCGCTCTTCCCGGCAGTCGATATATACTGAACAACGATTATATCGTGTATTCCAGCCTGGATTATGACAGTACCGGTAATGACATTTCCGGAGCCAACTACAACGATTATCCGATCAGAGAAGTAAATGGCAAGAGAAAATATATTGCAGATCCACTTGAACGCCGGTTCTATCCCCCTGTCTATACATCTGAGGAAGACCTCTTTACTATTTTTAAGGATACAGATTCACGAGCAGGCAGAAAGAATCTACCTATAGGCGATGTAAGACATCCATTAGGAATAGAGGTTCGCTTATATGTTTCTACATGGGGTTCAAAACCACTCGATCGTGTGGTTGTGTTCGAATACGAGATACTGAATAAATCGGGCGTCAAATTGGACAGTTGCTATATTGGATTCGGGACAGGAATTCCGATAGGTAGGTCAGAATCTAGTACTGCATATTTAGTCCCTACAGATTATCGTTTTATTCAAAATAAAATCGGTGATCGAATAGGTATCCAATTACCTCAGTATGACCCAAACCTTTCCCGTTCGTGGAGGGCGACGCCGACACCACCTACGATTGGAGTATCATATCTTGCCACACCAAGATCTTATTCCGGACAATCTTCAACTATGATTCGTGCAATCAATTCGAATCAGTTGGAATACATCAAGATTGACAGCATAAATAGTCTGTACACCTTTACCGCACCTGATTCTATAAAATACCGCCAATACTCTGTGCCTCCTAAAGAATGGTTTTATGATAAAAATCAAGGTGCTTCCAATAACGCAGGACTTTACACTGTATGCAGTACATTTCCCATGAAAGCGGGAGACACTACGACCTTCTCTGTTGCGCTTA
>CAZYYD010000023.1:0-67399 GCA_964651225.1 uncultured Ignavibacteriaceae bacterium
TAACGTACGCTTTTTTCGCCGCAAGCGGCGGGGAATTTACCCTAAGTCATTAAAAGTAACGGATTATCGATCAGCATACATCCAGGGGAAAATTCTTGCAAAGAAAGGGGTCTGGACATCTGAATTCCGTATAGAATCCGGATTGAACTGCGGCGGCCATGCATTCGCTTCTGACGGCTATCTCCTCGGGCCAATTCTGGAAGAGTTTAAAACCAACAGACAAAACCTTCTCTCTGAGCTCCATCAACTTTATGCAGCTGCACTCAGAGAGAAAGGGGTTCCCGTCCCCATTTCACTGCCAATTCGTCTTACTGTTCAGGGTGGAATCGGAACGGCAAAAGAGGACGTCTTCCTGCGCGAATACTATCAGGTCGATGGAACAGGCTGGGGATCGCCATTCTTGCTCGTCCCTGAAGCGACAAACGTCGATGATAAAACTCGCGATATTCTCGCCCGCGCAACGAGAGAAGATTTTTATATCAGCGACGCTTCGCCTCTGGGAATATCGTTTAA
Organism: uncultured Ignavibacteriaceae bacterium; assembly: GCA_964651225.1. Classification (GTDB taxonomy): domain Bacteria; phylum Bacteroidota; class Ignavibacteria; order UBA10030; family UBA10030; genus Fen-1298. The sequence continues at coordinate 514 of CAZYYD010000023.1, forward strand.
TAATGTACGAGGGAGTACTAGTGATCTGCAAATCCGTAAACGCATCGAGGATGGCAGACCTGGCGCCCGCTGCACAAAAAAGTTCCTCGTCTCAAATACAGAATTTACCAATGAAGCAATATGCACCGCCTCCCGCGAATATCAGGGTTTGAAAATCGAACAACTGTCGAAACAAAATCTTCCACCTGATGTTCTCCAGAAAAAAATCGCAAAACTGGAGGAAAAAGCCTGTCTCTGCGAAGACCTCGCTGCAGCCGGTGTCATCAATAGCAATGAGCGTGGTACATTGAAAGAGCGTGCGGTGGCAGTGTGCCCCGGACCAAATCTTGCCTACTTTTCAAAGATCGCTTCTCTCGAAGAGATGGTCGGACATATCTATGGCCGTATTCAGCTTATGTCGGATCCCCAACGCCCGAATATATTCATTAATGAATTGCGGTTATATATTGATTATATGAAGAGCGAGATCCAGAAACGTCTTGAACATTGGAATGCGAAGGAAAATAAGTATTTCAACACATTCCGGGCAAACCTGGAAGACGGCATTACGCACTACAAAGCACTCATCCCCAAGTTAAAAGAAGAGACAGAACGATATCGTGAAACCATGCAAGATGAATTACTGAAATTAGAACGGGAACTCCTGGAAATCATCATTCCAGCAGCTGCAGATGCAACAGCCCCATTCTTTAATTCGGAGAGCATGAGCTACAGTACCTCACCGATAGGCGTGTTTGCTGCTTCGTCTTCGTAGATCCTCAAGGTCGAAGGATCCTCTTTGCAAAAATGTATTCCATGGTGCAGCTGATGAGGTTGTTCGGCAGCTGCCACCGCAATGCTCATCACTAACCTAAAATACTCCAATAGAAGCCCTGCTAAAAAACTCCGATGACTTTATTTCCGGGATTTACTTTTCCACAGCCATCAGACTGCTCATCGCGACAGCTGTTATTCCTTCTTCTTCGGAATATACTCCGGATAGAGTTTTACCATGCAATCCGGACAGATGCCATGACTAAACCTGGCTTTTGAACGTTCTTGAATAAATGCTTCAAGCTGAGTCCAATACCCTGTATCGTCACGGATCTTTTTGCAATTCGAACAGATCGGAACGAGACCGCTGAGTGTGTTGATGTCGGCCACTGCTTCCTGCAGTTCATGGATCAATCGTTCCCGTTCTGCTTCTGTCCGCTTACGTTCAATGGCGATCGCGATCTGGCCGGCAGCCAATTCGAAGAGCGCCACGTCCTTCTGGCGATAGACATCTTCTTTGTTGTAATCCTGAACCGCCATCACACCAATCGCATTTACTCCGATCATCAGCGGGACACCCAACCAGCACTTTGGTGCAGTCCCCCATACTTTATTCTTATCGCTCGAATGCCGTTTTTGAAGTCCCTCTTCATTCAGCAACAGCGGCCGCTTCGATCTCAGCACCTCGACTGTGAGTGACTTCGGATCATCAACTTCAATGGGAGCCCACTCATCGGTATCTTTTTCATCTTGTTTATACGGAAAATATATCGCCTTTTCATCATTTGTCAGAAGGGCGATAAAAAAGTTATTCGCCGGTATGATGCTTGATAAGGCATGATGAATATGCTGGAACAGTTCATGCAGACCGGTGGTTGAATAGATGGCCTGAGAGATTTTGTAAAGCGACTCCGTGAGTTCCTCCGCTCTCTTATGCTCGGTGAGATCACGGAATATCCCCAGCGACAACGTCGGTTGTCCTTCAAATTCCAGGAATGAATTCGTCGCTTCAATCCAAATTTTTCTGCCATTCCAGAGAGTAATCTCACGGGCAAGATGAGCTTCAATGGTTCGCGATCTGAACCGCTCTCTATACCGGAGAGCTACATGCTCTTGTTGCTCCTTTTCAAAGATAATCGCGAGAGACTTCCCTTCCAATTCTGAACGCTTTTTCCCGACCATGCGGCAGAAGGCTTCGTTGACCCTACGGACTGTTCCTTTTTCATCTGTTAAGCGCATACCATCCGCAGAATTATCCCATACTAATCGAAATTGTTGTTCAGACTCGCGTATCGCATCCTCCGATAACTTACGGCTGCTGATGTCACGACATACTCCCTGATGGTACCGAATTCTCCCGGATTCATCTCGCAGGTAGCGGCAACGATCTTCGAGCCAGATTCCTGTCCCATCTTTCTTCCTCAACTGATAAATCTCTGTCTCACCTGTAAAATCCTGATTGGTAATTTGTCCGGGGTCCCGATCTTCGCGTCGAAAATAAAGTTCAGAAGGTATATCGATGCTCAGAAGTTCTTCCTTACTGTCGTAGCCCAGCATTTTTACCATCGCCGGATTTACATCAACAAAACGACCATTGGGAGTGCTTCTGTAAAATCCATCGGGAATAGTCTCGACAAGGTTGCGGTATCTGTCCTCATTCTCGCGAAGATTCTCCTCCGCCAGCTTACGTTCGGTGATGTCGTGGAAAATAACGATGCCAGCCGTGATCTTCCCATCTTTATCCCGAATCGGGGCCGCGTTGACGGAGACCCAGTGGTCCTCCCCGTCCTGACTGCGGATGATCGCCTCCTCGCCACGTGTAGTTTCTCCTTTCAGGACAGCGCGGGAAAGCGGCAGATCTTCGTACAGATAGGGTTCTCCGTCGGGATGAAAGGTTTGCCAGGTGATGGAATGACGATCAACAGCAATGTCAGTCAGAGGTTGACTGCTTTCTCCCCGGATACCCAGGGCTGCCGGATTTGCAAGTCGAATAGTGACATCGGGTGCATCGGCGACAAGAATCCCGGAAGGAGATTGATGGATTGCTGCCTCCAGCAGTTCCATGGCATGCTGCTGTTCTTCCTCCGCACGCTTGCGGTCAGTGATATCTCTTGCAGAGGACAGGATCGTAGTAATACCATTCCTCTCAAATATATGACTTGTAATTTCAACCGGAATTCTCCTCCCGTTTTTCGTAAGATGTGCTCCTTCCCGGATATTGTATTTCTGTGCAATGAGTCTTTCCATAAAGGGAGCAATTTGCGGTATGGTTTCAGGGGCATCTATATCGGAGGGACCTTTCTGAAGCAGTTGTTCTCGCGTGTACCCAAGCCGCCGGCAGGCGGTGTCATTGACCTCGAGGAATCTTCCAGGTATTCCATCGGAATCTGGTCCATGGTGGACAAAGATGGCGTCACTTAAATTGTTAAAGAGAAGTTGGTATATTTGATCAGATTGTGATTGTGAACCAGCCGATGCTTCTAACTCTACCACCCGATGACGCAGCCGTTCGAGTTCTTCGCTATCCTTTGCTTTTATCTTGCTTTTCTTGCTCATCGTCCTTCTCCGTAAAATCAAGCGTGTTAGTCATTTTATGAACATTCTCCACGCATGCATTATCTATTCTCTCCCGTCGATTTCTCCGGTGTCGCTGAAAGTGGAAAGCTTTCCAGCAACGAACGAACGAGATCTTCAATCCTGACAGGTTTCGTCAGGTAGTCGTCCATTCCCGCTGAGAGGTACCGTTCACGGTCGCCTTGCATTGCATTTGCCGTCATCGCAATGATGCGCGGCTGCTGATCCGCCGGCCATTGTTTCCGAATTTCCATGGTCGCCTGTTCACCGTCCATTTCCGGCATTTGGCCGTCCATGAGAATAACATCATACGATTGACGCTTCAATGCATCCAGGACTTCTAAACCATTGAAGGCCACATCGGCACGGTAGCCGATCTTTTCTAGAAATCGAAGGGCTACTTTCTGGTTCACAACATTATCTTCAGCCACCAAAATACGGAGCGGATGGCGGCGTCCAATTTCTGTATCGAAATTCATCGGGGTCGAACTGTACTTCCTCACCGTTGCCACCTGACGATTGAGTACTGTGACCAAAGCATCGTATAAATGTGATGCTTTCGCCGGCTTCGTGAGAGATGCTGCAAACCGCGGATGCTCGCTTTCTGTTTCACGATATCCCAGCGATGAAAGAAGAACCAACGGCGGTGTTTTTCCAGTTAGCAGTTTACGAATCTCATCTGCCAGCATCAGTCCATCCATATCGGGCATTTGCATATCCAAAATAGCCAGGTCGAATACCGCGCCCTGCCGCAGGAGTTCCAGTGCCTCCGGGCCTGAAGCAGCAACCGTGGGTTTCATAGACCACGATTGAGCCTGCCGCATCAGAATCTCTCTGTTTGTTTTGTTGTCATCTACAATAAGAAGATTTTTACCTATCAGACTGCTTAAGTCGTTTGCCGTCTGTTCTTCGAGAGAAAGTTCGGCAAGAATAGTGAAGTGGAATATCGTTCCCTCACCCGGAACACCGGTACTCTCCACCCACATTGATCCGCCCATCAACTCGCATAATTTTTTACTGATCGCCAGGCCGAGTCCGGTACCACCAAACCGCCTTGTCGTCGACGAATCAACCTGACTGAACGATTGGAAGAGACGATGCTGCCGATCCAGAGGAATACCAAGGCCGGTATCTTTGATCATGAAATGAACCTGATATTTATAGTGATCGCGCAGTTGTCCAGCTACGGAAACGATGACTTCTCCCTCATGGGTAAACTTCACAGAGTTACTCAGCAGATTCACTAAAATTTGCCGGACACGGGTCAGGTCTCCCACAACCATGGAAGGCAAACCATCGTCAACAGAATATGCCAATTCGAGTTTTTTCTCATCGGCTTTCGGCGTTACCAGGTCGAGCGCTTCTTCGATCACGCGCCGAATTTCGAACGGCTGGTTTTCCAGCTCCATCTTCTCAGCTTCAATCTTAGAGAAATCAAGAATATTGTTGATCAGTGAAAGCAGCACCTCACCGCTTGTGCGTATTGTTTCTGTGAAGTCCCGCTGCTCCATGTTGAGATTGGTATTTAACAACAACCCTGTCATGCCAATAATCCCGTTCAGGGGGGTACGAATTTCATGACTCATATTCGCGAGAAATTGACTTTTGACGTGACTCGCCTTTTGAAGTTCAAGATTCGTTTGTTCAATTTCTTCATGAGCTTTCCAGAGTGCTTCTTCGGCTTGCTTACGTTCGGTAATGTCACGGCTGATGCCGACAACACCCAGAGGAACGCCTTGAGGATCTAGTAAGGGATACTTACTGGTCAGATGCCATCGCTGTTCCCCCATATCACGGTGGTATGCCAGTTCCTCTTTATTCACTATAGGTTTCGATAACTTTATAATCTCCATATGATCTTTAGTGTATTGTTCCGCGAGTTCGGGGGGATTATAATCGAATGTCGTTTTCCCTATAACTTCGCTTTGCGTCTTGGCACCCAACGATCTTAGATGCATGAGATTGTTCAGGACATATTTTCCTGAGACATCCTTGAGATAGATCAGGTCTGGAATATTATCGATGACCGTCCGGAGAAGATTGCGCTCATGTTCTAGCGTTTTCTCTGCCTGTTTTCGTTCAATGGTGATCGCGATCTGACCGGCAGCTAATTCGAAAAGTGCAACGTCTTTCTGGTGGTAGACATCTCCTCTGTTATAATCCTGAACAGCCATGACACCAATCGCGTTTTCTCCGATCATCAGCGGGACACCCAACCAGCACTTTGGTGCAGTCCCCCACACTTTATTCTTATCGCTCGAATGCCGTTTTTGAAGTCCCTCTTCATTCAGCAACAGCGGCCGCTTCGATCTCAGCACCTCGACTGTGAGTGACTTCGGATCATCAACTTCAATGGGAGCCCACTCATCGGTATCTTTTTCATCTTGTTTATACGGAAAATATATCGCCTTTTCATCATTTGTCAGAAGGGCGATAAAAAAGTTATTCGCCGGTATGATGCTTGATAAGGCATGATGAATATGCTGGAACAGTTCATGCAGACCGGTGGTTGAATAGATGGCCTGAGAGATTTTGTAAAGCGACTCCGTGAGTTCCTCCGCTCTCTTATGCTCGGTGAGATCACGGAATATCCCCAGCGACAACGTCGGTTGTCCTTCAAATTCCAGGAATGAATTCGTCGCTTCAATCCAAATTTTTCTGCCGTTCCAGAGAGTAATCTCACGGGCTAGATGAGCTTCAATGGTTCGCGATGTGAACCGTTCTTTATACCGGAGAGCGACATGCTCTTGTTGATCCTTTTCATAGATAACCGTGAGAGATTTCCCTTCCAATTCTGAACGCTCTTTTTCGACTATATGGCAGAAGGCTTCGTTGACCCTACTGACTGTTCCTTCTTCATCTGTTAAGCGCATGCCGTCCGCGGAATTGTCCCATACTAATCGAAATTGTTGTTCAGACTCGCGTATAACTTCCTCCGCCTGCTTACGTTCGGTAATATCGTGGTCGATACCTATAACACCGATGACATTTCCCCGGTTATCCACTAATGGTATTTTGCTTGTCAGATGCCAACGTTTTTCGCCAGTATCTCGATGGAACACGATCTCTTCTTTTTCGAGCAAAGGCTCACCAGAGTGAATCACCTTCATTTCATCTTCGGAATATTGTGCTGCGAGATCAGGAGGGAAGAAATCGTATACTGTTTTCCCAAGAATATCTTCAAGCCGCGATGCTCCGATGAATCGCAAATGTGCACGATTGTCCAGAATATATCGTCCCTCTGCATCTTTGAAATAAATCAAGTCCGGGATATTATCGAGCAATGAAATAAGACGTAATTCTGATTGCTGGAGATCCTGGAGAGATTGTTCGCGAGCATTTATCCCCTGTACTAACTTTCGCCCCCCAAGGAATATTCCAACAAGTCCAATGATCCATACAAGAGTGAGCGCATAGATAAGAAATGGATGTCGATGCGCTCCCCTGCGGAGGATATATTCCATGGGTAGCGTGATGCTGATTCCACCGCGAGTATCACCAATCCGATACCCTTGATCTCGGTGACAGTGCAGGCATCGTTCTTCTATCACCAATGGCTCTATCAATCGCAGCGAGGTGGCTTTCCCAATTTCTGCAACACCGGAGACCTCTTTTTCTCCACGCTCAAAAGCCTTCAGCGCCTCCGTTTCCCAGGGATCAGGTGCATTTTTTTCATCGACAAGCCTCAAGCTTGTAATGTGCCCGATAATACTGAATCCCTCTGGAGAATGTATATTGATGTTGAGATTGCCGGAATTCCAATGCCCATCGAGAACTTCTTTTTGAAATATTAGGTGTGCCTGTTCACGGGCGACATCAACAATTTCATTCCTTTCGTACGAAATATTGTACAGGACGATAAGACTCAAAACGAGAGTCCAGACTGCGCAGGCGATCCAGCGATAGCGTTTCACTCGCTTTGTCTCGGAAAGTACGGTCTTCGATTCACCCATGATCATTTTCCCTATTAAATGTCCTGCTATAAAACATTTCCACTTTTCTTATCAAACCTATCCAGATTACCCTTCTCTGGATAGGGTGGCTGAACAAGGATCTCGTTGTATTCGACACACCTTCCATAAAAATTGGGAAGTAACTCTCTGCGTTTTCCAATATTCAATAGCAAAAAATCCTTTTTTTAAGTTACTTTTTATCCTTGTGAAAATCAAAAGACCATAACTATTGCAAATGTTTTACCATCAGGCATTCATTGCAATTGTAACACAAATTGAATATGTTCACTGAAATTCCAGTCGACAGAACAACATCAGCTGCAACAAAAAAACATAGAAATTTTCAGCTGGGCAAATGCTGCATCCACTTCATGGAACATAATCTATGCCTTAAAGAAAACCACTTGGATTCGCATCAAACTACCGATGATAATTTTCGCTGAAAGAATGAGTTTTTTTAGCTTAAAAACGAGAGGGTCAATGCACAGACGAGCCGTACAACATCTGATTTCCTCGATTCTAACCATTTTTCTCCAATCTGGAATAATCTCTGCTCAAATACAGCCACATGCTTTAGAACAAAAATTCGAGCAAAGAATAAATTATCCCGTTCCTCATTCCTATTATACCTGGAGATCAGAACGGGAGGTGAGGAATTATATCACGGCACATCCAGAGTCCTTCCCTGCTAAAAACCTGGCAAAAAAAATGGGCTGGAATTTTGTACCTGGCACAACGAAATCGTGGTATGCAGACAGCATGGTGAACGGGACTCGGTATTCGGTTCCTTCAACCTGCAGAGCTGTAGGAACACATTGTTATGTCTTTGTGGAAGACGCCAGCTGGAATACGAGAGCCAATCAGACCGTCGTCGATTCTGTGAGAGTCTATTTCGATCAGAAAACACCAGCAAATCCCGTACAGGGAATCTATCAAATGGATGTGGATGCTTTCGGTGATCCCCCTGATGTTGACGGTGACCCAAAAATCATTATTCTTCTGCTCGACATCAAGGATGGGTACAGCGGAAGCGGCGGATATGTCGTCGGATATTTTCATCCCTTTAATGAAATCGATCCTATTACGCCCGGATATGCCACCAGCAATTTTGCGGAAATCTATTTTCTCGATACAACTCCGTTGAATCTTCTCGATCCCCGCGGACTCCAGGAAGGACTTTCAACAACAGCGCATGAATTTCAGCATATGATCAATTTTCATTATTACCCGCAGAGCGGCAGGTTACCGTTCCTCAATGAAGGCTGCTCTCTGGTTGCAGAAGTCAATTGCGGTTACCCCATTTTCGATCAAACTCACTTCATCAACGAACCGAACCATTATCTGCTGGACTGGCGTGAGAACGATCTCACCAATGTACTTCATGATTATGCCCGTGCTGCCCGTTTCTTTATCTATGTACGTGACCAGGCAGGCATGGGTCTCTTTAAGCCAATGGTGGCGAGCACTTTTCCCGACCAGCGGAGTATTGACGAAGGATTGCTGGCCGTTCACAATTCGCTGCGATTCACCGACCTTGTCCCAAATTGGTTTATCGCGAACATCCTTGATGATCGATCCATAAATCCGTTGTATGGATATCTTTATCCCAATCTTCCCAAAGTGCAAGGCCGGACGTATTACAAACCAACCGTACCGTTGTCCGGTGATATTGTTCAAAATTATGCTGCCCAGTATCTCTCGTTTATTTCGGGATCGAACCTGCATTGTACTTTCAGTTCTTCTCAAACAACGGGGCGGGTCAAAGCTGTAGAGCTGAGCACAACAAGTCCGCGTGTGTTGGATGTCGCGATGAACTCGGATTTCTATGAACCAGATTTTGGCAGTACGTATAAGGAAGTTCATTTTGCGATTATGAACACCGATCCATCTACACCATTTTCCTATTCCTATTCTGCGTCTGGCACCGGAGGGGATAGCGTCCAAGAATTGATGTACGATACTGCAGAACCTCTTGCCTATTATGAAGGTCTCCCGAATGATACGATGATCGTTTCATTTCCGGGAATTGCCGGTGCAAAACTTGACTCCATCCGGGTAGCTCTCAGGAGAGCAGGGACCATGAACGGCGGTGTGTGGACTCATGCCGGACAGTCAAGCACATCCTTTTTAGGAAGTCCGCTTGCGGTTCCCATCTCTGCATCCATCGCAACGACACCCGGGTTGCCCTATCCTGTTCCCTGGACTAATTGGGCGACCGTCGACCTCCGATCGTATTCTATTGACGCTTCAAATCCTTTTGTTGCAGGTTTTATTAACGAGGGAGTTGGGTCGGGATTAAATGCTAAGCCGCGACTCATGTTTACCGCTCTGCCAATTCCGAATGTTCGTACAAGCTTTGTTTATTCAAATGATACCCAAAACGGTAAAACTCCCGGCTGGTATTACTACACCTATAATGCGGCCGGCGATTCTGTCGTCGTCTGGCTTATTCGCGCTTATGTTACCGTTGGAACTCAGGCCGTGGAAGTGCCGCCTCTGTCTTTCACCTTAAACCAGAATTATCCCAATCCTGTTACACATTCCACAACAACGATCCGCTACCAGCTTCCTTCTTCTGGAAACGTAAAAATCGAGGTCTACGATATTCTTGGGCGTAATGTCACCCGACCGGTGGATGGTTATCGAGAAGCAGGGATCAAGTTTGAATCATTGAACCTGCAGAATCTATCGAATGGAGTATATTTCTACCGCCTCGAAGCCGGAAATTTAATGGAAACAAAGAAACTCTTGATTCTAAAGGAATAAGCAACTGTAATCCTCATTATCTCTCAACCATCCTCCATCAGTTTGACAGAATGAGTTCGGGGATGACGCTCGTTGTAAAACTAAAGGAGAAGATCTCAAGTTGGGTGTTGGAGGTTGTCAATTTCATCAAGTGGCTTCCGAATTCTTTATTGCGCACGAGTTGATACATGCGCGGCGCGTCTACCACCAGCGAAGTCACTCCGCCCGGTCCTGACGCCACATCCTCGCCGTAAATTTCCATGGCAAGCGGCTGACCGTTTTGCTGGATATTCACCGCACAGAGCGAACCATCCCTCGAGCCCATGACCGCATTCACAACCGAAGCCTGATAGGGCAGCACGATTGTTCCCTGCTCTTCTGCCTCCCCGTCAAATCGTAAGCTCTGACGCTCATTCATCCACTTACCGGCTGCATAGAACCGTTCAGGAAAATAGATGCCCGGATCGGAATACTCGAGAGTAGATTCAGGATTATAGCCTTCCGGATTTCCGAGAGCTCCGCGGAGATATCCTAAGAAGAGTTCACTCGTCGGATGGAAACAGACCACACCGGTCTGATCTTCATCTCGGAAGGGAATTGTCAATGGCGGTAACTCGCGATGACAACCCGCTTCAATCAATAATTGCTGGAGTGCACGTTCGAATTCCATGTAACCGCCTTCGCCGTGCTGTACAAACCGTATATAGCCATCGCGATCGACAAGGCACCGTGTCGGCCAGAAGCGCACGGCATAGGCATTCCACATCTTCGCTTCATTGTCCAGCATCACCGCATACTCGACCTTAAATTGTTCTACTGCCTTTTGAACCCGCTCCAGAGAAGTTGCAAAATCAAATTCCGGTGTATGCACACCAACAACGGTTAATCCAAAATCAAGATATTTACGGTGCCATTCCTGAATATAGGGCAGGGCACGGATGCAATTGATGCACGTGTAATCCCAGAAGTCGATGAGAAACACTTCACGGCTCTGCCCGCGGAGAGATACCGGTTCCGCATTCAGCCAATGGTTTCCGTATAATTCCGGAGCCTGTATATGTTTGGACTCAAGTTCCATCATTCAGACCTTATCACACTCGACAAGTCTATTCTTCCTTCCCGCCTGTGCGCGCCACAAAGAGGAAGCTGTCGCGAACAAAATCAGCCGCGTTGACGATAAACGGATCAGGAATACCTTTTTTCAGCTGGTCAAATGTCATAACGACCCCGCCCGCCGAGATCGATAAATTCGGATTCACGAGAATCGCCCTCGTGGAACCGGCGCATTTCAAGACAACACTTGCTTTCACGTTAGGAAACGTCGCATCGACCACAGGATCGATGTGTACGGCGACACCCATAATTTTCATCGCATCCGGAGAGTCACAAAGCACATCAATATTTTGCGCCTTGATAAATGCAAGACATTCCTGCACAACTCTGCGCGTTATCCCGCTGAGTTCATTCGCCGCAGCAGTTAATCGTTCCCGCTCGCCAGCAAACTTTGTCCACTCTTTTAATGTATTCATGAGGATCGTTTTACTTGCTTCTGTCAGTGCCATAGTATTTCTCCATTGATCGGTGGTTAGTCCGTAACATGAGAATAATTTATGAATGCAGTGTCTTTAAAATGGATCGCAATTCAACAATCAACCGGTCGCAATGTTCTTCCTGGATAATATACGGAGGCAACAGCCGCAGCACCGTCGTGTTGGTGCAATTGATGAGCAATCCGCGATTCCGGAGCTCATCAACAATCGTTTGACCATCGCGGTCGATATCGATACCCAGCATACATCCATGGCCTCTGACATCCTTAATGATTGCGGGAAATTCTCTTTGTACTTCCCTCATTTTGGATGCAAGATATTCACCGATGATTCCAGCCTGCTTCATCAAGCCATGGTCAATGACTTCTTCCATCACGGCACACCCGGCTGCGCACGCCACCGGATTCCCGCCGAATGTTGTTCCATGCGCACCGTAGGTCAGGACCTCGGCGACTTTTTCATTTCCCAGGATCGCACCGAGGGGAAGTCCTCCGCCGATAGCTTTCGCAATAACGGCAATGTCCGGATGAATATCAAAATGTTCGAAGCCAAAGAACTTTCCGGTACGTCCTACGCCGGCTTGAATTTCATCGGCGATGATAAGGAACCCGAATGTTTTCTGCAGCGATTTCAATTCCCTTACAAACTCCTTGCTGACGACATTGACACCGCCTTCTCCCTGGATGAACTCGAGAATAATGCCCAGCGTTTGGCTGTTGACCTTTGCCTGCAGTTCTTCCGTATTGTTGAAACTCAGGGAATCGGTGTTGGGCAGAAATGGGGCATACCCTTCCCGGTATTTCGGCCGTTCTGTCAGTGAAAGCGCTCCCATCGTTCTTCCATGAAACGAATTGCTCAAATTCAGCAGGTGCATCTTCCCCTTCGGCTGCCCCCATTTTCGTGCAAGCTTGATTGCCCCCTCCACGGCTTCCGTGCCGCTGTTGGAAAAAAAGAGACGGCGAAAACCGCTCGCTTTGATGATTCGTTCCGCTAACTCCACCTGTGTATCCTGTACATAATAATTTGAGAGATGAAGATAGCGATGCATCTGCCGTTCTATTGCCGCAAGAATACGGGGGTGATGATACCCTAGCGCATTGACAGCAAGCCCGCCAAAAAAATCGATATACCGTTTGCCATCTTTGGCATAGAGCATGACTCCTTCGCCCCGTTCAATTTCGAGCGGTAAACGATGATACGTGCGGAAGAAATACTTTTCCTCTTTTTCAAAACAGGATTCAGGCACGCTACCTCCCACTTGCTAATTGTTGAAATATTGTATACAGGAACCGCACCTTCGACTCCAGTTCGCCTAGTGTTCCGTTATTTTGGATGATATATTCAGCTTTTTCTATCTTCCTTTTCACATCAAGCTGAGCATCGATGCGTACACGCACTTCTTTTTCTGAGATACCCATACGCGCACATGTCCGTTGTATCCGTGTCATTTCATCGGCGTCAACAACCACGACGATATCTAATTTCTTATCAAGTCCTACTTCGTAGATCAGTGCTGCCTCAATGATCACCATCCGATGTCCCTGACTCCTCAGGTCCGCAATTCTTCTCTCTCTCTCTTGCTCTACACGGGGATGAATAATACCTTCCACCCTGCCCTGGAGTTCCTTGTTGGAAAAGATCTGCGAGGCAACATAGGACCGGTTGAATGAACGATCGGGCAGATATGCCTCATCTCCCAGAAGAATGATGAGTTGTTCACGAATCGCCGGATCAGTGTGTGTCAACTCTTTCGCAATGTCGTCTGAGGACAGGACAGGAACCCCAAAACGAGAAAATATTTCGCAAACGGTGGTTTTGCCGCTGCCGATACCACCGGTGACGCCAATCGTGAGAATTCGTTTTGATGGAGCCCGCACCGATTGTCCAAAAATGTTCGTAGAATTATTTTGCCACCGCGACCGAACGAAACTCCCGCACCACAACCACTTTAATCTGTCCGGGATATTCCATCTCTTGTTCAATTTTGTTCGCAATATCATGTGCGATTTGATCCGCGGCCGCGTCGTCGAGTTTTTCATGACTGACAATAACTCGAATTTCACGTCCGGCCTGTATGGCATAGGTATTGATGACACCGTTGAAGGATTTTGCGATGTTCTCCAATTTCTCTAAACGTTTTATATACTCTTCCACCGATTCGCGCCGCGCACCGGGCCGCGCACCGCTGATCGAATCAGCCGCCTGCACCAGGGCAGAGATAGGATGCTCCATCGGGATATCTTCATGGTGAGAACCCACGGCATTACACACGATCGCGTGTTCATTGAATTTCTTGCACAATTCAAACCCTAAGAGCGCGTGGGGGCCTTCGACGCTTTTATCGATCGTCTTGCCGATATCATGGAGCAAACCGGCCCGCTTCGCCAGCACAGGGTCCAGCCGTAGTTCCGATGCCATGATACCTGTCAGATAGGCAACCTCAATGCTGTGTTCTAAGAGGTTCTGACCATAACTGGAACGATACTTCATCCTGCCGATGTGCTTCACAATCTCCGGATGAGCACCATGCAGACCGATTTCCAGCAGGGTGTTTTCCCCCGTATGAATCACTTCTTCTTCTAATTCCTTTTTGACTTTTTCTACAACTTCTTCGATGCGGGCCGGATGGATACGTCCGTCTGCGATCAGCCGTTCAAGCGAAACACGGGCAACTTCGCGCCGAAAAGGATCGAAGCCGGAGAGAATGACCGCCTCCGGTGTATCATCAACAATCACATCCACGCCGGTAGCCGCTTCGAAAGCCCGGATATTCCGCCCTTCACGGCCGATAATCCGACCTTTCATTTCATCACTGCCAACGTTCAGAACACTGACTGTCGCTTCTAAGGTAAAATCAACCGCCGATCGCTGAATCGCCTGGACAATAGTTTTCTGAGCTTCCTTCTTGGCTTCGATTTTCGCCGAGTCACGGATATCCTTGAGCGTTTGTGTTGCTTCCGATTTCACCGTTTCGATAAGATTCTGATATAAGTATTTCTTTGCTTCCTCACGCGTAATTCCGGAGATTTTTTCGAGGCGGAGATTTTCTTCTTCAATCAGCCGATCAACTTCCGTTTCGCGTTCGATCAGACGTTTCTGACGGTCGGCAATTTCCCGGCCTGTTGTTTGAAGTGTGGATTCCTTCTTTGTCAACAGATCGAGCTTCTTTTCCAGATTTTCTTCTCGGTTGCTCAGTTGTTTTTCGTAGGCCTGCAGTTTCGTGCGCTTTGATTGAGCATCGGATTCAAAGTCTTTCTTTTTCTTGTACCATTCGTCTTTTACTTCGAGAAGTTTTTCACGCTTCGTGGTTGTTGCATCCTTTTCTGCTTCCTGGATGATCTTTTTAGCGCGTTCCTGGGCATCCATGATCTTGTTCTGGTCGCTTCGTGCGTTCAGAGACCATCCCATAAAAAACGATCCACCGCCAATAAGTGCTCCGATGATAATAAGAATATAGGGTTCCATGTCATTCCTCAGTTCAGACTGCTTCTTGATAAATAAAAAAACCGCACGCATCTGCCACAATCAAGTGTATTGAAAGAACCTCTTTCGTATACACAGTGGGTGCTTGCCTAAGCATTTCACACTTCCACAACCCGCTCGTTCCTGCTCTCGCAGGACGTCATCGCAGGGCATATCCTCTTTGAGAAGGATAGGTGGCTTGCGCTCCACGTTTATGAGTCAAGCTCCCATATTAACAGAATTGTAAGGTTCTTTAATATGGCATTGATTACGGCTGATGGTGCGGTTCTAAAAAAAATCCGCCCCTATGGAGAAAGAACAAACGACGGTGTCAGTGCTTCAGTTCGTCCGTCGGCTCGGCCAAGAGACAATTATCGAGATAATTGGAAAGTTTTTCTACTTCTGCTTCCAGATGAGTGACTTCCTGGGTATGTTTCTCACGTTCCCGCAGGAGATCTTCCGTAATATTTAATGCAGAGAGGACGGCAACCGTCAAGGGAGGCTGCTCGGGAATCTTATCATGGATTTTCATTAGCATACCGTCCACATAAGAAGCCACGCGTTTTGTGAGATCTTCATTCTCTCCGCGAAGTGGATACTCGTTGCCAAATATTTTTACTCGAATACTCTTGCCGTTCATCGTCGGGACTACTTGAATTGTGTGTGTTGAATTCTCCACAGACTGCCGTCGCTGCCGGTTTCCACTATAAACGTGAACTAATCTTTATAATGAATTCTCTCAGCCGCGTTTTCAGTACTTCTGACTCCTCCTTTGAAAAGAGACTTCTTCCGTTTGACTGTGCCTGTGCCAGCTGCTTGCGAACCTCTTCGAGGTCGCGGTCACGCCGCTGGAGTTCTTCGGTCCAATGGCGTTCTTTCACTTCTAAACTCGTAATCCGGTTCTGAAGTTCCCTGTTTTCCGCTTTAAACCGGAGGAGAGATTCCGATACAAGCCGGGCCTTCTCCCACAATGCCTGGAGAGATGACTCGAGTTGCTTCAAATCCTTCTTTTCGTCCGCTTCAGCGTCTACGAGCTGTTCAGGCAAGCGTGACTCCTCATGAATTTAGAAATTTGATAGCCGCACCAGCATACTAACTGCGCAATACACCGTTACATTCCTGTTGAACGGCTTTAATGATCAGGGCGAGAATGTCGTCAATTTCGGCATCGGTCAATGTGTGATCAGGCGATTGAAAATCCAGAGCATAGGCCACACTCTTCTTGCCTGTCCCTATTTGCTGACCGCTGTATGCATCGAAAAGAACTACGTTCGTCAATAAAGGTCGCCCAACTCGACGAATGACATCTTCCACCGCCTTTTGGGGAAGCGTCATATCAACGGTGAAAGCCAGGTCGCGTGTTACGCCCGGAAATTTCGGCAAAGGAGAGAACTTCCGATCTCTCACCCAGCCTTCACGGATTGCTCGAACATTCAATTCGCAGACAAACACCGCTTCATCAATGCCAAGTTTATCAGTAATCTGTTTCCGAACTTTTCCAAAGAACCCGGCATAAGTGCTATTGATCTCAATATCTACGCACGGTTCACTTAATGCCTCGTGGTTATCATAATAAATAAAATGATAGTTGTCAAGGCAGAACTTCGAAAGAACTGCCATGACCTCCCCTTTGATATCCATGAAGTCTACCTGTCGCCCAATGCTCCCATAGCCAATTGCAGCGTGGTTCCCGCTAAGAACCAGGAGAAGTCGCTCTTCTTCATGGTAGGCATCAAGCAGATTTTGCGTTTCACCCTCAGTTAATTGGAAAATATTGCCAATTTCGAAAAGACGGAGACTTTTCATGCCATGATTCAGATTGTGCTGAACGATGCGAAGCGTGCTTGGTACGAGACTCGTCCGTAATGCCGCCATTTCTGCACTCACAGGATTAACCGCCTTCACCAATGGCTTCCCTGCAAGTGCCATCGTTTCTTCATCCTGGAGACTAATGGCAAGAATTTCATTAAACCCGGCACCGATAAGGTATTCCCGAATTTCATCTTGCAACAAGTCAGTTCGCACGTTTGAGGAAAAATCAATTGAAGCGTGGGTCTTGGTTTCTATTTTATTATAACCAAAGACACGCGCGACTTCTTCAATGACATCAATCTCCTCTAGAATATCATTACGAAAGCCGGGAACTTCCACACGGAGATCATCTGGAGAGGATGACTTCGACGTGAGCCCAATCTTCTTTAAGAGAGAACGTACTTCCGACTTCTTCAGTGAAACACCAATAACAGAATTGACTCGCGAGACACGTGTTCTGACAACAGCCGGTTTTCGTTTCTTTGGATACACATCCAGTGCTCCTCTCAGCAATTCACCGCCGGTCAATTCCTGAATGAGCTGCGCCGCACGATTTGCAGCGGTCACTGTGATGTTGATATCCGTCCCGCGTTCGAAGCGGTAGGACGCTTCTGTTGAGAGGCCAAGTTGTCTTGCTGTTCGCCGGATGCTGCGGGGATCGAAGTATGCACTTTCGATCAGAATATGTGCAGTCGTGTCGTTGATCTCTGTATTCGCTCCCCCCATGACGCCGGCAATAGCAATTGGCTTTTCAGCATCGCATATCATCAGCGTCTCAGAAGTGAGTGAGCGTTCTTTGCCGTCCAGCGTGACAAACTTTTCTCCCTCGTCTGGAGTTTTAACGATGATCTTGTGCCCGGCAAGTTTGTCATAATCAAAAGCATGAAGCGGATGCCCGAATTCCATTAACACATAGTTGGTCACATCGACGACATTATTGATAGGACGAATGCCGACAGCTGTCAGTACATCCTGGAGCCACCGCGGCGACGGACCAATTTTGATGTTGCGAAGGACTCGCGCCGAATACCGGGGGCATTTTTCTTTATCGACAATCTCGATCTTTGCAAACTTCGAAGTCGGTGTCTTACTTTCTTTCAGCGTGATCTTCGGTAGTCTAAGTTTCTTGTTGACGAGGGCGCTCATCTCGCGTGCCACACCGATATGGCTCAAGCAATCTGAACGGTTGGGAGTAATGCCAATTTCATAGATAACATCTGTTTGACCGAGATGGATTGCAAACGGCGTTCCAATTTTTACTTTTGTATCAAGGACGAGAATGCCTTGTGCATCCTTTCCCAGACCGAGTTCCAGCTCGGAGCAAATCATTCCATTGGATTCAACACCGCGGATCTTGGCACGTTCAAGGATGAAAGGCTTCCCCTCCGGATCGTGCTGGTTATGAGGAATGACAGCACCAACGAGAGCAACAACAACTTTTTGTCCTGCGGCAACATTTGGTGCACCGCACACAACTTCCTGTAGTCCCCTTCCGACATTCACCTTACACAGCGACAATCGGTCTGCGTTGGGATGCTTGGCACGCTCTACCACTTCACCAACGACAAACTTATCGTACTTCTTTGCCAGGTCGTCAAAGCTTTCCACTTCAAGTCCGAGCATAGAGAGTTTTTCAACAAACTGCTCGGGGGTAAATTTGAAGTCAACGAACTTTTTCAGCCAATGTTGGGAGATTTTCATATTAGGAACCTGCAGTAAACATAGATCAATCCATTAGAATTGTTTCAGGAACCGTATATCGTTTTCATAGAGAATGCGAATATCGTCAATCCCGTATCGCAACATCGCTGTCCGTTCGATCCCCATACCAAACGCGTACCCGGTATACTTTTCCGGATCATATCCCACTGCCTGAAAGACATGCGGATGGACCATCCCTGCTCCAAGCACTTCCAGCCAACCGGTGTATTTACAGACGCGGCATCCTTTCCCACTGCAGAGGTAACAGGTAATATCCATTTCCGCACTCGGTTCTGTAAACGGGAAGAAACTGGGGCGGAAACGATATTGAATGGAATTTCCATAGAATTGCTTCGCGAAGGCCACCAGAGTACCCTTCAATTCGCTGAACGCCACTCCTTCGTCCACATACAATCCTTCAATCTGATGGAAGGCTGCAAGACTGCGCGCGCTGACAGCTTCATTTCTGTACACCCATCCCGGCATAATGGCACGAACAGGCGGTGGCTGCTTCTCCATGACACGAATTTGGACCGGTGAAGTGTGTGTCCGTAAAAGAACTTGATCCGAGATGAAAATCGTATCCTGCATATCGCGCGCCGGATGATCGGGCGGGAAGTTCAATGCACCAAAATTATAATAATCGCTCTCGATCTCGGGACCTGTCTCCACAGAGAATCCCATGCCAATGAAAATACGCTTGATCTCTTCCATCACACGAGTGATAGGATGCTTGGTACCGACAGGCTGGGGACGTCCCGGCAATGTCAGGTCGAAAGGAATCTCTGCCGGTTGTGCTGTCTTCTCTAATGCTGATTTTTTTTCGTCGAATTGCTTTTGGGTAGATTGACGGAGCTCGTTGAGCGCTTTTCCCAGAGCCGGCTTATCGGCGGGAGCAGCAGTCTTCATTCCTTCGAACAAGGCTGCAATCTCCCCGCCGCGGGAGAGAAATTTTATTCGTACCTGTTCGAGCTGCTGGAGGTTCTCCGCAAGGTGCAGATCTTGCGTAAAAGCCTGTTTTGTCTGTTCAACGTTTTCGAGCATGGTGATCATTTTCTCTCGATCGATGATATAGGACAACAAACAAAAAATCTCCTTATCGACCATTCATGAATCCCGCACGAAGTGCAATAGATGATCCGTGCAGGATCTAGTAGACAAGAAGACTGGATTTACGCCGTTGCAAATTTTACGACTTCGGCGAAGGCTGCCTTATGATTCGCAGCCAGATCCGCCAGTACTTTCCGGTTGATTCCTACCTGTTTCTTTTCCAGTGAAGAGATCAGTTTGGAGTACGTTGTGCCGTGGATACGCGCCGCCGCATTGATGCGGGCGATCCAGAGTGCACGGAATTCCCGCTTCTTCGTCCGGCGATGCCGATAGGCATGTGTTCCGGCTTTATCAACGTGATGCTTCGCGACGGTAAGGACCTTGCTTCTTCCGCCCCAGTACCCTTTTGCTTGTGCTAACAGTTTTTTGCGCCGACGGTGCGACGCGACCTTATTTTGTGAACGCGGCATTGCTTTCTACCTTTCTTTCGTCTTACGCCAATAAAAATCTTCGCACCTTGTACGCTTCCGTCTCCGCAACGAATCCGGATTTCCGTAAATGGCGCTTGCGCTTTGTGGACTTGCTGGTCAGGATGTGGCTGCGGAATGCTTTCCGTCGTTTGATTTTTCCGGTCGCGGTGACCTTGAATGTCTTGACGGCGCTGCGCCGGCTTTTCATCTTCGGCATGGGCTCTTATTCCTCTTTTAATTGTTTATTTTCTTCTGAAGTTTTCTTCTTTGCTTTTTCAGGTACAAAGTACGACACCATCTGCCGGCCTTCCATTTTTGGTTCTTGCTCGATTTTGGCAATGTCGGACATCGCCTCGGTGAAGCGATCGAGCAGCTCTCTACCCTGATCCTGATAAGTGATTTCGCGGCCCTTGAAGACGACTGTCGCTTTTACCTTGTCGCCGCCCAGAATGAACTCGCGCGCATGCCGGGTTTTGAATTCGAAATCATGCGTGTCGGTATTTGGATGGAACCGCACTTCCTTCACATGGGTAACATGCTGATGTTTCTTCTGAATCTTATCACGTTTCGACTGTTCATACCGGTACTTTCCAAAATCCATAATCTTGCAAACCGGCGGGGTTGCATTGGGCACAATCTCAATTAAATCTAAAACTTTCTCTTGTGCCTTCTTCAGTGCTTCGGTGGTGGTCATAATCCCAAGCTGCTCACCATCATCGGTCACAACGCGCACCTGGAGCGCTTTGATTTCAGAATTTAAACGTGCTCGTTCTTGCTTAATAACGTCTTCTCCTAAACCGTGAGTGTTCTTGTTCTTATGGCCTCAAGGATACGCGCCTGGAATTCTTCCCGCTTCATCATTCCTTGATCACCTTTCTTGTGCTGACGAACAGAGACTGTTCCACTGGCCTTCTCTTTCTCGCCCACCACAAGCATATAGGTTACTTTCTTCGTTTCCCAATCTCGAATTTTATATCCTACTTTTTCGTTCCGGTCATCCAGCTCAACACGTACACCGGATGCTTTCAGACCCTCCGCTACTTCACGTGCATAGTCCATAAACGCATCGCTGATCGGCAGCACTGCTGCCTGGACGGGAGCAAGCCATAACGGGAACTCACCGGCAAAATGTTCGATGAGAATTCCTACAAACCGTTCTAACGATCCGAACGGTGCACGGTGGATAATCACCGGTCGATGCCGCTGTCCATCCTGTCCGACATACTCCAACTCAAACCGCTCCGGCATCACGTAATCTACTTGAACAGTACCAAGCTGCCATGTACGATTCAAGGCATCCTTGACCATGAAATCGATCTTGGGACCGTAGAAGGATGCTTCACCTATTGCTATAAAATAATCAAGTTTCATCTCATCCGCCACTTCGCGGATTTCGCGCTGGGCTTGTTCCCAGAAAGCGGCTTCCCCGCCGTATTTCTCAAGATTCTTATCATCCCGATACGATAGACGGATTTTGACGTCCATGCCGAAGGTCTTAAACACCAACTGTGTCAATTCGATCGTGGCTTTGATCTCTGCCTTTAGCTGGTCGTGCGCGCAATAGATATGCGCATCATCCTGAGTAAAGCCGCGAACACGCGTAAGACCGTTCATTTCCCCGGATTGTTCATAGCGATACACCGTACCAAACTCGGCCAGGCGTACCGGTAAATCCCGATAGGAACGGGGTTTAAACGAATAGATATGATGATGGTGCGGGCAGTTCATCGGCTTCAGCAAGAACGCCTCGCCGTTTTCCAATTGAATGGGCGGAAACTGCGAGTCTTTATAGTACGGATAATGACCTGATGTTTTGTACAAATCAAGATTTGCAATGTGCGGTGTTACGACCGTTTGATATCCGCGTTTTTTCTGTTCATCGCGCAAAAATTCAATCAATGACTCGCGAATAACCGTTCCCTTCGGAAGCCATAGCGGCAGCCCGCTTCCAATCTTTGGCGTCAGAAGGAAAAGCTCCAATTCAGCGCCCAATTTCCGATGATCGCGCCGTTTTGCTTCTTCCAGTGCGAAGAGGTATTCATCGAGCTCTTTCTTCGAGGGGAAGGTGATGCCGTATATGCGCTGCATCATCTTGTTTTTTTCATTCCCGCGCCAGTACGCTCCGGCAACGCTCAATAACTTCACCGCTTTTATCTTCCCGGTGGAAGGGAGATGTGGTCCCCGGCACAGATCAATAAAATTGCCATGATGGTACAACGTGATCGTCTGTCCCTTGAACTCGTCTAATAATTCAAGCTTATACTGATCACCCTTCTTTGTAAAATACTCGACTGCATCTTCCCACTTCTTCTCCTCGCGAATATAGGGAACATCCCGGTTGACAAATTCTATCATCTTCGCTTCAATTTTTTCGAGATCCTCTTTTGTTAGACTGTGATCTCCAAGGTCAACATCATAATAAAAACCGGTTTCAATCGAAGGACCAACTCCGAACTTCGCCTCCGGGTACAACGCTTCCACCGCTTCCGCCATCACATGAGCAGAACTGTGCCAATACGCTTCTTTTCCCCCGTCATCGGCCCATTTTAAAATTTTTAGAGATGCATCCTGATTAATCGGACGATTGAGATCCCACACTTCGCCATTTACCTCGACGGCAAGCGCTTCTTTCGCAAGACCTTTACTGATACCTTCGGCAACTTGCCTGCCGGTGACATCACGGTCATACTCTCTCTGGTCCCCGTCCGGGAATGTGATTTTTATTTTTTTCATGAGTTAAAAAAATCGGACCATCGTCCGATTGCGAGTAAAATCTGAACAGTGTGCTGGTGTGTCCAGACGTTTTTCCTATCAACTGTGGGCTCTATAGGACTCGAACCTATGACCTCTACCATGTCAAGGTAGCGCTCTAACCAAGCTGAGCTAAGAGCCCTTATAATATTGTAAGTTGAATAATAGCGAAAATTCGAAAGAAAAACAATTCGAATATCCGATTCGGAGCCGATATTTGTCTTTGATCAGGTCTTAAAAGCAAGTATCGATGAAGATTAGACTGGAAAAGTACCTTCAATCAGTGGGATGCAACGGGATCGAATGTTTCCGTATAAATTGTGCTATGAAAGGGGAACAAAGTATCATCGCAATGATCATGTAACTGTATTTATACCGCAAGGATCCTATCGAACCGACCAGCGTCATAAGAACACCAATAAGAACATATAAATAGAGGAGGATCGTCCCTTCTTTCCATTCTTTGTTCTTGATGAATTGGAATGTCTGCATCGCAAAGACAGCAACAAGCGTCATATAGAATAACTGATGAAATATGTTCAAGATAAGAAATGAGACTCGAAACCAGAGCGGTTCGTTGTTGAACCGTTGGTTTAATTCGCCGCGGCGCAGAGCTTTGACGAAGCGGTTAAAAGACCACTCTTCCTGCAAGAGAAGCCGGCTCACCGAAAAATCATCGGTGATATATGTCGAATAAATTTTTTGGGGAAACTGGGATATCCATTGAAACGGGTGCTGACGGATCCATCTTATTGAGTAGGATAAATACGCTTTGCTCCGTTCCTTATAATTCTCTATCTGAAATTCCGGACGCTTGAATATTTTATCGCTGTACAGACCATTAGCCTCATCATTGCAGCTCAAGATAAGATTTGCCGGTCCTGAGTCTGACATAAAAACAAAGTCGCCGATGGAATGCTGGGTGTACAGACCGGCACCCAGGATGTATATGCTCAGTCCGAATGCAGCAATGATCGGTTTTCGGATTTCCCGCGTTCCATGAAAAGCTTTCCACCCCATGACGAGGATCAGCGCCAGAACAAGTGCCCACCCGGTTGGACGAACACCAATTGCGAGACCCAGGAAAAATCCGGAGAACAGGAGTGCACCTGCTCCGCGCCGAGTTATATAAAGAAAAATACTCAAGAGAAGAAAGACCCCGAAAGCCAGCTCGGTGAGGTTCATCAGGAGTAACCCGAGGTTATTCATATAGAAGATATACAAACCAGCAGCAAAAGCCGCAGGAAGCTCTCCGAAGATTTTCCGTGTCAGCGCAAACACCAGAAGGAGCTGGCTGATATTGAACACCGCATTCAATACGAAAATCGCTTTCGGATCGTTCCAAATACTGAGCGTAACAACCAACAAATTGATATAAACCGGTGCAACAACACATTCTTTATTAATGCTGAGATTATAAGATGAGGGATATAATGTCCCACTCTTGAGATTTTCCTGTGCCCACTGATAATATGAGAGAGAATCGCTCTCCAAAGGTATTGAGGGAAGGAAAAAGTACAATATATGAATAGCCACATAAAGGGCAAATGCCCAGGCAAGAAGGCGAGACGAAACGATCCTATCCACTGCTTTGAACGGTATGATCATAGTACATTGAGATATGGTTCTTTAAAAAAACTGTCCTAATGTATTCACCTTTGCCTGGATTATCAAGCTCCTTCAGATAAGAATTCGATTTCTTAAAAAGGAATGCATCATGCAATTCCTCTCTTATGTTGCAGGAAAAAATGATGCCCATAAGACGAGAAAAGTTGTTGACATTTACTTTTTCAATGCGTAAATAAGGAGCAGAATATTTTCACTCATTTGCCTGACGGGATGGAATGGTTCAAAAGCACCGAAAAGAGCTTCTTGAGAGGGTATGGAAGATCAAGAAGAGATTTTTGAAAATGTACAAAACAGCCAACGCGGGTCACGTGGGGGCGTCTCTTTCATGTGCAGAAATATTGACTTTTATTGCCTTTGGATGGATGAGAGATGAAGATGAGGTTATTCTTTCAAAAGGGCATGCGGCGGCGGCTCTCTATAGTACATTGGCAGAACGAGGACTCATCACAGAGAAGGATATCGAGACGTTTTATTGCGATGGAACTTACCTTGCGGCACATCCCCCTCCAAACAGGTTGAAAGGTATCCCTTTCGCGACCGGTAGTTTGGGACATGGACTCTCGCTCGCAGCTGGTCTTGTACTGGCAAGCCGCTATAAAAAATCCGGCAAACGGGTCTTTTGTATTACCTCAGATGGTGAGTTAGATGAAGGAAGTTTGTGGGAAGCGGCATCGTTTATTGTACACCATTCTTTGACAAACGTCGTCTGGTTGATCGACCGCAACAATCTCCAGGGATTCGGCAGAACAGAGGAAGTGATGAAACTCGAACCACTGACGAAACGTCTGGAGCTCATCGGTTTCACCGCTGTTGAATGCAATGGACACGATTTTGCTTCACTCGAGCAGGGAAAAGAACAACTGGAGCGATCTTCTCAGCCCGGTGTACTCGTTTGCTCCACAAGAAAAGGAAAAGGCTGGAAGCCGTATGAGAACACCGTAGACTCACATTACCTTCCGATGAAAAACGAGCAGTATGAGGCTTTATGTGAAGAGATTGATAACCAGTATCAACTATCGGTATCAGGATTATGAGAGCTGAATTCGCCGAAACGATGCTCGAAAGCGCCGATCGATATCCCGAAATGATTTTTTTAACTGGCGACCTGGGATATATGGCTCTTGAGAAGGTGCGTGAACGATTCCGTGATCGTTTCATAAACGCCGGCGTCGCGGAACAGAACATGGTTTCCCTTGCCGCGGGTCTCGCCTACGGAGGATTGAAACCCTGGGTCTACAGCATTGCACCATTCGTTACTCTCCGTCCCTACGAACAAATCCGGAATGACGTATGTCTCCATGACTTACCTGTTAAATTGGTAGGAAACGGTGGTGGGTACGGTTATGGCATTATGGGCTGCACTCATCACAGCCTGGAAGATATTGGAGCGATGCGAATTCTTCCAAACATGCAGGTATACGTGCCGTTTGTAGGAAGTGATGTCGGCCAAGTGGTCCATCAAATGCAGAGTGACCCTCATCCCAATTACCTGCGCCTCAATCTGGGTGCGCGAATTTCACAGCCGATTCCGCCTTTTGCTGCCTGGAGAAGACTCACGTGCGGAAAAAAAGGAGTTGTTGTCGGCGCCGGACCAGTGGTGGAAAACATCCTGAACCTTGACACGTCAATCATTGAGGACCTTGATGTCTGGATCATCAGCCAATTCCCGATCCACGGGATTCCAGAAGAATTGCTCGAACAAATCTCCCGTCTTCGCCGTGTTATCACTATGGAGGA
The DNA here is from genome assembly GCA_964651225.1 of uncultured Ignavibacteriaceae bacterium. Taxonomy (GTDB): domain Bacteria; phylum Bacteroidota; class Ignavibacteria; order UBA10030; family UBA10030; genus Fen-1298. The sequence continues at coordinate 26,701 of CAZYYD010000023.1, forward strand.
ACACTATGGTCAGTGCGGACTGCGGGAAACATTTGCCGCATCATTATTAGAAAAACTGAGCGCATCAATTCGATACCAGAGTCTCTATGCTCAAGGTTATCCCAGCGGCCGCTATGGAAGCCAGCGATGGCACCAAGCAGAAAACAACCTGGGCGGCGAAGGTCTGAAACAAACCATAATCGAATTTTTGCAATAAGAATTTCATAATTTCTCACTCGAATCGAACTTCGCACGCGCGATCCGTACTAGTAAAAAGGAAACCCTCGTGAATCTACAAAATAAGATGTTTGAGGAAATCAAGAAACTTGACGGGCCGATTGTCGTCTTTGGCGCTGGTGGTTTCATCGGTTCAAATCTATTTCGACAGATCACTCAAATCCGGAACGATGTTTTTGCCGTAACAAGCAAGCCCTTTATTCCGTGGCGGCTTGATGATATCAATCCGAATTTCGTGCTTCACTGCGACATTACCAGGAAAAACCATGTGGAACGATTGTTCCTCGAGCGTCCCTTTCGGACGATTTTTACTTTCGCCGCATATGGAGCATATTCCAAGCAAACCGATGTTGAATTGATCTACAAGACAAATTTCCTGGGACTCCTCAACCTTGTGGAAGTCGCGTCGCAGTATTCGATAAAAGCATTCATCCATGCCGGAACATCCTCAGAATACGGATTGAACTGCGCTGCACCGGCCGAAGAAGATGTGCTGCAGCCGAATAGTCACTATGCGGTTTCCAAAGTGGGCGCGGCACATTTGATCAAATACTATGGCATCCTCAAGGAAATGCCCGTCGTCAATTTACGCTATTATTCTGTGTACGGTCCCTATGAAGAACCAGACCGCCTCGTGCCGCAATTAATTGAAAAGGGAATCAAGGGAACGTTTCCCCCCCTCGTTCAGCCGGACATATCCCGAGATTTTATTTTCGTCGATGATGCAAACTACGCAGCCCTTCTTGCAGCAAACGCAGACTTTAGCAGTATCAGGGGTGAATCTTTCAATATTGCAAGCGATAAAAAAACTACGATACGTGAGATTACCTCTCTTATTCGAAAAATTTTCAAGATAACCGCCGAACCGCGATGGGGAAAGATGCCCAATCGCCGATGGGACTTGGCCGATTGGTATGGCGACAGCACAAAAGCCAAAAAAATTCTCAGATGGAAAAACGAGACCTCGTTAAAAGAGGGACTCATGAAAACTCGAGATTGGCAGCGTGCCTACTCCTTCCCCTTGTATGAAAAGCGGATGGTACAAAGCAAGATCCTCCATAAATTATCTGCAGTTATTGCTTGTTATCGGGATGCACAGGCGATTCCCATTATGCATGAACGGCTCACTCAGACCTTCAAAAAGATAGGAGTTGATTACGAGGTTATTTTTGTCAACGATTGTTCGCCTGATAATACAAACGAGGTGTTGCAGCGGATTGTGGATCAGGACGATCATGTTATCGCCATAGAACATTCCCGTAATTTCGGTTCCCAAAGTGCTTTCCTCAGCGGCATGGAACTCGCGAGCGGTGATGGTGTTGTCCTCCTTGATGGCGACCTTCAAGACCCTCCTGAGGTGATCGAACAATTCTATGCTCAATGGCTGGAGGGATGGGATGTTGTATATGGCCGGCGTGTAGCACGTGAAGGGAATCAAATGCTTGCATCATTCTATAAGGGATTCTATAGAGTTTTCCGAAGCGTTTCCTATGTTCCTATGCCTCTGGATGCCGGCGACTTTTCACTCATGGATCGGAAGGTAGTCAATGAAATTATTAAATTACCGGAAACCGATCAATTCCTGCGGGGACTGCGTGCGTGGGTCGGGTTCAAGCAAACGGGCGTTGATTATGTTCGACCCGAGCGAATGTTTGGCACCACAACAAATAGTTGGCGCAAAAATCTCTGGTGGGCTCGAAAGGCGATCTTTTCTTTTAGTTATGTTCCGATTGAATTATTGACGTATCTTGGATGGGCGCTGACAGGCTTTTCCTTCCTCGCCATTATTGCACAGGTCATCATGTATTTTATACAGCCCAACATTCCTCATGGCATCCCAACCGTTATTGTGTTGATTCTCTTTTTCGGTGGTTTACAGATGCTGGGGATTTCAATCTTGGGAGAATATCAAGCCAAGATTATTGAAGAAATTAAAAAGCGGCCAAAGTTTATCAGAAAGAATATTTTCAAGAAAACACAATAACCTTGGCATCTATCAAAGACGATCGCGGTTTCAACCAGGGTTTCGTGCTCGTAAAATCCACGGAAGTCCGCATGCGGCGGCGTGCAGATGCTTTCGTACGGGCAATGGATCTGAGCCGGCCAAGCGAAATCCTGGAAATTGGCTGTGGAACAGGTGAGATCGCTTATTGGATTGCAGAACAGACCGGTGCACATGTACTCGGAACCGATCTTTGTGAACCATTTATTGAAGAGGCACATCAACGCCCTCCCCTGCCAAACCTCCGATTTCAAGTTCTTGATTTCAATCAACCCGGCCGCCTGGCTGATCAGAAGTTTGATTATATCATCGGTAACGGCATCCTGCATCATCTTTATTATTCATTGCATGAAGCACTAGTGAATATTCGGCGGTTGTTAAAACCGGGGGGAACAATGTTGTTCTTTGAACCAAATATTTACAATCCCTATTGTACTCTCATTTTCAAAGTCCCTTTCCTTCGTGTGGTAGCCCGGCTGGAACCGACCGAAATGGCGTTTTCGAGGAGATTCATTATTCGCCGATTGGGTGAAGCAGACTTTGCAGAAATTCATGTGACCTATAAAGACTTCTTACTTCCCGGGGTGCCGGACATCCTTATCAAGCCGTTGATCCTGAGTGGCAATATTCTTGAACAGGTGCCTGTTCTCAAAACAGCAGCTCAGTCCTTATTCATCGAAGCAAAGAAGGGTCCTGAATAAGTATTTCTGATCAGAGAGAACGGTCGCAAAAAAAAATATTAACACATGGTTGTCAGGAGGCGAATCATGAAATATATCGCCTTGTTCCTGTGTATCGGGGGTTTTCTCGGTTGTGCTTCCACTTATCAAACTGCCGAAATAGAAGCACCACGGCTCCTCATTCAATACCCTTTACCGGAAATACCTCAATCAATCAAAACGCCTCCCTCACACTTAGATATGAAGTTGTTTATTCAGGAGGACGGATCTGTTGTTAAGGTTCGGCTCCTTAGCCAAAGCGGCAGCGCGCTTTGGGATTCCCTTGCCATCGAAAGGATTCAAAAGTGGCGCTTCCTTCCAGCCCGTCAGGACAACCGTTTAGTGAGCTCATGGTTTTATCTGCATGCAGTGATCAAATATGTACAACCGTTATATTTTCCCCTTGCAGCTCTTTACTGTACAACACAGGAAGAAGCAGAATCTCTTTATACAGCGATAGAACGAGGAGAAAACTTTCATGATATTGGTGTTCGACTTGCAGCAGATACTTCTCGCGGGCGATATCGAGTGCTCGGAACAATCAATGTCTATTCCTACCCCGAGAAAATACGTCAAGTCCTTTTAGGCCTTAACGAAGGAGAGAATTCAAGACCCGTCAGGTACGGAAATGAGTATGTTATCTTTAGAAGGTTGGAAGAGTAAAACTCATGCCGATCAGAAGATACTTGAAATAGCTTCTTTAAATTCTATTTTATCCCCCCAGCAGCATTTTACCGCCGGCGAGAAGCAAGACAACCCCAAGTAATCGCTGAAGCAAACGTTCGCTCGCCTTGTGCGAACCAATCAATGAGCCCAATAAACCGCCGGCAATTACAACTATGATCACAGGAATAAATGGAAAAAGATGCATATTCCCTCTGAGAACATGTCCGAGGATACCGGATAATGAATTGACCACAATAGACGCGCTGGAAACACCCGCCGTATGCTTCACGTCAGCTCAGCCGGCCAGTAAAAGAATCGGACTCAGGAAGATACCGCCTCCGATGCCAACCATTCCGGAAAATAAACCCCAGCACACAGCCAATCAATCCGCCATACAACCACATATATTGTGATGGTTGAGAATCGCCCACAGGTTTCAACGCAGGAGCAATCAGCATTCGTGCAGAGGCGAAGAGAAGCGCCGCGCCAAGAAGCAATTGGTATGTTCTAACCGAGGGGTGAACAAATCCGCCAAGAAATGCGCTGGGAATGGACGTAACGGCAAAACTGAAGAACAGCTTCGCAGGAAAAAATCCAGCTCTATAATAATTATAGAAATTGATGACTGCGACAAAGACATTCAGCACAAGTGCGGCAGGCGCAGATGTTGACGATGCAACTCCGAGAATCGCAAAGAGTGCCAGGTACCCGGAAGCACCTCCATGCCCAACACTCGAGTACAGGGTTGCAATAAGAAAGAAGAGAATCAGAACGTATGGTAAACCGAGGACTTCAAACATGAATAATTTCCCGGTCGACATTCCTGATCCCAGCGTGATGGAGACAGATCTCGATCACGCCAACAGTTACGATGAGAATGTCTCTTCTTGTCATTAGAACAAATCAGTTTAGTATGATACTTGAATAGGACACCGGCCAGGATTTAAAAGACAGAACTCCTCTTACACTCTTCCGACTAATCTTTTCATGATCTAAGATACTTTCCCCCACTCATCTCCTCGATTTTATGTAGTTGCAGCGAAAGACCCGGCAGAATGGAAAAGCAGTTCCATCACTTTCTTGGGCACAATTGTTTTTACGATACGAAGCGGAGGTGACAATTACAAATGAACGCCTTTCATGTTTTCATGAAATTCTCATTGCAGATACGGGCGATTCTCATTATATTTCATCATGGAAAGGAAGCAAATGGCGGGTTGTACCGCCATTCTTTATGTGTGGTGAGCTGATTTTCCGTGAGAAAAAAGCGAGATAAATACTCGTCTCATTAGCGTTCTTTTCAATCGTCACTCTTCAGTCAGCACTAATTATTGTGCTGGCGGAATAGCTTCCCGTATAAAGCACGGGTCAGGCAGTGGTACAGCCAAAGAAGGCGGGATGCTGAAATCGGCTTTCTCGCATCCTTTAGATTCGCGAGCCGATTTCGCAGTTAGAGCGTCGGAATCATAATCCAGCCGGAGGCCTGTAACAAAATGTCGACAACGTCGACATTCAATTTTGAAATGTTGAAGTGTTCTTTAAAATCTGAATTCTTTTTATATTCTTGAATTAACGATTGTTTTCATTCATTATTCGCCACTCTTCATTGATCATTCACATGGCGGGGTAGCTCAGTCCGCCAAAAAACGGCGAGACTATCGCTGCCGTAGTTAATCTGAGTGATGTCTAAGCTGGCGGGGTAGCTCAGTTGGTTAGAGCGTCGGAATCATAATCCGTAGGTCGAGGGTTCGAATCCCCCCCCCGCTACATCTGCTGTGACAACTGGCGATCGAAAGGTCGCCAGTCTGTTTTTATCCCCAAAAGCATACAAATCCATCACTTCACGATTAACGATGGGGATTTTTCGCACAAAACATTGAATCACTTTCTGGCTATGGTCAACATAGATCCGTTCGACGCATTTCCGAATAACCTCTCGCTTCTCAGGGATGGTCGATTTCGCAAACTTCTCTTCGAAATTGAGCATAAACATCCGAATGACATCCTCTGAAGATTCCATTGACACAGTCTGGCTCAGTTTCTGGTTATTTTCGGTTTCCAAAAGTGCAAGGCGGTCACGCTCCTTTTCGAGTTCTTCAGTTCTACTTTGAAAAATCCGATACGAAGCCCCTTCTTCCAAAGCCTTTCGAATATGGCCAAGCTTCGACTCGACATCTTGGATCTGAGCTTGCAATCGTTCAGAGTTCTTCCGCTCTGCATCGGGATGTAGATTTATCAGTCGTTCTAAGTTCGCACGGATTAGGCCAGGTAGCAATGATCGATCGAACGAACTTACAATTGACTGGATGACGAACAATTCTAGCGGATCGCGCTTAATCGGATTGTAATCGCATACACCTTTCGAGTTATATCCACCACAGATATATCGATGATAAATGAATCCCTTCTTGCCGCTCATCTGACCTTGATAATGAAATCCGCATTTACTGCAAGTCATTAGTGATGAAAGAAGATACGGTGCAAATATTCGAGTCTGTGTCTTATGTCCCCCTGGACGCTTAAAGGAGTTGGCTTTTTCCCAAACTTCACGCGTTACAATTGCTTCGTGAGCACCATCAACAATCACCCATTTTTCGGGAGAATTTTTCCAATGCGGATGCTTTGCAAAGCGCTTTGATTCTAAGCCTGCTGCTTCGGCCAAGATTTTGCTGAAACTATTCCGGTTGTAAGCCCTTGCTCCATAGTAGGCAGGATTTTCGATGATACCTTTAATCGTTATCCCACTCCACTTTTGATCTTTGTTTCTCCAACGGCCACGTCGAGGACAGGAAACACCTTTTTGATTCAAGAGAACAGCAAGATACGTATAACCGTTGCCCTTCATCCTTTCATCGAAAATGAAGCGAACTATCTCGGTTTCGTGTTCTTCTCCAAGGACCCAGACAACTTTCTCCTGTCCTGAGACTGACCATTCACCTTCCTGAAGGATTCGCTCTATGTTTGTCCGTAGATTGATGGCCTTCCGGGTATATCCATAAGGCGGAAAACCACCGCTTGAATATATTCCATTCGCCATTGCTCCTCTCAGAGTCAACTCCGACAGCTTCTTACTATATTGAGACGCTTGCACACCTTCAAACGCCTTGAGCATCGGCGCGAATTCGTGCCTCGGATCTATTGATGTTTTTACCAAGACAACCTCGAGCCCACGCTGCTTGAAATAGAATCGCCAAAAAGTATTCTCTTCAGGATCTATTGCACGTCCCCATCGGCTTTCATCGTAGCAAATCACATATTTAAAGCGCGGCTTGTTTTCGACTTGCCGACGCAGTTTCTGAAACCCCGGCCGCTGATCAAATGTAGTTCCACTAAAACCGAAGTCCACAAACCATTCTAAGATCTCATACCCTTGGGCCTCACAGAATTTCAAGATTTCGTTCTTCTGTTGGTCGGGGCTGTCCTCCTGCATTTCAGTTGAGCAGCGGACATAACCCACAGCCTTTTTAAGTGCAGCCATACCCATCCTCCGTTTGTTGTTCATTCCTTCTTATACCAATGAATATTAATGCAATCCACCAACCGATAAAAGATCACCAGCGCCCGATCCCCGCAAACTGGCAAGGGCGGGCACTGGCTTATAACCCTGGTGGCGTGTCAAATAACAGCGGTCCAGGAAACAGCACGAAAGAATGTATGGATCTGTTGAAGCGCACACAGAGAGCCCAGACCCATACGCCACGCACGTCCGATGGCATAAAAAAAAACGCTCTCTGGGTGAAATACTCTTGACCAAACGAAAGTCTGCACACATTTATTCAACCACCACATCCGCATACCGCTTCCTGTAACTGTCCAGTTCTTTTGTGCTGATCGCATACATTCTCTTCGTCCCTTCTCCGAAAGCTCTCGGGATCGAATCTATATCGAGGGTCCGTTTCAGCATTCGGCTCAGTCCCTTCTTCTGCAACGACTTTGGTAGAAGCTCAAGCCGATGCAAAGAATCATAGATCACATCGGGGTCGTAATATTTCATATCGTCCTTGCTTTCGAGGGGCAGAACGTGTGTCAGCACTTCGTCCATCATCCGTATCGCCACACCAGTTTCATTTTCTTCTGCATCCCGCAATGCTCGACGCCTTACATCGGCATTTGACAAAACTTCCAACGACCGAAAAATGCTTGTTCTATTATACCCTTCAGGAAACGCTGCAACTACCTTATATAGGGGCACCCAAACATCAAATGCCCGATTTGAGAGATGCGTCAGCTTATCATAGGGTTTGGTCGTATTGCTGTAATCTTCCGCTATCCCCACTCCATATTGAAGACCAAAAAGATACAGCCGATCTCTTAGATCCGATTGAAGCTTCCGCATCTGTGGCGTTTCCCGATACAGATCAATCGTAGGATAACCGATTTTACGAATTAATCGAACAGTTATCGTTCTATCAGCGATAACATCATCGAGGTTATTGATTCCGGCAAAGCACTTTGGGCTATAGGTCCTATACATCTCATCACCACTATAATAGATGCCGCTTCGGGCAAATCCTGTTTTCAGGATGTTTTTCAGTTGTATTGAGGCTGATCTGTTTTCTCCTAGCCCTTCTGCCTCATCGATGAACAATGTCGCAGAGTCCTGCTCAATCAGCTTCAGAACAGTTGCTGCCGAGGGTTGAGACATTAGCACACCATTAAAAGAAATGGGTGACATTAATTCCATTAACAAGGTCTTTCCGCTCCCCTTTTCCGCATTAAAGTGCAGATAGGGGAAATACCGAAATGCACGGAAAATGTAGGTTCCCATAATCCATACACCTAACATATCAAACGTTTCCGGAGACGGAAAGTCGAAATGTCTCTTTATATAAGAGACAATGTCGGTATGCAAAGCTGTTGGTGTTTCATTCTCCACACCAGAAAAAAAGTCCAGGACACGGCTGTGGCTGAATCCTGCCATTGATAATTGTGGTTCAATGAGTGTAATACCTCTGCTGGGGCACTCAATAAGCTTGATCATCTCCGGTTTTGATGTGATAAGGTAATCTTTTCCTTGAATTTTTGTCCCATAGTAAAAGGTCGAATCGTGATAGTCCTGAGCAGGATGCAGTTGTGTCACATTTTCTACATCAGATAATGTGGCGAAATCCTCTTCATTGATATCAAGCAGAGCTTCCGGGACCCTCCCCGCATTCTCAAGCATTTCTGCTGTAATTATGGTTCCTAACGTTGCACGCAATATCCTTACATCAGGTGAGACCTCCAGGACAGCCCGAGCTGCCGGAATGATTCTTCCGCGTTCTTCTTCTTCGGCCTGCAGAAATACGACCGTTGCACCGCTAAATCGTTTTGATGCCTCTGTCCAGAATATATCCTCATTGGGTAGCGCCAATGGTGTCCATTCCTTGAGAATTGATTTAGCAATCTCAATTTGGGGATTAAACCATATCAGATGCTTCGCCATCATCTTTCACTTCCTTCACCATCTGTGTGTAGATAATTTCAGCAAACATTCGAGCAAGGTCTTCGATCCATTCATCGTCCGGTGATTCTACTTCGATATGTTCGAATTTGTATTCCATTGGAAAAGGCTGGGGTCACAACGTCGCGATCGCCGCAACCCCGTATCGTCGTTACACAGCCTTCTGTTCTGCCTGCGCCTGAGACTTCAGGAACACAAGCTTTACCGGGGATACCTCCTCAACTTTGACATTGGGAAGCTCTGTCAATGCGGCCTGAAGTTCTTTCAAACCGATTTCGTCCTTGAGTTCAACAAAAACCTGACCATTAGTAACGTCGAACTTTGTTAAGGATCCTTTCGCGTCCTTGATGATTTTGAAAAAATGCCGGCGAGTTTCCTTCGCCAGCTTGTGAGTTTTGTCGACTACTGCTTTTGACAGATAGCCGGATATCTGAGCTGCCTTTTTCATAGGCTTGCTCCTTTCTGTTTTTTGGTGATTTGCCGCACCGCATAGCCGGCTTAGCTTCTAGAAAACCCCGTGCTATGACGGGTTATTCAGTTCAACGGTTAAAGTCCAAATCCACATATAGCTGTGCATACTCCTTCGGGAATTTCTTCCAGAACCCGTCGATCAACTTTTCGACCTTCTTAAACACTACATCCAGCGTCCTACTGGGCACGTCCAATACAACGCAATAGTTACTACAGCACGGACAGGATCGCACTTCCAAATAGAAGTCTGATTTCTTCATAAATCTCTGTAGAGGATCAGATTTGAATCTGTCAAAAACATATCTCGCGTCGGCAAGAAAGGTCACACCCACGTTCCCCTTCCCATCGAGAAAGAAGGGCGGATAAAGAATGACGATATTTTTATACACAAGCCCGATCTGGACTCCATCCGGAATTTTATCCATCCGGACACAAGGAATTTTTTTTCCTGTGAGATTGACCAAGCTTGTAATGTCGAGATCATACTTCTTCGACCCGATGATGAGTTTGTGGCTCTTCCCGTTCTTATCCAAGCGTATTTGTTGCTCTTTCATGGTTTTCCTCCTTTACTGGTAAATCAGTTTTTTAAGATATTTGCTGAATTAATTCCCTTGCAGCTATCGCCGATAAGCGTCGTTTGCCGAAGGGCTTTCTTGAGAAGGTTCAGCAGTTCTCTCATCATACTTTCGGCGAGCAAGTATGGGCCGTTTAAAATTTCATCGAGCAGGTTCTTGGCGCTCACAAACAGAGCATCAAGCGTTTCTCCAGAAATCCTAAAATCAAACACATATCGACCACTGCCTTTAGCCTCATACACTTTTACTCCTTCGAATAAAGGACTTCCCGCGAGAAGCGATAGAAATGCCTCAACCGTTGAATGATGCCGTTGAGAGAATATTAATGATAATCGTGATGCTCCTTCGACTGCATTTCTTTCGGAAATACAAACAAACACATCCCGATAATCGATGACGAAATCCATATCAGGTATCTGATCGTTTCCTATGGGCGGGACATCCTCTGCGCGGAGGAGGACTCTATTGCAGGGACAGATCTCGTATTGTTTCTCCCCTATCACGAGGCGACCCGATTCACCCGGGTTTTTGAAGATTTGAATATTTTGCTGCTTCATAACAGTCTCCTTTTTTATTAAATGATGAATATGACTTGTGAAATATGATAAAACCGCCCCCCTAGTGAAGCCAGTCGCCCGAGCAGGCGTTCGTCTGTGAAGTGCTTTGAATAGGTTGTGGAGAAGCTGATGGAGCAGAGTTGCGTGGTCAGAAGAGTGCCCGGCCACGGAAACCGGAAATCTCCAGAAAGAGCACAACATCTCAATGATGTTTTGTGGAATGAGTTATTTTTTGAAGGATGCATATTGTTCCCGATTTAACTTTGGAACAATATGCAGTAAGGAAGGGTAAGTGGAAACCATCTTTACTTTGCTTAGATGCAAAGTTTATTTTGCTTTTTTGTGTAAGTTTTTACGCCAACTTATTAGGAATGACTTAGGATCATCTGGGAATTTTATTGTAGTGAACATTTTTCTGATCTCATCGTATGCCTCTCCTTGATTACGAAGTCGTTTGTATAATTCATCAAATTTTGTGAAATGGATTTTCTTATACTTTTGATTTGGAGCGAAGTCATCGTCATCGGTAAATTCTGCTTCAATTGAATCGACCACTGCCTCCTCCCGATGGATTGGACTCGTTAGAATACTTTTATTCATACGGTTGACCGCTTGTATTGTCTCTTTTAAACCACCGACAAAAGGACCTATTTGACGCAATGCCTCAAGCATTTCTTCATCTGAGGAGCCCCTACGACGTTTCTTGTTTATGATTATTTGCTTGTAGTCATCTATTGCTCCATTAATATCGCCTGAGATAAATTTTGTGAACCCACGATGATTAATGGCTGAAAGACGTTTTGGATGTAACTTGTTAACCACATCAAAATCCTTGATGGCTCCTGTATAGTCACCTAAATCTCTTTTCACGGCCCCACGGAATTCATAAGCTAATATATTATTAGGGTCAAGTGAGATGGCTTTTGTATAGTCCTGAATTTCGCCGTCACGATCAATCACCAAGGCTCTTGACATACCCCGATTTACAAAGGCTTCTACATTCATTGGATCAAGCTCAACAACTTTGCTATAGTCTTCGATTGCACCTTGATGGTCACTTGTAGCCGCTTTCGAATGTCCTCGGAATTTATAGGCTATTACTCTGTTTGCGTCAAGCTTGATAGCTCTATTGTAATCTTTGATTGCAGTTCGATGATTACCTTGCTTCGCTTTCGAACGTCCTCGATAAATGAAGGCTGATACTCTGTTTACGTCAAGCTTGATAGCTCTATTGTAATCTTTGATTGCCCCCCGATGATCTCCTCGCCTCGCTTTCGAACGTCCTCGATAGACAAGAGCTATTACACTATTTGGATCAAGTTCGAGAGCCTTGTTATAGTCTTTGATTGCATTCCAATTATTGCGCAGCAATGCCTTCGAACGCCCTCGATAGACATAGGCTGTTATGTTTTTTGGATCCAGTTCGATAGCTTTGTTGAAGGCCTTGATCGCCACCACATAATCCTTCTTGTTAAACTTGGCGAGCCCCTGCTTTACATATTCATGCGCCTTGATTCTATCTTGTTCCGTTATCATAGAGTTCTCAACCTATTCTACTTCATACTTGCCCTTAAGATGGTCCTCACTTCAATACTTCCTCGCCTCTTTCTCCTGGAACTCTTTCAACATGGACCAAATAGAATGATACAGGTCCAGCTTCTTCGACTGCTCTGGATCCTTCTTTACCCTACTTTTGAAGTCAGAATAGTCGATTCCGTCAACCAAAGAGGTCAGCAACGTGTCTATCTGCTTCCGATTTAGATGCACTCTGAACCGATAGTCTGCCGTTTTGTTCTCTTCTACAGGCACATCGAACATCTTTCCGACATTCTCAGCGTCTTTTCGAGTCCTCGCACGCACGACATAGACACCCTTCTTATCACGATGTGCGCCGACTGAATAGAATCCTATTGTTGTTGCGAGCCACATGGTGTCAATCCTTCTAAGAAGTTGAGATCCGATCTATACACCCGTAGTTATCAGCCAACTACAGCTTTTGCGATGTGCCATCTGAGTCTCTCAAATGAATATACGTCGAGAGCCCTTTGGCCACTAAACATACTCGAAAAAAATATCGGTATTTGATTACCATCCTTTCTTTGAAAAAGATGATATCCTTCCTCCTTCAAGTGGATGATACCACGTCCTTTTGAATCAAGAAACTGTATTAAAATGCTAGAGGCAGAAGCATTAGCAACGACGATGGCTTTCGGGTTAAGGTCGTCAATGATATCTAAGGCTAGGTTCAATTGCCCTAATGCGAAATCGCTAAACATTATCATATTATCAACTTCATAAATCCCAAGAAGATCTTTTGCTTTATTTTGATTAGTTTCTCGGAGTAGAAACAAATCAAGGTGTTCAACTGGTGTCGAGCAATCTATGCCTATATCCAACATCCTTTTATAAAACCGATTTTTTTGCCATAGACGATTAGCGTTTTTCGTCATTTCCTTATGCACAAATTCGTAGTATTTGTTCCCACTGTTCCACTTATAATAATCAGTTTGATCCCTCTGCGCAGCCTTATCAAAAGATGGATTCATCCCAATGAACAAAGCGCAGTTCTTCTCCATGGACCAAGGTATCCAGGGCATCAAGTGAAGATTACATGGAGCGCTATAAGTATTCCATATTTCAAATATTTTGCTATTGATCACTTCCGCTTCCATAACGATTCCTAAACATTTAAATAATTTGGACATTGATACATAGTCGCGATTGACTTTCGATAATGGACCATTAGTAACTAGTATACGAGATTTTTATTCTATACCAGATATTAATTGATGGAATGACCTGTAACGTCAATTACAATTTCTTCTTTTGTTCTCTTGTCGATAATTCTAAAGTCGAAAATACCTTTCACTTCGTGAGAAACCCTATCTATTTCAATATCGCATTTATATTCGAATCGTTTGGCATTTCTTCGAATCTTCGTATGCAAATCATTGGGCACTTTTATAACAACCGTGTATCCTTGAATATTCAAATCCAATAAGAATTTATCGACAATATATTTACCAACATCTTCTTGATTTAGACAGCCAGTCCATTCATCCATTTCGACGGTTTCGTCCAATTTCACATCAATACCAGTTTCAGTCCATATCACTTCGTAATCCCAAATGAACCACCCTAATTGCGAATGATACCCAATTTGCAAGCCGCCATTTGATTCTCCTTTATTAATAATATTTTGGCAGTCTGCGGGCATTTTATCCAACCTATGTTGAGCTAAGCTCATCGATACGAGGTGGCGTTTAATTTCACTTTCTTTAAGGATGATACTGCCTACCCGAGTTGGGCGACGCGACTTAATCAAAGATCTTTCTTGATTTTCCTTTTTATTCAATCTTTCTAAATCTCTGATGTTTTGTTCAAGTTCTTGAGACAGTTGTTTTATTTTCCCTTTACTTTTAGCCATATACTTCTTGAATTCAGGATCTTTTCCCGCCTCTTTTTTCGCGGCACGAAGAGTAACCGCCATAATAATGCTATCTAGAATTCCCACGATTTTCCCTTTCTTCGTTCTATACGATCAACTCAGTTCACGCTTGAGCCCATCTAACACCTTCCACAATCCTCATCTTTTCTACCGTTAGTCCATCAACCAACTCGTCGTGTCGCTGCGGGAGAGGATGGTATAAGCGATGGGATTGGTATGCATCCCATAAACTACTATTTACTCCATCCTGCAAATAACTCATCAAACGAGAACATTCTTTTACTTAACCATCCCTTTCCCTTTTGCAAATTTTCTTTTTTCACTGCTGGATTGAAAGCCAATCTTGGTTCTCCCAAAAAGAGCATGCTTCTGAGTTTTTTATCTTTCCAGTTCCATTCACGACGGATAACATCCAAATACTGTTTATGTGAGTTTATCCAGGCTTTGCCCCGAATTAGTTTTGCAGCTACAAGAAAGTCCTTCCAGGATTCCACAACTTCTATATGTTCTATCTTTGCAATATAGCTAATGCCAGCAGTAACACCCGGATGGTTGCGAGCAATCGACTTGCCAAAGTGAGGTGAAAAATACAAAGCTTCAGCAAGTTTGCTACTTTTTTCAAAGTAACACCCATATACTCGTGCTTTCAAGAAAAGATTCAAAGTATATTCATTATTAATTTCTCTGGCATAGATTTCCACAGATTCTTTTTTCGGTATCATTGAGTGAGTCTCCAAATACTTAATAATATCATTACAAAGGAATTTTATGTCTTTGGCTTTTTTATTTGCGAGCGTTCGTAAGAATATTACTAAATGAGCCCAATTAGTATATCTAATACTTCGATGTTTATGATCAGAATGAGAAGGAATATGATTTGTGAGCAATATTCTTTTATAGGCAGGATACTTCTGTGATTGTCTCAATGGATTATGATGGCCTACTTTGGCTTCAATAACAATGTTACCTCGTTTCGTTGTTAAGATGATGTCTGATCTACCGGCTTCATTTGATGATGAATGATGTGTCTCCAACTTTACTTCTAAAATAGGATCGTCGATTCCCCAATATTCAGCGAAAGCTCGTGGCTCACTTGAAATTAGAAAACCTAAAAGAGAAGTTAAACGAGTTTCTTTAAGTGAACTGCCAAATGCACCAAGAAGGCTTGATACTACTGAACCACTTCGGAATAGGACGATGTTCTCAGGTTTATCCATTTTGACAACTAACAATGTATGACCTTCTTACAAATAAGACTTTCACTTCCCAATGATATCCTCTACCACTTCTACTCCGGATGCGGAATATTGGCTTGCCTTTGTGTCGGCAGAGGGGAGCTGAGGACAATTATTTTCTCAACAAAAAGCACACGAACAAACCGCTACAAAAATCAAATTGGCATAAATCTTTATCCAAACAACTTTTGGAAAGCTTCTTTATTCACAGAATACAACTTATCGGCAAATTCATTCGCCCAGAACATATCAGGGGAATATTTTTGAGCACGAGTTCTAATGCTAAAATTCGGTTTCTTTACATCAAGATCAAAAAGCACCAATCCAACCCCAAATAACATACATAATGCTTCAAGACGATCATAATCAGCCGGGCTGATTGTGCTTGGTTCGACTATGTAAACCTTTGTGCTAAACAAACGATATGAAATTGCCTGGCCAAAAGCTGTAATTGGATCAAAAGGTGAGATTTTTATTTCGGCTGAAAGAATCTCTGGATTGAATTGGATTACATCTCGTTTTCCCGGACGATATATCCCAACTACATCTGGTGTTCCCCATTTTTTATTCATTGATTTGCCACCCAATGCAACAGAATCAGTGCATTCACCAAGTTCTGTCTTTATCCATTCAGCAAAAGATTCATAGAAGTCTTCTTCTCTCATACTCATAGGAACTGCGGCAGCTTCTTCCTCTATCTCTAAGCCTCGATACATCCATAAGCCGCGCGAAGGTTTATACACTTTATCACTAATAGTATCCAGATTCCAAGTGCTTCCTTGGATTGTATTTGGTGACATATCTGGGAAGCCTTGCCGCAATTGTTTCTGCAGCTCGTTCCATCGCATTCCTTTAGGATTATCCTTGAGAATTTCTATCGCTTTTTTTCGAATGCTTTCACGTTTGGTAGGCATTTTATTTCTTTCTATTATTTATTGGATAACTAAAGATTATTGTCTCCCCTCCACAATCCATACTTCTTCCTCTGTCAAGTCATACAAATTATGCATCCAATCATCCACCAAGCACAACTCGCCAGTGTCGGTGCAGGAGAGGGTGGGGTGGATAGTGGGGACTCTCACTATTCAACTTTATAGTATCGAATCAAAGTATTTTATAAATTATACTATTTAATCTTATTTCAAATAATAGTCCAAGAACTTATCTATATCCCTTGGCACAAGATTTCTACACTCAATTGCAACAGCCTCATCTAACTTATAAGGATGTGCACATTTGTTTCTAAAAGAATCAATAATAAATTGAAGTCCATTTAGATATTTTACTGATAGGAATTGTTCTTGGTTAAAATGAATGCCAATATAGGTCTTGAATGATTGTAGTAGTGGACTTTCACGTAGAGTTTTCTCGCCTGCAACAAGTTGCAGAATAAAAGACATATCACCTAATGTATATTTCATTTCATCTGAAGGTTTACCGGCATACTTTTTTATCATACGTGCAAATCTTGTTGTTTTACGTTCTTTTCCATTTTCATCCATCGACAAGTCGGTTTTCAAAAATACATTTAATGATTGTTCTGAGGTTGTCATATATAAAGTGAAACTCACAAATAGTTTTTTTAGCACTTCGTTTTCCAGGGCCTTGCAAAACTGTAATATTGCAGGTGAATAATCAGCTTCGGGAAGTTCTCTTAGTTTGGAAAAAAGATACTCTGCTAAAGGTAAAAACTGCATACTTAACGAATCAAGCTTATCCCAGTTCACAATCACACGCTCTGCAAGCGATTCATATACATCAATCTCTTCTTTAAGATTTTGAGATATCTCTGAAAGCTTACGATCTAAGGCCGAATAGAGTAATAGAAGCTTTTCCTCTCCATCTCTATTTTCTAATCTTATTGTAGAAAACCGAGATTGAAGATCTTGAAGAGAGCTTAGTATTTGATCAACCTTATTCTCAACTCTGATAACTATTGATTTAATTTCTTGTAGCAGATTTATTAATTGAGGATTTGTGTTTATAGCTTCGATGGTCGACAGTTGTTCTGCTAACTCCTTGTTTTCCTGTTTAGTATTACTGAGTATACTATCAAAGCTAAGTTGATTAAGGTCAGCAAGAGGGATTATTGGTATTTTAATCGAAGAAAGATTGGCAAGTGAAATATGCCGAATAACACTTCCGGTGGATCTCTGTTCTGCCTGCATTTCAAACAATTTACGCCCATCTTTTGTCTGCAAATAAAGTCGAATAAATGGATTGTTCACTGATCGAATAATTGCACAATTGTGATTGATAACTGCAGGGGGGTCATTTTTTTTATAAGTATACAGTTTTCGATCATTGAAGATTAGGCTTATGAATATATCTCCTTCGCGAAGGACAGATCTACGAAAATGTTTGTCAGGTAACTCGTCAACATATCTATCTTTTTCAGTATGAATCAGTTTACCGTCTTGAATATTTTTACCACTTAATACGAGATATTTATCCTTTTGCTTTAGATTGTCACTCTGTATCATCAATCCACGAAAAACCTCCGCAATTTCGGAAAGTGTTTTTACTTCCTGTCCCTTTAATGAATCATCAACAACCATAAATTTAGGATCATAGAAATGATGGTCCCAAGTATCCGCGATTATAGATCTCTCGATCCAATGGTCTCCAGTTTGATTTGTGAATTGTTTGATAGTATGAGAAGTGTTTCCATCAAATTGAGAAAGAAATACTTTCGATATAGTTGGTTTTGATTTTCGTATCAATAAAATAGATGTTGAAATATGTGCTCTAGGTAAACTCCCAGGTGGCAAGTCAAATACAGCATCCAGCGAGTATTGATTAATCACTTTTTCTCTGAATTCTTGAAATATCAGAGCGGACAAAACATTATTAGGAACAAGAACAATTGCTGTCCCTTTTTCTTTTAAGTCCACAAATATCTTTTGAAGAAATAGTTTTTCAATCGGCGCTCTTCTTCCGTTTACATCTACACGTCCACCAAAAGGCATATCTGCGACAATGAGGTCATACTTCTTAGTTAAATCAGCAGTTAAATAGTTTTTTACAAAATATATCGGTCGATTATTAAGTAGTTTTGCAGTCTCGATAATATTTTGATTAAAATCGATTCCAGTCAGATCCTCTGAATAGTTACAATAGGAAAGAATATGACCTATGCCGCAACAAGGATCGAGGACATTCTTGGGATTGTTCAAACCACCCAACGCTGCCATCAATTGAGCAATACTAGCTGGAGTATAAGATTGTCCAGAATATTTATCTACACTCGCAATTGCATATGCCTCTTCTTGTGATATCGTTCCGAATTCTTGATGAGCTTTTTCAAGCAAATCAATAATATTGAAGTCACCTTTACGTTGAGCCTTACGGAGAAACGATTCTATGCGATCATACATGATTTACCTTTTCCCTACAGACTTGAATCTTCCGATCTTTTAACGTCGTTTAGCGATTTACTTCCCACTTTATCATCGCTTTTTGAATCTTAGAATTAGTTCGTTATTTGCATTTGATGATTCAATCTACAGAGCACACCAAGGACTTCATCGTCAAATGGAGCAAATTGAACACCAGTGAATACTTTAAGAATTGCGGGCATCGGGTTTAAATCAAACAAAACACCGGTAGCAGATTGACAGGCAACAACAAACCCGCCGACACTTGAGGGTCTAGAATTGATTGAATGGATTGGTGTCTCTCCAAATTCATCCAACATTCCTTTGCGAATCGCTAAGCCATACCCCTCGAGTATTTGTGTCGGAATAGCAATGTCTTGAAATGCTGCATAATAGCGAATTCCACCTTGCTCCACTTCTTTGTCATTTACTATTGGCCATACGTCATTATACTCAATAAGATTTCTGAGACTTATAAAGACTATACCTTTATTGGCTACACATTTCTCTATTTGATCGGATCCCTTATCCCAGTTCTTGTAAATAGATTCAAGTTTTATTGTTTCAGTATGTAGCACTTTTGCTGCTATCGCCCACTTTTTTCCAAATGCATCAAAAAGTAAGTCTGGGTTATCGCCCTTTGCATTGTCAGGATCATCTAAAACAAGATTATCGAATTCAGGCAGAGCAAGGCATGCAAGATACAGCTCAAAAAGCTTATTAGAATCATCCAATGGTTTTCTATCGTTTTTATCCAGTAAATCTTTATTAGTCGCTGATACGGTTAGAACAGGTGAACCTTTTGTGATTTTCTTAAGATGAGGAACGAGTCTGTCGAAATTGCGATGAGTCTGAACATTCAGAATTTTTGCTATAAAGTCATTCAATCCTAACGCCTCTCTAAAAAGCGGGCGAAGATCCTCATGTTCATTAATTTCAATAGTCCTCTTATGAGCTTCAAGCATCTCCAGAATATGATATGCAGATTTATAAAACACACTTGTTTTATCGTATCTAATACCATACTTCGCTAGTAATGTGTCAAAGCTCGCTAACCTTTCAGCAGCTGATTCCAAAGAATAAATCATTTCTCTATCTTTCTTTATGCCACTTTCCTAAATGTGGTTTCAATCTCTAAGATAATCTCTCTTAGTTTGCCATCAAATTTCTGATTCACTTCTTCAAATTCACCGATCAAGTGGGAATAAACCGGATTGGCAAATATCATATCGACATCAATCTTCCCATGAGACGAAATGTTGGCAACAAAGACATCTTTAATCGCTTCGAGTATGTCTTTTTGTTCGGTGGAGAAGTTGTAGAGCTCAAGGTAATCTTCAAATCCTTGTTCAATTCTTTCGGTGTTAGTCGGGATTTTCTTAACTCCAAGAACGTGTAGGAAGAAATCCCATGTTGATCCTCCTGGGAAATCATAAATTCTTTGGAGATTTTCTTCGCTCAAGTAGATATCGGGATCGTGTATCCATTGATTAATTGCTGACAGTTCTTTCTCACTGGGTTCATAGTCCTTATTCTCCCACGCTTTTCGCTTCAATTCCGCAATAAGTGGTTGAGTCACAGACTTCACACCTTGCTCAAATAGTTCTCTGGCTTTTTCAATAGGAATGTTATCAATAATCTTTATTCCATTACCTGTCAATGTAGCACGTTGGATCATATGAGTTGGATCAGGATTATCTAATATTCCATCAATATGAATACCATCATTGCCGCCACCACCGCCTTTCCCAGGAGGAGTAGTTATCACATTTTCCTTTGGTGTCCCACGGCCATTATCTTCCATACGCTTGCATAGGCCAACAAAGTCCAGCAGTTTGAAGCTGAATTTACCTGTTTTGGGGTCGAGTCTGGTTCCGCGGCCAACCATTTGCGTGTATTTACCGACAGACTTAGTTAGAGCACAGAAGGCAATGTATCGGACACAGGGAATGTCTACGCCTGTGCTCATAATATCGACTGAAACCACGATGCGAGGGTTTTGATACGGCTTATCGAACCATTCCTTCAATGTATAGTTCAAATCTTCATTTTCGGAAATCACTGCTTCAGCATAATGAGGACTTTCCTGACGATTATCATCAAATACTTTATTTAACGCATCAGCTATCATCAGACAATGAGCTTGGCTGGCACCGAATATGATAATTTTTTCTCCATACTGAGTATTTTTGCGAATCTCTTCAGCCCAGCGATCTGCTTGTTCTTGAGAAAGTATCTTCTTGTTCAATTGCTCAAGTTTAATCTGTTCTTCCTTTGGTAATTTTTTGATCTTCTCTCGGTCATCAGGATCAAGCAGATGATCATACTTGATTCCTGTTTTTTCCATCGCCTGACGTGTAAGCTCTGTGATAATTTCTTCCTTGCCATAAGGAGCAAGGAATCCTTCTCTAATGCCTTTGTCCAAATCGAATTCATAATCCGGCTTTTTGGTTTCACAACCAAAGAGGCGATAGGTATCCATGATTGCCATATCTTCTTCAGAGATCTGCGCACCCTCCGGCGGTCTGCCAATTCGTGGTGTAGCTGTAAGTCCAATTCTCGGACACATGAAATGATCGAAGATGAGTTTTCGATTGATGGTGATTGACCTATGGCATTCATCAACAATAATGAGGTCATAGTAATTAGAGGGAATCTTGTTGTAAAGAATCTCAAGGGTATCAATAACGACAACATGAATATCTTTGTTCTTGTGAACTTTGAAGTTACCGCTGGTAATCCAGGATGTGTTGTAGGTGGGGCTAACGAGACTGAATCCTTTTTGAATCGCCTGACGTGCAAGGAAACGGCGATCAACAACAAAGAGAACTTTCTTTGCAAGCTCATATTGAAATAGTGCCTTCACCAACGCAACAGCCATTCTAGTTTTGCCCAAACCGGTGGCCATGTGAACCAGCATCTTTGTTTTACCGTTACGATAGCTATCTAATAGAGTCCTGATGCATTCACCATGGTAGTAACGATCCTTTCCAATAGACGCATCGTAACCACCAGCTATGTTTGTATCAATTGTGATTTCCTGTTCGCGCTGCCGTTGTGTATGTTGGTCGACAAGGCGTTTCATGTCCTCAAGCGACATGAAATTCTCGATCTTCCGAAATTCCCCTGCATCGACACCGCGCCACATCATATCATAATAGAGGATATTTAAGTTACTACCGTCTGATCCTAAAGCACAGGCATATAGAAAACGAGGACGAAGGACGGTAGAATATTTGAGCCGCAGCTTGGCAAGAGCTTTTTTGGGATCATCCAGTTTATCTTCGATCACAGCAATTGGCGAACCCTGTAAATCCTGCAAGACAAAATCAGGCTTGATTGACTTGCTACCTGGGAATTGCTTCTGCTCATCTTCAGTAAGTGCATAGCTTGGCTGATAGAACATTGTGTCTTCAAGTTTCCAGTGCAAGTTTTTAAGTTGATCATAGACTCGTAGATCAACTGCCGATGCCTCATTTGAGAATATTCCAGAAGGTGTCATAGATTAATTTTCCCAGATATCATCTAAGGTCCGAATAAGCAATCGTTTTGATATCGTCATTTCCTCTTCAATATCAGCAAGCATTTTTTTGTTTCTCACATATTGGTCGATGGCTTTCTGCTGCAAAGTCTTTTCCGGTATTTGAATGACAATTGTAGACAATTGATCACGATTTATTTTCGGCATTCCAGCTCTTTCGTGGAATTGCGCGGTTGCATTTGCGAATGATTTTGACGCAAGCACCAATGCCAAATATTGAGGTAATACTTTATCGGATTTTAGAGATAGGGGATATATGTCTGAGCTACACATTCCATCAAATTCTGAGTAGAAGCATTTACGAAGATTCGGCCTAACTTTGCTATAAACGATTTGACCTGCTTTGAATTTATACGCAGGACCGATTATCCCCCCGTCTTCTATTGTCTTCGGATTCAATAATCTTCCCGTCCCTGATTCAATATTTTCACCACCCACATAAATTGAATTAGGATATTGAGTCGGATCCTTTACGATCTCACCATCAACTTCGACCAAGTCACCAAGTGCAAGCCTAATCCCATCCAGTGAAACCAGACTGTCTATTGTCCAATTGTTCAGGATAGATGATGCCCCATCAACGATATTCTGGAATCTCTCTATCTCATCAACAATCGTCTGCTGCTCATCGACTCGAGGGAGCGGGATTGAGAGAGTCTCGATTAGTTCTGGTTGAGATCTTCCTTTAACACCCCCCGGTTTGTTTTCCTCTAACAATGTGAGAAATTGAGGCAAACGAATAATATGGGCCACAAAAGATGGAATCGCCTCAGTTGTAACCACTTCATAGATCAAATAGTCCAACGAGGCAAGCACTCGACCAACAGAGTTCACTGCCGTCGCACCCTGATGGAAATTTATTTTTGAAATAACTAAATCGTTCTTTTCGGTAAACTGAAGATTGCTTGCAGTCGACTTTTCATCCCTAAGGAAGATTTTGCCATCAGAGAATCTTATTTTGCCCACAATATCGATTTCCCCCAGATAGTCTTCCTTTTTTAGTATGTCTCGCCTTAGCTTCAAAATATCGCTAAGTCTGACACGTTGGTATTTCTTTCCCATGGCAAGAATGCCGGAAAGCTTTTTCAATTTCTTGCTTTCTGCTAAGGTGGTTCCCTCGATCCTAGAGATATTTTGTCTTGCAATGTCCAGCTCAAGAGCATTATGCGGATCAATTTGGGAAAGTAACTTTGGCAATTCCTGGACAGAAGCCTTCTGCATTTGCTGATAACGGATTTCCAAACCAGAGCGTGATTCATTTATAACAACATTGTTTATCTTCGCCCATTCTGCACATTGTTCGTCTGTGAGCGAACTACGATAATTTGGTAGATTGAACGAAAAGAGTTGCGCTCTTTCAATACGGCGGGCAATCTCATTTCGAATTTTCCCATCCCATATCTGTCCAAGCTGATTCAGTTTATCTCGTTTTTCTTCACCTGTGATCTTCTTTGCGGTAACCTGTTCGGTCAGTTTTGAAGCCAACTTAGATTTGTCCTCCTCGGCTTTGATGTTTAATTCATCACTTGTCTCAATGCGAATCTTCTCTTTTATTCGTGGATCAAGTGTGGTAATCCATTCCGTGGGGATAGAAAATGCATGCCTGCTTTCAGGTGGCCGTTTACCTTCTCGCACATATTCATGAAACAAATTTAGAGCTTCCACAAGTTGGCAACCAGGTATTTCCTTCCTGTTTGTCCCCATGGAATAGCCGTCATTAGTAACCTTGTAATACCAAACGTCCTTCGTTGGAGAGGCTTTCTCGAAATAGAGTATTGAAGTCTTTGGCCCTTGTCCTCCTTTGCTAACAAAAACACCTGGCGGCAGACTGATAATAGCCCGAAGATTGGCCTCTTCTAACAGTGATTTGCGAAGTGCACGCGCACTATTTTGATCCCAAGACATAAAACCTTCCGAGACAATGACTGCGCAACGTCCTTTCTTCGCAAGCGTTTCCAAAACTAACTTCACAAAAAGGATTGTTGTCTCAGATTCCTTCGGGTATTCACTCCACACATCTGGGTATGCTTCTTGATCTCGCTCGGCACCAAAAGGAGGATTTGTCAGAATTACGGATTTGCTCGCAGGATTATAATCTCGTTTGAACTTTGCTAACGAATCGCCCTGAAGAATATTCCCTGGATTGAGTCCGCGTATGTAGAGATTAATTGCTGCCATCTTTCGAATCATACCGAGATATTCGATTCCCATTATTCCCTGACGATAGAAATCATTTGTGACCTCAAGAGATGGCATTCGACGCTTGTGAGCCTCAAAATATTCTTTGAACCAAGCGACAAGTTCTTTATGAGCTTTTTCTCCCGGCCATTTGCCATTGGGTCTTACCGTTTGCATAACGAACTCATATGAATCAAACAGAAAACCTGCAGTTCCAGCTGTTGGATCAAAGATAGAATCACTGAATGAAGGCAAAACAAGCCCAACCATGAACTGACGAATGTGGTCGGGTGTGCGATGGAGGCCGATATCTTTCGTTCCACCTGTCTCGGATAACGCTGATTCAATCGCATCTCCGAGTAAGTCAGTTTTCATCAGTCGGTCTTCTTCCAATTCTCCTACCAAACCAACGACCTCACCCAAATTGCCGCTTGTGACATTATTGCTGAAGTTTGAATTGCTGAACACCTCTTCAATCAATACGAGTTGATCACGGACCTTATCAGATGGATTCCCTTTGAGGACCTTTCGAGCATTTGTGAGAATGTTTGCATAGAAAGGAAAGAATCGAGTATTGAGCTTTTCTAGCATATTTTCATTTGCAACTGAGGCGAGAGAGGAATAGAGCAAGTCATCGTTTTCACCGACGAACATTTTCCTAAGAGGAACAAACTCTGGATCCTGTTTAAGTTTCACCTCGAAGATCCGCAGAAGCAAGAGTTCGATGATATACTCCACCCGCTGAACAGGAGTGCCGGCAGGACGAAGCTTATTGTGCAGGCGTTTCAGGATATTGTTAGTCGTATTGTCAGCGTAATGAACAGTTGAACGAGCCATTGAGTCTTTCAGATATAGTATTTGAATGTTTTCGGCGCTTGATCTTTTTCGATTGGGCCGGCAGTAAGGATATCACCAATCTTGTCAGCGAATTGAAGAGTAATAGGATATCCATCCGCATAATGACAAGCATTGTAGTTCAATTTGGTCAACGCAAGAATGTCTTCAAGGACAATTTTGATATCTTCACTACCCCTGCAAATATCAACCTTTACAGAAGTAGGCACGCCCAAGTGAGGACTCGTCCGGAGCTTCGGAACAAACCCTGTAGTCCACAGATACCCCGCTACTTCGGTTTCAATGTAGGCTGTCCCACGCAAAACGGGAAAATTACCGGGCCGATACAACTTTAAATCACCGCTTGCTATCCGAATGCCGACAACGCTGACTCCAGCGGGCACATCAGAAAAACCGGTCCATTCTTCATCGTTGAAGAAAGTTCTTCCATGAATGAAAATCTGTTTGGGAAGTTGATGGTCCTTACTTGATTCCTGATATGTGCTGATAGCTTTCGAGATTATTTCTTTTGCCGCATTTTTGTTCAAATGGTATTCGTCTCGTTCAAGCGACTTCCACGGGCCAATTGCGCCCTTGAAGATAACGCCATCACCAGAATCCAAGAACATTTGTGCAGCACAACAGGCTGATCGGTCATCGCTTGAATTCTCGAGTTGTTTGTAGACCATCCCAAGGTAGCACACGCCATCACGAAGGGAAGCGAGTTTCCAAGGCTTGCCACCTGCTTTGTAATAGCTTGTCGTAAATACATTCCACGCTACTTGAGATTCCGGCTCAACGTCCCGTTCTCTATAACCAGCTCGGTTTAAAAAGTCATCAGGAGTTAACGTCGATTCGCGAAATATCTGCACCGGATCTCTTACGTTTTGCATAATCAATCGTGCTTTCAGTTGTCTCCTAAAGTCTGCATCGAAATCATATGCAAAATAGTCTTGCTCCATATCTTCAAAGATGAAACCTTGACCACTTCTCGATTGTTGGGCAATGCCTTTTCGGACATTGATTGCTTTCTTGGTAACTTTGCGGATTGGAACTTCAACTTCTGACTTTGGCCTGCACTCCCGGTAAACTGATTCAGGAGAAATAACATACCAGAGATTTAGTTGTTGATCCGATTCTTGATAGAATGAAACAATTTGTTGCTCATAGAGATTGACAGTGTTAAATACGCGCTGATAAGTGTCCCCATCGCGCAATATCTCTTTCAATATATTTTCATCGATTGATAGAGTTTTGATACTAGTGTCAGAAAATGGGATTCTGAAGATCGATTCAAATCCAGGGAATGGAATCCAAAGAAGTCGTTGCGAATCCCTCTCAACGGCAGTAAATTCATTCGCTTTCTTAATCCATCTGCTGAATCTTTCTATTCCAGCAGGCGTTCCAATTACTCCATAGTTGATACCATATATCGTTGAGCGACGCGGTCCAAAAAGAGTAAGTCCATCTCGGGGATCATCGATGGTCTGATCATAATCAAACAACAATTCAGGCTCTGGTAGCACAAGCAGTTTATTGTTCATCGGTGACACCAATTCTATCCGTCAACTCCTTCGGATCTTCATAGGATACTGGACTGATGAATTCTCTCGAAGTAGCCGAAACAATAAGTTTCTGCTGTGAACCAGTTTCAATAACGATTTCGTCGTTACCTTCTGCAATGTGTGTGATACTGGCTCGCAATCTGTCGCGCCATGTTTTGTTATACCAGGAACGATATAGAGAAGGTGATGCAGCAAAACGCTTCCTGCCCATTCCCGCAATGACATGAATGAACATTGAGAAGAAGGGATTGTCACCGAATGACACTCTCGGACGTAATGCCCAGTGCCAATTCTTGTTTCCACTTTTGCCCCATAGTTGTATTCGGGGATTAAGTTCATCTTTACCTCGATGGATTATCCTGCCATTCGATGGAAGCGACTCATCGGTAAAGAAAAAACATTTGCTGTTCGACAATTTGAAGTAACGCAACTTGTGGAACTGTAAGTGCTTTTCGAATGCTTGATTGAGAATGCGTTTCATATAATTGTCGCCAACAGTAGGATCTCCGATCAATTTATCACTACCGTTCAACACTTCTTCAACCTTCAGCTCATATGATTGTTTGATCTGAATGTTGCCTGATTCCGGTGAAGCGAGAACATCCGCACCGGCCAGGCTTAAAATGAAATCCGAATGTGGCACTACCCCATATGGGATTGATCTATCCAGTTTGAACTCATAACCAAGATGATGGGCATAGATTACGCTTGGCATTGAAATAATATCAAGCCTGTTAGAATTTATGGACTCAGCAGTATCAAGAATACGACTGCGATTGTTGTCATTTGTGGACCACCATTGTTTCACGGCATTTGGTCCGAAGTATTCATTCTTTGTAACCCCATCATCCCTTAGTCTCTCCAAGAGTTTGGAAAATCCCGATGCCCAATTGGGGTAAAAGGTTATGTATTGAATCTCTTGAAATCGAAAATCCAATTTATGATGGGGTATCGAATCAATCTTGAGCGGGATAATGAATCGTTTATCCTTTAGTTGCTCACCGATCTTTGTTGCCTTTTGGAACTCTCCAAGTGGATTAGCTTTTTGATGTGAGTTCTTCGACAAAACAAAAACGAATTTGATTGTGCTCTTTTCGAGTGCTTCATTGATTTCGCGAGGCCAATTCTCACCACCGAGAAGTTTTGTAAAATCACACCAGACACCATAACCCTCTCGTGCTAATTGCAAAGCCAACCAACGGGCAAACTCATAGTCTTCCCAGGCGTGACTTATGAAAACGAGGTTCCGGCTATTTGGTGTCGCATTATCCATGCTGTGATTTCTTCACTTCGGAATTAGTCATCACCCCAATTTTTAAAAGGATATTTGCACACCTCATCCAATAATTGCCATTAATCATTGAATTCTGTTCGAAATGTGCACCACCTGGTATTGATTTGTGCCGATAATGTAAGCCAATGTGGGTCGAAAATCAAACTTGCGCAATTATAAGGGACGGTTTTGCCGTTTTGGAAGAAATTGCCAGTGTAGCCGAGAACATTAGGGTCGATCATCCATGAGAGGCTTACACCCCGAATGAAATGGGCCATCGGGTGGCTAGAAGGGAAGAAGGATTGAAAGTGTTGAAACCATAGAAATTCAGATAAATGTTTATTGAAGGTGAAGTGGGAATGGTCAATTTATAGAATCTTAACTAATTGCTTCTACTACTCGCTTAGTATAAATCGACCATTCTTTTTCAATCGATTTCCTGTATGTGAAATGAGCCAAGCATATAGTTATTCCCAACCATAAAAACGTGATCGGCAAATCAAGTAAATCAGGCTCCTTTCGTGAGGAATATCCGACTTGAATAAAAAGAGAAAGCAGGAAATTGTATTTTCTCCACTTCCTTGAACGAATTGCTGATAACGTATACCTATAATTGGCAACCCAGACAATGAATGGAATAGCAGGGTATGCCCATATCAACACAATGAATAATCGTTGGGCAAAGTAATATGCTAAACCGGGCAAAGAATAAAAGAGAGTTGGAAGCAGAAAAAGCAATACAACAAAAACATAGGTAACAATATCTGACAATATTTTCGGTAGTTTCTCAACAATCGCATCAAACCATCCATATTGAAACATTTTATGCTGCATAAATGCAAATTCATCATAGTCTTCATCACTATATGAGAATTCTTGGTAAAATATTTTTCGAAGACCCTGTTTATCAGCTTCAGTAATATTATTCCAAGGTTCCTTCTGCAAAAGACTTTTTGCAATTATTATGCGTTCATGTTGCAAGTCTTTTTCTTCAATTGACCCTTCTAATAGACGCTGCTTTCCACCATTTTGAATTTCCTTCCACACTTCACGAGCTGTTTCTGTAATATTTATTTCGAATCCATTCAATAGATAATCTGCCATATTAATTACTCCGCCTCATACCTGCGCGTTTTATTGATAAACTAGATGTTTATACCTTAAATATCTCTATCTTACTGACATTATTCTAAGATCAATGAATAAATTGAAAAGCAATTTCTATCTCCGATAGCATCTTTATCTGACGATATTTATAAGTAGCATAAAGTTTTGTATATATTTCTAATCGAAGGACCTAACCACTCACCCGATTCTACCCAAATCATATTGAACTGCAATTTATGGGAATAATGTAACCGAATGAATAAGGATAATCAAATATAGAATTTGAATCTGAGGGAGTATACATTGAATCCATACTCCATAAGCCCCTTCTCTTAAGCATAGTAATGAATTTCCTATTAACCCATAACATATTTGTTAGGATAAGATGGAATGATTTTTTTGAATTGAGCAATTTCATATCCTTGAAGACCTCCTGAACAGCCTTTAATTATTTCTCCCACGGATTATACCTGCTTCAATAATCAATCTATCGCTATCATTCATAACCTTCCACTCTCCATAACGTTCGGTCATTACCCGGCGCACTTCTTGGTTTGATTCCGATTTAATATCTTGGGCCGTCAGAGTCTCCGGCTGAAATATGATTCTTTCGCTAACTCTGACGCCACGATACCAGAATTGCTTTGCGGATCTGCCTTGGTCCGGTATTTCTGTGGAATACGCCGTTCCATGACAACCAGCCAAATTAAGTTCGTGATCCCAAACTATTGCCGGCCCATTTAAGGAATGAAGACGTCCTCTTTCGTCCGTCGAGTAACATGGCAAAGGAATGACAGTCAATTGAGAGTTCCTCAGAAAGAACCACCCAAGACCCGCGACAACAGCGTTCCGGAGACATTCAAATATTTTTACCATTTCTTTTTCTCGAATTGGCAATCCTGCAATTTTTTCAATGCCAGCACACCGCAATCCTTCGAAAAGGCAGTGCAATTTACATAATTGGACCCATGACGAATTATTATAAAGTTCCTGATAATCACTTAATTGGTATGCCATATACCACCATGGTGGTTGCAGCAAATACATAAGTGTTAATGGATGATTCAACTCTGCTTGCAAACTAGAAAGCTTCAAAAACATTATATCAAACGATTTCAGCCACACGGGAGAAGGTATTTCAGCGTAAAGAGCATTCTTTACTGTTCTGAGAAAGGCATAAGAAGGATCTGCATTCCTATCAGATTCGAATGCGCTGAAACATGAATACTTGGATTGCCCTTTGGTTAGAACTGTAAGTTTGCAATTCCATTTCATTAGACGCACCCATCGAGACATCCAATACAAGATTTCTTCAACGTCATAGGCCGAAGTTCGAGCCGTGATAGGCTCCCAAAGACAAGATGTTGAATAGACACCAGATCGAAAATGAGAAATTGATGGTTGAGTTTTCCAATTTTCTGGGATATCATATGTATTCATACATTGCTTCCTTCAAAAGTTATTAGATTCACAGGTATCAGATCACTGATTATGAATTACGTCTCCGAAGTGGGGCCATATTCCTCTTTGGTCATTCCATAAGTCCAGGAAATGGCTGCCTCGCACGATTCCGTGTCGGGCGGAACACGAAGGATATATTCATTACCTGTCGATGGACAGACTACCTTTACAAGCATCAACGGTTCATCGTCGGCGCCGTATATTCTCAATAGCTGCCGTTCTCCGCCAAAATCGAAATCCTTATCAATCAACTCTGGATTCATTTCCTCTAGGATGCGTGCCCATCCAAATCGTTCAATCATCACGCGGCGAACTTCGATATTCTTTTCGCTAATAATGTCTTTTACTTCAATAGATTCAGGATGCGTGAATATCTTCGCTGGCATTCCAACACCATGCCAATAATATTCGCCTCGACCGTTTCCCCAATCAATTGCTGGACCGTCCTCTCGATGCAACCTTCCTCTCTGATCGGAATAGCGATCCGGATACGGAATAACGAACAATTTATCTGCGGTCGGGAGAATCCAACTTAGCCCATTTTCAATAGCATTTCTGATATAATACAAAGATGCTCCAAGTTTACGCTGGTCCTCCATCACCAACGAATTCTCGCCGGTGAGGCTGAAGAATAGATCTATCATAAAGAACCAAACATCGGTCCACGTATGATAAAAATTCCCATTACTCCTTCCGTTGACTGAAGGGATAATTTCCAGCAAACGAGAGGCCATTTTAATATCCGTTTCACGGCATGCTTTTGAAATCCAACAGCTTTCCTGCGACCGTCTATGGTAAAACACTATCTGCGATAAGGCTTTTGGACGATGACGCTCCATTATCAACCTTCTTTGTTCACTGAATACATCGATTTCACCGAGATTCTTCACAATGAGGCTCCACAAAGATTGAGATGCGATAGCATCACAGCAGGAATTGAAGAGCAAACTCATCTGCTTGGACATATCTGTGGGACGGAAATAGAATTCCGGACTCGACCACTTTGGCTTGCAAGGCTCTACAATGGTATAAGGAAGGAGTGATGGCGCTATCGGATCCGAATATATTTCTACTTTGAGCGGGAGATCCAGAAAACGCACCCATTCTTCTATCCAGTATTGAATTTTCTTCAAATCTGTTTTTGAATAATCGTCAAAGGACTTTTTCCACAACCAAGCCCTTTCTGCGATCTTTTTCCCGACATCGATCAGTTCTTCTGGGTTTCCACCGGTATTAGAAGATGTATAGTTCGATTCTGAATATACTCCAGCCATCGACACCTTTTCATCAGTCGAATACATGTCTGAATCCTCCTAATTCATTAGGATGCTCTGTTTCAGGGGGAGTGTATTCCCTCTGTCGAATTATCTTGAAGAACCCCTTGGGGAGAATAATTGTTACGTGTTCCTCGTGGACAACCTCGCTTTCTGACAGCACTTTCAGAAAAGCGACATTTCCGTCCTCATAAAGTTCGGCTGTATCTGTAAGAATCTGATGCATATGGCCAGTCGTTTCACCTTCCGCGAGTATCAAATGATCCGTCTTCTTTACCCTTTCGGGAATTCTTTCAATTTTCACAAAAAGCAGGTCGCCCTGCCTAATCTGCAATTTCTCTTTCATTCTATTTTTCTCCCATTCTTAATAAACTTGTCCGGCTTACTCAGCCGGACTTTGATTTTCCCTATATACATCTTCGAAATAGTTTTTGATGATTTCCGTATGAACTTTGTAAAGTTGTTCGGGTGACATGGGAGGGTATGTATGATAAATCTCTTTCCGCAGGTCATCATCGAGCATGTATGTGTCATAAATATCAGCATGATTTTCATCTTCGTAGTAATCATACAGGTAATTGAGCAGACCCCGGAATTGTTTTTCGAACCACGAACGAGGAAACAGATCGGCTCTAAAGTTCCTGATACTGACTGGAAGTTCAAAATCTATACTGAGGAAAGGCCATCCGAGACCACAAGCTTTTTCAACAACTTGTGATGCGTGCTTCATCGAGCCGGAGCTGCGGATCTTGCCAAAGATACTTCTTTCGAAGAAATCCCTCTTTGCCCCAAGATAAATATGCCAAGAGTCCTTTTTGAAGATTTCAAGAATCTCACGGAAATCACATGGTTCTTCTCGTTCCCATTCTGCTTCTATAAGTGTTTCAACCTGAAAAGCATTCTCCAGAATTGCGTCAATGCCCCCTTCCTGGAAAAGGAAGTGATCCTCTTCATCAGCTACTTGAGGCGTAAACAACCTTGGGACTTCTAATTCATTCTTTAGGATCTTTGAAACGCCGCACATCGAAACGTTGTCTTTTATTTTAAATTCCTTCTCAATCGCATCAACGATCAATGAAGAACTCATAAGAATGGCACCCTCCTATTATTTTTGTTTAACCTGTTTTACCTGCCGCAATGCGCCCTGCATCGCCACCGGCATTTATCAGATCTGTGGATCCTTTTCCTCCTTTCTCTAGCCGGGTCAACCGATCTGATTTTCTTTTTGTAATCCGCCCTCCGTCTGGAAGCGGTAATGTAAATTGTCAATGAACGGTGCGGGGTCATGCTCTTTGCATGCGTGTGTAATCTAATCACTCCAGACCTTTAGACCAATAGGTTAGATTACCGGAAGATTTCCTTGGAACCGGAGATTATAGCGATCTTAAGAGAGAGACTTCGAGAGGACAACGCGTGAAGGAATTACCAATACTTCTGATCAAGGAAATCCCATGGAGTAATGATTCCCAGAGGCTTCCCTGACTTTAGACCTGTATCTGTTATTATTATGGCAAAGAGTAGAGGGCAATTCTTCATAAGGCTGAGATGGAATTCATTTCGAGCGTCGCCGAGAAGATATGTTGGTTTACAAAATGCGACTGCATCAGATCGCTCTGACTCTAGGACATCACCAATATCATAATCTTTCAAGTCGAGCCTTCCCTTTTGCGCGTTTTTCGCAAGCCATACAGCAAGCCCTTCATTGGTCAAAAGCCTAAGCCTATGATTTCGATCTCGAACAATTACTTGCGAATATTTATTGTTGCGCATATACTTGAGCGCTTCGACGAGAGATTCCTTTTCAGCAAAACAAATAACATTCCGCTTGAACATCGGATAAACAGCAGGTGTGAAGAGTGCGATATGATCCTTCTGCATGTTAAGAGCGTATTTAACTTCACCACGCTGACCGGCATTTATTCTGAACATTTTCCCCAAACAAGGATCTAGCAGTTCATCATTGATCTTTTTGTTGATTTTTGAGATTGTTGTTCTCACCTGCCCTATTCTAAAGCTTTCTTTCCTTCCCATAATGAACCGCTCTAATTCTATGCGAATTCCATCGGATCTTGGGTATGTTTCTCTATGCAGGTCGAGGATGTGAGTCGCGAATGAGTGTAGATCCTCATTTGTCCTAAGGTCGACTTCCGGTTTCCCCATCAGCACTTGTTCAACAAAGTATCTATAATACACGAACTCCATCGGCCTAAGGGGAATTCTTTGGCGGCCGATTGTCACTATGCCTTTTCTGGCATCGACATGCAGTTTGGGGATTCGATTAAGCATAATTACTAATCCTAACAATATTCAATTTCTGGCCATTGTCTTCTTCGCGCACCATTCAAGGGACTATTCCTCATACCAACGTTGTAGCTCCGGATAGAAATCCGATTCCACAGAAACAAAATCAACAAGACTATTCGGATCGGTATCATCCAAAAGATTAAGCTGCCTAAAGTAGTCGGGGAGGCTGTCGCCCTTATTCGGACTTGCTTTTCTTATCATTTCAACAATTTCATGCATCGTCAATGGCTTCGAAGAGGTCTCGGGTTCTGCGTGATACTCTCCTCCATTTCCATCCATAATTTTATACTGGACTTTATCACCAGATTGCTCGGCAGTAATCCTTAAAGAATCTCCTAAAACGCTTTGAACATTGATCACAGCAATTTCAATTTCTTCTGTTTCTTCGTCATTCTCCCAGTAATCTGGACGGAAAGCGAGACTGAACAAATCCGGGTTCGGCATTATTCGAGTTCTCCGTGTTGCTTAGGATACTTTAACAGAGTCATCACTTCCCCACCGCTCGTCTTAGTATTTCATACCACAAGCTGTCCATTGCAATGTCATTCCAATCAATACCATTTTCCCGGAGTGTATTACGCACCCACAGTCCAACGCCAAAGTGCTGTTTCCCTTCATAATCCGGATCATCAATTCCCTTTAGGATTTGATCTATCATCGCAGGTGACAATTCCTTTCGGATTATCTCAATGGCTTTGTCGAGTTTAGGTGGTTCGCCGTAGAAATATTGATGAAGGTCTATGGGGTTGGGCATTTTAATCCTTCAACATCTCATTATTGCATTTCATACACACCGACCCTTTATTTTATAAGTTTGAGCCTATCGGTTAGGTGGCGTATTTATTAGCAATTCTTTCATAGGTAATGGCAATATTTTCTCTAACGACTTTATCATAACCTTCAGGAGGGTCGCCATTTTCTTGACAGAATAAAAGATAAACTAGGAATTTTAATTCCTCAGCGTTAGTCAATCTACCTGATTTTGGATTTATTAGATCTGGTGAATGTTCTGAGTATACTATCGCCAAACCACTAACACTTTCTTCATAATGATCAAGAATTTGTTTCTGCTTATCTGGTGAATGTGGATATCTAGATTCTATAACGAGTGAAATTGCTTCAGAATGAGTTAGACCACTTTTAATTCCGGTATAATATGCATTAATGTTCGATTCAAACAATCCAATAGTTGCAGCTTTTCGATTTATTCTCCCCCAGAAATAATATACGAGAACACCAATTAGAATTGCGGGAATTATTCCTAAAAAGTTACTTGTTAGAAATATTGTCAGACCTGCAAGAGATATAGTCAATAGTTGTGTAAAAATATTTAAGCTGCTAACCGTAACTTAGAATGTTTCATTGGGTGTAATTGATCAATCGTTTGAGCTACAAGTTTGTAACCGTGAAGCTTCTTTAACCGAGTTTGTAATGTCGTTAATAGTTTGAAGACCAAATACAAGGCGCTATCCCGACGAGGGATGCGTCTGGCAGCGTTGGTTCTGAGTTTGACAGTTGAAAACATCGATTCAATCACATTTGTGGATTTAATACTCTTCCAATGACGCTTGGGGAACTGAAAATAGGTCAAAAGCATTTCACGGTCGTCTTCCAAACAGTCCACCGCTTTTGGATACAACTTATGATAACGCTGACGAAAGATCACCATCAGCTCTTTGGTGTGTTTGGCAGAGTCAGAATGATACATCTGCCTGAGCAACTCACGAACTTCATCCTC
Source organism: uncultured Ignavibacteriaceae bacterium (assembly GCA_964651225.1). GTDB lineage: Bacteria > Bacteroidota > Ignavibacteria > UBA10030 > UBA10030 > Fen-1298. The sequence goes on from CAZYYD010000023.1 coordinate 62,685, forward strand.
GTGGCGTGCGGAGACCTTATCCAGCACATTACGCATCTTATGAATCCAACAACGCTGGCATTTTGTTGTGGGAAAGACATTCCTGAGAGCTTTCCACAAACCCAGAGCACCGTCGGCGATTACCATACCGATCCATTCAACACCACGTTTTTGAATATTGCGCAAGAGGTCACTCCATGACTCGGCGCTTTCTCGGTATCCCTCTTCCAGGGCAAGGATCTCTTTTTCTCCACTTCGGCGCACTCCGACAAGCACTAAGACTGCCATGGAATCATCTTTGGGACCAGCTTTCGGATAGACTCCGTCAGCCCACACATATAGGTATTCTTTCTCTAAACGGCGCTTTTTCCATAGCTGATATTCCTCTTCCCAGTCTTTCTTCATCCGGAGAACGCTTGTCTGTGATAACGGCGCTGCAGGACCGAGGATCCCTTGGAAGCATTGCTGAAAATCGCCCGATGATAACCCATGCAGATACAAATCTGGGACAAGCATCTGCATTTGGTCTGAGAGCCGCTGATAGCGGCCTAAGATCTGTGACTCAAACGGTTCCCGTAGACGGGGTGTCCGGATCGCCATACTTCCTATGGATGCTGTTATGTGCCGCTCCTTGGAATATCCGTTACGATACTGTTTGTTCTTATCGATTCCCTTGCGCTCATAGCGTTGTCGGCCCAGATGTTCTTGGATCTCAGCTTCAAGCCCTTGTTCAATCATTTTCTGGGCTCCCAGCAATATGAGCTGGTCTAACATAGTGCGCACAGGACTTGACCCTGCGTCCGTTTTCTTGTACTTTGACATCAGCGTGTCCTCCTTAGGTTTTGATAGGAAACTCCTATCGTTTGTTGGTCAACCTAAGATACGGATGCGCTTTTTTATTTTACACAACTTTTAAAGGTAACTCGACCTGCAACAAAAAGCATAAAAGAAAGACCAATAAAACGATTTATGTTGTAATTCATTTTTATTCCTTTCGCCGGCTTATCGATTTCTCTATTGCGATAAATACGGCGGGGTATTCCCGCATTGAACTCTATCAACAACTCAACCGACTCAAACGAAAAGCTTCTGATCTCGGCTTTCTGTTTGTCCAATTAACAGCGCCTTCTACATCCTGAGTTTGTTACTTAGGAGGCAGCAGCACGTAAAAAACCGTTTTATCTAAGCATTGAAATTTCATTGTGATTTATGCTGTAGCTCTACAAGCTCCTGTTTAACATAAGGTAAGGGAGCATTAGAAAATCTAGGAAATTCTAAGATGGCAAGTAGAAATCTCTCAACAATGGCCTTTAAGCGTTCAGTTTCATGGAATATTGTTTCATGATCCAAGTCCATTGAGCTATGGAACATTTTGTCTCTTGTTTGGATAAGTGTAAATATTGAGTTAGCTGGATAGAGGTCATGCCAATCAACTTTGTAGAATAAAAACATTTCATTGAGCACGGATGAAAGAGGTGGTCTATTCAGATCACTGAGTTTTGCGTAAAGAAGACGACGTGCATCTGGTAATTTTACTTCTTGTTTTATAGTCTGATGAATAGATTCAGCAAGACTAATAAATTCATCAGGTTTAAGTGTATGCTGAAGATGTGGGCGTGAGCGAATAAAAAGGTCCCGCAACTTTTCAAGAGCTAAGAAATAACCTGTGAACTGTTCTTCAGTGTATGTTGCCTCATTAGCGCTAATATAATAGAGCAGTGGCAACTTTAAACTAAAACCTTCATCTCGAAGCCTTTGGTATCGTGAGTATGATTCTTTTAGGAACTGACGAATTTGAGGGGCATTAACGAGAGTTGCGTCGTGACTGAGAGATTCACCTGAACAACTACGAGTGGTTCGATAATAATCTAGAATTTCTGTCTTTGTTTCTAGATAATAAGCATACCACGCTATCCAACGGCGAGACACAAGTGACATTAAAAGCAGGATATCGTCTACTAATTGCTTTGATTTCTCAATAAAATCCTGATCGGTAAGTTCGTCTGAGCTTTGTTCAGTTGTGATTTGAATAGTAAGGACATCTGTAGATACTTCTTGTTTCCCATCGATGTTGGAATCAGAATAAAAATATCTTGGGATAACCTCAATATTGAAAGGATCGTTGAGGACAAGGTCTAACTGAGAGTGGTGAGCATTGATTTTTACTTCACCAGAAAAGGATCGCTCCCTCATTACAACTACGTGCCAAGCACTTAAAGGTCCAGTGAGGAGAAATGTGATTATTCGCTTATTAAGTTCAATTGGTTCATGCTTTGTTATTGTAGAATAACTTTGAAGAATAAACTCACATACTATGCTAAACCTATCAAAGGAATCTGAGTACGAAGGAAGAGATATTCTTTTCCAGAGGAACTCATCGCTCTTGAACTTTTCACGAGAAATATCATCACTTTGCGATTCAAGAAAAGGAGGAGCCAATTTGAGGTTTGTTACCTTTTGGATCCTTTTTACGGTATCAGCATTACCAATAATGTAACCGTTTATAGGGCCATTGTGTATTTGAGAGTTAGTAACGATACACTGTAGGTTATCAGAAACCTGATCTCCCTGAACGATCCTTCCAATGAATTCGTGATGCTCATGAAACGGTTTTTTAGGAAGAAGATTCATAAATCTTTCAGGATTAACACATGACTAGTAAATCAAAACGAATAATTAATATTGTGCGGCGGCCTAACGATTTCTATATTGCGATAAATACGGTGGGGCAGTCCCACAATGAGATCGACGCTCCCGCTAACTTTAATATCAACAATAGCTCTTACCCTCTAACACCGTTTATCGTATTTCTTTTGCGTATCAGTTTAGGGGTTCACTCCAGGTTCACTCCATAACTATTATTCCACGGATCCGGGTTATACGGACAATTCCTAAAGGTCCCAGAATATACCATACGGGGTTTACCCCACAGACATGTTCCGTTAATATCGCCTGTTGTATGGAGTATGACTCTAAAGTTTCCTGAAATCTTTCTCCTTTTATCTTTCCCTTCATCTTTTGTTATATTCACATATGACCGCTCGGACTCTTCGGGGGCGACCCACCTTTGCGTGACGCCATAATAAGCGGCGTTAGGAACTTTTGCTACTTGTTCTTTAGTTGAAATACCCTGTAGAAGATAATTTTTTGGTCCACTATAATCTGGAAGATATATAAAGAAAACCCACCCCCCTGGCCTGTCATCACCCTCATCGCCCAATGCACGCAACCATAGACCTTGCCAAGGGGGATCGTCCAGAAATCTATTATGCCAGTAAAAGTGACTTGCTGAATAGGTATTAGGATCATCCCCTATTTTAATTTTAAATTCCCGAGGGCCGTTATCATCTCCTGAAGAATCGCCTAATGGTTCTTTGTATTGAGGAGAAACTAGACTTGCTCCTGAGTTTCGTGAATTCTTCTCAGGTAAATTATTGGTGCCCGAATAACCATTGCTTTCTTTTGCGCGAGCGTTCTTTTGAGCTAAGGGTACTAGGGTCGGAATATTGTTTTGAATTGGAACGGAATTTTCAATTGTAAAAACTTCAGACGTAAAGATGTATGCATTTTTCCCCTGTTCATCTAAATAGTTATTATAAGAAATATAATAGTTCGTACTAAAAAAGCAGCTCACATTTGTCACTTCATATTTGTCAGTACGATTCACGATTGGATCAGCGTATTGAACAATAGCCCAATCCCGTTTCTTTAGGATATTGTTTAATTCTATTCCCCACTCTTTTTTCCCAAATGTGTTAACATCCCACCTGCCATTTGGAAACAAATAATTAAAGTATTTCCCTTCACGAAAACTTGTTAATGTGACATAGGGATGGTTTTCATTGTTCCTTATATTATTGGCAAAATCATCGAAAAGTATTTGAATCGCGTATTCGTCGCATATAATTCTTTTTGAATACGAATCATATTTGACATAGCTTTTCACCTTTGCCTTGAAATTTTTCACGAGGCCATCTATCCAGTTAAAATGTGAATTGCTAATAACTTTCGGTGACGGGACACAAGATTCAAAAATAATAATTGATATGAACAGGAGATACGGAAGATATTTTTTCATATTTAATCCTTTTATAAATGGATTTTTTTTCACCGCCTACTAATTTCTATTTTGCGATAAATACGTCGTGGGATTCCCGCATTGAACTCTATCAACAACTCAGCCGTCTCAAACATAAGGCCAGCGATCTGGGCTTTCTGGTCCCATTAACTGCGCCTTCTATTTCCTGAGTTTGTTACTTAGGAGGCGCCATAACCCATTTAGCGTACATCTTTAGAACTAGTCTTCAAACGTATAGCCGCTCCAAGCAATCTGATGATCATTGTTGCTATGATACTGGAGTTTTGCATTTTTCAGCAGGACAAAAGGAATATTCGTCGAAGTTATTAGATCTCTCGGTGCGATTTCGAGGACGGTAGATTCTGTCGGCGTTAATTCTATTGTTAATGTAAAACCACTCGAAGCGAAATCGATTGCATGGCCATTGGGTGGTATCAACCTCTCAATGACACATGGACCAATGAGTGGGCTATAATCGTTCATTATTCCAGAGGCAGGCCGTTTTGTGAATCCAGAAGTATCAGTATGATGTGTTGGTGTTGAATGTATAGGTTCTTGTGGCATAAGCACTTCTCCTGTCGATTTTGAAATTTATTGTTTATGGCATCGCAGTAGGGACATCGATTGCTCGATGCCCCCTGCACAGATCCCGGCGTGC
>CAZYYD010000024.1:0-66888 GCA_964651225.1 uncultured Ignavibacteriaceae bacterium
TACATGACATTTTTACAAAGTACAAGTCATTTTTTCATTTTTGAGATAGCTTCTACTCTTTTTAAGAAGACAGCTGTCAGTGGCGGCAAGGTGAGATTAAGCGAAAATTCTCTGGCATGGGCTGGAATGGATTCGGCACGAATCTCTCCTGCGTTACCGACATTACTTCCTTGATAAAAAGACGAATCACTATTCAAGATCTCCCGGTAGAGTCCGTCATCCGGCACACCAATACGATAATTAGCACGCGGTACCGGCGTGAAATTGCAGGCAACAATGATTTTCTCGGTCCCGTCGTATGATTTGCGCAGAAACGAAATTACACTGCTCGCTTTGTCCTGGAAATCTATCCACTCAAATCCGGTATAATAAAAATCCACCTGATGGAGGGCTTTCTCATTTCGATAGACATGGTTCAGGTCTGTGATCCATTTCAGAATCCCGGCATGAGGTGCATACTGCGTCAGATGCCAATCAAGCGACAGCTCATGATTCCACTCGTTCCGCTGACCGAATTCACTCCCCATGAATAATACCTTCTTCCCAGGGAATGCAAACATGAGTCCATACAGCAGACGAAGATTGGCAAATTTCTGCCAATCATCTCCCGGCATTTTATGCAGAAGTGATGACTTTCCATGGACAACTTCATCATGCGAGAGCGGAAGCATGAACCGTTCAGAGAATGCGTACAGCAGGGCAAAGGTCAACTTGTTATGATGATGTGTCCGGTAAATAGGATCCTTTGAAAAATATTCCAACATATCATGCATCCAGCCCATGTTCCACTTCAAGCTGAATCCAAGTCCACCATATTCGGCACCGGTAGTCACTCCAGGGTACGCCGTGGATTCTTCTGCAATAGTGAGGATTCCCGGATAATATTTTTGAATAAGGCGTGTTGTATCTTTTAGAAAGGTAATGGCTTCGAGATTTTCCCTTCCTCCGACTTCATTCGGGATCCATCCCCCTTCTTTGCGGGAATAATCTAAGTACAGCATGGAAGCCACTGCATCGATACGAAAACCATCGACGTGATACTTTTCCAGCCAGAAAAGTGCATTCCCGATAAGAAAATTTCTCACTTCATTCCGGCCGTAATTGAAAATAAACGTCCCCCAGTCTTGGTGCTCGCCCTTTCGTGGATCGGCATGTTCATACAGGTGTGTTCCATCGTATTCCCCCAGGGCATATTGGTCTTTCGGAAAATGTGCAGGCACCCAATCGAGGATTACACCGATGTCATTCTGATGACAATAATCGACAAAGAACATAAAATCCTGAGGTGTCCCAAATCGGCTGGTAGGGGCATAATAGCCAGTCACCTGATATCCCCATGAAGCATCAAAGGGATGCTCCATAACAGGAAGCAGTTCAATATGTGTAAAGCCATGTTCAAGAACATGCGATACTAATTTCTGCGCCAATTCCCGATAGGTGAGCCACCTGTTGTTCTCTTCAGGCACACGCGCCCACGAACCAAGATGTACTTCGTACACAGAGATCGATTCTCCCAGATGATCAGACTCTGCACGCCGTTTCATCCATGGAGTATCATTCCAGTCGTGTGCTTGAAGAAAATTGATTTTTGAAGCTGTCCGCGGACGCAGTTCCATTTCTGTCGCATACGGATCAGTTTTATCCAAGATGAATCCAGATCGTGTCTTCACCTGGAACTTATAGAGTTCGCCTTCTGCCAATTCCGGAATAAAGAGTTCCCAGACTCCGGAGCCGCCCAGGACACTCATCGCGTGGCACCGCCGATCCCAATGATTGAAGTTGCCGATCACACTGACACTCCGAGCATTCGGTGCCCAGACAGCAAATTGGACACCCTTTACTCCATTCACTTCAATTGTATGCGCACCCAGCTTATCATAAATTCGATGATGATCCCCCGCATTGAAGAGATAAAGGTCGTAATCAGTCAGCGTCGGAAGAAAGGAATAGGAATCATAAAATATTTCCACCCTGCCATCATATGTCAACTTTTTCAGTTTGTACGAAAATACCTCGGAATAATCGGGGAGGACTATTTCGAAGAACCCCTCGTCCATGATCTTTTCCATCTTAAACTCTGTTTGTGATGGATCATTCTTAACGATAAAGGCATCTTGTGCATCCGGCAGAAATGATCGTATCGCGAGTATCTGCGACCCTTTCCGCTTGAGTACATGTGCACCAAGCACAGAAAAGGGATCATGGTGCTCTGTGTAAATGATTTGGTAAATATCATTGCTATGGGCGGTGGACTTAGGATTTGGCATGAGGATTACTCTTTGTATAAAGAGAATGATGGTTGATATAATTGCCGACCGGCAGCGGGACGAGTGACTGAACAGGCAATCCCCGAAGGATCCGATTCCTGATATCAGAGGACGAAACGCGAAGAAAGATCCCTTGGATTATTTCGAAGGGAATAGAGAGATTATTCAATGACCAGACAGATCCATGCCGCTTGTAGACAGCCAGTGATGCCAGCTGAAGAATTGTTTCAGGTTTTTTCCAGGAATAGAACTGTTCGTAATTATCAGAGCCGAGGATGAGGATCAACTGTGCATGGGGAAATCGTTTTTTAAAAACGGTGAGAGTATCGACCGTATACGATATTCCACCCCGTCTGAGTTCAATGTCGGAACACTTCATAAATTTCTTATGCGCGATAGCTCTCTTCACCATGGTGAGCCGTTGAGCTGACGTCGTGAATGACAATGTTGTTTTATGTGGCGGTATATAAGCCGGAACAAAATACACTACATCTAAATGTAACTGTTTTATTGCCTGTTCTGCAATAACAATGTGTCCGTTGTGTATAGGATCGAACGTTCCGCCGTAAATGCCAACGCGATTCACATGACGTCCTTATAAATTTGATATGTTTGTTCTGCGCATCTTTCCCATGAGAACCTTTTTACATTCGCGAATCCATTTTTGACGAGATGAGACCTGAGATCCACATTATGGATCACCTGTTCCAAGGCATCTTGAAGTTCATCTGCGGACCGGGGATCGAATAGGATTCCTCCCTCCCCCATAACTTCTGGGATCGAGCCTGCACGCGCACCGATCACAGGAATGCCGGAAGCCATTGCTTCTAGAACAGAGAACCCAAATCCTTCATAGAAGGACGGCAAGACCGCAACAGTAGCAGCACGATATGCCAGAGCAAGTTCCTTCTGTGATAAGTGTCCGAGTTCAACAACATTATTGACGAGACCTTTTCTTTGAATGAGATCCCACAAAATCCTGTTTTGGGATATAGATTCTCCGGCAAAGATAAGTTGAAACTCAGATCGTTCCGTCAACCGAGCGAACGCTTCAATAAGCACCTTAACATTCTTATGACCTTTGAGGCTTCCCGTGTAAAGAATAGCGGGTTTATGCAGGCTATACTTTACTCGAAACTTTTGCAGATCATTTTCCGAAAAGGATTGAAAGTACATCGGGGAGATTCCAAGATGAACAACATGAATATTCTTATGATCGACGGGGAAAAGTTCGAGAATTTCTCGCTTTGAAAACTCTGAATCAACAATGATCGCATCTGAAGCTTTAAACGCATGCGCAAGACTCATCCGCGCATACAACCTCTGGGGAAGTGAAAAATACTCAGTTCCTCTAACGTGAAGAACATCATGGATGGTTGTTACACAGGGCATCTTCAGTCCGAAGGGGATTGTATAATGCGGTGAGTGAAATAGATCAGCCTGCAGTGAATTTGCATCTCGTGCAATGGATCGAAGCTCACTCAGGGAATATTTTTTTGAGGAGTTGGGATGTGTGCGTATTTTTCCAGGCAGCTCAATCTTCAAAACATCATCGGGAGCGACGAGAATTACCAATTCTTCTCGTGCGGCAAGGTAGGGCACAAGATTTTGGATGTACGTGCCGATACCATAGTCGAAATATTTACGGGCGTCAAGAACGATGCGCATGATATGTCGTCGCTAATTTTATAATGGAAAATACTTTCGCTCGGTTACTCTTTTTTTCCCCACGAATCATAAGTGTGGCATATTTTACAAAGAGAAATAAACGAAGCCCCAGCGTTTGCCAGACTGAATGGTGTTTCGAATAGTAGAGTAATTGCGATCGTCGATATTCATAACGTATTGTGCCTGCATTATTTTCCGACCAGCTCGATCCGCCGATGTGTATCAGTGAATATCTGGGATAATATATCGTTGTATATCCTTTTTGTTTGAGACGCTTGCACACGTCAGCATCTTCAAAATACATAAAATATCTTTCATCGAATCCTGATATATGCTCAAATACTTTCCGTGGGATCATCACTGCCGCGAAGGAAATCCAATCTACCGCTTTTGGTGACAGATCGGTTGGAACGGTTTTTATCCGACGTGCGTCCTGCTGTACTTTCCACTCATTGAATATTGAAGGAAAATACCCATGGGAATGCTGATATGTATGATCAGCGTTCAGTAATAATGGACCTATCGCTCCACATGAAGGATGTTCTTGCAAGAATCGACTCAGCGGTGTAGCGAGATCTTCTATAAAGAGTGTATCGTTGTTAACGAAAAAAAGATAATCACCGGTTGATGCAGATGCTCCCAAATTGTTAGCCCTGCCAAAGCCATAATTATTCTGCTGCGATAATATTGTTACCTGCGGAAATTCCTTGCGTATCAACTCCGCGCTTCCATCTGTGGAATTGTTATCAACGAGAATAATTTCGCAGTTGTTCAGGTGCGAATGAAGGATGAGAGATTGCAGGCATGCGCGAGTATGTTCCATCCCGTTATGATTGACTATGATGATCGAAATCATAGAAGTACACTATTCACACAACGATCTACAGATGATGATTATTTTTCGTATGAGAGGAACGATATCAGATACGATGGCGGTATCCACCGTCGATGAATCGCATTCGATCCCCGCAACTTTCCATATCCCAATAAAAGAAGAGTCCTGAAACGAAGAACGGACTTTTTTGAAAACACACTCATGAGAATCAGCCAGCCAAGAATTTTCATTCGTGATACTGTCGACGCCGACTTCCAGAGAGTTTTCAATTCTCGAAAGCCGTTTTTAAACTGCTTTTCCATGATATACGCGATGGCGAGGCGTTCACGAAAATGCTGGACGGTCCTTGCATAGTCTTCGTAGTATTCGATCGACTTAGGATGTGTTCGATATTGTTCTATCGTCTTCAGTTTCGCCGAAAACAAGTTAATCCCCTTTTGCGCTAGAGAGTCTTGAGAATACCGATAGACTGACAGAACATTATCGAGATAGACAAATCTGGCACCTTCGAGCGCAATTCGGATCCAGCATTCAGTATCTTCCCCATGGGAATGAAGATTCGTTTCGAACTTTTTCGTCTCAAAAACCTTGCGCCGAAAGAGGAACGAATGAATCAGGATAACAAAATTGATGTCCATCTGGAACATAAAAGAACGAACAGTGTCCGTAAAAGGGATTCTTGAAGGTAAGGCCTGGATAAATCCATCTTCTGCACTATAACAAACGTAATCGGAATAAACAACATCTGCCTTTGGAGATTTGTCAAATTGTTCAAGACAAAAATGAAATCTTTCCGGCAAAATAACATCATCCGCATCAAGAAATTGTATAAAATCACCTTCAGCCACCTCTAATCCAAAATTCCTTGCGGCGGCCGGTCCTTGATTTGTTTGAAAATAGTACCGAAACCGGGAGTCCTGGTCTTTATACGTCTTGAAGATTTCCGCACTTCGATCGATGGATCCATCATCGATCAGAATACATTCCCAATGAGGATAGGTCTGCCAACGAAGGCTTTCGAGCGCTTGAGTGAGATAGCGTTCACCATTGAAGCACGGCATGATCACAGAAATCTTCGGATTACTCATTAATCAATTTCATCCTGCGCAGGATCACGGCCAAATATTTTTTTACGATTTTTACAAGCCATATCTTTGTCTCCATATAGCCATATCGATGCTGAATTGCATATGTTTCCATTAAGGTCTGTTCAATGTATCGGGTTGTTGTCCCGCCGTCTGAAAAATTAGCAAGTATTTTCGGAATTTGAATAAATTGAACCTTCCCGCTCGCATAAAGCCTCAGTAAGTATTCATAATCTGCAGCATAGCGATAGTCGGTAGAAAATGTCCCATACGTTGAATAATAGGTTCGTGCAATAAAACAGGTTGGATGAGGAATGGTATCCTGCGGGAGAAACTGATGATGGACCGAACGCAGCATTTTTTCTTTTCCTTCGCTCCAATAACGGAGGATGCCGTAGAAAACGGCATCGCCATGCATCCGAAATGCCCTGCTGATTGTTTCTACTGTGTCGAGCTCATACCAATCATCTGCATTCAGGATGCCGATCAGTTCTCCTTTTGCTCGCGCAATGCCCTTATTCATAGCATCATACATGCCATTGTCGTGTTCAGATATAACGTATATTCTACTATGAAACTGAGGCTGAAGCTGTTTTACAATGTCCAGCGTCCTGTCTGTGGATGCGCCGTCGATGATGATATATTCAATATGAGCATAGGTCTGGTGAAGAACAGACTCGATCGTTCTTGCGATTGTACGCTCTGCATTGCGGCAGACCGTAATGACACTGATGAGCGGTTTGCGTCTGCTCATGCTTTGAGGTTTTTTTTCGAGTACAGAACTTTTTATTTTTGTTTTCATATCATTGACTCTGAAGAACTCCAAGTCTGATGGTCATGTACTAAACGACTGATTTATAGACGTCAAGCGTCTGTTTGGCTACAGTCTGCCAGGAGAAGCATTTTTCACGCTCTATTCCTTTTTCCCGAAGTTCTCTTTGAAGATCCTCTGACATAAGCAGTTGATTGATTATTGTTCTGATGGAATTCATACGAGATGGATCAATATACAGAGCTGCATCTCCCGCGACCTCGGGAAATGAACTTGTTCTGCTGACAATGACCGGACATCCGCAGTACATGGCTTCTAAAATGGGCAATCCAAATCCTTCATATAATGAAGGAAACACGAGGGTTTTCGCATGGGAATAGAGATGAATTAGCGTATCATCGGAGATCGCCTCAACGAAATGAATTTTATGAGATAACCCGAGCTTATCATGGAGATGAATTTCCTCATTCGAAAACTTTGGCCCGGTGCAGATAAGATGCAAAGAAGGACGCTGGTGGAATATTGGCGCAGCAGATTGAAGAAAAAATGAATAATTCTTGTATCCGCTTCTTGCTCCGACAAAGAGAAGATAGTCGTCTGGTAAGGGGATCGAAAAAGGAGTCTGTTCTTTTCCAGAGGCACGTGCTAGGGTGTTTGCAAGCGGAATAACGACGACGCTACGAGGATCGAGCCCATATATCCGGCAAAGGTCTTTCTTTGTTGACTCTGAAATCGCAATTATTTTTTTGGCGTGCAGTGCTACTCTTTTTTTCTTTTCCAAGATACCTCGTTCACCCAATGGAAGAGATGATGTGAATAATTCATGGATCATATCATAGACTGTCAGGACATAGGGAGTATTGTGGATATGAGAAAAGTAATAGTCCTCGAAATACGTCGGGTGGAATATATCTGCTGTGCCCGACTCAAGAGCATGTGTGATGAGTATCTGCTGCATACGTTCCCTGTCCTGCGATGGAAAAAGAGAATAAAACAACTTCTCTATTCTCTTTGCGCCTCGAAACCGGAACCGCTGGGAGATGGGAAGTGTCCTATCGACATGTCCAAAGAAAGGCTGTACATGGGCAATCTCTTTATTTGCACTCCATCGCAAAGGCAATGTGATTGTCACTTCACCAGTGCTGTTCAGCGCGGGAAGCAAGTTTGCATAGTATCTTGAAATTCCTCCGAATTGCTGATAATGGAATATTTGATAGTCGTACAGAACCTTCATGTTACCTGCTTTGTACTTTTCGTTGATGAAAATGGAGATAATCGGATTCCGTTTTACTAATGAGTTGTGATTTGATATATCGCAAGACACCCCAGTTGCTTGCACGCAAAAGAAGGTTCACCCATGTTCCATTGATAGGTTCTTTTGAAAACATGTGGAGTTCATGAAATGAATAAAAGTGCAATCCGAGTCTTTTAGCAATCCGTTGGCATGTTTCGCGGGAATAAAAAGAGACATGCTGGCCATGATCTGATCCATAATACCACCATTGGTTGAGGTCTGGTGTGGGAAATGGAAGGAATTGTGTTGAGAAAATAATCGTGTGGGATATCTGCAGCATTTTTTCGAATTCTGCAATAGGTTCAACGAAGTGTTCGAGTGCTTCAAAAAGTGTCACGAGTTCAACAGGCTGATGCAATTGCTTATTGAATTCCAGGCCACACGACAAAATATTTTGAGCATACGGATCATACCAATAGAATTCAAACCCGATATCACGCATCAGACGCGTGAATAATCCGCACCCACCAGCATAATCGACGAAGATACCGTCTTTTTTGAAACTCGAATATATCATTATTGCAGTCAATTCTGAAAAACGTATGTTTCGCTGCACTAATCCTGTATCTTCCAGATTGAGGACTCTGGCATACGCTTCTGCAAGCCAGTAAGGTGTTTCTGTTTGGAGAAATCTGCATTGCTCGCATTGATAGTATGCGACATCATAGCGCTGGAGGATCATTCCTCGAAAACATTCCTTGAATTCTGCGTTGCATATTGGACACTGTTTCATTTATTTCGCCCAGATACCAGTAGCGGTTTTATTCATAAGTTTGAACGACTGCACAGGAGCCCAGAAAGCACCTACGCAGAGACACACACACGAAGCATAGACGACACCTGCGATTCCAAGTCCAAGATATTTCCCTAACAGAATAGAAAGCGGAATGTTCATAATACCTATTGCTATCGCACTGTACAGTTGCAATCGTATTTTTCCGGTTCCATTGATAAAACTGGCAAAGATATTGTTCCAATTGCTAATAATAACATAGCAGGCCATGGCAATGGATATACTGGCAGATATTTCAATCGATGGTCCCACCCAGAAGAGATAGACTTTGTGTGCAACCAAGACCATGAATCCAGCAGCAACAACCGTCAGCGCCCACACAAGAATAAGCCGTTTTGTAGCATGGTAAATCCACGGAATATCATCACGGTAATACGCGTCAGCATATGCAGACCAAAATGGAGCGATGACGATATTAAAAGCCATAGTGATAATGCTGAAATATTTAAATGCAATATTGTACGAAGTTACTTCTTTCGGCCCAAATAATTGTGCTATCACCATATTGCTTGTCATAAAAATAATGATAGTGACAATTTGGATAATAAAGAATTTGAAACCAATATCCATTAATTCCTTTGCCGATCTCATATTCACGGAGCTCAATGCAGGGGCGTAACATTTATAACTTCTATTGAAATACCAAAAGGAAGCAAGAAGTGGAATGAGGGTTGTTGACAGTCCAATGGCAAGACCTAAATAGATCAGTGATCCTTGTGTTTTTTTGATAAGAACATAGACCAGACAAAGAGTAAAAAGATTACTGAGCACTTCTAGGAAATTTGCAGCTGCAGGTTTTTGATCGGCGACCAGGATCGTATTCAAGAGACCGGCAATAAATCTGATACAGAACAATGTGAATACAATGATTGCGAGTATACGAAGCTCCCCTTCCATGGTTGTTTCTGTGTTGAGAATAGTTGACCACGAAAGATGGGGACTGACTAACAAAAACAACGCAAAGACAATCCCTATGATAAGTGATAGAATCACGTATGTTGTACTCACATACATGCGTGCCTGTTCCACATTTCCTTTTGCCAAAGACTCAACGAATTTGTTTCGCAAACCATTTCCTAGCCCAATGTCAAAAAAACTGAACCAAGCAATAACTGAACTGAGAGTGAGCCATATGCCATATTGCGTGAGTGTAAGGTATTGGAGAGTCATCGGTACAAGTATGAAACTAATGGCAATACTGATTCCCTTGAGGACGACAAGTGCAGCAATGTTCTTTTTCGCCTGCACACTGCGCTGATGACCTGCAAAGAATCGCTCAAGTATTCTATCGAAGCTCACGATGATAGCTTTCAAAGAGATAGTTCATGAGGATCAACATGGACAAAAATCTTCAGAAGCGTTTGATCCTGGAGCATTCATACGGGTGGTTCTGAAAAGAAAGGTCATCATCATTCCTCTGAAGGAACCGGCTTCAGAATCGGGCTAACTTTTACATGCCGGATACGTCGTGCACTCTTTGTAAGAATCGTAAAGATAAAATCTTCCGTCTTTATTTCTTCATTTAAGTCTGGAAGTCTTCCGGTTACCGTTTGAAGGTACCCCGCGAGTGTTTCGTAGTCAGGAGCTTCCGGCAGTTTATTCCTGAACTGCAGGTTGAAATCAGCGATGGAAAGAGCTGCATCCACAATCACGGAACCATCGCTGAACTGCTCCACGGATTTCCCAGCCTCATCGTATTCGTCAAGAATGTCGCCGACAATCTCTTCCACAATGTCCTCCATCGTGACGATCCCTTCGGTACCCCCATATTCGTCAACGACAATACCCATGTGGACTTTATGTAACTGAAATTCATGAAGGAGTTGACTGATTTTTTTTGATTCGGGTACAAAATACGCAGGGCGAATGATATCCTGTAAAATGATTAGTGAACGATGCTCCAGCAGGCTCAACAGATCTTTACTATAAATCACACCAATGATATGATCGATCGTCCCTTTGTATACCGGCATCCGGGAATAGCCTTCTTCGATAACCTTTCCAAGCAGTGCATCACGTGAGATGGAGATATCGAGCGCTACAATATCCGGACGAGGTACCATGATCTCTTTTGCCGTTATATCAGAAAACTGCAAAATACTCTTGATGAGTTCATGTTCTGTCTTATCAATGGCACCGCTCAGGGATCCTGCATCAATGACCTGCTTCAGTTCTTCTTCCGAAAGCTGTGTCCTGAGTAAGCCGCCTTTAATCAGAAAGTCCCGTAATATTTTTTTAATAGATCGCATCATATTCACATGCCATTTCGTCTATCGTTCGGGCAGTTTATGGATCCTGCGTGTCAGGAATAGCTGATCTCTTCCAGGAACAATCCTTTTGCCGGAGCGGTCATGCCGGCTGCCGCGCGATCTTTCACTTCCAAAATTTCTTCGAACTTTTCATAAGGGGTATGTCCCCTGCTGATATTAACCATCGTTCCGACAAGCGTGCGTACCATGCCATGCAAAAAACGATTCGCGGAAATCTGAAATATCAATGATCCATCATGCTGGCTCCACCCTGCTGAAGTGACCGTACATCGATGACCGTGAAGATCGGATTCGAGTTTGCAGAATGACCGGAAAGCATGTTCGCCAATGAGCTGATGTGCACACTTCTGCAATAAGGAAACATCTAACTTTTGATGTACATGCCAGCAATAATTCCGGCCGATTGCTCTCGGCTCTTGTGCTATATAATATTTATAGCGTCTGCCTTTCGCACTATGACGGGCATTAAAATCCAAAGGCACCTCACAAGCTTCAAGAATGACAACATCGTGCGATAAGACAGCATTCAGACTTTTCACCAGTGAGTACATATCTACAGTGCTGGGGGTAAAGAAACTCGCCACTTGCCCTCGAGCATGAACTCCAGCATCCGTTCGTCCTGCTCCCGTTATACGGATATCAGATTGCAATATTTGTCGAATTGCTTTCTCCACCTCTTCTTGCACTGACCGCCCATTTTTCTGGAACTGCCAGCCTACAAAATCCGTACCGTCATATTCCAGAGTCATTCGGATTTGAGGCATAACTAAAATGATGTTGTGAGACTGAGACCTATGCCATCGAAGAGATTTCCAGTATTCAATGCATAGGTTCGAATCTGAATATTATCAGAAGACGAGAGAGATTGATTATAAGCAGCGGCTTTTCGCCCGGCAGAAAATGCTGAAAATATATGATTCACAACAACCGCTGCAATAACGAATTTTGCATTGTTATTTATTCCGGCGCTGCGGATCCGCAATTCTCTGAATCGCAGCCGATTTGCCTCGGATCCTCCCCAATCCCAAGTATAATCAGAACTTTGATACATCAAATTGTATTCCCTATTTCTTGCCTTTGCCTGATTATATTCTTTCGTTGTGTTAAAGTTGCCTATATTTACCGAATATTGATCATCTTTGTTGTTGAAATCTGCTTGCGCATTTTGGCTGGCAAAGTTGCGGGCATCCTGTCCTATCCAATTAGAGTATCGTCGAAATCCGGCATACGTAAGCCACAACCCACCCTCAGCAAGAAGATGATACTTCCCGGATTCAAATGAGCCTGCATACAATTCTCCCATACCGGGGATGAGAAGTGAGGCGACAACAGCAAGGAGAACCGATTTCTTTGATTCTGCAGGGGACACTAGATCATAATCAGAAGAGATCCTTTCAGACATTGAAACATCCTTTTTCACAAATGATGAAAGTACTTTCTGCTGTGAGAACCCTTGCTGAAATGTACAAAGCAGCATCACCATAATCACAAATGACTGTTTCATCGTTTTATCTCCTGTTAAATTGCAATGCGAATGGTTTGAGAAAGAAAGGGTTTCGAGAGTGTTCCAATACATTTATCCCCGTGTACTTCCGTAAGGATTACAGGAAGAATTTGATTGGACAAACTCACATTCGTTTTCAATTCAACATGGATGTACTCCTCTGTGAGACCTGTTGTTGTTCCGTTGGGACGATGTGCTTCAAAAAGCACGGGAACCGTCTTACCAATAAACCGTTCATAGTATGCTTGACGCTTTCGCAGGCTTAAAGCATGCAATCGTGCGTTTCGCATTGACTTGACATGCTGATCTACTTTTTGAACAAATTCGGCAGCAGAAGTATCCGGCCGCTCGGAATAGCTGAAAACATGAAGATAAGATATTGGCAATGCTTCTAGAAAGGCATATGTCTCGTCAAAGAACGCATCACTCTCCCCAGGAAATCCGACGATCACATCTGCTCCAATACCTGCATCAGAAATGTGTGAGACAATTCGTTCAATACGATTTGCATAAACATCCCGCCCATATCTTCTTCGCATACGGTGAAGAATGGTCTCAGAGCCGGATTGAAGCGGAATATGCCAATGATGACAAAGCTTATCCTGATCAAACCAGAAATCGAGCAATTCATCGGTCAATAAATTAGGTTCCACAGAACTGATACGAATTCGCTGCAGTCCGTCGATGGTAACGAGCTGCTTCAGAAGCATGAGCAAATTCTCGTCATGATTTCTTCCATAATCTCCCACATTGACGCCAGTTAACACGATCTCCTTATACTCTTTCTCAACAGCTTCCCTTGCCTGCCGCAGAATTTCTCTGACTGGAATACTGCGGCTTTTTCCGCGCGCGAACGGTATCGTACAATAGGAGCATGTATAATCGCAGCCATCCTGTATTTTGAGAAATGCGCGTGTCCGTTCCTCAAATCCTACAGAGGAGGCAGATTCGCAATGATCGAGATCCTCGATACACGATACAAGGATATCTGCATGAGTTTTTTTCTTACGCTCTTGGATAAGACGGAAAAGAGAATGCTTTTGCTGTGTTCCTACGACGAGATCGACACCTTGGATTTCTGCAAGTTGTTCTGCCTGCATTTGGGCATAACACCCGACAACGGCTACAAATGCGTCCGGAGAATGACGCAGAGCGCGCCGAACCAACTGCCGGCATTCGCGGTCCGCCTGTGATGTCACGCTGCAGGAATTGATCACGACAACATCAGCTGGATCATCAATGCCTACAACGGTATAACCATCACTGATAAACTGCTTACCGATTGCAGCTGTTTCAGCATAGTTCAACTTACAGCCGAGAGTATGGAATGCAATGTTCTTCATAAAGAAAAAGAGTTGCCCGAGCAATGTCAGACAACTCTTTTCTTAAATGCTTCAGGAATTAGTTCGAACCTTGTAGACTCGGTTCATTCTTATCCTCTGCAGATGATATACTTGCTGCTTTTTCTTCACCGGCAGGGGATGAAACGATATCCTTCATCGTCATCGGCGACAGTTTATGCCCGGTGACATAATCGTCAACAAGCTTTTGCTCTTTGCCGAGAAGATACTCGAGCGCTGAGAGAACGATCTTCTTGCTCTCTTTGTCGAACTCGATCACTTTCAATGGCAAGGAATCGCCTACCTTGAAGGAATCTGAGATATTCTTCACGGGAGTATGTGACAGCTGAGATAATGGGACAAAGCCATCGACTCCGAGCGGCATCTCGACGATAACACCTTTTTCGATGATGCGGACGATCTTTCCCTCGACATCGGTACCTACCTTATATTGGGATTCAAACGCCTCCCAAGGATTATCCTGAACTTGTTTATGTCCAAGAGAAATCCGGCGCTGATCGATATCAACGGACAGCACGATGACTTCCAGCTGATCGCCCTTTTTCACGACTTCACCCGGATGGCGAATTTTCTTTGTCCACGACAAATCAGAAATATGGACGAGCCCATCGACGCCCTCTTCCAGTTCGACAAAGACGCCGAAGTTCGTAAGGTTGCGCACGGTTCCTTGATGTTTCGATCCAATCGGATATTTTTGCATTAAGGTTGTCCAAGGATCCGGTTCGAGCTGCTTCATACCAAGAGATATTTTCTTACCGTCTTTATCGAGAGAAAGAATAATGGCATCCACCATCTGTCCCATGGAAACAACCTGTGAAGGATGTTTAATATGCTGGGTCCAGCTCATTTCTGAAATGTGAATAAGACCTTCGATCCCTTTTTCAATCTCAACGAATGCACCATAATCCGTCAAGGAGACAATCTTGCCGTTAATTTTCGTACCGACAGGATACCGCTGATCAATGTTCTCCCACGGATGCGGCTGGAGCTGTTTCATACCGAGCGAAATACGTTTCTTCTCCATATCAAAATCGAGAACGACAACATTCACCGTTTGATCGAGTTTCACGATTTCCGATGGATGGTTGACGCGTCCCCATGAAAGGTCTGTGATATGAACGAGACCATCAACCCCGCCGAGGTCAACAAAGACGCCAAAATCAGTGATTGCTTTGACGTGTCCTTCAAGGATCTGACCCTTTTCGAGACTATCGAGAATTGATTTCCGCTGGCTGGCAAGTTCTTCTTCGACCAATACCTTATGACTGACAACAACATTTTCTGATGGATGATTCACTTTGACCACACGAAAATCCATTTCACGTCCGATAAAGGCATCGAAATCACGAACAGGACGAACATCAATTTGGGATCCCGGAAGGAATGCATCGAGACCCATGAGGTCCACAACAATTCCTCCTTTGGTTCTGCGGACGCAGCGCCCTTTGAGTACTTCTCCGGTATCATGCGACTTCACAACCCGTTCCCAAATACGCATGAAATCTGCCCGCTTGCGCGAGAGGACCAGTTGTCCTTCCTTATCTTCGATGCTCTCAAGAAACACTTCTATCTCGTCGCCGACTTTCAGCTCCTTCAAATTCGGGAACTCACTTACCGACACAGTGCCTTCTGATTTGAATCCTATGTCGACGGCAACATTGGAATCGCCAATATGGACGACGCGTCCTTTGACAATTTCGCCGGCATTGATTTTGCCCATCGTACCGGCATAGAGTTGTTCAAGTTCTTTATATTCGGCTTCCGAATACCCGCGTTCCTCGAACTGTTGCGCGGTATCGTTTGCTACTGACATTCAACCTCCAAAGTTGTTTCCCGTTATTCAGGAAACGACCGACGCACACCTCCTCCATTGTCAGCCATCCAACATTGGCGAAGAACATACATCGGCTAATGATTAGTGTGTGATGAGTTCGTGAACTACCGATGGCTGTGTAACACTCTTTGAATTATTTTGTTCTTGCATCTGCTCGATACCATTCTTCACCTGCTCCATCAACCATTGCGGCGTTGAGGTGGCACCGGTAATGCCGATAGTCTCAACACCTTTGAACCATTCTGGTTGAAGTTCTCTGGTTTCTTCAATGAACTGAACATGAGGATTAGCAGATTGCACAATATCATAAAGCACTTTTCCGTTGGAGCTATGCCGGCCCGCAACAAAGATCACAAGATCATTCGACTCGGCAAACTCCCGGATCTTTTTTTCCCTGCCGGAAACCTGACCACAAATAGTGTCCTTTGCATGAAATTCTAAGGCAACTTCTTCCATAGAACCAATCACGAGATCGTGTATGCGTCTCGATAATTTATCTTTCAGAGCATAGAATGTCGGCTTATCCATGGTTGTCTGCGAAAATAAGACTGTCTTTCGGTCCAACTTTACGGAATCGATCTCCTCCAATGATTTAATGACAACTGCTTCATCGTTCGTTTGGCCGACAAGCCCGATCACTTCTGCATGATCCTTCTTACCAAAGATCACTACTTGATAGCCATCCTCATAAAATCGTCGAATTCGTTCCTGGACTTTTGAAACGACAGGGCATGTTGCATCAATGAGTGTGATGCCAAGTTCCTGAGCGCGTGCGAATGTTGATGGCGGCTCCCCATGTGCGCGAATGAGGACGCTTGCCCCACGAAGATGTTCCAAATCTTTATGCGTCACTGGTTCAAGCCCCTGATCTCTTAGCCGGTCAATCTCAACCGGATTATGGATGATCTCGCCTAACGAATACAATTTATTCCCAGCGGCGAGTTCCTTTTCTGCGATGGCTACCGTCCGCACTACTCCCCAGCAAAACCCTGACGATGTATCGACAGTGATTTTCATATGTGTTTTTCCTGCCGGAGAATATTCTTTGCACGTTCAACGATAAATTCTACCTGTTCTTCAATAGTCATGTGGGATGTGTCCAATTCGACTGCATCCTTTGCTTTTTGCAACGGACTTGTTAGCCGAGTAGAATCCTTCCGATCTCGATCTGTGATTTCATTTACCAAATCTTTTTCCTCTGCGTCAATTCCGCTTGTAGCGAGTTCTTTCTTCCGTCTGCGAGCACGTTCTTCAACACTGGCAACCATATAAATTTTTAACTCTGCTTTTGGCAGAACGACGGTTCCAATATCACGCCCCTCCAGCACTACCCCGCCATGCGATGACATTTTTTGTTGTTCATGCACCATGAGTTTGCGTACGCCTTCATAACTGCTCACCGCACTGACAGATCGGCTTACCATTGGCGTCCTAATTTTTTTTGTTACTTCTATGCCATTTAAAAAAACTTTTGTTATACCGTCTTCCACTTCCAGACGAATACTGCATTTCTGTGCAAGTTTTACAATGGCTTCTTTCGCATTCAAATCTAGCTTTTCTTCCAGCACTTTTACAGTGATTGCGCGATACATTGCACCGGTATCAATGTGTAGATATCCTAATCTTTGCGCTACAAGTTTAGCGGTTGTGCTCTTTCCCGATGCTGCCGGTCCATCGATGGCTATTGTTATCTTCTTCAATATTTCATTTGGCATTTTGGAATAATAATATACCAAATTAAACACTGGAGAGCAATGAAGAATTCCTGCCATTCTTTTCAAGCACATGTTCATGGACAGTCGCGATTTAACTTCTCCTTCGAAAAGAGCGCATTAAAACCGAATATTCATTTGAAGGCTAAAAGTCCTTAGTGTATTTCCTTCGATTTCATCAAATCCTGTCCCGAAAGAAGAAATACCATCTTTGATTGTCTGTGAGAACTTACTCGAAATTTGCACGTTTGAAAATAGTCTATATCGAGCGATGAAATACCAACGCATCCCTCGACCAAACAGTGCTGGATTTGAATAACTACCAGGAAGATCCTCTTCAAACTCATAGATACGTGAATCGTAGGAGTTCGTCTCAAACACAGCGATTCGTGCCTGAAGCTTGAGAGGGGGAAGTACTGTCCATTGTATTGCTTGTGATGCTAGGAATCCTTGCTCTGATACCGGCTGGCCGATATACGTTATGACTGCAACTTCAATTCTATTTGACGTACGGAAGCAGGGGGAAGAAATAAAATCACTCGTAAGTCTATAATTCTCTTGTACTCGCTCTCCTGTGTGCAAAATGATCCTCCCATATACATCTTCTGGATTCATTGGTGATGCTGTTTCTTTCCTCTTGTATCTCAACTCAAGTTCATACTGTTCTCCAATTTTATATTCAACAAGCGCGATGAAATCATTACCTTCCGATGGAATAGGATGAGCTTTTGTTGCTCCAGGGGATCTAAACTGATCAAAATATCCAGAAAATAATAATCCGCTCGACAGTTGAATTCTCAAGCCGACATAAATCCCCTCTTCATTTTGAATTTGTCCATCTGATTCACCAAATGCATTTCCATGAACACCCAAAAATGTTGTCGGGTACTTCCTTCCCAAACATGTCAGTGCAAGCATGGAAGTTGGTTGATATGTTATTCCTCCAATCACAGCAACCGAAGATTCCTGATCCAGAGAAATTTCAGAGAACACGTCCAGGTTCTTGTTCGTATAGGACATATCAACTCCCTGTACCGACAATTCGGATACATTTTGACTCGTTCTGCCGTTCATGATAAGTGGTCTACTAAAATGCGTACGATAGCCTGTTGTCCCGATCTTCCATCCGTCCAGAAATAAAGCAGTACCATGAAACCCTATCATCGTTTCTCTTGCGGCATTTCCTTTTTTCAATTCGTCCGCTGTGCGGAATAAACCAGAGCGATCAAGACTTAATATTTCACCCATAGAATCGATAGTCGCATTTAACGGCATGCGAGAGAACCACAGTTGGACATTCATCGTGCCTATATCGATGGATGCTGCTATTCCTTTCAAAAATGAATTCTCATTCGTAGAAAGGTAAGGATGTATTCCTCCCCCATTCTTGCGGACAGGTGAAATGACGTTACTTCCCTTCGAAAACGCAGAAGCTCGCCAGAGCACCAATCCTTCTCCAGCTTCTACTTGAAAATCTCCAAGAAGCACTTGTCCTGAGAGTGCTGGTATGGAGAGTAAGGCATATCCTGCAGAAAAGTTATCCAAACGTTGTTCTCCTGGATCTTTCTCTGTCAATACTCCTAATTCGACATCCGAAAACACAGAAGAGATGGGTGTTTCTTTTCTGCCAAGGATCACGTTGACACGATTCAATGTTTTTACCTTTGAACCAGGATAACGTCCAGAGGAGAATCCCTTGCGATCTTCTAATTCCTGCGATACTCGACTGAGATACGTTCCTCGGACTTTAGTTGACCTGTATTTATTTTCCACTCGTACAAAGGGGCGAATGAATGAAAAAAGTTCTTGTGAAATCCCCTCGATCATTAAGAGATCTTCGACACGAGAAAATAAAGCTACTGCTCTTTGGGAAATTATCCTAAATGCGATAAGTTGTGTCATTCCTGGGATTCGCTGGAGTTCTTCCTGGGATGCTCTATTCAGGTTGACCGGATGCTCCTCAAGGAATGTGATCTCATCAATGAGAGTACTTCTTTCCTCATCTTGAGAAATTATCTCTATGAGTTTATCCCACTCAATCGAATTCTGCGCATCTGATGATTCCTCGATCTCTCGTTCTTGTGCAATGCTGATAAACGAAATCGCCAGGATCGATACTATGGAGAGATAGCAACGGTTCACGGCTCTTCATTCAGTGTATATCCAAGTTCAATCTGATGGGTCCATCCAAGATCGGCATGGCTGTAGCCGGCGTACGCAAATTCAACAGATGAACATCGAACAGCTATTCCTGCAGAGACCTTATTCGGATTATTTGCCACTCCTCCGCGAAGTCTTAGCATTTGAAAAATAACCTGCTCAATACCTGCTTTGATACTAAGCGGATATCGAATATCTTTTTCAAGTTCCACTGACAATGTTAAATCCTTATGGGAAACCAACACACACCGAATGCGGCGACTTGCGAGTAACGATCTCCCATGGATCCCAGGATCGTTTGTACGATGTTTTGAAGGTTGAAACCTATGGAGATGCGTTCAGACACCTGCGCGAGAATACCTCCATCTAGCGAAGCGCATCGAGAAAACCCATACTTCAAGATTTCGAGATAATGAAGGTTGAGACTTGCCCCGATCGAGACAGATCGATCAACCTTGATACCAACTCCTGTTCTCCACTCCGTTTCTTTAAAGAGATCGAAACCAAACTGTTCAATTGTACATCCCATCGTTGCAAATGAAAGGGGGATCGCTATTCCCAATGCTCCTGTGCGGAGCTCTGCTAATCCGAATTGCTCTGGAATAACGAAGGCTGACGCCTCAATTCGATGAAGGCGTGTAAGTCCTGCAGGATTATAATCGATTGCCCAAATATTATCTGCAAATGCAACGAAGGCATTTGCCATTCCTATTGCCTTTGCACCTCTCCCATTATTCTCCATAGCGAAAAGAACTGATGTAAATGTTATGATGGATGTAAGAAGAACTTTTCCGCTCCTTTTTGCTTGCTGAGGCAGTAGTTTTTGGGTATATTTTCTGTACACACACATGGAATGAGCCTCCTATGAAGTACGTATTTTCATTTTTGATTTTCCTTAGTTTGGTAGGTACCTCCTTGCTTATTTCACAGGAACTTGACTGCAAAGTCACCATCAACACGGAAAGCATACAATCGGGTCAAAGGGATTATCTCCGAAATTTTTCTACCGATATCGAACGTTATATAAATAATACGCACTTTACCAACGAAGATCTCGACGGTGAAAAAATCCAATGCAATTTAGAAATCTTTGTCAAATCGGCTACCAGTGATAACCGATTTCAGGCACAAGTAGTCATCGCAAGTCAGCGTCCGATTTACGTCGGTGATGAGAAGTCTGATCGTACGACACTCGTGATAAGAATTTTAGACAACAATTGGGAATTTCCCTATATGCCCAATCAACGGATGAATCATGATGAAATGATTTTTGATCCTCTGACGAGTTTTCTCGATTTCTATGCGTATCTCATTATTGGATTTGATCTCGAGACGTACATTCCCTTGTCAGGCTCCCAATGTTTTCGAAAAGCATCAAACATTGTCCAACTGGCATCAAACTCATCGGTAGGTAAAGATTGGCAAGCGTCTTCTGCCAGTTACAGCAAATTCGGTATTACGGAAGAATTATCTGGTATGAAATATAATTCTTTCCGTACAGCTTTCAATAACTATTATTTTGATGGTTTGGATTTACTTGACACACAACAGCAAAAAGCCTTAGAAAATATACTAAAAGCCATTGAAACTATCAATGATGTCCGCCGTCGCCAGAATCCTACAAGTGTCCTTGTAAAACAATTTTTTGATGCAAAATTTAGAGAAATTGCGGAAATATTCCAAGGTTACCCAGATCGTCAGGTATATGAAACACTCTCCACATATGACCAGGAACATCGTACAACGTATCAAGAGTGGAAATTGAAACCTTAGCCGTTCATTTTCATCAATGTTCCAATCGGACAGACTGAATGGTGTCTCCAATTTGAATTTGATCCACAACTTCCATCCCTTTGACGACTTTTGCAAAAATCGAATAACGTCCATCCAAATGCGGGGCTACAAGATGGGTAATAAAGAATTGACAACCTTCGGTATCTTTTCCCGCGCTTGCAATACCGCAGCTTCCCTGTTCAAAATGGACTAATCCGACCTCTGTTCGTATAGCATAGCCAGGTCCACCCCAACCATCTCCACGAGGATCTCCTCCTTGAACAACAAAATCTGGTACGACGCGATGGAAACATAGACCATTATAAAAACCTCTCTTTACAAGTTTAACAAAATTTAAGACTGTGAATGGTGCATATTCTTTCATGAGCTCTATAGTAATTTTCCCATGGTTTGTCAGGAATTGAAGTTTCTGCTTCGGATTGATCCTTGCAAGCAGGTCCCAATCTGACTCTGAAATTGGAGATATTCTGTGTACCGGAACTTGAGCAGAATAATCC
The DNA here is from genome assembly GCA_964651225.1 of uncultured Ignavibacteriaceae bacterium. Taxonomy (GTDB): domain Bacteria; phylum Bacteroidota; class Ignavibacteria; order UBA10030; family UBA10030; genus Fen-1298. Next base: position 21,847 of record CAZYYD010000024.1, read on the forward strand.
TTCCCTGTAATCTGACGTAGAGAAACGGCTGCCTCGTTTGCGACAGAGGGATTCGAATCGAGGACTGCTTTTTCAAGGAATGACACAGCTCGAGTATTCTTGAAACTTCCCAATGCTTGAAGAAGAGATTGCTTAGCTTCGGAATCATCGGCACGTGTGAGACCTTGAAAGGCCGCAATGAATTCATCAACAACTTGATCTGCATATCCATTCCTGCTCAACATCGCGAATATCGATGTATCAGCAAAAAGATTCGCTACGACAGTGGTAATACCCATATCATTCCTTGCAAGTGCGATTTTCGCTTTTCCCAAAATGAAATATGGTAACTCTGCTCGAGTTGTTGAATCGAGTCCAATTGCCTGTAAAACCGAAGGTGAGAGCATCTGCCTGATAAAATCCCATGCTGCCATGGAAACACGGACTGATTCATTATCCAGATTTGCAAGAAGAAGATCGAGGTGGGATCGATTCTTTTCCTGAGATATTCCCTCCAAAAACTTTGCTTTTAATCTTGCTGATGTTTCAGTATCAGCGATCCAGTTTGAATACCGATCTAGCTCTCGAGGGAAATGTATCCCCAGCGCTACAAGAGCTTCTCCTCTAACCGATTCAGTCTCCTGGTTGTCTCTGTTTGTAAACGTTAACAATATCTGTTTTATAGAATCACATACCTCACATTGGGCAAATTGATCTTTCGTGAACGTCGTTAAAGCCTGCAAGGACGCAATTCTAATGTGATTATTTTTCATAAGAAGATATTTCGGTAGCTCCTGGAGTATTTCCTTGTCTATCGCTGAGTAAAAGACACAGGCACGGATCAGCTGAATCCATACGTGCCAATCATTATACTTCTTCTCCGATTGAACCAGTACATCTAAAATATCTTTTACATTCTTCGATTTCGACTTTCCTAGAAGAATTGCTAATTGCATACGAACATCTGCATGAGCATCTTGAGCGAGTCCAATGAGATCATTTGTCATTTTTGTGATTTCTAAATCAACTAATCCGCTGGGCGACGATCTCCATAAAGCATAAAGTGCAGCAGATCGTACGTCAGGTGCTTTTTCGCTTAAGAGTTCGAAACATTTCCAAATCGATCGTTCTGTTTTGATTTGACGAATCGCAAATCGAGCAATAGTCAAAGCCAGGACTTTCTTGGGGAGTTTCCTGGGCCATGCAGTACTGAGGCCTATGAGAGAATCAAGGCTTTTTACAGAACCGCACTTTCCGAGCGACTCCATAACCACGGCAAGTACTTCTCCATTCTTTTCTCTTAATAATGAAATGTAGAGAGTATCCTCTGCTTGACTTACACCGAGGGCTCCTAATGCAAAAGCAGATGCTCTGCGGACATCGACATTGAGATCCTTTAAAGAAGCCGATAAGGCGGCAAGCGTATTCGGATTTTGGATGTTTGCTAAGGCGATCGCGGCTCGATAACGCAGGTGAGGATTCTTATCCTGCAAATAGGTTACAAGCTTTCCATCACCTAACGAACGCTGATCCTGCAATTGAAGAATATCTCTTTCTTTAGGGGGAATCGGCTGCGAGAAGAGATGAGCGGTCGTTTCAGCAATAAGAATGACGAATAGTAATTTCTTCATGCTCCATTACTCCATATTCACAATTTTGTTTTTTCAGCTACAATCAACAACCCATTTCCCGTACGATGTGACCCGAGGAAATCAATGAGCATAAGCCCGACCTGAATCGGAAGAATGAGGCCTGCATAGAGGATCATGAAAACAATTGATATCGATAACGGTGATTTCTTTATAACAGCCAGAAGCATGGAATACAATTCAAATGCAATAGCTCCAGATGCCCCATAGGCATAATGCCGACTACGGATGGTAAATCCTTGATTCCCTAATTTTCTCAGAATTTCATCCGTTGTGTACTTATGCATCAAGAACTCATTATGATATCTATAAAAGAAATCCGATAAATATTTCTTCTCCAACGTTTCTGACCAGGGGAAATAGCGATGATAATGTACGGGCACGTAGAGAAGCAATGTGCTAACGCTATTCATAACCGCAAAAAGACGTTGGAGAGCCTTTTCGTCTTCTTTGATAAACTGTAGTGTTGAATTGCAGAGAATCAAATTATACTTCGCATCGGAGAGGAATGTCGTTAGATCTGCCTCAAGAAATTTGATATTCGACAAGTTCATCGATTGTGCAACGCGAATCGCCAAGGGTACATTGGTGGCTGTGTAATCTATACCCGTGACATACGATTTTCTCTGACGTTGTGCAACACCGATGGCAAAATCTCCCATTCCGCAGCCGGCATCAAGAAATGAAAATCCTTCATTCTGTTCTTTCTCCAATTTTCGTAGAATCCGGAACACATACCAATTCCGAAGCGTAAGGATAAAGTTTATGATATAGATACAACGGACCAGAGCCGGATAACGATAAAGAAATTTGGGATACTTATGGAGATCCAAGCATTGTGTAAGTTTATTATCTTTTTCCATGAGAATCTGTTATTCCATTTCAGGTGCATGCAGTGCAAGGTTGAAAAGGTATTCAAACGATAATCCTGCCCCGAGATATAGTTGGAAATATTCTGGATGAACTTTCACCAAGCCGGTACCAAGTTGTTGAATCAAACCAAAGCTTTTCACATAACGGGCACCAAAGTCCAAATTCCACCGATTATGGAAATTGAGATCCACGCCGAATGTCATATCACAACCAACGATGGTTTTTCCTTCTTCACTCACCGTCTCCCGCGAATTATCCGAATAGATGAGATCTGTGCTTATGCTGTATCGAACGATGGCAATATTGAGCCCTCCATGGGGACGTAAGAATTCTTCTCCGTATCCACCGATTTGGAATCCTGCGATAAACCTGAAATAGTCCTGCGTGGTTTTTTGTTCGTAGTCATTGAAATCCATCGAACGCATACGCAGATTGACGACTTCAACTCCCAGCGTGAATGAACAGATTCTATCGATCGGTGATACAGGAAGAACTGCTTGGAATCCTATTCCTATACCGGGATCGCTGAAGTCCGTCGACGCAGATCCATAGGGTGCCATATAGATGAAGTTGATCCCAATTTTTCCACCTCCGTATGCACGAGTACTGTTCAAGGAGAATACGATAAAGAAGATGAAGAGTCCGTTTTTAAACATCGCTGAATTTTTCATGAAGACCGAAGAGACGAATCGTATTTTCTGTGGTTCTCTGAGCTACCATTTCCTCTGTGACGTTGAATGTCTCGGCAATTTTTCTACCGATATAAATAATATTCGCTGGTTCATTCCGTTTCCCGCGCAATGGGACCGGAGACATATAAGGAGAATCCGTCTCAAGAAGAATATTCTCTATTCCTACGTGCTTCAGCACTTCCAGACTTTCTGAGTTCTTAAATGTCACAATCCCTGGATAAGAAATATAGAAACCTTGCTGAAAGATACCGACAGCTTCTTCCGCCGTACCCGGGAAGCAATGGAAAACTCCCCGCCGAGAGAAGGCAGCTCCTGCTCTCCAATGGGGATACCGGGAGATTACCGCATTCACTATCGAAAATGCATCACGTTGTGATTCACGTGTATGTATTACAACAGGAAGATTTCGCCGAACTGCGACTTCCATCTGCGAAATAAAAACAGCACTTTGCCGGTCGCGCGGGGAGAAATCATAATGATAATCCAACCCTATCTCCCCAATGGCCACAACTTTTGGATGCCTGCTTAATTCTTCAATAGATTGAATATCAGCATCCGCAGCTTTTGCCGCCTCATGGGGATGAATACCGACACAGGCAAAGATGCAATGATATTTTTCAGCTAAATGAACTGCTTCTTGACTCGATAATAGATCAGTTCCCGGAACAATAATAAATTCCACACCAGAATCTTTTGCACGTTGCAGTACTTGTTCAAAATCTTCCGCGTAATCGGTATAAAACAGGTGTGCATGAGAATCGATATAGAGCGGTGGCTTCATCGGGTTCATATTCATGTGATGCAATGATACTGTATTCTTTCAACGGATTCAAGGTTTCCCGCCGAACCCAACATCGGTTAAACGTTGGAATTCTTAGCTCTCTTGCTTATATTTAATTTACAATTTGGAAAATGTATTGACCTTCGAATCGCTGCCATATCATGCGGCACTTTTTATGAAGAACAACCGGCGAACCTATGAGCAGCCTTATGTGCGTGCATTATTTGATTCTATCGCTCCTCAATACGATTTCTTAAATCATGTATTGAGTTCTGGCGTAGATATTCTATGGCGCAAGAAAGCCATCCGTATGCTTCAATCAAAGTGTCCTAAAGATATATTGGATGTTGCGACAGGCACGGCTGATTTCGCTATTGAAGCAATGTGTCTGCATCCTGATCGGATTATCGGGATCGACATTTCCTCGAAGATGCTGGAAGCCGGACGGGAAAAGATTCGATCGCGCCAACTCGAAGGGACCATTGTCCTTGAATCCGGAGAGGCAGAACATTTACGCTTCGAACCGGAATCATTTGATGTTGTGATGGCGGCGTTTGGTGTAAGAAACTTTGAAAACCTTGAGCTTGGATTAAGGGAATTCCACCGCGTGTTGCGCAAGAAAGGAACTGCATTGATTCTTGAATTATCTCAGCCACGATTATTTCCTGTGAAACAGCTTTATCGTTTTTATTCGACGCATCTTCTACCATGGCTGGGCGGCATCGTTTCGCGCAATCGCAAGGCCTACGAATATCTTCCGAGCACTGTTTCGGAGTTCCCGGACGGTAACAAATTTTGTTCCCTTCTGTGTTCCGCGGGATTCACTTCCGCCGTATGGTATCCTCAAACCTTTGGGATTGCAACAATTTATCTAGCAACGAAAGAATTATAACAGTATGTCACATGAGAAAACTATTCGTGTTGGCCATAGTCCCGATCCTGATGATGCATTTATGTTTTATGGACTCTCATCAGGAAAAGTCAAGCTTGAAGGCATCATCATCGAACATTTGATGGAAGATATTCAGTCGCTCAATATGAGAGCGATGAAGGGCGAGTTAGAGGTCACTGCGATTTCTGCACACACATATCCATCGGTTGCGGATAAATATTGGATAATGGCAACCGGTGCAAGCATGGGCGAGGGATATGGGCCAGTGCTTGTCTCGAAGAATTATCATACCCTGGAGGAACTCAAGGGCAAGACCATTGCTACTCCCGGCGCATTAACCACAGCTTCCCTCATCTTTAAAATATTCACGGAGGGCATACGGAATATCGATATTCCCTTTGATCAAATTATGGAACGTGTCGAGTCAGGTGAATTTTCAGCCGGTGTACTGATCCACGAGGGTCAGATCACCTATGCTGATCAAGGATTCCATAAAGTTCTCGACTTTGGCGAATTGTGGAAAGCCCGTTTTGGGAATCTCCCATTGCCGCTTGGCCTTGATATTGTCCGGAAAGACCTCGGTGAACCTTTGGCAAAAGAGCTCTCTGGGGGATTAAAGCGAAGCATTCACTATGGATATACACATCAATCAGAAGCTATCCCATACGCATTACAGTACGGACGCGGCATCAATACGACACTCGGTGAACGGTTTGTCAAAATGTACGTGAGTGAACTCACTGTCGATATGGGAGAACGCGGCACAGAAGCCCTAATGAGGCTTTTCCAGCTCGGAGCTGAACGCGGACTCATTCCTTCCGTGGATCCTATTCGATTATTTTAGCATGATCGGACTTTATAAAATATTTGATGCCCACGTTCATTTCTACTCGAACTCTTTCTTCAAGTTCCTGGTGAAACAGAAAACGAACCGGGCAGATATTAATACCGAGCTTCGGAATTTAGCTGCGAAAGGACACATCGAAATTCCGGGTGAAGATCCGGAACAGCTGGCGAAACGATGGATTGATATTATTGATAAATGGAAACTTGAACGACTCCTCATTTTCGGCAGCATGCCTGGGGATGAGGATTCTGTCACGAGAGCGGTCCAGTCCTTTCCCGCTCGGTTTAGCGGTATGTTCACGATTGATCCAAACTCGAATGTGTTGATGGCCAACGCGACAAAGCGAATGAAGGAAGACAAATTGAAAGGGGTCTTACTCTATCCCTCACTCTATCAAATCAACGTCAACGATGAGTGGCTGTATCCTCTGTATAATCTCATACAAGAATGTAACGGGATTGTTTTCACGCATTTTGGCAAGCTGGTGATGCGTACGCGTGACTATGCCGGTATTCCTACGATTACCAACGAAGAGTTTGCACATCCCAAGGATCTTATCCCCCTCGCAAAAAAATTCTCCGGGATCAAGTTTATTATCCCGAATTTCGGAGCTGGAAAGTTCGAAGAGACATTGGCGGTTGGCAGAGAATGTCCCAATGTGTATGTCGATACTGCGGGTTCAAATTCATGGATAGCTGAGCATCAGGAAAAACCTGATATGCGTCGCGTATTCCAGCGATTCCTGGAAGTTTTTACAGCTAACAGGATATTATTCGGATCTGACTCCGGTATGTTGCCCCGCGGCTACCGCTATGACATTGTGGATAATCAATTAAAATTAGTTCAGGAAATGCGTGTCCCCATACCGGACATTAAAAAAATCTTCTACGAAAATATGGCAGGACTCGTCGATAACGGCTAGCAGCCTTCTAGAGGCCGAAGAAGTATTTCTTCTTCCTTGAGAAGGTCATTTCATGCTGCAGCATCAACCTCATCGACTTTGAGTATCTCATACAACGTGGTTCGTTGGGCTGGAATAAATCCTGATTCACGTATCAACCTTTTACATTCTTCTGCATTGGTTGTGTTGACAAAGTTTGCCGCTGCATGAACATTTTCCTCAAGTAATATCCCGCCAAAATCATCAGCACCGAAGTGTAGGGCAATTTGGCCGATCTTCTTCCCTTCTGAAAACCATGACGCCTGAATATGCTGGAAGTTATCAAGATGAATACGTGAAAACGAGATCATTTGAAGATACCGGGTAGAAGTAGCATAATGAGGAATGATTTTTTCTAACGGTGTGTTGCCGGGCTTGAACGACCAAGGGACAAATGCGGTAAATCCACTGAATTCATCCTGCAATTGCCGGATCACTTCAAGATGCTCGACAATGTCCTCATCGGTCTCGAGATGGCCGTACATCATTGTTGCTGTTGTTTTATATCCTATATCGTGAGCGACACGCATCACATCGAGCCAGTCGGCAGATGTCCCCTTATTGCTGCTGATTTTCTTCTTTACACGATCAGAAAGGATCTCCGCTCCGCCACCGGGAAGGGAGCGTAATCCCTTTGCCCATAATTTCTCCAGCACACCTCTGATGGATAGACCTGAAACTTGCGACATAACAATAATTTCAGAGGTCGAAAAGAAATGCGGATAGATCTCAGGCACTTCTTTTATCGTCCGCTCGACAAGTTCCAGGTAATATTCGAAAGGAATCGTTGGATCAACACCCCCCTGGAGGAGTACTGTGGTAATTCCTTGCGAAGCCGCATCCTTAAACTTTTGAATCAAATGATCGGGTGACAACCTGTAAGCACCCTCCTCGCCAGGGTGACGATAGAACGCACAAAAAATACAATCTACATTACAGACATTTGAATAATTCGGGTTGGTATCCAAAAGATAGGTCACCAATTGCTTGGGATTTTTCCGAAACCGTATTTCATTTGCCAAGTCACCGAGATCCAATAGCTCGGCATTTTTAAAGAGGAAAAGACCTTCCTCGCGCGATATCCGAACGCCTTCCCGTACTTTTTGATATACCGCCTCTAACGTCATCACTGCACTTTCTACAAATTTATTTGATATCCCTGAGCTTTAAGATCTTTGAGCAGTCCGAAGCTCGCTTCTTCTAATTTGACCACAATCGATTTTGTGATAACACCAGGAATGTTCTTTGGGACGTTAACATCGGACATATGCAATACACACACACGATTCTTCCCAAGCTTGCCAACAAAATGCCCGATCTCAAACATCGCATAGGCAAGATCATCTGTACTGATAATGAAAAAGGCAAATCTAATTCCGGCATCTACCTGTAAAGAATCAAGGGGTAGCATTTGTCCATGCTGCCGGACAATTCCAACTTCGTTGAGTCCAATCTCATTGAGAAATTGTGATAATTGGGCACGCAGGGGGTCATTCACATCACCAATAATGTATACCTTATCACTTTGAGCAGAAGCCTCTCCCGTTGGAGTTGGTTGCGGTGGTGCCTGTGGTGCAGGAGGCTGCGGTACAGACGCAGCTGGTTTCGGAGGCGGTTTGAGTACTCGTGCGCCTCCGCTTTCAGTCGAGGTGACCTGAGCAGACGCTGGTGGGTTTACACTAGTGGAAGAAGATACAAGATCCGGCGTCGATTTTAGCTTTTCATATAATTCGCGAATGCAATTTAGTATCAATTGTGCTGACGCCTGGAAAAAAAAGCCGCTATTGGCATCCCCGAGAATCTTTTGCTTGTACGGAAATCCAATCGGGCCGGACAACTCAAGGATTTCCAGACAAGCTTTACGCCATTCGAGATATTTATTCTGCAATCTTGCGTTATACCCCGAGAAATCAAACCCACCCAAAGGGGCGAGTTGACTTCCGGTTGCTATGAGTTCTTCGTATCGTTTGATGACCTGCTCTGACATATCTATTCCTGCACTTGATTCCCCAAGAATGAAACACTACTGTCGTTCCACTTTTTCAAGATCTAAAAGAAGACCATGGAATTCCTCAATGGCTATCCGTTCCCTTTCACCAACGCGAAAGTTGAAACCAGTGAGATATTCCACAGCCTCTTCTCTGGTAAGATGAATTCTCTTTGCATGAATCTGCCCAACAAACGCATAATCTTGTTCCGCGATTGCGAGAGAATGCTGGATGATCCCGCGCAGTTCCTCTTTCCTCTCAGGAGGAAGCGATTTCCGCACAGCCCATAGAGCGAAGACAAAGGGCAGCTTCTTCCAATCATACCACTCTGTTGCAAGATCGTAAACAAGTTCGAAATCTGCTAATCCAAATTTTCTCGATTTCAGAGCCTCATCGCCAATGAGTAAAACCGCATCGAATTCAGCATTATTATTCACGCCGGAATTCATTCTCTTGAAGACCGCCTTCACGCCATACCGTTTTTCTAACAGAACACGAAACAATTTCACAGAGGTTGCTGTATCATCAATTATTCCAATAGTCTTATTGTTCAGATCCCGCCATCCATGGTTCGAAAAAAGAAGGACACTTTTCACCTGATCACGTGTAGCTATACAATATTCTAACGGCTCTAATTGATCCCGCTGCTGGAGATAGTCGGCTAATGAAAACAATCCTGCATCCAGCTTCCCTTTCGCAGAGAGGACACCCATTCTTCTCGGTGAGACGGGAAGAATTCTGAATTGCCGCCGCTCCATATTTTCATAGAACGGTACTGAATTTAGATATGGAATTTTTCCGACGACATTATCAGCATAGAGAGTCATGGGATTGTAATAAATATCACGTTCAACAGGAATTTTTCCGGCATCCCGAATGATTTTGATGAGGTGATCTTTTGCCATCGTTGAGGGGCTGATTGCTCCGGCATCATGGGCGATCCTCTCGCCTCCCACCGTCCCATCCATATCGTCCGCTCCGAAGTTCAATGCAATAGAGGCAACCTCTTCTGTCAACATAACCCAATATGCTTTGATATGAGGAAAGTTGTCAAGCATTAAGCGTGATAGAGCGATCATCTTGAGATCATCGATGGCAGATGTGAATTTGTCGCGGGGTTTAATACCTGTGTCCCCCGGCTGAAATGCCAGGGGAATAAAAGAAAGAAATCCGCCGGTCTCATCTTGAAGCTCACGGAGTTTGATAAGATGCACTAAACGTTCCTCGATTGTCTCAATGTGCCCGTACAGGATTGTCGCGTTCGAAGCAATACCCAATTTGTGCGCTGAACGATGAATGTCTAACCAGCTCTTCTCACCAATCTTTTGATGGAAGAGTTCTTTCCTTACTCGCTCAGAAAATACCTCCGCACCGCCCCCAGGCATGGTGCGCATACCTGCATCCTTCAGCTGCCTAAGAACTTCATCAATAGAGATCCTAAATTTTTTATGAAAATAGTCTATCTCGACTGCTGTAAATGCTTTGATGTCAAGACCAGGGAAACGTGTGCGGATTTGTCTCAGTAAATCCAGATAAAATTCCCACTTCCAGTCAGGATGTAATCCCCCGGTGATATGTACTTCGTGAATATCCGGAGTCAGTTTGGAGAGCATGTCATTAATCGTCATTTCATAAGAACCATCTTCACCTTGCTTCTTCGCGAAGTCGCAAAATTTACAAGACAGTACACAGACGTTGGTCGGTTCGATTTTCTGGTTCAACACAAAATAGACAGCATCACCGCTTCGGCTCTTCTGAACAAAATGCGCCATTTTTCCCAGCGAGATGACATCCTGCGTTTTAAACAATATTCGTCCGTCATCCAAGCTCAGACGATCGCCCCGCTGCACCTTCTCCCAGAGTGGTTGAAGGTTCATATCACGAAAATGAATATATTTACTCACTGCTTTCTGTTCTCCTACTTCCAAAAACTCTCCCAGCGTTCATCGACATGCTGCACGACCCTTTGATCCATCGATAAGGGTAACGGATATCCTTTTTTCCATGTCGCATCAATTCCCAAGACACCTGTATAGATCGGAGAAATACCAACGATACGTTGGTCGCTGAATATCACATCGCGTTCACAATCAAATCTGGTAAATATTCCCCAAATGTAGCTTCCCTGATTTCGTAAATCAACATCCTCACTAACTGCTGCAATCATCTTTAGACTCTGTAATTCTTTTCGCTTAACGAGTTTTTCGATCACTCCACGACCATTATTTTTTACTTTCACAATAAGCAAAGTATCTTCGATAACAACGGCATCGGAGATTCTCCTATCCACAGATTTTGCTCGAGATGAAAATGAACTGCGTTTATTCTCCGATCTCTCTTTCAGGACGACATCTCCCATTCTCCTTGTCTTTTGTGTTGCATCAATAATCATCTTGCTCCCAAGTTCCATAGAATAACTGGTAAAATCCAATGTATCCATCGGAACTTTAGGCAGCAATACGAAATCAAAATGCGGATCGAAATTCTCACGTACCTCCCGCATGACAGAAATCCAATCGCGTGGATTAACCTCTTGTGAAACCAAGATAAGACATTTTGTCAATGCTAATTGACCAGTGCCCAGGAGCCCAAGGGCAGCTTTCATTGCTTCTTTTTTATATCGCTCTTCGACGGAAACAACAAGCAAATTGTGAAAACCGGCTTCATAGTACGCCCAGACATCACGTATCTCATGATGTACCAATCGCACGAGCGGACCGAGGATCTGCTGTGTCGCATCTCCAAGGTACTTATCTTCCATCGGCGGAATGCCAACGATGGTAGCCGGATATATTGGATTTCTTCGATGTGTTACGGCACGTATTCGGAACAGCGGAAAGGGGGCCACCGTGGAATAGTGCCCAAAGTGGTCTCCAAATGGTCCTTCTAACCTTCGTTCTTGTAAAGGTACCGTACCTTCAAGTATGAATTCAGCATTTGCCGGCACATGAATGCCAATTTTCTTCCCGCGCACCATCGGGATACGTTCTCCGCCCAGAAAAGAGGCAAACATCACTTCATCGATACCTTCCGGCAATGCAGAGATGGATGCGAAGAGCAACAAAGGATTTGTCCCAAGTGCAACGGCTACTTCAAATTCTTTTTTAAATTTCTGTGCACGATGATAATGAAATCCGCCCCCTTTTTGAATTTGCCAATGCATTCCGGTAGTAGCATTATCATAGACATGCAAGCGGTACATACCAACATTACGTTTTCCATCCAGCGGATCGTATGTAAACACTTGCCCTTGCGTGATAAAGCGCCCGCCATCATCCGGCCAGCAAGTCTGGATCGGCAATGCATCAAGATTGGCAACAGTCAGTACTTGTTGTGAGTTCCCCCCAGAAATCATCCGAGGTTTCGACTTGAATATTTTTCCAAGAAAGGTCCTATTCTTCCATACTGAGAGCATCGTCGGTGGCATTAATTCCTCGAAAGACGCTCTCAACTCTTCGCCAATCTGTTGAGGATGCCTGCCGAGCGCCAGTTCAATCCTTTTCTCTGATGCATACACGTTTATCGCTAATGGAAAGGTCGATCCTTTTACTTTTTCAAAGAGCAACGCTGGCTTCTTTTCCCGCAGAGCACGTGACGCAATTTCTGTTACTTCAAGAAAGGGATCAACCTCAGCGCTGATACGCTTTAACTCGCCGACGGATTCTAGATATTCCACAAACTCTTTTAATGCTGGGAATTTCATACGCCAATGTTACTCCAACTCCTCTGCCCGCCATCCAGGTGTGGTCGTGAGACCAAGCACGCCGAACACTTTCTCGACGAATGCACTAATATACTCCTCTACTGATTTTGGCAAAAAATACATCGGCGGTGAGATCGGCATGATTACGACTCCATCGCGAGACAGTCGAGCGCATTGCTCCAACGTAATGGTCGAAAGCGGTGTCTCACGCACACAGAGGACAAGCGGATAGCGCTCTTTCAATGCCACTTGTGCTGTCCTTGTGATAAGTGTATCACCGATACCAGATGCGATTTTACCGAGCGTTGAGGTCGAACACGGCAAAATAACAAACGCATCGAAATCGTTTGTACCTGAAGCCGTAGGCGCTGTAAGATCATCATCTGAAAATTGCCGCTTGATATATGGTGCTAAATCATGATCACTGATGCCAAGTTCATCTTTTAATAATACTTTCCCCCACTTGCTGACAATAAGAAACATATCAGCCTTGCATTGTTTTAAAAATTCTCGTGCATATACGGCCCCGGAAGATCCGGTGATACCGACAACAATTCTCATGGGAAATAGACTCCGACAACAACCATAGCAAGAATAGCAAATCCTAAGATCGCATTTATTTTAAAAAATGCTAATTCCACATCTTGGGATTTTTTTTGTTCGAGATAGAGTAAATACCCTGATACAAGCAAAAACGGGAGTGCTGCAAGAGCACGAATCTGAATGAAGAATAACAGAACAAGAACGACAAATGCCGCCCCATGGAGGATCCCTGAGAAATGCAAAGCTTTTCTTTTACCAAACTGCGAGCTGAAAGAAAATAGATTTTCACCTCGATCAAATGCCTCATCCAGCGTCGAGTAGATAATGTCAAATCCTGTAACCCAGAGAAGTGTAAAAAGCGAAAGCAACAGCCCCGGCAAAATATCATGGAATGAGCATTTTACTGCAAACCATCCGCCCAACGGAGCCATCGAAAGTCCAAGACCGACTCCGAAATGTGCATAGGAGGTAAATCGTTTCATATATGGATAAATGGTAAAGATGAAAAGGGGTAACGGAGCCAGCATCAGGCAAAACGGCGAGATCAGCGCTGCACTGATAAAATAGAGGCCTAACCCAGCAAGGAGTATGATAACCGCATCGCTCAGGGACATCCTGCCACTTGGTAATTCTCTGCCAAGTGTCCGGATATTTCGTTTATCAATTTCACGATCGATAATTCTGTTGAGCGCAAGAGCGGCTGTGCGTGCACCTGTCGCACCAAGAAGGATCAAAAGAATACTTGCTAGAGCTGGGGGTTCTTTTGAAGCAAGGAATACGCCACTGAAAATCAATGGGAGAGAAAAAAGTGTATGTTCAATTTTTATGAACCGCGCTATACTGTGTATCTTTTGCACCGATATTCCGTTCCTTTACTGCAATTCATCGTGCCTTAAGATAGATCACTCTGGTCTGAGTTGTCACTTCACTGCTGCACCGGATGATATTTCTGACTGCACGCCAACCAGTGTCAGCTTACCGGACTCATCGCTTGCTGCAAGAAGCATTCCCTGCGACTCCTGGCCCATTACTTTTGCAGGCTGGAGATTCGCGACGATAATAATCTGTTTTCCAAGAAGTTCTTCTGGTTTGTAATGGTGTGCGATACCAGCGATCAATTGGCGTTTTTCTCCGCCAATCTCAACTTGGAGCTGAAGAAGTTTTTCCGACTTTGGAACTTTTACCGCCTCCACAACTCGTGCAACACGAAGGTCGATTTTCTTGAAATCATCAATTGTTATCGTTGATTTAAGAGGTGCCATTGTCGCTGCAGGAGAAGATGTCTCTCCGCCTTCGAGGAATTTCACTATCTCATCAATTTGTTCGTCTTCGATCTTCTTGATAAGTATCTCTGGTTTATTCAATTGATGTCCTTCGTTCATACGGGTTTCTGATGCAGAATCCCAGCCGTCCTCATTCAGCGCTGAAGTACTGTTTAAAAGTTTCCATATTTTTCCTGAAGTAGCTGGAACGATCGGTTCCAGTAAAATAGCCAGCGAACGCACCACTTGAACCGCACAGTACAGCGTAGTGGCACAGCGTTCTGGATTAGACTTGAAGGTTTTCCAGGGTTCATTATCATTAAAGTACTTATTCGCTGATCGGGCGAGGTTCATTACTTCCATCAGTCCCTCGCGAAAACGATACCGTTCATACAAGTCTCCGATCGTGACCGGAGCCCGGTTCAGAGCTTTCAGCATTTCTTCGTCTTGAACCGACAATGTTCCACGGTGTGGCACTTTCCCTTGAAAGTTTTTCTCCGTGAAAGCCAACGTACGATGAACAAAATTTCCGGCAATATCAGCCAGTTCATTGTTGATCCTTGCCTGAAAATCTTTTAGATAAAAATCACTATCGCGGGTTTCCGGCAAATTCACTGCTAAAGCATATCGCAGCAAATCGGCAGGGAAGAACTTTATGAAATCCTGCACGTCGATGCCCCAGCCACGGCTCTTGGAAAATTTCTGCCCTTCAAAATTCAGGAATTCGTTTGCCGGAACATTCTCCGGAAGAACATATTTTTCGTCATGGGCATCATTCCAGGCCATGAGCATAGCCGGAAATACAATGCAATGAAAAACGACATTATCTTTTCCGATGAATGCCACATATTTCGTATCGTTCTGCTGCCAATACTTTTTCCACTCTTCCGGACGATTGTGCACTACCGCCCATTCTTTTGCTGACGAGATGTAACCTAACACAGCATCAAACCACACATAGATGACTTTATCTTCATATCCCGCGACCGGAACATGGACACCCCAGTTGAGATCTCGAGTGACAGCGCGGTCTTCCAGACCATTCTTAAACCAGCCTTCACAATATCGAAGAACATTGTCCTTCCATCCGTCTCGCTTGTTTCGTTCTTCAATATACGCTTCAAGCCGCTGTTGATACTTCCCCAGCGGGAAGTACCAATGCATCGTTTCTCGAACAACAGGTGTTGTGCCGCAAAGTTTACAGGTAGGATTGATCAGCTCTGTTTGATTGAGCCAAGAGCCGCAATTTTCACACTGGTCTCCGCGAGCCTGGGTTGATTTACAGTTGGGACAGGTTCCTTCTACATAGCGATCGGCAAGAAACATCTGATTATTTTCGCAATAAAGTTGGAACTCCTTTTTGTTAACGACAATACCACGCTGGTGAAATTCAGAAAAAAATTCTTTTGCCGTCTGGTGATGTACCGGTAGAGATGTCCTTGAATAATTATCGAAACTCATTTCAAAGGCTTCAAATGCTGCTTTATTCGCAGGATGGTATCGATCAATGATGGTTTGAGGTGTTGCTTTTTCCTTCTCAGCCGAGACTGTTATTGCAACTCCATGCTCATCTGAACCGCACAGAAAAAGCACATCTCTTTTTTTTAATCGCTGGTATCTCGCATAGATATCTGCAGGTAAATACGCGCCTGCCAAATGGCCAAGATGCAGATAGCCATTTGCATACGGCAATGCCGCAGTAATAAGAATTCGCCGAGATGGTAACTTCATGATGCTGCCGTTTCTGTCATCGATTTTCGCAGTTCTATTGTCAGTGTTGTAAGAATAAGAGGAAGATAGACATTTTTGTCTAGATGAGCAATTGCCTCCTCGATAACGTGGAGAGCATTGCTGAGATTTGCATGCGTAAACTTTCCCACAAAGTTTTCCATGCTTTGCCTATCATCCTCTTTCAGCGGCGACTGTATGTTGTGCTGTAAAAGCATTGCATCCCGAATCCAGGATTGGAGAGATTGAAACCATCGTTCAATGCCGATGCGATCTGTCGAAGATGCAAGCTCATCGATGGCATCAAGAAGAGGTATTTTGTTCTTCTTTAAAATGAGGCGCATAAATTCCACAACTTCGTTGCGCTCATTGGCCATATCCAATGAGCACAACCTGCGTGCGGATATATAGCTTCCATGGGCTAGTTGTCCAATGATTCTTGCGAGAGCACGTTCAATCCCCTCTCGTACGACGAGTGCATCTTCTATCTCCGCATCAGAGAGCGGATCACATTGAATAAGTTGACATCGAGAAACGATGGTTGGCAGCAATTTATCTTTTGCAGAAGTTGTTAAGAGAAGCACCGTCCCGGATAATGGTTCTTCAAGCGTTTTTAAAAGAGAATTACTGGCTTCTGCATTCATCATATCTGCATTGAGGATAACGAATATTTTCTTCCCCTCCTCGGTTCTGCTCATGGAAGCTTCCCGCTTCACCCCACGCACGCTGTTGATTTTTATGAAATGTGCTTTTGTTATTGCGATTCGATGATACGGATCGAGCGCCTTTTGATGGAGATGTTCTCTCACTTCAGCAACCTGGGGTTCCGAAAGAACGGCAACCGGATCGTCGCCGTTCTTTTCACCTTTTCCTACAGGAAGGGCGAAGACAAGCTTAATATTGGGATGCTGGAATGAATCCATGCGCCGGCAATTCTGGCAGATACCACACGACTCCGATCCACCTGTGCGGCAGATAAGTGTTCGAGCAAATTCTAGAGCAAGTGCATCTTTTCCTATTCCTTCCGGTCCATAGAAAAGATACGCATGAGCAATCTGACCGCTCTTCACTATTCTCTTCAGTAAGGTCTTTACCCTCTCTTGTCCAACGATGGATGACCAACTCATAGAAGATTTGCCTTAGAAGGTATGACCGACCCCCAAGTGGAGTACACCCTGGGTAAAGGTCTCAGGAAAAAATCTCTTCCTTGTAATCCAAATCTGATTATCAGGATCGTACAATTTCATCCCGAAATCGATTCGAATTGGTCCTGCTATTGTATTATATCGAATGCCAAATCCGAATGCCATCGCAACCTCAGATAATCTCATTTTTTCTGGTGCAGCCCAGACATTACCACAATCATAGAAGAATACCAGTGATATTTTTTCGAGAATTGTCCCAGCCCCTTCCAAGAGATTCCATCGTGCCTCCAAATTTCCTTCAAAGAATGCATCACCACCTTGACTTTTATCTATGCCGATGCCAAGGTTCCGAGCTGACCATCCGCGGACGCTTCCACTTCCACCGGAATAAAACCGTTGCGTGAGAGGAAGAACTTTCAACGGTGAATCGCCATAGAGAAGTGCCGCTCCAACGCGCCAACGTGTTGCCCAAATATAATCACGCTTTGCACCAGGATCCCAATACCACTGTTCAATAAACGTCAATTTTACATATTGGGAATATGGAAGTTCAACCCCCAGTGTGTTGCCGAAATATCTTGGAAAGAGGCCTCCTTCTTCAAGTGTAACGGATTGAAATGTCCCCTCCGAAGGATAAAAGATATCATTGCGCTTATCCCTCTGTAATGTTATCGTTATAAACGAGTTGAACTGTTTTTCAAATCCTAAATTTTTTATTATCGCAATAAATGCCGAATCCTGCTGTACCCCGACAGTTTTTGGATCGCTGAGTTGAAGATTCCAATCAACGAAAAGTTTGCTGTGCAGTGCTGTTTGTGATTGTGTACCAATGCGGCTGCTGAGACTTGGAATATAGTAAGTAGCTTGTTTATCCACCATCGCAGATAAGGCGACACTGATGCTCGTCTTGTTATTAAAGAAATAGGGTTGAGTAAGCTGCACTGTAAAATCCACTCTTGAGACAAGCGAGCTATCTCTCAGTGCATACCCGGTAAACAAGGATTGTAACCCCAGCGGCTGGAGATTAAGACGAAGCCGCGTGGAAAAATTCCGTGCACCGCCAAAAAAATTCCGATGATTGTACCCAATACCGAACGAAACGTTAAACGCATTATTTTCGTCGTTCACACCAACTTCCGGAGTGAGTTCTTGAAATGACCGTGCCCGAACAAGAATACGTACTGGAATCTGAGTAATATCCGAGGAAATACTTGGAATAGCATTTTCTATTTTTGTTGCCTCGAAAATGCCAAGCCGATTCAAATTACGTTCACTTTCAATTTTTTTCTCTTCACTATAAAATTCCCCCTCTGCAAAATCAATATGCCTGAAGACAATTGCCGAGTCAATCCACTGCGATGTCGTCGTGTCTTGTTCAACGCTCAACGTACCAAATGTATATCGCTTTCCAGGGTTAAAAATAAATACTATTGAAAAGTTGTCCGACGATGCATAGTGCCGAGCCTCAGAGGAAACAACTTTTGCATTCACATATCCATTGTTTGCAAGACTACCCACAATACGTCTGAATTCTGCTTCTACCTTGTTGAGAATATAGGGATCCCCCACCTTGATCTGTCCATTTGCCAAAAGCTCTGCTTGCACATCTGATGGCAGAGCTTCAAATCCAACATAGCGAACCGTGTCCAGGTGTGAACGTCGTCCTTCGGTGATGATCAATGTGATATTCACTTTATCAGAGAAAAACATCATCGTCGTATCTACCTTTGAATGGATAAAACCATTCTCTGCATAATACCGTTTCAGCTCCCTGTAATCTGCGGCAAATGTAATTGGATCGAAGTATTCTGGCTTTTGCCCACCCAGGATTTCTTTATCAAATCTATGATAGATCCATTTCCAGACGACCCAAGGGGTCTCACGCGTTTGAATCACACTCAAGAGTTGATCCGTGGTGAGTTCTTCATTACCCACAACGTTGAGCTTACCAACTTCATATCGTTGTCCGGATGGCTGTGCATGTAACAGTGACACAGACAAGAGTGCAAGAACTATGGAGGGAACATATATTCGCATGAACATTCAGAAATAAAAAAACCCAGCAGGAAATTGCTGGGCCTTACTTATTACAACCAATCCCGAGGTACCCTGATGTCTCAACAATGATATTGTGTTTCTAATATTCTTTCTCGTCTTCGAAGAAGAAATCTTCGTCTGTTGGATAGTCTGGCCAGATTTCCTCTATACTTTCGTATGGCTCGTCTGAATCCTCTAGTTCTTCCAGATTTTGGATTACCTGTGTCGGAGCGCCCGTTCGAACTGCGTAATCGATCAATTCTTCCTTTGTCGCAGGCCATGGAGCATCATCCAGATATATCGCAAGCTCGATGGTCCAAATCATAATTTCTCTATCCCTTCAATTACCAAAAAGTAGTTATTTCTGAAAATCACTCGCCCGTACATCATCGAAAAAATAATCGGTTGGATTTTGTGCGACGCCATTCAACCGTACTTCATAGTGTAAATGCGGACCATTGGAGAGACCTGTATTACCACTTCGCGCTATCAAATCTCCCCGTTTTACATGCTGACCTTCATGAACGAATGTTTTTGAAAGATGCCCATATAACGTTTTAAATGAATAACCGTGGTTGATCTCAAGTGCCAATCCATATCCGCCCTGGCGTCCGGTGAATTCAACAATGCCCTCAGCAGATGCAAAGATCGACGTCCCTGTCTCGTTAATAATATCAATACCTTCATGTTTCCGAAAAATATTGAGGATAGGATGAAGACGCATTCCAAAATCATGCTTTGAGTAAAAGCCATCCATCGGTTTTATTGCAGGAAGATGAGAGAAACGAACTTTATTCTGATCGTACCTTCTTTCGATTTCTTCGTAGCTTACAGCTTGTAAATGTAATTCCCGTTCAGCTTGCGATGCCGTGGTGCGCAAATTATTGAGAAGGCTATTCACACTTGAGGATCCGGTAAAATCAATACGTTCTTCAGTCCCACCTGTTCCAGCTTTCCGTAGATCTTCGTCCAACTTTGGAAGATCTGCAAGCAGACGCATTTCATTCCCTTTATCGCCTATTAGATTTAGTTTCTTTTGAATAACATCAAGACGCCGCGTGAAATAGAGAAGCTGATTTTGTAATACTCTATTTTCATTCACCAAAGCATTTTGCTGGATAAATCCCAATCCCAGAACATTACCGTATTGTTGATTAACGAGTATGAGGGACCACAGTGCCACTCCGCCAACGATGATCCCTGTCAGAATCAATCGCGTCCGGGTCCATCGCGCTTCATGGAAGCTTAATAATTCCGGCGAGAAATGATAAAGTTTTGTTTTACTCATGTATTCCAATTCGAATGACTGCTGGGAGAAAATAGGAAATTATCGATTCTTTGTCAAGAATCGTCTTCTCCTTATTCGAAATCATGCTCAAAATAATTAATTGCCCGTTTTTCTTTGGTTTTCTCAGCAATAGCCGAGTCTAAATGTTTCGCAAATTCCTTTGCAGCGTCATATCCATAATGTTTCAGCAAATAATCAAGGGCAATCACTTCTACAATCACTGTCACATTTTTCCCCGGGAAGATTGGAAGTTTGATGTGTGGGAGATTGACACCTAAAATAGAAATATCTTCACTGTCTAACCCTGTACGAGTATATTCAATGTCATTCCTCCATTCCTGGAGCTCGACAATAACCTCAACACGTTTTTGGAAACGAATGGCACGAATGCCAAAAATGGAACGTACATCGATCAATCCAAGTCCACGAATTTCCATATAATGCTTCACCACATCCGAACCCGCACCAAGTAAGATCCCTTCCCCTTTTCGAGTTACCATAACAACGTCATCAGCTACGAGGCGATGGCCTCGTTCAATGAGATCCAATGCAATTTCACTTTTTCCGATACCGGAACGTCCAGTAATGAGTACACCGACACCATAGACATCCATGAACGATCCATGGAGAACAGTTTGAGGGGCAAAATGGTCATCGAGAAAATCGCTTATAAAGTAAACAAGTTTTGTTGTTTCAAGCGGGGTCAAAATGATTGATATTTGGTGGTCTGATGCAATAGCGATAAGTTCATCATCCAGTTTATTCTCACTTGTGACAAAAATACACGGCAAATCAAATTGAAAAATTGTTTTGAATGCTTTAATCCGCTCTTCCAACGTGAGATGATTAAGATAGCGTATTTCCGTATTACCAAAAATTTGGACACGGTTATAGGTAAACAATTCTACATATCCTGCCAGTGCCAAACCAGGCCGATGAATATTCTTGTCCCGGATTTCCCGGTCAAATCCGATTCCTCCATTTGCCGTCTCTAATTTGAGACGCTTCTTGTTCACTTCAAATAAAAATCCAACGGTAATACAATTTTTTTGATTTTCTTTACTATGTTCCGGTGTCATGACTCGCCTCTTGGGGTTATTATTCTTTTGATCGTATTTCCCTGACCCCTTTTCTGTCTTTTGCATGAAGCTTCTCTTTGTACTTCTTTAATCTGGTTTTTAATTTCGAAATTGCCATATCGATGGATTTTTCATAGTCTTCACTCTTTCCGATGCCCGTCAAAACGTTACCATAAACCGTCAACGTGATTTCCGCAATCTTCACACTATTCCGCGACTTCTCATATGAAAATATCACATCTGATTTTATTATGCCATCATAGAAGTGCGATAATTCTTCTATTGATCTCAGTGCATATTCCGAAAGCGAATCATGAGATTTAAAATGCCTTGATGTGACTTTTATGTTCATGTGTATCCTCCTTCCATGTCATGTTATTGATAGACAAACGGGTCTTTGTTGATTATGCTTTTGGATGTGCATCCTCGTAGGCTTTTTTCATCCGAGATGACGAGACATGCGTATACACCTGTGTCGTCGATAGACTTTCATGGCCGAGCAATTCTTTTAGAGCGCGTAAATCAGCACCATGGTTCAGCATATGCGTAGCAAAGGAGTGCCGCAAGACGTGCGGGCTCTTTTTCTCAATTTCCGAGACTGCCCCGATATACTTCTTTACCAGTCTCCCGATTGCCTGGGGGTAGAGCCTTTGACCTCTTGCGCTTAAAAACAGAGGGCGTCCTTTATCGCTCCTGGTCCCTGACAAGTGAATATCCCTTTGCGCTTTAAGGTATTCTTTAACCGAAGCCAACGCTTGTCTGCCCATGGGAATGATGCGTTCTTTGCGTCCTTTCCCTGTTACCTTGATCAACCCTTCATCTTGCCTAATGTCGCCGACATTAAGTCCTATCAATTCACTAAGTCGAATACCTGTCCCATAGAAGAGTTCCAGCACTGCCCGATCTCGCTTACCCAGCAACGATGACGTATCAGGAAGTTCAAGAAGATGGTTCACCGTATGTTCATCTAAAAAGGCTGGAAGGTGCTTTCCTGCTTTTGGTGTGATCAAAACCAATGCAGGATTTCCTTCCTTAATTTTTTGTTTGTAGAGATATTTGAAAAAAGATCGAATTGAAGCAATTTTTCGAGCAACACTTTTTTGGCTGTACCCTTTATCGAGCAAAGAACCTATATACGCTCTCAACACATTTTTCTCCACCTTGACGATTGATGTTATTCCTTCAACTTGTAAAAATTTTATCAGATTCATCAAATCTGTTTCATACGACAGGATCGTATGAGGAGAATAATTGCGCTCAACTTCTAAATATTCCAGGAATTTTCTGACGAGTTTTTCCATGATCGTATGTTCGCATATTCGACGGAGATCAGGCGGTCGCGGCAACTTCTGATTGTTCCACTTCTTGCTTACAAGCTGGACAGATCAAATATTCACCTTTCGCCTGAGAATACTTTGTGACGATAAATTCATTTTGACAGAATGGACATGGTTGAGCGACCGGTTTATCCCACGACGCAAAATCACAATTGGGATATTTTGAACATCCATAAAATGTCCGTTTCCCCTTTTTTGTCTTCCGCTCAATGAGATCGCCTTCCTTACATTTTGGACATTTGATACCCATAGAAATCGGCTTTGTATTTTTACAGGTTGGATAATTTGTACACCCAAGAAACGCCCCGAACTTTCCACCTTTGACAATCATATCCCCGTCGCAGAGATCACATTTCCCACCAATCACATGTTGATGTTTCTCCGCGTCTTCGGGAAGAGGCTTGGTCATCTTGCAGGTTGGGTACCCCGAACATGCCATAAACCTTCCATTCCTCCCCCATTTAATCACCAAGGGTTTTCCGCAGAGTTCACAGGGCTCCTCTGTTGTCTCCTGCAATGATTTCTTAATCGCAGAGGCTAATCCCGATGCTTTCTCAACGGCACGATGGAATGGACCATAAAAATCCTTCATCACATCGATGTACTTCTGCTTTCTCGAGGCAATCGTGTCTAGCTCTTCTTCCATCTTTGCCGTGAACTGCACATTAAATATATCGGGGAAATTGCCCACAAGCAGTGTGTTCACTTGCATGCCAAGGTCATTCGCGTATAATTTCCGTTCTTTTTGTTCAACATATTTTCGATCAATCACCGTTGAAACGATCATGGCATATGTACTAGGACGACCAATGCCCAGGGATTCCAATTCTTTAACCAAACTTGCTTCGGTATAGCGGCCGGGGGGTTTTGTGAAATGCTGCAATGGTATAAGGTTGCTCAATTGTGCTGGTTGACCCTTCGTAAGATTCGCTGGAAGTTTTGAGGTCGGATCTTCAACGTCCAGGTCCCCAACATTTTCTTCTGCAATGTCATCATACACCTGAAGAAAGCCACGGAACGTCGGCTGCTGATCGCTTGCCCGAAAAAGATAATCTCCCCCCGTCACTTCGATTGTCAATTGTTCGAATTCTGCAGGTGCCATTTGGCATGCGAGGAACCGATTCCATATCAGTTCATATAATGCAAACATATCCTTATCAAGGTACTTCTTCACGATCTTCGGTGTCAATTTAATCGATGTCGGGCGAATCGCCTCGTGTGCATCCTGCGACGCCTTTCCTTTCTTGAAGAGTTTTGGTTCTTTCGGCAAATATTCTTTGCCATAATTTTCATAAATATACTCTCTCACATGGGCAACTGCTTCTTCGCTGAGACGTGTCGAATCAGTACGCATATAGGTGATCAGGCCAGTTAAACCTTCTTCACCGATTTCCTGACCTTCATACAATTTTTGTGCTAACATCATGGTTCTTTTTGACGACATGCGGAGCCGTTTTGCCGCTTCCTGCTGCAGCGTGGAGGTGATAAAGGGAGGAGGTGAATTCCTTTTCACCGGCCTTCGGGCAACATTCGTTATGCTGTATTCTTGTTTCTGGATGTCAGCGATGTACCCATTGGTTGTCGTCTCATCCGGAATGCGTGGATCGCCACCCTCAACCTTGACAAGCTTCGCAAGGAATTTTTCATCCCGTAACGTTGTAAATTCCGCTGTTAAGGACCAATATTCTTCGGGAATAAATTTTTTAATCGAGGCCTCCCTCTCACAAATCAGTCGTAAAGCAACAGATTGAACACGTCCTGCCGAAAGGCCATAATACATCGTTTTCCAGACAAACGGCGTTACTTTATATCCCACGATTCGATCCATTGCTCGCCGGGCCTGCTGCGACATCACCATATGCTCATCAATCTTTTTTGGATGCGCCATTCCTTCTTTGACACCGCTC
This sequence comes from uncultured Ignavibacteriaceae bacterium, assembly GCA_964651225.1. Classification (GTDB taxonomy): domain Bacteria; phylum Bacteroidota; class Ignavibacteria; order UBA10030; family UBA10030; genus Fen-1298. Next base: position 46,517 of record CAZYYD010000024.1, read on the forward strand.
TCCGTGATTTCATGAAAGAGTACACGACGAATATGTTTATTAGCATCCTTTATTTCTTCAGCAATATGCGCCGCGATCGCCTCTCCCTCTCGGTCCGGATCGGTCGCAATGAACACTGCCTTTGCTTTTGATGCTTTCTCTTTGATTCGACTTACGACGTCTTCTTTCCCCGCTATGGTCTCGTAGACGACAGAGAAATCATTGTCGATATCAACACTGAGCTTGCTTTTAGGAAGGTTTTTAATATGGCCGACTGATGCTTCAACGATATATTCCTTTCCCAAAAATTTGTTGATGGTTTTTGCTTTTGCTGGTGATTCCACAATTATCAGTGATTTTTCCATACTTCCCATTCTTCAGTGAATTGTGTCATTCATACCTAGTGAGATCTGGCCATTGCTGTTGTCCCTGTCGAAAATGAATCCCGCAACAATGGATTTCATCTCCGATAAGCCGATAGCGGCAAACCCTGCCATCATGATCCGTTCGATAATCGCCTCAACATCGGTATTGGCTAAAAGTCCGAGCTGTTGGCATTGAATCAAATAACCGTATGCATGTGCATCGAGAATCATTTTTTCGGCATCGTTCAACATGCGGTGTGATGTGCTGGATCCGCCGGTGGTGTCTGTCAATGGCTGACCAAGAGAAATACGTTCGAATAACCATGAAAATGCAGAGGATATTTCATTTTGTGTATACCCATCGCGTGTCAGTACATTCACATCTACATCATTGAGACGTTTATTTGATCGAAGTTCATTAACAAGAAAAAGTATTATTTCGACAATCCGTTCGTGCATGAAGCTATTTCCTTTTCTTTTGACGCATTAATGCGATATATGTTTCCTCCCGTGCCTCCATGATTTTCTTCTTGTGTGTTGTGTTATCGCTATACCCGAATACATGAAGTGCAGCATGAATTATGAGCCGAGTCACTTCCTCTGTATATGTCACACCATACAGGCGAGCCTGTAAACGTGCTGCATCAAGATTGATATAAATTTCCGCTCCAACACCTCCATCATCTCCTAAAGGGAATGCGATCACATCAGTCGCATAATCATGAGCGAGGAATTTTCTATTGATTTTTCGAATGAACTTATTCGTTGTACAGATGACTGCGAGCGCCGGCAGATCTTTCCCTTCTTCTCTTTGTACAACATGCAATGCTCGACGAATATTCGGACTGGGAAATCTCAGATATGGGTGGTTGGTGAAAATGAGAATCATTCGTCACGTCATCTCCGCTTCTGACTTCCCCCACGCACCTGTGCCGAAGCACGCGTCTGGCGATGCGGCGGGAGAATCGATTCGGTTAATGACAATGCTATGCCTGAGAGCATTACTTCTGGCCCTAACGTGGTAAAATCACCTGAAAGGATATTCCGATCAACATTCGCATACAAGGAACATCCTCCTTCACGTTCAATAGTCAAACCGGAAAGTTTTCCATTCGCTTCACCTACAAACGTGATTTCACCCAGCATTTTGCTGACAACAAATCCTGTACAAAAATGCAATTGCAGATGTGCAGCAGCCGTATAGACGGAAATGAGGTTTCCTTTCCGGCTGCCGATATCAATGTTGGAATATATCTCGAGTGCCAGCTTACGTCGATGATCCTCGTTCTCAATCTCAAAACGCACACTATTCCCAACATGTTTTGGTTTGATTCCCAGCACCTGAGCCAGTTTGTCGATATCTTTTTTCTTGAATTTAAATTTCATGTGTAATCTGCCAAGAGAATGAACAGCCCCGACTGCTCCACGTTGTATCTTCGAATTGTGTGGGTGGGGGGATGTGTTCTACCTTTTCCGATATCCAGCACCGTTATTTTTTTTCTATCCATAGAGCGAATGAGCGCGGTAAAAGATGTTCTCTCCCGACCGTTCCTTGAACATTTCCACTACACACTCACGCAAATATACAGTCCACAGCAGTGAATGTCAAGTTTAGATGATAATCGTTGTATTTTCAATTGCTGCATCACACTCGAATTTATATCCGCGGCTTCGGATTTCCTTTTTACATTTCTTTAAAATGTCATCCACTTTTTCATCGCTATGATTCTGATCATGATGGAACAGGAACAAACGCCGTACATTTGCTTCAGCGGCTAATCGCAGCGTAAAGAGATAATCAGAATGACCCCATCCTACTCGATCAATATATTCTTCAGGGGTATAGGTGGTGTCGTGTATTAAGATATCTGCACCTCGACAAAAATCAAAAATACGCTGATTCGGATCACCGGAACTGCTAGTCAAGAATTTTTCTTTTACTTTCTGCTCAAAATTACTCATGGATCCTGTGGCAGCATTATCGAATGGTTCATTATCGCTGATATACAGGAGCGATTTTCCTTTGTACTCGACACGGTATCCGAGTGTGAAGCCGGGGTGATTCACGTATATCATTTTCACCACGGCATCATGGACATTCATTTCGCATTCATCTGTAATGGGCACAAATTTAATCTTCGCCTTAAGGTCATGGAGCTGGACCGGGAAATAAATGCGGTTCATTTGCTCTGAGATAATTTCACTCAGCGATTTCTCTGCCCGTTCAGTGCCGATAATGGTCAAATCATTGCCTGGAATAAATGCAGGTTTGAAAAATGGAAATCCCTGGATGTGATCCCAATGAGGATGGGAAATAAACAAGTGCGCCTTGACAGACTCGCCATTATTAATGAGATAATCACCAAAGCTTCTAATACCAGTTCCTGCATCAAAAATGATTAACTTATCATCATCCAACCGCAATTCCAAACAAGGTGTATTGCCGCCATACCGTACTGTATGTTTGCCAGGAGTGGGGATTGAACCTCGGACACCCCAAAATGTGAGTTTCATCGTATCTCTCTCCGGTTATTCATAATTTATAGTTTCTCGCATAGCACACGTAATCTTGTGCTGAATGCACTTTCGGTTTCGTCCCCTGATACTCCATGAGCCCATTCATTGCTGCGGTCCTTCCATGGGCGGCATCCAATCACCGCGCTTCCATTTCCTCAGTTCGACACGGACACTTCCAAGAATAACCTTCATACGCGCAGTAATAGGAATGCCCGCAATGTCACGACTAAAGACTCCTTCAAATCCACCGGTGAGACCAAACACACCGACAAAATTTGCTTGTCCATCTAATTTGACAACACCAATGGGATACTTCACCGCATCAATTTCTTCGCTTAAATTTTCTTTGCCAAAGTTGATATTCGTTGTTACTTCGTTGGTATCCACGAACGTCGAAATTCTCACACTTTTCTTTTCCTGCGCATGCGCACGGGCATAATAGAAAAGTGACAAACCATCCTGACAACTCTCGATAATGGTGATGGTATCTTTTCTGATAGATTTTCGCTCGCCTGAGGGAATTTTTATTCCCGACTCATAGTACATTTTGTGATTTGTGTAATCAAACACCATATTGCGATATGAGACTTTCTTACTTGTACTGTCCTCGCTGATCCATCCATAGGAGAAGGCCTCTTGATCAATATCACTAAAGAAACGGACATGGAGGTCGACAAGCCAGCTCAGCGATGGATTGGAATCCATGAAAGCTTGAGCCCGATAGACGATACGTCCATTTCGCTCTTCCTTCCCCGTAACATTGAAACGAATTGTACCAATATTAAAAAACGAATAATGTACACTATACTCCAATTCCTCTCCGACCCGGAGTATATTTCTTTCATCCTGATTGACATCAGCAATAGATACTGAAGAATAGAGCATAGACGCCGGAAAAAACGCAAAGACGCCAGCACAAATGAACTGCACAAGGTTCATTCTAATTTACCTCTCTTTAATTCAGCTTGGCAATCTTTGCTGCTTCCGGGAAAAGGGTTAACGCCTTTTGAACTTGATTGTCGACACCTATCATAACGCCAATATATCCTTCGAGTCCGAAGATCATCTGTGCAATCTGGGCTTTTAATCGGGCTTTTAAAAAATCGATATCCTTCGTATACTCTTTATCGTCAACCTTAACTTCTTTCGTTTCGATGAATGTCCGGAACTCCGCCATAAGTTCATCAGATATCGTATATTTTGTTTTATAGAATTCATAATTCTTGCCGTATTTATCGCGAAGGATAAACCCTGGACCTTCCATATAGGTTTTACTGAAATCATAGAAGAGGTTTTTCCTCCACACAGTCTGGACCAAGCCAGTGACTCTTTCGGATTTGACCACATAATCCGGTGTAATGCCTCCGCCGCCCAATACCGTACGGCCGCCATCTGTTTTAAAAATGGGAATCGTCGAATCAGGCGCAGCATCATGCTTGTGCTCTATATTGTCCCCCTCTTGTTCCTCTCGCCTGAAAGCTTCCATCTGATATTCGTCTTTATCCTTTCCTTGATATGATCTTTGGATGAGGCGTCCGCTTGGAGTATAGTAGCGTGCAACGGTCAATCTGAATGCAGAACCATCACGGAGCGGCCATTGACGCTGGACGAGTCCCTTTCCAAATGTGGTTTCACCTACGATTAAACCGCGGTCCCAATCCTGAATTGCTCCTGCGACGATTTCACTCGCACTTGCTGAAGCATTATTCACAAGAATAATTATGGGAAGCTTTTCATACGCATCCCCCGTCTTTGCAGAATAGGATTCTTCAAACTCTGGTTTTCGCGCTTTTGTATATACTACTCGATGTGGATTATCGTGTGTTCCTCCATCCAGAAACAGATCTGCCATGCGAACCGCTTCTTCGAGATATCCTCCGCCATTGTCACGGAGATCCAGAATGAGTTTGCCCATTCCCTCTGATTGGAGCTTTTGCAAAGCTTTATCCATCTCAGCGTGTGTCGTTTCTTTGAATTGATTTACCCTGATATATCCAATTTCCTTGGATATCATAATGGCTGCATCGACACTCGTGAGAGCGATCTCATCACGTATGATGACGAATTCAAGAATTTCTTTCACGCTTGGCCGAACTATTGAAATTTTTGCTTTCGTCCCCTTCGGTCCACGAAGGCTGCGCATGACTTGTTGATCCGTCCATTTAATAGAAGAAGTATCGTTGATTTTCACTATGCGGTCATTCGAAAGCACACCCATGCGCGCAGATGGACCGCCTGCAATTGGTTCGATGATCGTAATTGAATCGTTGATCACACGGAATGAAATACCGACACCTTCAAATTTGCCTTTAAAGTCCTCGACCACCTTTTCATACTGTTTGGGAGGGATATAGACAGAATGCGGATCGAGCGTATTCAGCATTCCGACAACCGCGGCATCTGTAAGCTTACCGGTGTCAACATCATCGACATACGATTTCTCTGTCGCACTCAATACATCCCCAAATTTCTTTATTTGTTCATAGATATTATCTGCCGAAATCAGCTTATTGATTCCCATTCCTGCAAATAGGCTCACGACAACGATTGCCGCGACTGTCACCACAGAATACCTCTTTTTCATTACCATATTCCTTAATAAGGTTAACACAATATTTTCAATTTAGCATTTCTTATTAAAAATACTTGTAATCTTTATCACTCGACACTAACAAGGTACACGAAATAGGCCGGAAATCAAATCCTGTGCAACCATGCCTTTCTAAAGAAAATACGATTGCCCCTCCAGAGAGTTACTGATATTCCTGATTCCATCGGTTATTTCACACGTCATCATTTTCTTATTCAGGTTTCATCTGCGGAAAAAAAATCACATCCCGAATAGAATCCTGACCTGTCAGGAGCATGGTCAGTCTATCGATCCCTATTCCGAGACCTGTCGTTGGCGGCATACCATATTCAAGTGCGCGAAGAAAATCCTCATCTAGTACTTGCGCTTCTTCATCACCGCGGGCACGAAGCTTCATCTGATCTTCAAATCTCGCCCGTTGGTCGACTGGATCGTTCAATTCTGTAAATGCATTACATAATTCCTGACCGTTTACAATTGCTTCAAATCGCTCTACGAGGCCTTGCTCTGTGCGATGTTTTTTTGCCAGAGGAGACATTTCAACCGGATAGTCCGTGATAAACGTCGGTTGGATGAGATGGGGCTCTACTTTTTCCCCAAAGATTTCATCAATGATACCGCCCGATCCAATCTTAGGATCAATTTCTATATGTAACTCTTTTGCGACTTGTCTAAGTTCCCCTTCATTTTTGCCTCGCAGATCTCTATCTGAATATTCTCGAATAGCTCCGAACATTGTCATACGTTTCCACGGCGGGGTAAAATCAATTTCATGCCTTCCCAATTTTGCTCTTGCCGACCCGTTGACAACCGTTGCAACGGTTGAGATAAGTTCCTCCACAAGCGTCATCATCCAGCGATAATCTCTATAGGCGACATAAAGTTCCAACATCGTAAATTCAGGATTGTGCGACCGGTCCATTCCTTCATTTCGAAAATCTTTCGAAATTTCATATACACCATCATAGCCACCCACGATGAGTCGTTTCAAATATAATTCATCAGCAATGCGTAAATATAATTTCATATCTAATGCATTATGATGGGTAATAAATGGTCGGGCAGATGCACCGCCATAGATCGGTTGAAGAACGGGTGTTTCGACTTCCAGATAACCGCATTCATCAAGAAATTTACGAATGGCACTTATGATCCTCGTACGTTTTACAAAGACCTGCCGGCCATCGAAATTCACAACAAGATCAAGGTAACGCTGACGATACCGCAATTCTTTATCAGAAAAGGGATCATAGATAACCTTGTTCCCCTGATCATCTATCTTTTCTTTTACAATAGGCAAAGGACGCAACGATTTTGAAAGAAGTGCGAGCTCTGAAGTATGAACAGAGACCTCTCCCATCTTCGTGCGGAACACAAATCCTTTTATTCCGACGATATCTCCAATATCCATTAACTTGAACGCATCATACGCCACACCGAGGTCATCGCGTTTTAAATACGCTTGGATGCGTCCCTGCGAATCCTGAACATGACAAAACGAGGCCTTCCCCATCCGCCGGATAGACATGATGCGTCCGGCAATAGAGACAGTCCTCCGAGGTGCTTCATCTCGGAATTGCGCGATAATCTCATGCGAGTACGCATCCCGAACAAATTCGTACGGATATGGATTGATGTCGAGCTTTATGAGATGATCCAATTCTTCACGACGTCGAAGCATAAGCACGTTTAAATCTTCCTGTTCATGGTCGTGAGATGGAATTGTTTTTTCGTCAGTCATAATTTTTCCTCGAAATCAAAGTTTTTACAGTAGATTAAGCCGGTCTGGATTACACCGTCCAGAGAGTGCTGTTAATTCGTAGAGACGGTTTGATAATCCAGGACCGACCTGATCCCACGTAAAACGCCATTCCCAATTTCCCTCGACCGTTCCGGGGAAATTCATCCTTCCTTCACTTCCAAGTCCGATGACATCTTGAAACGGGATGATCGTGAGATCTGCAATTGAATGCTGAGCCAGTTTGATCAAATCCCAATTAATTTCATGACCGTCTACCTTACAGTACCGGCGCACAAAATCACGTTCATGTTCTGAGGCTTTTTCATACCAACCGCGAGTCGTGTCATTATCATGCGTTCCTGTGTACACGACACAGTTTGAGTTATAACGATGTGGTAAAAAACTGTTTTCCGGACCGCCATTGAACGCGAATTGAAGGATCTTCATCCCAGGAAATTCCAATTCCTCGCGAAGTGCATGGACTTCCGTGGTAATGATTCCGAGATCTTCAGCAATGATGGGCAACGACCCTAATTTACGCTGGATTGAAACGAAAAAATTCTTACCGGGCCCCTTTACCCATTTACCATTTATTGCTGTCTCTTCTTCCTCAGGAATTTCCCAATACGATTCAAATCCGCGGAAATGATCAATGCGAAGGATATCAAACAACTCAAATGTTTTCTTGAAACGCTCGGTCCACCATGAGTATCTCTCTTTTTTCATTACATCCCATCGATACAATGGATTTCCCCATCTCTGTCCGGTTTTACTAAAATAGTCGGGTGGGACACCAGCGACAACCGTAGGCAGCCCCTTGTCGTCAAGGTAGAACGCCTCAGGATTTGCCCAAACATCGGAGCTGTGATGAGCTACAAAGATGGGAATATCTCCGACCAGTATTACGTTTCTCTCATTTGCGTATTTCTTCAAAGCCATCCATTGGCGGCTAAAGCACCATTGAACAAACTTGATGAAATCTATGTGCTCCCGGAGATCAACACCAGCTTTTTCCACGGCATATGGGCTTCGCAAGGACAATTCCTGATCCCATGAAGTCCATTGCTCGCCCTCATACTGTTGATTCAAAGCTTCAAAAAGTGCATAGTCATTTAACCAGTTCTTTTCATCATAACAAAATGTCTCATACGTTTCTCGATCTTTTTGATTTCCCTCCCTAAAAAATCGAATCGATGCTTTCTTCAACATTGTTACGCGCAGAGCGTTAACTTCTTCAAAATCAATACAATAATAGGAAACACTTTGAGTTTCTGAAAGCTCCTCTTTTAATAACCATCCATGTGATATCAACTCCTCAATATCAATAAGTATTGGATTGCCAGCGAATGCCGAGAGGGACATGTATGGCGAGTTAGCTGTTCCGGTTGGACCCAATGGGAGCATCTGCCAGAGCGACTGTCCTGCCGCAACTAGCCAATCGATAAAATGATATGATGTTGCACCGATATCACCACAACCGAAAGAATCCGGTAATGATGTAGGATGAAGGAGAATACCGCTACTGCGAGGAAATCTCATCGATTTCTTTTCTACTTGTTGACCCGGCGAGTTGCTTAAGATAATTTACTTCGTTTCGATTGAGGAACCTCCATGCACCGCGTGGAAGCCCTAAAGGAGTAAGACCGGCAAATGAAACACGATCAAGCTGCCGCACATCATGCCCAAGAATCTCAAACATTCTTCGTATCTCGCGATTTCTTCCTTCGCGAAGTGTCAAGAGAACCTTTTTCCGCTTAGAACCGTCGATAATCTCAGCAGCTTGTGCCTTGGCAGGACCATCCTCGAGTTTGACTCCTTTACGCAGTTTTCTTAAATCTTCGTCGCTCACCTGACGGTCTAAGGTCACTCGATAGAGTTTCTCTATTTCAAACTTTGGATGGATCAGCGCATTGGCCAGATCGCCGTCGTTGGTGAAGAGCAATACACCTGTTGTATTTCTATCCAGCCTTCCTACCGGGAAAATGCGCTGTTTGACGCGAACGTATTTCATGACCGTAGTGCGCCCCTTCTCGTCACTCAGCGTTGTAATTGCATCTTTCGGCTTATTCAGAAGGATATAAACAAGTTTTTCCTCTAAATTGATCTGCTCGCCATTGATGGAAACTCTATCCTTGCCGACGCGCACCTGGATACCTAATTCTTGGACAACGCGGTTATTTATACTCACCGCACCGGAGAGAATTAATTCATCGTTCTTCCTACGCGAGCCAATGCCTGCCATGGCGAGATAACGGTTCAGACGAACAGTCTCTTGATGAAGCTCTGAATTTTCTCTTTCCACACTTGCCAGCGTTTTGGCTTTAGTTGAGGTTCGGTTTCTGCCGTGTCTGTTCTTGGAATCCGTGTTTTTTCTAGATCTGAAGATAACGGAGCTCCCTTAATGATTTCTTTTCCTTCTGCCGATGAAGGTTCAAGATTCTTTTCTTTTAGGCCATGAATTATTTGATGTTTGGACTCTACCGAAATCATCTGTGAAGATTTATCAGTAATTTTTTCTCGGAGATGAGTATCAGGTGCTATCATAATGGCTGGTTCTTCTGTTATGACCCCCCCCGGATGATCCTCGGGTTCCTTTTTCTTCGCTGCATCAGAGAGTTCGATATCCTCCTGGTCTGTTTCTTCAAGAAGTTTACGATCTTCCGCAGGGACGAGGCGTATCTCTCGAGTCTTTGTTTGCGGAACAATCTCGACTTCTTCCTCATCGAGACCAGATTTCTTTTGGGGAATATGCGGCAGCCTTGATTTAAAATCGTCCTGTTCCTTTTTCATCTGTTCGGCACCTGCTTGCGCCTCGAGCATCCTACGTTCAGTTTCAAATTGGCTTTCGCCAAGGATTTCTTCGATTTCCCTCGGACGAGGAAGGTCGGTAATATCATTGAGTCCGAAATGTTTGAGGAATTCTTTCGTCGTTCCATAAAGCAGTGGACGGCCTACGCTTTCCGCACGGCCAGTAATGGCAAGCAATTCTTTTTCAAGAAGCGTCTTCAAGACATAATCGCAATTGACACCACGGATTTTTTCCACTTCTGCCTTCGTGATTGGCTGCTTATAAGCAACAATCGCAAGCGTTTCAACTCCTGATTGTGACAGCTTTCTTCTTCCCTGTTCTTTGTAAAGCTTTCCAAGCCATTCAGCATAGATCGATAATGTTGCGAACTGATACCCCCCGGCAATCTGAACGATGCGGAAAGGCCGATGGTCTTTTTCGTATTCCTTGTTCAGATCTGCTACAAGCCGCCGGAGCGTTTCCGGCTCCATTGAACGTGACTCGTCCTTCCGGACACCTTCACCCTGATACACTGCACGAATTTGGTTAAGAGAAAGAGGCTCCTGAGCAGCAAAGATTAGTGCTTCTACCAACGCTTTCAGAGTGGTGGGAATCCTTAATTCTGGTTTTTCTATAGTTGTTTGCTCTTGCATCAATTTACGTTTCGCATGATGGAAAGCTCACCGAAGGGATGGAGTTGACGAATAATAATTTTCTTTGCACGAATCACCTCGAGTAATGCTAAGAAGGTGACAACGATGCGAATTTTCTCCGTGAATTCTTTCACAAGATCATAAAAGGTGCCTTCGGACCGTCTTGAAAAGAAATCTTCAATATAGGCTATCTGTTCCTCAACAGTGACGTTTATCTTGACGATTTCGTGAATAAACTTTTTAGGCATCCGGTCCATGGCGAATTTAAACGAAGCAATGAGATCAAAAAAAGTTACATCGCGGATGTTGTTTTCACTGGTCTCTTCCGCGGCACTATGTTCATCAGCGGAATGATACCCGCGATACGATACTTTCATCTGTTCTTCTTCTTGCCGTTTTAATTCTATTGAAAGCTCTTTAAAACGTTTGTATTCAACTAATCGCTGAACCAAAAAAGTTCGAGGATCAAGGTCGTCTTCCTCTCCTGGTTCGGGAGGCAGGAGCATCTTTACTTTTATTTGCATCAACTCTGCTGCCATCACCAGGAATTCTCCGGCTATCTCCAGATCAAGCTGCTGTATATAATGCATATAATCCAAGAATTCCTTTGTAATCCGTGCGATAGGAATATCATAGATATCCAATTCATCTCTCTTGATGAAGAATAACAGAAGATCCAGCGGGCCTTCAAAGTCATGAAGTTTAACTGTGTACATTGCACCCCATGCATTTTGAAGTGCGAAATTTTATGTTTCCTCTTTTGGATTGCATTACTTCCTCATTATCCTATCTTCATTGCTTCATGAACTTCCCGCATTGTCTGGACAGCAATGGATTTCGCCTCTTTCTCTCCTTCAGCAAGAATGTTCTTTACTTCATCCATATGGGTTTCGTAATAGGAGCGTTTATCACGATGAGGTGCGAGCGTCTCGGTAATCTTTTTCGCACAATTCATCTTGCAATCAACACAACCGAGAGTTCCGCTTTCACAGTTCGTACGAATCCCGCTCACCTCGTTCGGATTAAATTTATTATGATATGCAAAGACGAGACATATATCCGGATGTCCAGGATCCCCTTTGCGAACCTTTTGGGGATCCGTTATTGCTGATTTCAGCTTTTTTGCGATCGTTTCTGGAGGGTCTGAAAGAAGGATTGTATTTCCAGCGGACTTACTCATCCGCTTGCCATCAAGGCCGGGTAATCGTGGAAATTTAGTAATTTTTCCTTCAGGTTCCGGGAAGACAGGTGCATATTGAGTATTAAATCGCCGGGCAATTTCCCGAGTGATCTCTATATGCGGTAGTTGATCTTCACCGACAGGAACGACGTCGCCCTTATACAGCAAAATATCCGCTGCCTGTAGCACCGGATACCCGAGGTGTCCATACACGATACTTTCGATTGCCAGATCACGAACTTGTTCTTTTAATGTCGGGTTTCTTTCGAGGCGTGACGTGGTGATAAGCATTGAAAAAAGGAGGTGTAACTCTGCATGTTCTTTGATCTGTGATTGACGGAACATCGGACTCTTCACCGGATCAAGACCTGCAGAAAGCCAGTCGATAAGCATATCAATGGAATTCGTATAGATGTCTGATGTCTCAGGATTCGTCGTCAACGCATGGTAATCGGCAATGAGATGATAATTCTGATATTCTCCTTGTAGTGCCACCCAGTTTTCCAAAGCACCCGTGAGATGCCCAAGGTGGAGCTTCCCTGTAGGGCGCATTCCACTGAGAATAATTTTTTTCTTCTGATTCAAGGTCTATGAGTTTCCATCGGACTATACTTACCGCTTTCTATTCTTTGCTTCACAGAGGCTCCCTCGTTGGGATCAAAATAATAAATCCAACAATATTCAAGAAAAGTATTTCTTGCACTTTCAAGCTGAATATCTGCTCATGGATCCTGAAACTCAATTCATAAACAAATACGGTTTCCAATGATCATCCACAGAACCAATGAAATGTCGGATGAACATAACGTGGTTGGGGCGAATCGGTTTTCGGAGAAGCCTCATTTGTGCGTCATGAGGTGTTCTATCCCCTTTCGAGTTATTACACTGCACACAAGCCGCGACAAGGTTTTCCCAGGTATCGGGTCCTCCCTTTGCTTTTGGTATGATATGGTCAATAGTGAGCGTCGAATCAATTCTCCCGCAATATTGACATTGATGGCTATCGCGGCGTAAAATATTCTTGCGCGAAAGAACTATTTTTTTAAAGGGGACACGAACGAAAACAGAGAGGCGAACGATGCTCGGATACGGCATCGACGTGTAAACAGAACGCAAACATTTTCCATCGCACGCTGCGATTAATTCAGCTTTGCCTAAATACAAGAGAATAATAGCTTTCTTGACATTACAGATGCTCAATGGCTCATAATCATGGTTGAGCACAAGCACTTTTCGGCTCAATTTCCCATTTGCGCCGACGGTTTCATAGTATTGACTGAAGACCCACGCACCTCCTTTGGAGACACCTATGTTATTAACTATTCTTGAAGCATTCCCTTCTTTCTATTGAAAATATAGCTTATTCCACGACCAGAGTCAAGAAGCTGAGCCAAATCTGGGCTGAATTTCAAGGATTAAAGCAATCTCTACCTTTTAATGAATCTGTTTCTAATTTCTCTCAAAGAATCTCCACCAAATTTCTCTAGAAATGCATTGGCCAGCACAGGAGCAATCACTGCTTCACCAATAACCGAAGCAGCAGGAACCGCACATACATCTGAGCGCTCATATCGGGAATTCACGCTCTTCCTTGTTGCTAGGTCAACTGACTTCAATGGTCTAGCGAGGGTAGCAATTGGTTTCATTGCTGCTCTCAGAATTATCATTTCTCCATTAGTCATACTACCCTCTATTCCACCCGCCCGGTTGGTTTTCCGGCCGATAATTCCCTCCTTGAGTATAAATTCATCATGGACTAGTGACCCGACCTTAGTTGCATTCAAAAAGGCTTCACCAATTTCAACTCCTTTAATTGCCTGAATTGACATTAATGCCTGAGCAAGTTGTCCGTCAAGTTTACGATCATATTGGACATAACTCCCAAGTCCAACGGGTACACCAGTAACAATAACCTCAAAGATACCACCAAGCGTATCACCGTTCTTTTTTGCTTTTTTTATTTCTGCCAACGCCCTGATTGACGCGGATTTATCGAGAATGCGAACCTCAGATGCATCCGCCTCTTCAGCCACCTTATACGCAGCACAGGAAGCTGTATGAACGATTGAAGCGATTCGTTGATCGATCTTCTTTTTATCCTTCACTGATGCGGATCCTATGCTTACTACGTAGCTTCCAATAAAGATACCGTTGTCTTCAAGGAATTTCCTGACGATAGAGCAAAGGGCAACCCGCATAGCGGTTTCTCTTGCGCTGGATCGATCGATGACATTGCGAATATCATCAAACCCGTACTTCACTGTTCCGGCATAGTCTGCATGACCCGGGCGAGGGACGGAGATTTTCTTAATTCCTGAACTATTTCCCTCAATAGACATCTTATCGGACCAATTTTGCCAATCTTTGTTCTGGATCACGACTGCAATTGGAGAGCCGAGAGTCTTTCCGAATCGGACTCCTGAGAGAATTTCTACCTGATCAGTCTCAATCCTCATTCGACCGCCCCGTCCATACCCTTGCTGTCGACGCCACAGTTGATGATTGATATAGTCTGAGCGTATTTCGACTCCCGCCGGCATACCTTCCAAAATGCCAACGAGTGCTTTTCCGTGAGATTCTCCTGCAGTCAGGTACCGTACCATAATGTTCACTTTCCTTCTTGAAAAACCGTACTGGAATAATGAAGAATCAATTCCCTTCTATTAAATAAAGTGAAAATTCGAAGGATATTCAATTGACAGTACAAACAAAAGCGCAGCTGACCACATCAGCTGCGCTTTATGATTTATCAGCGGAAAAGCCGAGTTTACTTAGGCATTTCGATCGGAACAAACCGCATCTTCTTATCCTCACCTTTCACCCGAATCATCACCGCATCACCGGGATTCATTTTTTTTATCGCTTTTTCGAATTGTTCCGGGGAGGTAATTTTTTGGCCGCCGACATCCGTCACAATATCGCCCTTTCTGAGACCACGTTCTTGAGCCTGACTGAGATCTTCGATATCAGAGATTATCACTCCTTTGTCTACATCGTACCGTTTTTTCAGTTTCGCATCGACCGCTTTCACTGTCACACCAAGTTCCTTGACAGAAACAACCTTCTCGGCATCAACATCTGAATCTGATTCGTCTTTTTCGTTTTTGGCTTTTTCTGCAACTGCCGTCCCATCTTCATCACGAGAGCCAAGGATGACTTTTTTCTCAAGGTTCTTTCGATCTCTCCAGATTTGGAGTGTCACCGTCTCGCCGGGATGGATACTCGCAATAGTGGTTTGTAATGCTTGAGTCGAGTTGACTTCTTTTCCGTTGACAGTAAGAATAATGTCGCCATTTTCGACACCAGCCTTATCGGCTGCAGCATCTTTCGTTACTGATTCGACAGCAACACCTCTTGTTTTATCGAGGCCTGCTGCTTTTGCATACACTGCATCTACGGCTCTGATTTGAACGCCAAGGAACCCGCGTCTGAACTTGCCATATTTGATGATATCGGATGCAACTTGTTTCGCCAGATTGAGGGGAATAGCAAAGCTATAACCCTGATATCGGGCATTAGTCGTCGCTATGGCAGAATTGATTCCGATCACCTGCCCATTGATATCAACCAAGGGTCCGCCGCTATTGCCGGGATTCACTGCTGCATCTGTCTGAATAAAGTTCTCAATACCATATTCATCACCAATAATTCCAATATTCCTCCCCAGAGCACTGACAATTCCCTCCGTCATTGTTGACTTCAGACCAAGCGGTGCACCAATTGCAAAAACAATATGTCCAACTTCTACATCATCGGAATTTCCGAGTGCTGCGGCCGGCAGGTTATCCGCATCGATCTTTACCACTGCCAGATCAGTGTATTTATCCATTCCAATAACTTTTGCCCTATATTCCCGAGTGTCTGAAAGGATAATTTTTATGCCATTCTTTTTGGCCCCGGAGACAACGTGATTATTCGTGAGGATATACCCATTGGACGTAATGATTACTCCGGATCCTGCTCCAATTTCCGGCCCTCGTTTCGGTATATCAAATTTAAAATCCGGACCAAAGAACCGATGGAAGAATTGCCCGCCATCGTCCTGGACATCCGTTTCCGGTGTCATTTCTACCTGCACATAGACAACAGATGGAGTCACGGTTTTGCCGACATTATGGAAGGCTTCATTCAACGCCTGGAGTGTGCTATTCGGTTTCACCGGTGATTGTTGAGCACCTAGCTTTATGTCTTCTCCTGCAAATGAGAAGTCAACACCTTTGAAACTCGAGACAAGAACAACACCGAAAATAATACCGAGACTTATGAGAAAAACAGCTGCAAGGATTGACTTGGTTGACATATGTTACCTCCGTTATACAGTATTCATTTTATGTTGATGAAACAGTTCAATTGATTTTAATGGTTTTAATCCATCAAAGTGATATCGTAAATATAAACGCAGCAATTCATCGATTTCGTTCCCGATATGAAAATCGCATTCTAGGTTTCCCAGGGTAGACAATTGCGCTCCAGCGAGTCGACGCGCAACCTGCAATGCCGGAGCTGAAAATGATGTGACCATAATATTCCTATTGGTGGAACTTTTTTGTGCGTCAGCCCCTGGAATGCATCTGCTGCAAAATACTGCACCTCGCGCTATTTGGAATGAAAATGTTTTTTCTTCATTGCCGATGATCAATGCTTCTCCGCATTCTCCGCAGAAATCCAAATTGGGCGAAAATCCAAAAAGGTTCACAAGTCTCAATCGAAATGCCTGTAAATACGTTTTGTAATTTTTCGTACTGGAATCCAATGCACTGAGAGTTTCGGCAAGCAAATTAAACAACCCTTCATTGCGTTCTTCATTATGAACGACCTGATTAACCAGCTCTAATACGGCCATGGCTATCGCCATCCGACTGAGGTCCTCCGCTAGATTTCTGAACGGATTGATCGTATCGCATTGAGAGATGAGATGCAGATCCTGATGTTCCTTCTTATAAAGAACAAGCATCGAATATGACATTGGTTCTAATGCCGCACCGAATTTATTTTTTGCCGATCTTGCCCCTTTTGCGAGTCCTTTAATTTTACCGTAATTCTTGGTATAAAACGTGACAATTTTGCTCGTGTCACGATATTTCATCGTTTTTAAGACTATTGCTTCGGTCTTTGTCAGCATAAACTTCTTTTCTTTTACTGTATACTTGTCAACGATGAGTGCATTGAAGCAAGCGATATCGAATACGGCGGATATACAATCCCCTGATCTGTCACTATTGCCGTCACAAGTTCATGCGGTGTCACATCAAAGGCTGGAGAATAAATGTTTACCGTTTCCGGCGCAATCCATCTGTCAAAAATGCGTATCAATTCTTTTCCGTCCCGTTGTTCAATAGGAATATCTTTCCCGGTCTTCAATTGAAAATCAATTGTTGAGAGCGGTGCTGCTACGATAAAGGGAATTCCGTGATGATGTGCCAACACCGCCACATTATATGTTCCGACTTTATTTGCCACATCTCCATTCATAGTAATTCGATCTGCTCCAACCACTACGACATCTATTCTTTTCTGCTGCATCAACACTGCTGCTGTATTATCCGCAATCAATGTTGCCGGGATATTTGCCCTGTTCATTTCCCACGACGTGAGTCGAGCACCCTGCAAGAGCGGTCGTGTTTCGTCTATATAGACGTGTTTGAGCTTTCCAAGTTCCCATGCTTTTGTTACGATGCCCAATGCAGTTCCTCGTCCGCCTGTTGCAAGAATTCCCGCATTGCAATGAGTAAGGATGGTACAGGAAGATGAAAGGAGTTCGGCGCCGAGCGAACTGATCCGTTCACACATTGCTTCATCTTCCCGATGAATTCGTAAAGCTTCCTCTAACAAGGATTGCTGTAAGGCTTCAAGAGAATTCGAATCCCAAGACGTAAGAATCGCGCGCTGCCGTTCTAAAGCCCAAAAGAGATTCACAGCGGTTGGTCGAGTAGCGGCGAGAAGAATGAATACTGCCTCAAGTCTATTTCGAGTATCCGTGGTGCTGCAATCTTTGAAAGAAAGACTCGCGAGAGCGATACCATAGGCGGCAGCAATCCCTATTAAAGGTGCTCCGCGAATAGCGAGACGCTTGATCGCTTCTGCAACGATATGTACATCGTCCGTCTCGCAGAAACACTCTTCAAGAGGAAGTTTTGTTTGATCGAGAAACCGAAGTCTGCCGTCCACCCATTCTAACGGCTTCATAACATTCACTTTTCATCAAAACGTGATAAATCCCGGAACGCGTGGAATCGGTCTTGAATTTTAAGATTACTTAAGTCGCGTAAACAGTCGACACTAAACTTCTCGACACAGTAAGAAGCAAGGGAACTTCCATAAATGACGGCACGCTTGAGGTTTTCTGTTGAGAGATCATCAGTGCGCGCCAGCCAGCCGATAAATCCACCGGCGAAAGAATCGCCTGCTCCGGTTGGGTCAAATATCGTTTCTAACGGATATGCGGGAGCGCTAAATATTGTTTCCTCTGTCACCATCATCGCTCCATGCTCACCTTTCTTGATGATAATGACATGGGGTCCCATGCCGATGATTTTCTTTGCCGCTTTGATGAGATTGGGCTCCTGGGTCAGCAAGCGCGCCTCAGAATCATTCACAATGATGACATTCATCGATCTCATCGTCGCCATTAATTCATCTCTTTTGGTCTCGATCCAATAGTTCATCGTATCACCAACCACAAGGCGGGGTTTCTTTATCTGATTCAACACCTGCAATTGGAGAACCGGATCAATATTTCCAAGACAAACATATGTAGAAGATTTAAAGCCGACAGGGATGATGGGGTCGAACTTTTTAAAAACGTTTAATTCTGTAAAGAGTGTATCACGGACATTTAAATCATATTGGTACCTTCCTCCCCAACGAAACGTCTTTCCATCTTGAATGATCTGCAGTCCATCAAGGTCAATTTGACGAGATTCCATGAACTTGATATGTTCTTCAGAGAAATCACCGCCCACCACACCCACCAGACGAATGGGAGTCGTAAAATAACTTGCCGCCGTAGAAATATATACTGCCGATCCTCCCAACGCTTCTTTCACACTACCAAAAGGGGTTTCAACAGTATCGAGTGCGACGGAACCAACTACGAGTAAACTCACAGTGACTTTCCTCCAAAATTGACATTCTTCAATTCTAATAATGTTGCAGCTTCTGCATGAGAAGAGATAAATTCATGAACCACATCTATGACCATCCTTTGACCCGGCCATACAAGCTTATCCTTTGCATCATCACAGCTCAGCCACTCGTGTTTCTGATGCTCTCCAGATAACCGCACACTGTTTCCAGGATCTATTTCAGCGGCAAAAACCGGGACAGCTTGAATAACATCCTTCGTGGAATCATAATATGAATCCACCCATGGTACCGTCCAAAATCGCCTGACAGTGAGATCAGTTTCCTCTTTCAATTCCCGCAGTGCAGCTTCTACAGCGGTTTCACCAGCGTTGATTGTCCCGGTTACAATTTGCCAAATATTCGGATACAATTTTTCACCGGAAGCCCTCTGAAGCAGAAGGTATTGCGTCGCCCCTTCTCCCCTGCGAAAGACACATACCTCTATAATTTGACTTTGAACATCTGCCAATATTTTTCCTTTTTGCGTTAAGAAAATAAGAGATAATTCAATGAATTCAAATCAAGAGAACAATTCACTGGAAATTTACCGAATTGAACTCTTCCGCCATTGAGCAAGAATAATTCCGCATGCGACTCCCACATTCAGCGACTCTGCCTGACCGAAACGCGGTATATGCAACACTCTCCCTGCCTTTTGTACAAGATCAGCATGGACCCCATGAGCTTCGCTCCCCATAATGAGAACATTTTTTTTTGTCCATGTCGAACCATTCAGCGGTTCCCCCTCCATTGCTGTAGCAATTACGGAAAATCCATGGAACCGAAGGTCCTCGCAGACTGATCCCAGATTTATATGTTCAAAAATATTCAAATGGAAAACAGACCCTGCAGTAGCACGAAGTACTTTTTCATTGTATATAGAGACACACCCTTCACCGAGGAGGACAACTTGAACCCCGAACCAATCGCACGTCCTGAGGATAGTTCCGAGATTGCCGGGATCATTGATTCGATCACAAGCCACGATAAAATCCTCAGATTGAATATCCGCGTCCCGAAAGGTTTTTCTTTCCTGGTGGATAAGAGCAACAACACCCTGAGAATGCACAGTATCTGAAATTTTTTTTATCTGAACTTCTTTTATCTCTTTCACCTGAATACCTCGCTTCTTTGCGAGAGCAAGAATACGTTGAGGTTCAGGTTTGGCAAGGGCTGGCAGTACAACGGCAATCATTTCGATGTGATATTTCGATTCTAACGCATCACGAAGCGGACGCCATCCTTCAAGAAGAAATTTGTTTTCACTCTCCCTCACTTTCTTCTGAAGGAATGACCGGAGATATTGTATTTCTGACAGGTTCATTGGCACGTTTAAATATAGAAAAAAAGGAAAGGAGATACAAAATCAGAGCGTTACCTGGTTGCATCCTTTTTAGTGGGGGGAAGGGCATAGTCTGAGATGTTGAGATTGAG